>JBNMLJ010000001.1:0-161955 GCA_050874785.1 Lachnospira sp.
AGATGATTTATATTAGATGATTTATGCTAGATGGTTTATATTAAATGATTTATATTTAGATGATTTATGCTAGATAATTTATATTAAATGATTTATAAGGAAAGGTTTGGAATAATTAATGGAAAAGAAGAAAAGGGGCAGTTTCACGGGAGGAATAGGCTTTGTGCTTGCGGCTGCCGGAAGTGCTGTTGGACTTGGTAATCTGTGGAGATTTCCGTATCTTGCGGCGCAATATGGCGGAGGAATATTTATTCTTGTATATATTATACTTGCACTTACATTTGGCTTTACTCTTATGACAACAGAGATTGCTATAGGACGAAAGACAAAGTTAAGTCCTACAAGGGCATATAAAGAGGTCGATTCCAAGTTTGGATTTATCGGGCCGATTGCATTTATAATACCAGTTATCATTCTGCCATATTACTGTGTAATCGGAGGCTGGGTTACAAAATATGTCACAGTGTTTGCGACAGGACAGAATATAGCTGCTGCCGAGGACTCATTTTTTGGTAACTTTATTGGAAGAGAATATGCACCGCTTATATTCTTTATTATATTCCTTGGACTCACATCGCTTATCGTAATATTAGGTGTTGAAAAGGGAATTGAGAAGGTGAGCAGCTTTCTTATGCCGGCACTTATTGTGCTTGCAATTATAATATGTATATATGTAGTTACAATTCCCGGTTCATCAGCAGGAATTAAATATTACCTCCTGCCGGATTTCTCTAAGTTCTCATTTAAGACGGTGTGTGCGGCTATGGGACAGATGTTCTATTCAATGAGCCTTGCAATGGGAATTATGATAACTTATGGTTCATATACTAAAGACGAGGTAAGTCTTGTAAAATCTGTCAACCAGATAGAAATATTTGATACAGGAATTGCCCTTCTTGCGGGAATGATGGTTGTTCCGGCAGTGTATATATTCAGCGGTGAGGCTGGGACATCACAGAGTGGTGCAGGACTTATGTTTGTAACGCTTCCTAAGGTATTTACACAGATGACTGCTGGAAGATTTATAGGCGGATTGTTCTTTGTGCTTGTATTCTTTGCGGCACTTACAAGTTCGGTATCCGTTATGGAAGCAATAGTTTCAATGCTTATAGACAGATTTCATATAAGCAGAATTAAGGCGTGTCTTGGGGTTGTTATATTCTCAGTTGCCCTTGGAATACCTTGCTCGCTTGGTAATGGAGTGTGGTCACACATTACAATACTTGGAATGGATTTCCTTACATTCTTCGACTTTATAAGCAACAGCCTTCTGCTTCCTATAGTAGCGTTCTTTACCTGTCTTATGATAGGCTGGTCAAAGGGTGCTGATTATATTATTGGAGAGGCTACCAAGAATGGAGAAACTTTTAAGCGTGAGAAAATATACCGCGTTATGATTAAGTATATAGCACCAGTGTTATTGCTTATTATTCTTGTGTTCTATACATTGGCACAGTTTAATATAATTAATTTCTAATTCGTCACAGGATATGTATTTTTAGTTCATTATAGAAAATGTAATTGATATAATTACAGAATATGCAATGAATATAATTACAGGGTTATGTGATTGATATGTATGTCAGATGAAAGCTGTACATTTTCTGCCACACAGGCGGGAATGGCGGTGTTCGTCTGGCATATTTTTTTATTGCGGGGAATATACATTTATATGCGTATATATGGAGGTTAGATATATGGATGGAAAAGGGCTTGTATCAGGCGCAGAGTATGATGTATATATGGATATTAAGAAAAGAACGAATGGAGAAATATATTTTGGCGTTGTAGGACCAGTAAGAACCGGTAAGTCAACATTTATCAAAAGATTTATGGAATTGTGTGTTCTTCCTTCTATGAAAGATGATAATAAAAGAAAGAGGGCGCAGGACGAACTTCCACAGTCGTCAGGCGGAACTACAGTTATGACGGTTGAGCCTAAATTTATTCCAAGTGAAGCGGCACTTATAAGTCCATTTGAGGGAATTAATATGAAGGTAAGGCTTGTTGATTGTGTCGGATTTATGGTTGAGGGGGCTAATGGACATCTTGATAATGGAAAAGAGAGAATGGTTAAGACACCATGGGATGCTAAGGAAATAGCATTTTCCAAGGCGGCAGAGATTGGAACTAAGAAAGTGATAAATGATCATTCAACAATAGGCATTGTCGTGACAACAGACGGTTCTTTTACAGAAATTGACAGAACGAATTATATAGCGGCAGAGAAAAAGACTATTAATGAGTTAAAAAAGATAAATAAGCCGTTCGCTGTAATATTAAACAGTGATAAGCCTTATGCCCCAAAGACCAAGGAGCTTGCCGTTAGTATGTCGGCTGATTATGAAGTGCCTGTTATTCCTGTTAATTGCGACCAGTTAAAGAATGAAGATGTCAATAATATTCTTAAAGAGGTGCTTAAGCAGTTTGCAGTGACACAAATTGACTTTTTTGCGCCGGAATGGACACAGGTGCTTCCTGATGAGCATTGGCTGAAAAAAGAGCTAATGCAGGTGGCAGGAGAGGTGTTAGAAGGCATTAATACAATAAAAGATGCTGATAATTATAAATATAGTGCAGATAATGAATACATAAAGAAGCTTGATGTTACAGAGGTGTCGCTTTCAGAGGGCAGGGTGAGTGTGAAGATGTCTGTAGATGCTAATATTTATTATGGCATTTTAAGTGAGCTTACTGGAACTAAGATATTAAATGAATATGAGCTTATAAGTACAATAAGGGATCTGGCATTAAGAAAGAAGGAATATGAAAGTGTATCTGATGCGGTAACTGATGTTAATATGTCAGGCTTTGGCGTTGTAACACCAGTAAGAAGTGCTATAGAGCTGGAAGAACCGGTTGTTATAAAAAATGGCAATAAATACGGTGTTAAGATTAAGGCTAAAGTTCCGTCAGTGAATATGTTAAAGACACAGATTAATGTTGAGATTGCGCCTATTGTCGGCACTAAAAACCAGGCTGAGGATCTGATTAACTACATTAAAGATAATACAAAGGATAATCCGGACGGCATATGGGATACTAATATATTTGGAAAGACAATAGAACAGATCGTCAATGATGGAATATATGAAAAGACACATAATATAACTAAAGATAATATGGATAAGATAGGAGAGACAATAGAAAAGGTTATGAATGAGAATTCGGGACTTGTCTGCCTGATTGTGTAGCTGGGTGCTTGATTGTAAGAGAGAATTCTGATAAAATTAGTTGTAATTAATGTACTTTGCACTATAAAAGGCAAATAGGAGGACAATATGAAAAAGGTTGAAGATTATGTAAGAAGTATTCCGGATTTTCCAGAGAAAGGAATTATATTCAGAGATATAACTTCTGTTATACAGAGCCCTGAGGGATTAAAGCTTGCTATAGACGGTATTAATGAGACACTCAAGGATGTTGACTATGATGTTGTAGTAGGTCCGGAGTCAAGAGGCTTTATATTCGGTGTTCCAGTTGCATATGCAAACGGCAAGGGTTTTGTTCCTGTAAGAAAGAAGGGAAAGCTCCCTTGTGAAACTATATCAGAAGATTACTCACTTGAGTATGGAACTGCAACTATCGAAATGCATAAGGATGCAATAGTACCGGGACAGAAGGTTGTTATTGTTGACGACTTAATCGCAACAGGCGGTACAACAGAGGCTATTATAAAGCTTGTTGAAAGACTTGGCGGCAAGGTTGTAAAGATTGTGTTCCTTATTGAACTTGAAGGTCTTAATGGAAGAGAAAAGCTTGCCGGCTATGATGTTGATTCAGTTATAAAGTACGCTGGAAAGTAAAATAATGATGAGGGCTGTATGTTTGCTTCGGAGTATCTGAATGGGTACTTCTGACAGGATGCAGCCTTTGTTTGGATATGGAAGGGGTGATGTTATGGCAACACCACATAATACAGCTAAAGCCGGGGATATAGCAAAGACAGTTATAATGCCGGGCGACCCTTTAAGGGCGAAGTATATAGCTGATAATTATCTTGATAATGTAGTCCAGTTTAATGCTGTAAGGAATATATATGGTTACACTGGTGTATACAGAGGTACTGGCATATCGGTTATGGCAAGCGGAATGGGCATGCCATCTATGGGCATATACAGCTATGAATTATTCAAGTTTTATGATGTTGATAATATTATAAGAATAGGTTCGGCGGGAAGCATATCTGACAAGGTGGACTTAAGGGATATTGTGTTAGCTATCGGTACAAGCACCGATTCTAACTATGCCAAGCAGTATAATCTTCCAGGAACATATGCGCCTGTGGCAGACTTCGGGCTTTTAAACTGTGCATATGAGCAGTCAAAGCTTTATGGAATTCCAGTTGAGGTTGGAAATGTCGTGTCAACAGATGTCTTTTATAATGATAATCCAGAGTATAATAAGGCGTGGAGTGATATGGGAGTGCTTGCTGTTGAAATGGAGTCGGCGGCACTTTATATGAATGCCGCCCGTCTTTCAAAGAATGCTCTTGCCATGTTTACTATAAGTGATAATCTTATGAATGGACAGTCATTATCAGTTGAGGAAAGGCAGGAGGGCTTTGATGATATGATAAAGCTTTCATTTGAAACTGCAAGATTATATAATATCGGGGGAGGAGTATAATGGACAAGTCGGGTTTTGCAGATATGACAAGCATACAGATACTTGTATTTTTTGCACTTGTTATTATTATTGCTGTATATGTCACAGTTACGAATAATAGAAGAAAGCAGAATTCAATTATTAAAAAACTGAAAAATGGCTGGGGAAAGCCGTCACAAAGAAAGTATTCTGGTGAAGATTATGAGTGCATATCACATTACTTTAAAAGAAATGCAGATGAGAACTCAATAGATGATATAACATGGAATGACCTTGGTATGGATGCGGTATTCCGTATGATGAATAACACTAATTCATCGGCAGGACAGGAATATCTTTATAAGATGTTAAGGAGTCCCGCTGCTGATATCCAGTCACTTAAAAAGCTTGATAAGCTTGCTTCTGATTTTGATAAAAATGCTGCTAAAAGACTTGATATACAGAAAATATTTGTATGGATAGGACGTGCAAAGCATATATCAATAAGTGATTATTGCGATGTGGTAGTAGGACTTGACAAAAAGAGCAATGTACTCCATTATGCTTCAATGCTGTTTATTCTTGCGGCAGTTATATTTACTTGTGCCGTAAGCCCTGTGCTTGGAATATGGCTTTGTATCGCGGCTGTCGCATTTTCAATAATAACGTATTATAAGTATAAGGCTGGTGTTGACAAGTACTTCATATGTGTTAATCATATCGTGAAGCTGCTTATGGGTGCGAAGAAGATAACAGCACTGGATGTTGATTTCCTTGGTGAGTATAACGATAAGTTAAAGAATATATCAGAGGAACTTTCAGATATAACAAAGAGGTCGTGGCTTCTTGAAACTGGTAATGTCGATGGTTCTGTAGCTGAGATTCTGCTTGATTACTTAAGAATGTTAACACACGTTGACCTTATAAAGTTTAATAATCTTATAAAGCTTTTTAATGATAAAGAGGCTTATATATATGAGCTTATAGATACACTTGGTTTTATAGAGTCATCCATAGCAGTTGCTTCATTCAGATGCATGCTTGGCAGCTGGTGCATTCCTGAGTTCAGGGATGATAATGATATGCAGCTTGAGGTAAAAAATGTATATCATCCACTTATAACAAAGCCAATAGCTAACTCTATAAATACTAAGCATAATGTACTTCTGACAGGCTCTAATGCTTCAGGTAAATCGACATTTCTTAAGACAATTGCAATTAATGCGCTTTTGTCACAGACAATATATACAAGTGTGTCGGATTACTACAGAGCGCCTGTATACAGAATATATTCGTCAATGGCGTTAAGAGATGACCTTAGCAGCTCCAACAGCTACTATATAGTGGAAATTAAGTCGCTTAAGAGAATGTTGGATGCGGCGGCTAAAGAAGGACATCCTGTGCTTATGTTTGTTGATGAGGTGCTTCGCGGAACTAACACAGTTGAGCGTATTGCGGCATCATCAGAGATACTAAAGAGCATAAGGACTGATAAAGCACTTGTGTTTGCGGCAACACACGATGTAGAACTTACATCACTTCTTAAAGGAAAATATGATAATTATCATTTTCAGGAGGAGGTTACAGATGATGAAGTTATATTTGACTTCAAGTTGTATACAGGACCTGCAACCACAAGAAATGCTATAAAGCTGTTAAAAACTATTGGTTATGACAGTACTATTATTAATGCGGCTGAGAGAAGCGCAGGCTATTTTCTTAATAATGGAAAGTGGAATGTTGAAAATTAATATCAGCTATGGTAAAATACTATGTTGTTTATAGCTGCTGCAAAGCCGGCAGTAGCAGAAAGGAAGGCTTATGGTAGGATTAACATTAGTTTCGGAATTAATATTTGAGGCGGTAAAGTTTGTAGTTATGCTTGGACTTTTAGTTCTTGCAGTATTTGCCGGTGGTAAGATTAGAAAAGGATTAGATGCTAAGAAAGCAGCTAAACAGGAGGAAGAATAAAGTGCAGTACAGAGGCGTTAACGAATTAAGAAGATTATATCTTGATTTTTTTGAGAGCAAGGGACATTTAAAGATGAAGAGTTTCTCACTTGTTCCACATAATGATAACAGTCTGCTTATCATTAATTCAGGTATGGCTCCATTAAAGCCATATTTTACAGGTCAGGAAATTCCACCAAGAAGAAGAGTGACTACTTGCCAGAAGTGTATCCGTACAGGTGATATTGAAAATGTTGGTAAGACAGCAAGACACGGTACATTCTTTGAAATGCTTGGTAACTTCTCATTTGGTGATTATTTTAAGACAGAAGCTATTCATTGGTCTTGGGAGTTCCTTACAGAGGTTGTAGGACTTGATGCTAATAGATTATATCCATCAATATATAAAGATGATGATGAAGCTTTTGAAATCTGGAATAAAGAGATAGGTATTGCACCTGAGAGAATATTCAGATTTGGCAAGGAAGATAATTTCTGGGAACACGGTGCTGGTCCTTGCGGTCCATGTTCTGAGATTTATTATGACCGTGGCGAAAAGTATGGCTGCGGAAAGCCAGGCTGTACAGTAGGCTGTGACTGTGACAGATATATGGAAGTATGGAATAACGTATTCTCACAGTTCAATAATGATGGTAAGGGCAACTATACAGACCTTATCCAGAAGAACATTGATACAGGTATGGGTCTTGAAAGACTTGCAGTTGTTGTTCAGGACGTTGATTCTATATTTGACGTTGATACATTACAGGCACTCCGTAATAAGGTATGCGAGATGGCTGGTGTTAAGTATAAGGAAGATGAGAAGCAGGATGTATCTATCCGTGTTATCACAGACCATATCCGTTCAGTAACATTTATGGTAAGTGATGGTATTATGCCATCTAACGAAGGCAGAGGCTATGTACTTAGAAGACTTTTAAGAAGAGCTGCAAGACACGGAAGACTTTTAGGAATAGAAGGAAAGTTCTTATCTAAGCTCTGCGAAACAGTTATAGAAGGTTCTAAGGACGGATATCCAGAACTTGAAGAAAAGAAGGAATTCATTACTAAGGTTATATCTGAGGAAGAAGATAAGTTCAATAAGACTATTGACCAGGGCTTAAGCATTCTTTCAGATATGGAGAAGGAACTTCAGGAGAAGAACCAGAGCGTTCTTTCTGGAGAAGATGCTTTCAAGCTTTATGATACTTATGGTTTCCCTATCGATCTTACTAAGGAAATATTAGAAGAAAAGAACATAACTATTGATGAAGACGGTTTCACAAAGTGTATGAATGAGCAGCGTGAGAAAGCTCGTAAGGCTCGTAAGACAACTAACTATATGGGTGCCGATGCAACTGTATATGATGAGATTGATCCAGCTATCACAAGTGAATTCGTTGGATATGACAAGCTGTCTAATGATTCAAAGATAACAGTTCTTACAACAGAAGAAGATGTTGTAGAGGCTCTTTCAGAGGGAGATAAGGGAACAGTTATCGTTGATCAGACAGTGTTCTATGCAACAATGGGTGGTCAGGAAGGTGATAAGGGTTATATCACAACTTCTGAGGGCGAATTTAAGGTTGATACAACAATCAAGCTTAAAGGCGGCAAGATTGGTCACGTTGGAACTATGACAAAGGGTATGCTTAAGGTTGGTGATACAGTTACTCTTACTGTAGATCCAGAATACAGAGCAGATACCTGCAAGAACCATAGTGCAACACACCTTTTACAGAAAGCATTAAGAACTGTACTTGGTAACCACGTTGAACAGAAGGGTTCTTATGTAGATCCAGAAAGATTAAGATTTGACTTTACACATTTCCAGAGTATGACAGAAGAGGAGATTAAGAAGGTCGAAGATATTGTCAATGAAAAGATTGCTGAGGCAATTCCGGTAGAGACAAAGATTATGACAATTGAAGAAGCTAAGAAGACAGGAGCTATGGCACTTTTTGGTGAAAAGTATGGCGAGAAGGTAAGAGTTGTATGTATGGGTGACTTCTCTAAGGAGTTCTGTGGTGGTACACACGTTGCCAATACAGCTAATATCAGACTTTTCAAGATTGTATCTGAGTCAGGTGTTGCAGCAGGTGTAAGAAGAATAGAAGCCCTTACAGATAAGGGAGTTCTTAAGTTCTTTAATAATCTTGAAACTCTTGTAAAAGAAGCTTCAATCGCAGCTAAGACAGAGAGTGCACAGCTTGTAAGAAGAATTCATGCAATGAATGACGAGATTAAGGCACTTACATCTGAGAATGATAAGCTTAAGGCAGAGCTTGCTAATAATGCTTTAGGTGATGTGACAGATAATGTTGTTGATGTTAAGGGCGTTAAGCTTCTTGCAACTAAGGTTGATAATGTTGATATGAATGAACTTAGAAATCTTGGTGATAAGTTAAAGGGCGAGATTGGTTCAGGTGTTGTACTTGTTGTAAGTGCGCTTGCGGCTGATAAGGTTAATATGATAGCTATGGCTACAGATGATGCTGTTGCAAAGGGTGCTCACGCCGGTAATCTTATTAAGGCTGTTGCTTCACTTGTTGGCGGCGGTGGTGGCGGACGTCCTAATATGGCTCAGGCTGGTGGTAAGAATGCCGCTGGTATTGATGAGTTATTAAAGAAAGCACCAGAAGTTCTTGCAGAACAGCTTTAATTATAACAGTCATAATAATTACTATGATATTGGTTATAATATTAATTTAACAAATTATGCTAAAATCGCAAATTTTCTGTTGACTTAGGCAATTTCTGTGATATAATATCTGTTGTGCGATTAGGTAAAACCCTATATGTATTGCCCAGCACAATTACGCAACAGAAGGGTGGTCAGGAAAAGGTATGTCAAATGTCATCGTTAAAGAAAACGAGTCTTTAGATAGCGCATTACGCAGATTCAAGAGAAACTGCGCAAAGGCAGGCATTCAGCAGGAAATTCGTAAAAGAGAACATTACGAAAAGCCAAGCGTAAGACGCAAGAAGAAGTCAGAAGCTGCTAGAAAACGTAAGTTCAATTAATTTGATAGCGAAATATTTAATCCCGGTGTATTTTAGAATACATCGGGATTTTTTTGCATATTTTATATATAAGCGTAAGTTGTTATGCTGGGGTAAGATATGGGAAAGTTTAAGTGCGCGAAAGATGTGCGTTCGGTTGTTATGCCGCAGTCTGTTACTATGCCGCTTCTTACAGTTATTGGCAATAAGGAAATGTATATAGAGAATTTTAAATCAATAATGGAGTATGAATGCGATAGTGTCAAGGTGATTACAAGGCGTGGAATTGTACACGTTAAGGGAAGTAGTCTTGATATAGGATATCTGGATATGGATGAAATATCCATAAAAGGGAAGATTAAAGAGATTACATTTGAGTAGTATGGTTAATGGGGTGCTGTGTATAATATGAAGCTTGGTATTAAAGATGGATTGAAGCATATTTTTTATATTGAACTGGAAATAAGCGGAGATGGTATAAATACATTTTTTAATATGTGTAGGAAAAAAGATATAATATTTTTTGATGTACAGCATATTAAAGCTGGCAATAATGCCGTCCGTGCCAAAATAGCAAGAAATGATTTCTTTATGATAAAAAATCTTGTTAAGGCGGCAAGAGTGCATATTAAAGTTATCAAAAAGGCTTATCCAAGATATTATATATTCAGATACAGACAGCATTATTCGTTTGCCTACGGGGTGATTATAGCATTTGTTATAATAAAGTTTCTTGGAATGTTCGTATGGAAAGTGGATTTTAATGGCAATTATGTATACACAGATGAGTATTTGAAAAGTTATTTAAAAGATATGAAGGTTTATAATGGAAATATGCTTAAAAATATTGACTGTGCGTATATTGAAGAATGTATAAGAAATGATCTTGATGTTACGTGGGCGAGCGTTGAGATAAAAGGCTCAATGGTTAACGTATACATAAAAGAAAATTATTCTATGAATAAAGAAGCGGCCAAGGCTGTGTATAGTGATGGTGAAGACATAATAAGCAGCTGTCAGGGTGTTGTTAAGAAGATAATTACAAGAAGCGGTACGCCGCTAGTAGCCTGCGGTGATGAGATTCAGGAGGGGCAGGCACTAGTATCTGGCAGGGTTGCGGTTACTGATGACTCAGGAACGGAGCTGTATCAGGTAGCTGTATGCCCTGATGCAGACATTTTAGTTCATACAGTAATTGCGTATGATGATATATTGGAAAGAGAATACGAATACAGACAGTATACTAAGAAAAAATATTCTTCATTAATTATAGAAAACGACAGCGGCTTAATTAAGCTGACCCAGCCGCACAGGCGTATAGAACAGTATGATATAATAACGCAGAAATATCCGTTGGTTGTTGCAGGAGGAATAGATACGGGAATTGTTATCGGAGTTGAGAACAGAAAAGAATATGAAGTTATGAATGGCTGGTATGATGATGTCCAGTTAGAAGACCTTCTTAATGAAAGATTACAGACGTATATTTCACATATGGAACAAAAAGGAGTGCAAATAATGGATTGTCGTGTTAATATAGATACAACTGATGACAGAGGAAGCTGTACCGGAGAATTGGAAGTACTTCTTCCGGTTGCTAATTGATATACATATTAATAGAAAGAGGATTAATATTAATGAGTGAAGTAGAAGTTGTTATTGATATGCCAGCAGAATACAGCAGTATGGTGTTTGGACAGTTTGATGAATATGCCAAGGCAATAGAGAGTAATCTTAATATAGAATTAATAGCAAGGGACGGAGTTGTAAAGATAATAGGCGCAGAACCTAATGTTATAAGGGCAAGAGGCGTGCTTGATAATCTTATAGAGCTTGCAAGAAGAGGTAACCAGATAAGCAGACAGAGTGTTGACTATGCAATATCGTTATCATTTGATGATAAGCAGGATACTATGTTAGAGATAGACTCTGATACAGTATGCAGGACTATAGCAGGAAAGCCGATTAAGCCAAAGACATTAGGCCAGAAGAACTATGTAGACCAGATAAGGAATAAAATGATTGTATTTGGAATAGGTCCTGCTGGTACAGGAAAGACATATCTTGCAATGGCTATGGCAATTCAGGCATTTAAGTCAAATGAGGTTAATAAAATAATTCTTACAAGACCAGCGATAGAGGCAGGAGAAAAGCTTGGATTTCTTCCAGGTGATTTACAGAGCAAGGTAGATCCATATCTTCGTCCTTTATATGATGCACTCTTTCAGATTATGGGTGCAGAAAGTTTTAATGCCAATATGGAAAAGGGACTTATAGAGGTAGCACCGCTTGCGTATATGCGAGGAAGAACTCTTGATAATGCGTTTATAATATTAGATGAGGCACAGAATACAACACCTGCGCAGATGAAAATGTTTCTTACAAGAATAGGTTTCGGATCTAAGGTAGTAGTTACGGGTGACCAGACACAAAAGGATCTTCCAAGAGATGTGACATCTGGTCTGGACGTTGCAATGAAGGTGCTTTCAAAGGTTGATGAGATAGGCTTTGTAAAGCTTACTAACCACGATGTAGTAAGACACCCTCTTGTACAGAAGATTGTAAAAGCTTATGAGGAATACGAGAACAGACAGAACAAGAAAGAGCTTGACAGGCAGAATAGGAAAGAATCTGATGGCAGGTCAAGAAAGAATTACGACAGCAGACAGGGTAAGAAAGAGAAAGGAACAAGAAAGAATGACAATTAATATAGAATATGAAACAGATAAAAAGTTAGAGTTAGATTATGAGAAGATAATTAACGATGTTGTTAATGAGGCAGTTGCATATGAGAAATGTCCATATGAGATAGAGGTTAATGTCACATTGACGGATAATGAGGCAATACATCAGATTAACAAAGAGTTCAGGGAAGTTGATGCACCTACAGATGTTTTATCATTTCCTATGATTAACTATGAAGCACCATCGGATTTTGAGTCACTTGAAGATGAATTTGAGAATAACACAGAGGATTATTTTAATCCAGATACAGGTGAACTTATGCTTGGTGACATAGTTGTATCAGTAGAAAAGGTGGCTGAACAGGCTGAAAAATATGGACATAGCGAAGTAAGAGAACTTGCGTTCTTAGTTGCACATAGTATGATGCACCTTTTCGGATATGACCATATGACAGAAGAAGAAAGCAAGGTTATGGAAGCCAAGCAGAGAGAAGTCCTTGATAATATAGGAATTACAAGATAGTCATATTATATGGAAGATGATGATATTGCAATTATAAGAGCGATAATATTGTAATTATTAGAATATAGAAATCGTGGGGTGATATATAATGGAATACACAGACAGAGAACTTTTAGATAAAGCAAAAGAGGCAATGGCTTATTCGTATTCACCTTATTCAAAGTTTAAGGTCGGAGCTTGTGTGCTGACAAAGGACGGACATATTTATACAGGCTGTAACATAGAGAATTCAAGCTTTGGCGCGACTAACTGTGCAGAAAGGACAGCAATATTCAAGGCTGTAAGTGAGGGCAGAAAAGAATTCGCTAAGATTGCCATAGTGTCATCTTCAGGTTTAAAGACATATCCCTGCGGAATATGCAGACAGGTTATGAGTGAATTCTTTAAGGGTGATGAGCAGATAATTCTTGAAAATGCAGGAGAGATAATTAAATATACTATTGATGATTTACTGCCTGATAGTTTTAAATTGTAATAAATAGTAGAATGAAATGTATAAAATATAACATTTTGCAAATAATTACCATATAAATTCATATTGCAAGGAAGGTGCAAAAGAATGGAAAATGGTATATTTAATAGAAGAAATGTTATATCAATATGTGTTGTGGCGGCTGTAATCGTTATATTAACAATAGTATTTCTGTCGCGCGGCAATACAGGTGATGAGCATATAGATGACATACAGAGGGATAGAGTTAAGTATGAAGATATGCAGAATAAAAGAACAGGCGAAGAACGTATGGCGTCCCAGCAGACAGCAGGAGTATCACAGCAGAATAAGACATATACAGATAATTATCTGTTGCAGTTACAGGACGGACAGGCTGTAATATACAGGGGTGTATTGAAGAATTCGGACATTGAATATGAATTCTACGATTATGCCCAGATTGATATTGAACTGCTGCCAGAAAGCATAAAGGAAGAATGTGCAGACGGGCTTGGTTTAAAGGGAGAACAGCAGTTGTATGATTTTATACAGGCATACAGCATAGAATAACAGTAATAAGGATAGCGATATATGAAAAGCAAATATGTGAAAAAGCACGAATGTGTCATAATCGGCGGCGGTGCGGCTGGAATGATGGCGGCAGTACAGCTTGCAGGTTATGGAATAGATACCTGCATAATAGAACACACAGGAAAGATTGGAAGCAAGATATTACAGACAGGTAATGGCAAGTGTAATTTTACTAATCTTAATATGAGCAGTGAGATGTATCAGAATAAAGATAACGGACTTGTTATTGAAGTTATTAATAAGTTTGATGTAGCGCATACGCTCGAATTCTTTAAAAGCATAGGCGTATATTATACACAAAAGGACGGCTATGTATATCCACATTCTAAGACAGCTGCTTCATTACAGAATGCATTAACATTGGCAATAAAGAAAGCTGGCATTAAAGTTAATATGGATACTGTCATTAATAAGATTTATAAGAAGGAAGCTGACGGAGGGGAAGTGTTCGTTCTTGAATGTGACAGCATAGACTTTATAACAGATGCAGTAATTATTGCAACAGGTTCAAAGGCTTCGCCAAAGACAGGCTCAGACGGTTCGGGTTATGAGCTTGTAAGACAGCTTGGAATTGATATAGTAAAGCCGCTTCCTGCACTTGTACAGCTTGTATGCAGGGACAAAGCGGTATGTAAGCTTGGTGCAGGCGTAAGAAGCTATGGAAGCATAGAGCTTTTTGTTGACGGACAGTGCGTAGCGAAAGATACAGGAGAAATCCAGTATACAGATTATGGAATATCAGGAATACCAGTATTTCAGGTGAGCAGATTTGCGGTAAAAGCTATAGATGAGAACAGGGAAGTCAAGGCTGTTATTAATATGATACCTGATATAACAGATAGTGATATAGAAGACATTTTCAACAGACGAGTTACAGCAGAAGGATATAAGACTTTAGAACAGTTCTTTGAAGGACTTATTAATAAAAAGCTTGTTGCTATGATAGCGGCAAAATGCAAAATAAGCGAAAGTAAGCATATAGCAGATATTGATATTGAAAAAATGCGACATATTATTGAAGTTATGACACATTTTGAATTTGTCGTAACAGGTGATAAAGGCTTTGATAATGGACAGGTGTGTCAGGGTGGAGTTGCTCTTGATGACATTGACATAAGTAATATGGAATGTAAAAAAGTAAAGGGTATGTTCTTTGCTGGTGAGGTTGTTGATGTTGACGGCAAATGCGGAGGCTATAACCTGCAATGGGCGTGGAGCTCGGCATACTTAGCTGCGGCAGGAGTGAAGAAAAGGATAAATAAAGGAAAGGATAAATAATTGAAACAGGAAAAAGTAATAAGGATTAATAATATAAAATTAAAGCCAGACCACACAGAGACTGAGCTTTTAAAGGCAGTTAAAAAGGCACTCAGGTTAAAGAATAACTGTGATATAAAGTTCGACATTATAAAGAGGTCTATAGATGCAAGACATAAGCCTGACATTATGTATGTATACAGTGTTGATGTTAAGAAGCTTGTTATCAATAATAAAGATACGGATTTGAAAGCGTTTGCAAAGAAAGCAGCCAATAACAATGTTACATATAATGAGAAGGCTATATATGAATTCCCATATGCCAGAATGAATAATTATGAGGCCGCAGGAATTAAGGAAGAAGACAGGCCTGTTATAATTGGATTTGGACCAGCGGGAATGTTTGCGGCACTTAAGCTTAGCGAGGCTGGACTTATGCCTGTTGTATATGAGCGTGGTGACAGTGTTGAAGAAAGACACAGAAAGGTTGATGAGTTCTGGACTACTGGAAAGCTTGATACACAGTCGAATGTACAGTTCGGTGAAGGCGGAGCAGGAACATTTTCAGACGGAAAGCTTAATACGGTAATAAAAGACCCTACAGGACGAATAAGAAATGTTCTTGAAATGTTTGTAAGATTCGGTGCTTCATCAGAGATATTATATTCTAACAAACCACATATCGGTACAGATGTGCTGATGAAGGTTGTATACAATATACGAAAGTATTGCGAAAGTCTTGGGGCACAGATTAATTTTAATCACAGAATAGATGACATTAATATAAGCAATAAGAAAGTAAGCTCAATAAAAGTGTACGATATTAAGAATGATACATATTTTGAAAGACAGTGCAGACAGGTGTGCCTGTCAATCGGACACAGTGCAAGAGATACATTTAAAATGCTTGATGGTAAAGACATAATGATGGAGCCAAAGTCATTTGCGGTAGGCTTAAGAATAATGCACCCACAGGAGTTCATCAATGAAAATGCGTATGGAAAGTGCGAATATAAGCTTCCAACAGCAGATTATAAGGTTACATATAAGTCGGTAAGCACAGGGAAAGAACGCGGCGTGTATTCATTCTGTATGTGTCCGGGCGGATATGTTGTCAATGCAAGCTCAGAGGAGAACATGCTTGCGGTTAATGGTATGAGTTATTCTGGACGAGACTCAGCTAATGCAAACAGTGCAATGATAGTAACGGTTACGCCAGAGGATTTCGGAAATGGTGTGCTTGACGGCGTGGAATTTCAAAGAAAGCTTGAAAGAGCGGCATATAAAGAAGGCGGTGGAAAGATACCTGTGCAGTTATTTGCAGATTTTAAGGAAAATGTTACATCTACAGGGTTAGGCAGGGTAACACCTTGCATTAAAGGACAGTACAAGCTTTCCAATATAAGAAATGTGCTTCCTGAATATATATCAGAGGCTTTGTGCGAGGGCGTTACAGGCTGTTCTAAATATATAAAGGGCTTTGATATGGATGATGCTGTATTTGCAGGCGTTGAGAGCAGGACTTCAAGCCCTGTAAGAATAACACGTAATGATGAGCTGATGTCGGTTGGCTGTGCTGGCCTTTATCCTTGTGGAGAAGGCGCAGGATATGCTGGCGGAATAACTTCTGCGGCGGTTGACGGAATTAAGATTGCAGAGAAAATTGCGGCAAATATAGACTTTTTTAAACAGGTATAGTACAATACTTTATTAGGTATTTAACCATATAGGACAGTCAGATAAGCTTATGCTAAGTCAGGCTGGCGGGAGTGAGGAATAATAATGAATGTAAGAGAAGCAGTTAAGGATAAGAAGAGAATAGTAATTAAGATAGGTTCTTCTTCGCTTATGCACAATGAAACAGGCAAGCTTAATCTTGGGAAGATTGAAAAGCTGGTGCGTACAATAGTGGACATTAAGAATTCAGGCAAGGATGTTGTCCTTGTTTCATCAGGAGCTATCGCCGTTGGAAGAATGGCAATAGGACTTAATGAGAAGCCTGATGAACTCCCTGTAAAGCAGGCGTGTGCGGCTATTGGACAGGCAAAGCTTATGATGGTATATCAGAAGATATTTGCTGAGTACAGTACTACAGCGGCACAGGTCTTAATGACTAAGGCTACAGTTATGAACGATAAGAGCAGAAGAAATGCACAGAATACATTTAATGAGCTGTTAAATCTTGGTGCAGTTCCTATTGTTAATGAGAACGATACAGTATCTACATACGAGATTAAACAGGTTCAGACTTTTGGAGATAATGACAGACTTTCAGCAATTGTTACTTCAATTATTGATGCAGACCTGCTTATATTATTATCAGATATAGACGGATTGTATACAGACGACCCTAATTCCAACCCAGATGCAAGATTTATTAACCAGGTAGATGTCATAGATGACAAGCTTCTTAATATGGGCAAGAGTACATCAGGAAGCGGCGTTGGAACAGGTGGTATGGCAACTAAGCTTAAGGCGGCAAGAATAGCTGTAAGTTCAGGTGCAGATATGGTTATAGCAAATGGCAACGATATTGATAATGTTGCTAAGATAATGTCAGGTGCAGATGTTGGCACACTTTTTGTAAGCTGTAAAGATGAGAATTTTGACCTTGTCAAATTCATAGGCTAATGGGGAGGTGCTGATGGACATAAAGCTTATAAGGAATACAGAAGATGCTGTATTCAAACCAATCAATAACGGACTTGTGTTACAGATGGTAGATGATAACTATAAGTTCCTTGAATTTATGGGCAAGAAATTGTATATCCTTAATTCTATTACGAATGAGAAGTATGAAATCTCACCAGAAATCAAGAAATATAATATAGCCAGTATTATTTATGCCCATAATACGCACGATTATATGTTCTATGTATCTGCGGAACAGATGACAGACTGCAAGGCAGATATATTGCTGTACAGATATTCATTTGATGATAACGAGAGTACACTTGTGTACAGATATGAGATTGATGAACTTGAAAAAATCAGACAAAGCCAGATACATATATATGTATTGGAATATGATTTTGCGATAATTGAAGAAATCGGACAAGATAATAAAGTGGCTAATGTTGTGTTACGGGATTTTAATTCTGACAGGGAAATATCAACAGAAGGGTCACTGCTTAAAAGACTTGGACTTTATAATATTATTCCGTTAGAGGGTAATAACAGCGTGTTAAAGCTTGGAAGAAGGAAAGCATTTGACGGTGCAGATATTAATGAAGAAGAGTGTAATCAGGAATATATAGGTATTGTTAATACCAAGCAGTTTGTATCTGAGATGATGTTAAATCCAGCAGAGATTACTATGGATATATTAGATACAGCAGATACGGACAAGACATTTGCATATATGAAGCGTTCGGAGAACAGGGTGATATATTCAAAGTTTAATATAAGTGCGATGTCGGAAGAAGTTGTGCTTTATGATTTTGAGAACAAGGTAAAGCAGATAAGAATTAATAATGATATTAATGAAGCATCAGACCTTAGTTATACATATGTTATTGAGGGCAATCCCTACACAATAAAGAAGGATAAGGATGTGACATATCTTATTAATCTTAATACGCAGAAAGAAGAATACCAGCTCCCTTCTAATATGCAGATACAATATGTGTGCAATGATGTAATTCTTGTCACCCATATAAAGCACAGAATACCATTTATCAAAAAAGGCTCAGAGTATATTGAAGCCTACAAGTTTCCAGATATACACCACGCACTTCTTAAAAAGAAAGCACAGTTTAACACCTGTATGGTAAATGGAGATGACCTGCTTGTATTTACATTGTAGGAAGTTGTTATAAATTAAGAATGGAGAGAATATGGTAACAGAGGATACAATTAAAAGAATAAATGAACTTTATCATAAGTCTAAGGGTGAAGGTCTTACAAAGGAAGAAGCCGAAGAACAGATTAGATTAAGAAAAGAATATGTTGCGGCATTCCGTAATAATTTAAGAGGCACATTAGAGACAATAAAGATACAAAATCCAGACGGTTCTATTATTGATGTAAAGCAAAGACACGATGAGAAGATGAAGAATAATGACAGTAAAGCAGAATAAGAAAGAAATCAGGACATTAATAACTAATAAGAAAAAGGCTATGTCTGATGAAGAAATAACTATAAGAAGCAGAATAATTGCAGACAGGCTTGAGTTATCAAAGGAATATCAGGATAATGATAATATACTTATATATGTAAGCTATAATCAGGAAGCCGAAACATCAGATATTATTAATAAAAGCCTTGAACTTGGCAAAAAGGTGTATGTTCCCAAGGTTATAATTAATAAAGAAGACAAGTCAGATAAATATATGGAATTTGTAAGAATTAACTCTTATGATGACTTGCAGGCTGGATATATGGGAATTAAAGAGCCTGTATCTGATGATTATGAAATTCCACAGGACGGACTTCTTGTTATGCCGGGGCTTGCTTTTGATGTTAAGCTTAACAGAATAGGCTACGGCGGTGGATTTTATGACAGATATCTTGTCAAGAATGGCGACAGATATTATAAGACAGCCATATGCTTTGATTATCAGGTGCTTGATGATATACCGGCAGAGGAATTCGACATAAGACCAGATATGATTATAACTGATAAAAGAATTATAACCAGTAAGGAACTATAATTAATAAGGATTTATAGATATTGGAAAATTATAATTAATAGAGAGTTATAGACATTGAAGAATTATAAAAATACTTATAGATAATAATTAGTTATTAAGTATTAGTGCAGTTATGCACGGAAGTGAGGATTGATATGAAGACATTAACACAGATGGGCAGTGATGCAAAGAAAGCGTCCACATATCTTGCAAAGCTTGGCATTAAAGAAAGAAATAATGCTTTATTAAAGGTTGCTGATGCCCTTGTAAAAAGAAGTGATTATATAAGAGAAGCTAATGCTATTGACCTTGCTAATGGCAAGAAGAATAATATGAGCACAGCTCTTTTAGACAGGCTTATGCTTACAGAGAGCAGAATAGAAGGAATGGCTGACGGCTTAAGAGTTCTTGCAGGGCTTGATGACCCAATCGGTGAGGTTAAGTCAATGAAGACACGTCCTAATGGACTTATGATTGGCAAAAAGACTGTTCCATTAGGTGTTGTTGCGATAATATATGAATCAAGGCCTAATGTCACAGCAGATGCTTTCGGACTTTGCTTTAAGTCAGCTAATGCCTGCATATTAAGAGGCGGAAGCGATTCTGTTAATTCTAATATAGCAATTGTAAATGTTATAACAGATGTATTAAAAGGACTTGGAATAGACCCTGATGTTATAAGCTACATTTCTGAAACAGACAGAAAGTATGTTGATGAGCTTATGCACCTTAATGAGTATGTAGATGTAATTATACCACGAGGCGGAGCAGGTCTTATTAAAAATGTAGTCAATAACAGCACAGTTCCAGTAATAGAGACAGGAACAGGCAACTGCCATATATATGTAGATGAATATGCAGATATAGATATGGCAGTAAATATAATATATAATGCCAAGACACAAAGAATAGGCGTATGCAATGCGTGTGAATCACTTGTTATTCATAAGAATATTGCAAGCAAAGCTATTCCAAGAATAGTAGATAAGTTAAAGACCAAGAATGTAGAGATACGTGGTGATGAGCAGGCTATAGCTATAGATGACAGAATAATAAAGGCAGATGACACGGATTGGGGACGTGAATATCTTGACTATATTATATCTGTTAAGGTAGTAGATAATATAGATGAGGCAATTGCACACATCAACAGGTACAATACAGGCCATTCAGAGTCAATAATAACTAAAGATTATAATAATGCGCAGAAGTTTCTTAATGAGATAGATGCGGCCTGTGTATATGTAAATGCTTCTACAAGATTTACTGACGGCTTTGAATTTGGATTTGGAGCAGAGATAGGCATAAGTACACAGAAGATACACGCAAGAGGACCTATGGGACTTGAGGCGTTGACAACAAGTAAATATATAATATATGGCAATGGACAGGTTAGAGAATAGGGTTTGAATATTATGGGACAAATGGGAGAAGATATAGCAGACTGGAAATATTTTTTATCTATAATATCTAAATGCACAGATGATTATATATACATATATGACTTAAGCAATGATTATGCAATATACAGCAGTTCTATAACAAAGAATTTTGAACTAGATGTTGCAGAATTTGGTAATGCAGGAAGAAAGTTAAAGGACGTAATATATCCAGATGATTATGAAGCAGTATTTAATAATATAAGTGAACTTCAGAATGGACATATAAGCTGTCATAATATGGAGTACCGCTGGAAGTCAAGAAAGAACGGATATGTATTTATAAGCTGCCGTGGAGAGCTGGTAAGAAGAAATGGCATTAATTATATGATAGGCCGTGTATCAGAGATTGGCAAAAAGAACAGATATGATAATGTAACTGGCATATATACTGATTTAATTCTTGAGGACAGATATGATGATATTGCAAAGGGCGATGGTCATACCGGCTGTATTATGCAGATAGGAATTGATAATTTCAAAGAAATTAATGAGAAATACGGCACTAAGACAGGTGATGAGGTACTTGCAATATTGGCAGGTGTTCTTGTCAGACAATCTAAAGAACAGACATTTTCTGTATACAGGACAAGAGGTGACGAGTTCATAATAGTATCTGTTGATATGAGCGGTGATATTAAGGAAAATGCCAAGATATTATACAAGACTATCAGGGAAGATATAGACAGCGTTATTGATGACAGAGGTTATGATGTATTCTTTAATATATCAGCAGGTGCGTATGCGTTTGATACTAATACGGATACTTACAAAGATATTATACAGAATACACGTTTTGCCCTGCATAAAGCAAAGCTTAACGGAAAGAACAGATTTGAATTCTTTGATAAGGCTGATTATGCCAATTATATAAAAAAGCTTGAAATTCAGGACGAGTTAAGGGCTAATGTCAATGATAATTTCAAAGGCTTTGAATTGTTCTACCAGCCGATTGTAGATACTAATACAGGCAGGATTGAGGGTGCAGAGGCACTTTTAAGGTGGAAAAGTGACAAATACGGCTTTATGTCACCTGTAGAGTTTGTTCCACTGCTTGAAGAAAGTTCACTTATTATACCATTGGGAAGATGGATTATAGATACAGCGGCTGCCCAATGCAACGAATGGGTAAAGATAATACCACAGTTTGTTATGCATATTAATCTTTCATTTGTACAGATTGCAAAGAGCAATGTTATAAAAGATGTAATTGAGAATATAAGCAAATATGAAGCTGGAAATGAACACTTTGTATTTGAGATTACTGAGAGTATACAGATGGATTCCAATATTGCAGTGAAAAGGGTTCTTAAGGAATTCGTAGACAATGGATTTTCGCTTGCGATAGATGATTTTGGAACGGGATATTCTAATTTTGAGTATATGAAGGATAAGATGTTTGGTATCTTAAAGATAGACAGGGCATTTATTACTAATATACATCTTACAGATAACAACAGAATACTTGTCAGCTTTATTATAAAAATGGCACACGAGATGGGTGTTAAAATATGCGTTGAGGGTGTTGAGACAAAAGATGAATTAATGGCTGTAACAAAGCTTGAAGCCGATTATATACAGGGGTATTATTACGGTAAACCTGTCAAAGACGTTGAATTTGACAGAATGATTAAACAACAGGAAAGAATAAAGAGGTAATATATTAATAATGGATACAACAATTGAGAATATGATTAACAGCATAGATTTATCTGCTCCGGTTCCAGAATATGAGCCGATGAGACAGTATTACTATTTAAAGGCTTGCAGAAAGATTGTTAAAGAAAAGTCAGAAGCACTTAACAGACCACTTACTGCTGTAGTTTCAACGTTTGGCTGTCAGATGAATGCAAGGGACTCAGAAAAGCTTCTTGGAATATTAAAGGATATCGGCTATCAGGAGTCAGATGATGAAGAAAATGCTGATTTCGTAATATACAATACCTGTACAGTACGGGAAAATGCTAACTTAAGAGTATACGGACGTCTTGGACAGTTAAAGAAAGTCAAGAGAGCCAACGGCGAGATGATTATTGCAATGTGCGGCTGTATGATGCAGGAGCCGGAAGTTGTAGAAAAGATAAAGACATCTTACAAATTCGTAGATATTGTCTTTGGTACATTTAATATTTTCAAGCTTGCAGAGCTTATGTATATGTGCTTTACAGGTGATAAGCAGGTTATTGATATATGGGATTCTACTAAAGAGGTTGTTGAGGAACTTCCAACTTCAAGAAAGTATCCATTTAAGTCTGGTGTCAATATTATGTTTGGCTGTAATAATTTCTGTACATATTGTATTGTTCCATATGTACGAGGCCGGGAGAAGTCAAGAGAGCCAAAAGAGATAATAAGAGAGATTGAAAGACTTGTAAATGATGGTGTTAAGGAAGTAATGCTTCTTGGACAGAATGTTAATTCTTATGGAAAGACACTTGAGGATAATGTTACATTTGCAGAGCTTTTAAGAGAAATTGCCAAGATTGACGGACTTGAGAGAATAAGATTTATGACACCTCATCCAAAGGATTTATCAGATGAGCTTATAGAGGCGATAAGAGATAACAGCAAGATATGTAACCATATACACCTTCCATTACAGTCAGGAAGCAGCCGTCTTCTTAAGCTTATGAACAGACAGTACACTAAGGAGCATTATCTTGAACTTGTAGACAAGATAAGAAATACAATTCCAGATATATCTATTACAACAGATATAATTGTAGGCTTCCCAGGTGAAACAGAGGAGGATTTTGAGGATACACTTGATGTTGTAAGAAAAGCCAAATATGACAGTGCTTACACATTTATATATTCTAAGAGGACTGGAACACCTGCTGCCAAGATGGACGGACAGGTCAGTGAAGATGTAGTAAAAGACAGATTTAACAGATTATTAGCAACTGTATCTGAGGTGAGCCACGAACATATCAAGAGATATGAAGGTATGGATATGGATGTATTGGTTGAGGATATAGATGACCACGATAATACATTTGTAACAGGACGAATGACTAATAATATTTTAGTTCATTTCAAGGGTGACAAAGAACTTATAGGAAGCATAGTCAATGTACATCTTGACGAATGTAAAGGCTTCTATTATATGGGAACAAAGAACGATTAATATTATAAGCAGGATGACTGGAGGATAAAAATGGCTGAATATTCACCAATGATGCAGCATTATATTGCTACAAAGAATGAATATAAGGATTGTATACTGTTTTACAGACTTGGTGATTTTTATGAAATGTTCTTTGATGATGCTATAGTTGCATCTAAAGAATTAGAGCTTACTCTCACAGGAAAAGATTGCGGACAAAAGGAACGTGCACCTATGTGCGGCGTTCCTTTTCATGCTGCGGAGACTTATATTAACAGATTAGTATCAGCAGGTTATAAAGTTGCAATATGTGAGCAGATGGAAGACCCTAAGCAGGCAAAGGGCATAGTAAAAAGAGAAGTAATAAAGGTGGTAACACCGGGAACTAATATTAATACACTTGGACTTGATGAAACTAAGAACAACTATATGATGAGCATAGTATATCTTGGCGATAATCTTGGAGTTTCAATAGCAGATTATTCAACAGGTGATTTCTTTGTGACAGAGTTAGCTGGTGGAAGTGAGCTTATAGATGAGATTAATAAGTTCGTGCCATCAGAGATAATTGTCAATGAATACTTTGCAATGAGTGGAATTAATCTAGATGCTGTCAATGCAAAGCTTGGAATAGCTATGTCAACGCTTGACAACTGGTATTTTAATGAGGAGACCTGTAAGAAAAAGCTTCTGGAACATTTTCATATGGAGATGTTAGATGGTCTTGGCTTAAAAGATTATACAGTTGGAATAATAGCTTCTGGCGCACTCTTAACTTATCTATATGAGACACAGAAAAGCAATATGCCTCATATCACAACACTTCTTCCTTATTCGTCAGGCAAATATATGCTTATCGACAGCTCATCAAGAAGAAATCTTGAGCTTGTTGAGACAATGAGAGAAAAGCAGAAGAAGGGTTCGCTTCTGTGGGTGCTTGATAAGACTAAGACAGCTATGGGTGCAAGAATGTTGCGTTCTTATATTGAACAGCCCCTTATCAATAAAGATGATATAACTAAAAGACAGGACTGCATAGAAGAATTGGGCGACAGCCTTATCGACAGGGAAGAATTAAGGGAATACCTTAATCCTGTGTATGACATAGAAAGAATTATGACTAAGATAAGCTGTAAGACAGCCAATCCAAGGGATTTAATAGCTTTCAGGAATACACTTGAAATGCTTCCACATATTAAGAGGATTATAGGCAATTTCCATTCAGAAGAATTTGCTGCCTGCTATGATAAGCTTGACGACCTTGCTGATTTATACGAGCTTATTAATTCAGCCATAGTTGAAGAACCGCCAATATCAGTAAGAGATGGCGGAATTATAAAAGAGGGCTATTCTAAAGAGGCTGACGAGTTAAGGGATGCCAAGATAAAAGGAAAGGAATGGCTGTCTGAGCTTGAGATAAGAGAGAAAGAAAGAACAGGGATTAAGACTTTAAAGGTTAAGTATAACAAAGTGTTTGGATATTATCTTGAGGTAACGAATTCGTTTAAGGATAAAGTACCTCCTGAATGGGTAAGAAAGCAGACATTGACTAATGCAGAGCGTTATACAACAGATGAGCTTAAACATCTTGAAGATGTAATTCTTGGTGCAGAGGATAAGCTTTATTCTTTGGAATATGATCTTTTCAGTGAGGTAAGGGAACGTATTGCCTCGCAGGTAGTCCGTATACAGGGTACGGCGAAAGCTGTTGCTATGATAGATGCATATGCTTCGTTATCAGTTGTTGCGACACAGAATAATTATGTAAGACCTAAGATTAATGATAAGGGCATAATTGATATAAAGAACGGAAGACATCCGGTAGTTGAGAAGATGATAAGCAATGATATGTTCATAGCCAATGATACATATCTTGATAATAATTCCAACAGGGTTGCGATAATAACAGGTCCTAATATGGCTGGTAAGTCAACATATATGAGGCAGACAGCACTTATTGTCCTTATGGCACAGACAGGAAGTTTTGTTCCTGCGGACTCTGCTAATATATGTATCGTAGACAGGATATTTACAAGAGTAGGTGCTTCTGATGACCTTGCTTCAGGACAGTCTACATTTATGGTTGAGATGACAGAGGTTGCTAATATTCTTCGTAATGCAACATCTAAGAGCCTTATAATTCTTGATGAGATAGGACGAGGCACAAGTACATTTGACGGTCTTAGTATAGCGTGGGCGGTTGTCGAACATATTGCAAATACTAAGATATTAGGTGCAAAGACACTGTTTGCAACTCATTACCACGAATTAACAGAGCTTGAAGGAACACTTGACGGCGTTAATAATTACTGTGTAGCAGTTAAAGAGCGCGGAGATGACATCGTATTTTTAAGAAAGATTATAAAAGGCGGTGCAGATAAGAGCTATGGAATACAGGTAGCCAAGCTGGCAGGTGTTCCAGAAAATGTATTAAACAGGGCCAAGGAACTTGTTGTAGAGCTCAGTGATGCAGATATATCACAGAAGGCAAAGGATATTGCACAGTATTCAAAGAAAGTGGAGAAGATGAATGACCGTTATAAGAAGGTCGATGAGCTGGAAGTAAAGCAGATGACACTTTTTGATACTGTAAAGGACGATGATATAATAAAGGATATAAAAGAGCTTGATATAAGCAATATGACACCAATCGATGCGCTTAATATTCTTTATAAGCTTCAGGGTAAGGTTAAGAACAGATACTTTGTTAATGAGAATTAATGTGAAATGAGGGTTAATATGGGAATTCAGTTACTTGATCAGAATACAATTAATAAAATAGCCGCAGGAGAAGTTATAGAAAGACCATCTTCTGTTGTAAAGGAGCTTGTTGAAAATGCAATAGATGCCGGTGCGACTGCTGTAACTGTCGAGGTAAAGGAAGGCGGAATTTCATTTATCAGGGTTACGGATAATGGTTCTGGCATTAAGAAAGATGAGATAGATATTGCATTTAAAAGACACGCAACAAGCAAGATTAAGTCAATTGAAGACCTTTTAACTGTATCCTCACTTGGTTTCAGGGGTGAGGCACTTGCAAGCATATCAGCAGTATCACAGATTGAATTAATAACCAAGACCAAAGATGATATAACAGGAACGAGGTATCAGTCAGAGGGCGGCGAGGTTATATCTGTTGAAGATATCGGTGCTCCTGATGGAACAACATTTATTATAAGAAATTTATTCTTTAATACGCCTGTTAGAAGAAAGTTCTTAAAGTCAGCGATGACAGAGGCTGGATACATTAATGCGTTAATGCAGTATATGGCTTTATCACATCCTGAGGTTTCGTTCAGATTTATTAATAATAACCAGAATAAGCTTCATACATCAGGTAATATGAAATTAAAGGACATTATATATAATGTGTATGGACGTGATATAACAGCCAATCTGTATGATATTAATGCAAAGACACAGGATATTAAGATTGAAGGTTATATAGGAAAGCCTTTTATTAACAGAGGCAACAGGACTTACGAGAATTATTACATTAACGGACGTTATATAAAGAGCAATATAATTAATAAGGCAATTGAGGAAGCTTATAAAGGCTTTATAATGCCGCATAACTATCCGTTTACAGTAATACATTTTACGATAAGTCCAGATATAATTGATGTCAATGTCCACCCTACCAAGATGGAATTGAGATTTCAGAATAATGAGTATGTATACAATTTCGTGTATGACTCAATATTATCAACGCTTAAGGGAAAAGAGCTTGTAGCCAAAGTTGAGCCGGACGGACAGCTTATGAATAAAATCCATAAGGAGGAGCTGGAGCAGAAGAAGGCAGAAGAGAATAAGGTTATCACTAATGAAGCTTCGGCTATGAATAAAACGGACATTTCAGAAAATGCGAATGTTATAGAAAAAACAGGTGTTATTAATAGGGCAGATAATATGTCCAGCCACATATTGGAGAGCGTTAATGTAACAACTCCTGAAGCAGTAACGGTAAAAACGGCTGGATTTATGAATAAAACAGACAAGGAAATGTCAGCCACACAGTATATGGGAACATCTCCTAAACCTATGGAAGCAGAGATGTCCAAGGCAGTTGGCGTGACCACTTCTGAAACCGTGAATAAAATAAGGCTTCCAGAGCCTTTTGAAACCGTGAGGTCTGATAAGCTTATTAAAGAAGATATTGCGCAGTACAATTCAAGAAAAGCCGAGGAGAGCAGGCAGATATCTTTATTTGAGGATAAGCTTTTAGACGAAAAGAATAAGAATAATTACAGGATAATAGGACAATTATTTGATACATACTGGTTAATAGAATTTGAGGACAGATTTTATATGATGGACCAGCACGCGGCACACGAGAAAGTTCTTTACGAAAAGACAATGAATAAGTTAAGAACTAAGAAAATGGACACGCAGATGCTTATGCCGCCTATTATTCTTACTCTTAATATGAATGAGGAAGAAGTCCTTAAAAGGAATATGCCAATATTTAATAAGCTTGGGTATGAGATAGAAGAATTTGGCGGCAATGAATATAAAGTAACAGGTATACCGGCAGGTTTTCCAAAGCTTGATTACAGACAGATGTTAACTGACCTTATAGACGGTCTTATGCAGGAAGGCAGAATGACAGATATGGATATACTTACAGAAAAGGTAGCATCTATGTCGTGCAAGGCGGCTATTAAGGGCAATAATAAAATATCATATGAAGAAGCAAAGGAGCTTATGGAGGAGCTTATGGAAGCTGATAATCCATATAACTGCCCACACGGCAGGCCAACACTTATTGTTATGAGCAAATATGATATAGAAAAGAAATTTAAACGAATAGTGTAAAAGGGGAATGGTGTATGTGTAAACAACCTTTAATTATACTTACAGGGCCAACTGCTGTCGGAAAGACTTCTCTTTCTATAAAGCTTGCAAAAAAAATTGGGGCGCAGATAATAAGTGCCGACTCAATGCAGGTATACAGGCATATGGATATAGGCACTGCCAAGATTACAGCCTCTGAAATGCAGGGCGTAAAGCATTATCTTATAGATGAGATAGAGCCTACCGAGGAGTTTAATGTCACAATATTTAAAGAAAAAGCACTAAAGGCTATAGAACAGATAAGAAATGAAGGCTGTATACCTATGATTGTAGGTGGTACGGGATTTTATATACAGGCTTTATTGTATGATATAGAATTTGAAGACAATGATGCGGATACATCTTACAGACAGGAGCTGTACCAGCTTGAGAAAGAAAAGGGCGCTATGTATCTTTATGAGATGTTAAAAGATGTAGACCCTAAATCAGCAGAGAGCATACATTACAGAAATGTAAAGAGAGTTGTAAGGGCACTGGAATATTATAAGCAGACTGGCAGCAGAATATCTGAACATAACGAGGAGCAGAGAAAAAAAGACTCACCGTATAATTATAAATATTTTGTCCTCAATGACATAAGGAATAATCTTTATGAGAGAATTAATAAAAGAGTTGATATTATGTTTGATGAGGGTCTTATTGATGAAATGCAGTCACTTACCCATATGGGTGTAAGCCGGGATAATACTTCTATGCAGGGCATAGGCTATAAAGAAATTCTTGATTACTGGGATACTTTGGGTAAGCCTTATGGAAGCACTATTGATGAAAATGGTATCGCCTTATTAAAGGAACAGATTAAAGGAGATACAAGACATTTTGCAAAAAGACAGCTTACATGGTTCAGGAGAGAAAAAGTTATTGACTGGATTAATATTAACGAATATGATTATGATTGCGTTAAAATTATGGATTATATGCTTGATAAGCTTAAAGATAGTGGTATTATTAAATAATGCAAAATTAACAATCAGGGAGAAAGATAATGAAGGAAATGTATTGCGGACAGCTTGGAATTGATGAAGCTGTATACAATTATGGCAATAACGTACTTGAAAATTTAAAGGAACGATTTGAAGCTATTGATGAAGTGGCTGAGTATAACCAGTTAAAGGTTATCGCGGCTATGCAGAAGAACAGGGTTGCTGAGATGCACCTTTCAGGTACTAGTGGATATGGATATAATGATGAGGGTAGAGATACTCTTGAGAGAGTATATGCAGATATATTCAAGACAGAGGATGCGCTTGTAAGACCACAGATTATATGTGGAACACACGCCTTAAATGTAGCTATCTCATCTAATTTAAGACCGGGTGATGAGCTTTTATCACCAGTTGGTAAGCCATATGACACTATGGATGAGATTATAGGAATAAGACCGTCAAAGGGAAGTCTTGCAGAATATAACATATCATACAGACAGGTTGATCTGTTAGAGGACGGAAGCTTTGATTATGACGGAATAAGAAAAGCTATTAATGAAAAGACTAAGCTTGTTACTATACAGCGTTCTAAAGGTTATGCAACACGTCCGACATTATCTGTTGAAAGGATTGGCGAGCTTATACATTTTATTAAAGATATCAAGCCAGACGTTATATGTATGGTAGATAACTGTTATGGTGAGTTCGTTGAGAAGATTGAACCATCCGAAATAGGTGCGGATATGGTTGTCGGTTCACTTATTAAAAATCCAGGTGGCGGACTTGCACCTTGCGGAGGATATATAGCAGGAAGAAAAGACTGTATTGAACAGGCGGCTTACAGATTGTCTTCACCAGGTCTTGGAAAAGAGGTTGGTGCAACAATCGGTGTCAACAAGGATTTCTATCAGGGATTATTCCTTGCGCCAACAGTAGTTGCAGGTGCACTTAAGGGTGCTATATTTGCGGCAAATGTATATGAAAAGGCTGGATTTAAGTGCGTTCCTAATGCAACAGAGGAAAGATATGACATTATTCAGGCAGTTGAGTTAAAGTCAGAGGAAGGTCTTATAGCTTTCTGTAAGGGTATTCAGGCGGCGGCACCAGTTGACAGCTTTGTAACACCTGAGCCTTGGGCAATGCCGGGGTATGACTCAGATGTTATTATGGCAGCAGGTGCATTTGTTCAGGGCTCATCAATAGAGCTTAGTGCAGATGGTCCTGTAAAAGAACCATATGCTGTATATTTCCAGGGTGGTCTTACGTGGTACCACGCTAAGCTTGGAATTATGATGAGTATGCAGAAAATGTATGAAAAAGGGCTTCTTAAGATTTAGTAATTGTGTTATACTACATTAGTCAGTTTTTTAATAATATTATAATATATTGAATGATTAATATTGTATTCTTATGAAAAAGTTGATAAAATGTTAGCGTATTATTAATATTAATACGCAAGAATGGAGGAATATGAGTAGTATTTCCAAGTACAAGAATGGCTGGTTTCTTATACTGTTCATTCTTATAGGTATTGTGCTGGGTGGGCTTATAGCTGAGATAACATCGGGCATACCAGCACTTAGCTGGCTTTCATATGGCCAGTCATTTGGGGCGGGACTTATGGAAAGTCCTGTTATTCTTAATCTGGGATTTATTGTTCTTACATTTTCAATTCAGATTAAGATAACAATTGCCAGTATTATTGGCGTTATACTCGCAATTGTTATATATAAATTTATTTAGGGTAAATCTTATCTAAGATTTTATGAATGACAATTTAATATGTGACAAAGATTGTATTAAAGATTTAAGACCATACGAGAAATGCATAGCACTTGGTGAACAGTCGCTTACTGATACGGAGCTTATTGCAGCAATAATAAAGACTGGTGTATCAGGAAAGCCTGCGGGAGAGCTTGCAAAGGATATTCTTAACAAGTCCCATAACAAAGGACTGTTAGGACTATTTGATATGTCCATTGATGACCTTATGGATATCAAGGGAATAGGGCTTGCGAAGGCGGCACAGTTAAAGTGTATCTGTGAGCTGTCAAGAAGACTTGCCAAGCAGTCAGCAGGGAAAAGACTGGATTTTTCATCGTCATATGCTATCGCTGAGTATTATATGCAGGATATGAGGCATTTAACCAAAGAACGTCTGGTTCTTGTAATGATTGACAGCAGGCTTAATCTTATTAAGGATAGTGTCATATCAATTGGAACGGTGAACAGCTCGCTTGTTTCAGTTAAAGAGGTGTTTAGTGAAGCCTGTAAGAACAAAGCTGTAAGTATAGTTCTTATTCACAACCACCCAAGCGGTGATCCGGCACCAAGTCCGCAGGATATAAGTGTTACTGAGCAGATAAGAAAGGCGGGGCTTATTCTTGGAATACATCTGATAGATCATATAATTATTGGAGATAATAATTTCACAAGTCTTAATGAATGTGGTTATTTGAGTCAATAGAATTGTTGCTACAGGAAAGGAAGAAAATATGTCTAACGTATATGGAATTGATATTGGTACAAGTAATTTTAAAATGTGCTGTAAAGAAAAAGATACAATATTAAATGAGAAGAACATTATAGCCATTGCTAATAAGAAAGACCTTTTAGCATTTGGTGATGAAGCATATGAAATGTATGAGAAAGCACCAGAGAATATTGAGGTTTCATTCCCGGTTAAGTTTGGTGTAATTGCAGATATTGAGAATATGCAGACTTTACTTCTTAACTTCTTTAATAAGGTTAATGGAGATAAGAAGAATACAGGCAATAATGATTTCTATATTGCAGTTCCTACTGATGTTACAGAAGTAGAAAAGAGAGCATTTTATGAACTTGTTGCTGATTCAAAGGTTAAAGCCAAGAATATATATATTGTTGATAAGCCAGTTGCAGATGCAATCGGTGCTGGTCTTGATGTAACTAAGTCAAGAGGTATTATGATGGTTAATATCGGTGCAGAGACAACAGAAATCTCTGTATTATCATTAGGCGGTATTGTAATAAGCAAGTCAATTAAGATTGGCGGTAATAAGCTTGATGATTGTATTATCAATAATGTTAAGAAGGTATACAATCTTGTAATAGGAAGCAAGACAGCAGAAGGCTTAAAGAAGGAACTTGGAAGTGCAGTAAAGGTTGAAGAAACATTTGCACTTGGTTTTGGACGTAATGTGCTTTCAGGACTTCCTGTAAGTGTAGACATATCATCAGATGTTGTCTATAATGCGATTGTTGATGCGCTTCACTCAATTATGGATGCAATCAAAGTTATACTTGAGAGAACTCCACCAGAACTTGCGGCTGATATTATTAAAAATGGTGTATATGTATCAGGTGGTACATCACAGATTAATAATCTTGAACAGTTTATAAAGCAGGAGACTAATCTTAATGTTAATATTGTAGACCAGCCTTCTGAAAGTGTTGTAAGAGGTCTTATAGGAGTAGTAAATAACCCACAGTTCTCTAAGGTTGCATATACTCCACAAGATAAAAATTATGATTAAGGACAGGTAATATGAGAAAAAAATTATCTTCATATATGACATCAAGATACATTCTTATTGCAGTGACGGTTGTATGTATAATATTTATTTCAACAAGCTTCTTTACAGATAGTCTTGTTGCACCTTTAAGAAATGCTGTTTCTATGGTTGTTGTTCCGCTGCAGAAAGGAATGAATAATCTTGGACTTTGGACCTATGATAAAGTTACTACTTTACAGGAAATCTCAGTTGTATTAAACGAGAATGATGAGTTAAAGAGCCAGATAGATAATCTGACAGAAGAGAACAACCAGTTAAGACAGGATTCCTATGAGCTTACACGTCTTAGAGAGTTATATCAGCTTGACGAGAAGTATCCAGGCTATACTAAAGTAGGTGCAAGAGTTATCGGTGTTACAACTGATAACTGGTCTAAGGCATTTAAAGTTGATAAAGGCTTGGATGACGGAATTCAGAAAGATATGAATGTTATCGCCAGTGGTGGTCTTGTTGGAATAGTCGCCGAGGTAGGAAAGAATTATTCTATAGTCAAGACAATTATTGAAGATAATAATTCAGTAAGTGGAATGTTAATAGATACTAATGATACCTGTATAGTTGAGGGAGATATTGAGCTTTCTGACAGCGGTCTTGTACATCTTAACCATATTAAAGCTGATATAACAGTAAGAAATGGTGATAAGATAGTTACTTCCAATATCAGTGACAAATATCTTCAGGGAATTCTTATAGGATATGCAAAGGATGTAACAGCGGACTCTAATAATCTGACACAGTCAGGTTATCTTGTCCCAGCAGTTGATTTTAATAATCTTCAAGAGGTACTTATTATAACGGAAATGAAAAATCAGTGATTTAAAGCAGGAGTGTTATGAAAAGGAAAGTTGCAGAAATAATCTTAATATTATTATTTTATCTGATACAGGTTACATTTGGCAATGCTATCGGAATAGGTGGCATTACACCTAATCTGCTTATAATACTGCCAGTGCTGTTTGGCTTCTTTAAAGGCAGAAATGAAGGAATGTTAGTAGGTTTCTTATCAGGTGTTATGTATGATCTTTTCTTTTCTTCACTGTTTGGATTTTCAGCATTGGTTTTTGTATACATAGGATATTTTTCGGGAATATTTTATAAAGAATATGAGAAGGTTGAAGTCCTTATTCCATTGGCAATGATAATGGCATCTGATTTTGTTTTTGAGTTTTTATCATATATAGGCAATTTCTTATTACACAACAGACTGAATGTAGATTTCTTTTTAAGAAGATTTATTATGCCAGAGGTTGTGTATACATTAGTTGTAGCACTGGTGTTATATTATCCTTTGATGAAGCTTGATTCAATATTAGATATTCAATGGAAGAAAAGGAAAAAAGGTATATTAGATGAAGGAAGTATTTGAGTATATTTTAAGTCTTTTCAAATCAAGAATTTTTCCACTTATATTGGTATTTGCCATATTGGTAGGTGTGCTTATTAACAGGTTGTTTGGATTGCAGATTATCAATGGAGAGTCTTATGTAAAAGACTTATCAAGTTCTATACAGAAAGATATGAGTGTTGCGGCGACAAGAGGAAGAATATTCGACAAGAATGGTGTTCTTCTTGCTTATAATGACCTTGCATATGCCGTAAGAATAAGCGACAGCGGTAAATATAACAGTAACGCAGAGAAAAATGAAAAGCTTAATGCTTCAATAGATAAGACACTTGATATTATTGAAGCAAAGGGAGATACATATTCTAATGATTTTCCTATTGTATATGAAGACGGACAGTATGTATTCAATATAAAGGATAATGAACTTTTAAGATTTTTAAGGGATATATATGGCAAGCGTTCAATAAGCGAGCTTAGTGATGAAGAAAGAAATGTAACAGCACAGGAGCTTTTCAGACAGTTATGTGAAAAGTATGAGGTTGTTGTTGCTTCTGACAGTTCAAGAAATCAGGCAACAGTTCTTTCATCAACAGTCAGTTTTCTTAAATCACAGGGGTATATGGTAGAAGCAACAGGTTTTTCTATTGATCATGCTCTTATGATTGTTAATTTAAGAAGATATATGTCTGCTAATTCATATAACAGATACATTTCTTTTACAATTGCTAATGAGGTATCAGATGAAACTGTTGCAGCAATACTTGAGAGTTCAGATGATCTGACAGGTGTTGCAGTAGAAGAACAGTACATAAGAAGATATGTGGACAGTGTATACTGCTCACAGATATTAGGATACACAGGTACAGTATCGACAAGTGAGTTAGAAACACTTGGAGATGGGTACGATAGTAACGATACAGTGGGTAAGAGCGGCATTGAAAAGAGCATGGAATCAGTGCTTTCAGGTACTAAGGGTGAACGACAGGTATATGTAGATACGGTAGGACGAATTACAGAGGTACTTAGTGAAACAGACCCAGAGGCTGGTAATGATGTGTATCTTACAATTGATATTAACCTTCAGAAAAAGCTGTATAATGCGATTGAGGATAGACTTGTACAGATACTTCTTACTTATATGACAAGTGGCGATACCAAGTATTCATATAATTCCAGCGGAAGTGTAGATACTGTATACATTCTTGCCAAAGAAGTATATTTTGCGCTTATTGATAACAATATTGTGTCAATAAAGCATATCGCTGAACAAAGTACAGACACAGAGGCACAGGTTTATTCAGCTTTCCTTTCAAAGCAGGACAGCACAATGGACTGGATACGAAGTGAGTTAGCTGACGGTGATACACCTTATGGAAAGCTCAGTGAAGAACAGCAGCTTTATATATGGTATGTGTATACAAGCCTTAAGGACAGAGGTGTATTTAATACATCGAATGTTGACACAACAGATGATGTGTATAAGGACTGGACGCAGGGAGATGGAACAAGCCTTAAAGAGCTTCTGACACACGGAATAGCTAAGAACTGGATTAATCTTAATGTGTTCTCTACTGAACAGTACACAAGCTTACAGGAATCATATGATGCACTTCTTGATTATATTGACGGATATTTAAGAGAAGATACTTCATTTTATAAGAAAATGTATAAATATATGATTAATTCTGGTTCTATATCAGGAAGACAGGTATGTATGCTTCTGTATGAACAAGGAGTTCTTGATATGAATGCAGAGAATTCAAGATATTCAGCATTGGCATCAGGAAGTCTTGGCGCATATGATTTTATGACATATGCGATATCCAATAAGATAATAACTCCTGCCCAGCTTGCATTAGAACCTTGTTCGGCATCTGCTGTTATAACTAATCCTAAGAATGGTGATATAATAGCAATGGTATCTTATCCAAGCTATGATAATAACAGATTGTCAGGAAGTGTTGATGCCAAGTATTTCAACAGCCTTATCAATGATAAGGCAAGTCCTATGTTAAACAGGGCAACACAGTCATTTACTGCACCTGGTTCAACATACAAGCCTTGTACAACTATAGCGGGTATGGACACAGGAATAATATCATCTGGAACAACATTTTATTGTTCTGGTTCATTCGATAAAGTAACACCAGCACCAAAATGCTGGAGATTATCAGGACACGGAGCTGAAGTAGCTGCAACAGCGATAAGGGATTCCTGTAACGTATTCTTCTATAATGTAGGTTATAATCTTGCCTGCAGTAAGAATGGTAATTATAACAGTACTTATGGAACGACTATATTACAGAAATACTCAGACCTTTTAGGGTTATCAACTAAGGCAGGTGTTGAGATTGAGGAAAGTGAGCCAATGGCTTCTAATACTAACTCAGTTGCTTCTGCTATCGGTCAGGGTAACCACAAATACAGTACGTTAAACCTTGCAAGATATGTAACAACTATAGCTACATCAGGAACATGCTATAATCTTACATTAGTAGATAAGATTACAGATTCTGATGGCAATCTTATTGAAGATAACCACGCTGAGGTTGATCATCAGGTTGAACTTAGCAGTAATATATGGAGTACAGTACACGAGGGTATGATGCTCGCAGGTAATTCATATTCAACAATAGCCAAGCTTGGTTTAAAGATTGCAGCTAAGTCAGGTACTGCACAGGAAAATACTAACGAACCAGACCATTCATTACTTGTAACATATTCTCCATACGATGATCCAGAGATATGTGTATCGGTATGTATCCAGCACGGATACTCATCAACAACATCAATGGATTTGACAGCAGATGTGTATAAGATATATTATGGAATGGAATAGCTATAAACAATATTAAATAAGGGGTGAAGATAGTTGGATAACTCAGTAGTAATCAAGGGCAGTAAGAATGGAATTACTGTTAAACTCGATGATAATCTTGGATTTGACGAGCTCAAAGACAGAATAAGAACCAAATTTGCGGCATCAGCCAAATTCTTTGAAAAAGCCAATCTTGCATTATCACTTGAAGGAAGAAATCTTACTGACAGCGAGGAACAGGAAATTCTTGATATTATATCTGAGGAGTCGGATATTAACATTGTGTGTCTGATGGAGCACGACAAGGATAAAGATGAAGTGTACGCAAGAGCAATCGCCAAGGTTGCTGGAGATGGCATATTACCAGATGTACCAGTTGATAATATAAATGAAGATGTTATGCATAGCCGTGTATTTTCCAATGCCAGCATAGATGATGTATCGACAGATAATACACTTACACAGCCATTATGCCAGTTCTATAAAGGAACATTAAGGTCAGGACAGGTTCTTGAAACAGAGAGCAGTGTAGTAATACTTGGAGATGTCAATCCGGGTGGCAAGGTTATAGCGTGTGGCAATGTTATCGTATTAGGAAGCTTAAGAGGCAATATATATGCAGGTGCTAATGGCAATGAGAATGCATTTGTTGTTGCACTTGATATGGATCCTATGCAGATTAAGATTGCGGATGTTATAGCAAGAAGCTCAGATACTCCTGTTGTTATAAAGAAAAGATTAAAGAGCAAGGCCAAAGGTGTACAGCCTAAGATAGCATATGTATTTGAAGGCAATATATACGTTGAAGATTTTGCTCAGGATGTACTTGAAGATATTCATTTATAAATTTGAATGTGTAAACAGGTTTATTTTAGAATAAATGTTCATAAATTCAAAAAAAGTCTTGATTTAATGAGCAAAATTACGCATAATTATTTTATTGTGTATTTATTTACTTAGTATATTAATTTTGGAGGAAATAAAATGAGTGAAGTTATTGTTGTTACGTCAGGAAAAGGCGGCGTTGGTAAGACTACAACTACAGCTAATATAGGTACAGGTCTTGCTAAGCTTGGGAAAAAGGTTGTTATGATTGATACAGATACAGGCCTTAGAAACCTTGATGTAGTACTCGGACTTGAGAATAGAATTGTATACAATCTTGTAGATGTTGTAGAGGGTAACTGCCGTTTAAAGCAGGCTATGATTACAGACAAGAGATGCCCTTCTCTTTACCTTCTTCCAACAGCACAGACAAGAGATAAGTCAGCTATTTCACCTGAACAGATGATTAAGCTTGTAGATGAGATTAAAGCAGATCCAGAGAACTTTGATTACATATTACTTGACTGCCCAGCCGGTATTGAACAGGGCTTCCAGAATGCCATAGTTGCAGCTGACAGAGCTTTAGTTGTAACTACTCCAGAAGTTTCAGCTATCCGTGATGCTGACAGAATTGTAGGTTTATTAGATGCTAACGGCTTAAAAGACCACGAGGATTTAATTGTCAACAGAATAAGAATGGATATGGTCAACAGAGGCGAGATGATGTCAATTGCAGATGTCAATGACATTTTACAGCTCAATGTAATAGGTGCTGTTCCAGATGATGAGAATATTGTAGTTGCTACTAACAAGGGTCAGCCTTTAGTAGGTGACAGCAGTATGGCTGGACAGGCATATATGAATATATGTCATAGAATTCTCGGTGAAGATGTACCTTTCCTTGATCTTAACGGCAAGGGTGGATTCTTTAAGAAGTTATCAGCACTCTTTAAGGGTGATAAAAAGAACTAAGACCAATTCAGGCCTTAAGTATATGAGCCATATATGGCAGAATGGAAGAAGATATGAGTTTACTTGATTTATTTAAGAAGAAGGGTTCTGGTGATGTAGCAAAAGACAGACTTAAGCTTTTGCTCGTATCTGACAGGGCTAATTGCTCTCCTGAAGTTATGGAAATGATAAAGAATGACATAATTAAAGTTATTTCAAAATACATGGTAATAGATGCAGAGGGACTTGATATCCAGATAACATCTACTGAATCAGAAGGTGATAATGGTTCTGTACCTGCAATCTATGCTAATATTCCAATTAAGGATATGAGAAATAGTGACAAATAATCACGTGTAATCGAATAAGGATTATTGTGGTGGAGAATTTATGTTTAAAAAATATAAACTAAGGTCGTATAATTTCAGGCTTATTGCTTTGATAACAATTACCTGTATATATGCGTTAATGGTTGTAAACAGTGCTAATTCAAGTTATACCATAAAGCAGGGTGCTGGTATGGCTGTAGCATATTTAATGATGATTTTTATATCATTTGTTGATTACAAATTTATAACTAAATATTACTGGCTTTGGTATGCAATCGGCAATATACTGCTTGTGCTTGTACTGCTTATAGGTAAATCAAGCCACGGTGCGAAAAGATGGCTTGGAATTGGTACAACTTTTCAGATACAGCCTTCAGAGTTTATGAAGCTTATCGTAGCCATATTCTTAGCAAAGGTAATATCTATGTATAAGGACAGGCTTAATACCTGGAAGTTCCTTGCCATAATTGCACTTGTGCTTTTAGTTCCTATACTGCTTATAGTAAAAGAACCAGATTTATCTACTACTGTTATGGTTGTTCTTATAGTAGTTACTATTATATTCTGTGCAGGAATAAGTTATAAGATAATTGGTACGGTGCTGCTTGTTGTAGTTCCACTTATAGCAGCATTTCTTGTATACATTATTGCAACACCAGATCCAATATTTATGGAACAGTACCAGAGAAACCGTATTGTCGATTTCATATACGGAAGCGACTCTACTGATGGAACGGTAAGTGCCGGTGTATACCAGCAGAATTATGCGGTACAGGCAATAGGTTCAGGACAGTTATCAGGTAAAGGTCTTAATAATGAAGATCCATCTTCACTTAAGAATGCTGGATATATAGCAGAAGCGCAGAATGACTTTATATTTGCGGTTATAGGTGAAGAACTTGGATTTGTAGGCTGTTTAATTACAATTTTTTTGTTGTTTACTATTGTAATAGAGTGTATAATTACAGCAGTAAGGGCTAAGGATTTAGAAGGGCGGCTGATATGCTGCGGCGTAGCAGCGTATATAGCATTCCAGACGTTTATTAATATAGGCGTTGTTACCAAGCTTCTGCCTAATACAGGTTTACCACTTCCATTTTTTAGTTGTGGTGTAACATCACTTGTTAATTTATTCGCGGCAATGGGAATTGTGTTGAATATCAATCTACAGAGGAATGTCGACAGAGATGATGAGATATTTGCAGATGATTTCCGTGGATAATAGATAAGTGACAAAGATATTGGCTGTAACAAGCCATAGCATTAAAATGCAATCTTGATAAAATAACAGCATAAGATAGGGGGTTCTTATGAACATTGGTTTAATAGCACATAATTCAAAAAAGAAATTAATGCAGAATTTCTGTATTGCATACAAAGGAATTCTGAACAAGAATCAGTTATTTGCGACAGGTACAACAGGAAGACTTGTAGAAGAAGTTACTAATCTTTCTATACACAAGTTCCTTGCAGGACATCTTGGCGGTGACCAGCAGCTTTGTGCCCAGATTGAGCATAATCAGCTTGACCTTGTCATTTTCCTAAGAGATGTGGAATCACCAAATCTTCATGAACCAGATTCTAATAATATATGTATGCTGTGTGATATGTATAATATTCCATTAGCAACTAATCTTGCCACAGCAGAACTATTAATTAAGTCGCTGGAAAGAGGCGATATGGAATGGAGAGAAATATATCAATAATCAGTGAGAATTATTAAAATATAAGCTGCCGTTTGTACAAGAACGGTAGCTTTTGATGTATTATTATTGATTAAGGGAGGAGTTATGCCAGGTAATAAAGTAGTCAGGTATAAAAGAAGACCACGGGCTGTGGCATTTATATTTGCCCTTGTACTTATTTATATTATATGTTTTTTTGTGTTGTATACAACCAAAGCAAAGGTTCAGACATATGAAGTTAATGTAGGTTCATTAACGAATAATGCTGTATTTACAGCGTTAGCGGTAAGGGAGGAAAGTGTATACAATTCTCCTTATTCTGGCAATGTCAATTATTACCAGCGTGAAGGAATGAGAGTTAAGAAAGGAGATACCATTTACACTGTCGATGAAACAGGCAGGGTATCAGAGATACTTTCTTCATATAACAAATTAGGCGAGAATTCACTTTCAGAGAAGAATTTGTCGGATATTAAGACAACACTCAATAATTATAAGACAGATTATGATGGTAGTGATTTTACATATGTATATGACCTGAAATCAGACCTTAATGCAACTGTATTACAGTCTATTAATGAAAATGTTGTCGCTAACCTTGATTCTATTGTAGAGAATACAGGAAGCCAGAACCTTTTCCAGACAATAACAGCAGAAAGCAATGGTATTGTTGTATATGCGGTTGATGGATACGAGCAGATTAATGACAGCAATGTAACATCTAATGATTTCAATAAGGATAACTATAATAAGAATAATTTAAAGGGTGAATCACTTATTGTATCAGGCAATCCTGCATACAAGATAGTTACAAGTGAAGACTGGTATATGCTTATCAAGTTGTCTAAAGATGATATTGATGAATATGGCTTAGCTTCTAAGAAAAGTCTTAATATTAAGATTAAGAAAGATAATATGACAGTAAAATGCGGTTTTTCTATTATAGAGAAGAGCGATGGATATTATGGAAAGTTATCACTCGACAGCTATATGATAAGATACGCGCAGGAAAGATTTCTTGATATTGAACTTGTGACAACTGGCAAGAGTGGTATGAAGATACCTGTGTCAGCAGTTACAGAAAATGAATTCTATGAAATTCCAAGAGAATATCTTACAAAGGGCGGTAACAGCAGTAATCAGGGCTTTATATGTGAGAAATATGATAACGGTAATCTTATAACTACATTTGTTGAAGCAGATATATACAAGCTTACAGATGATTATGTATATGTAAGCAAGTCGGACTGGGAGTCAGGAACTGCGGTTGTAATGCCAGACTCTACGTCAAGGTATGTTATCGGGGCAACGAAGAAGTTAAAAGGTGTATATTGTGTTAATACCGGATATACAATATTCTGTCCGGTTGAGATTATTGATGAGAATAATGAATATTATATTGTCAAGCAAAATCTTACACACGGAATATCGGTGTATGACCGAATTATATTAGACGCATTGAAATACCAGCCAAATGAAATGATATATTAATCAGAATGGAGAATTGTTATGTTGGATAATCATAATGAAATACTAAAATCTAATTATGAAGCTGTTAAGAAGAATATCGAAGCAGCTTGTGAGAGAAGCGGACGTGATAAGAGTGAGGTATGCCTTATTGCAGTAAGCAAGACTAAACCACAGGAAGACATAATGCAGATATATGAATGTGGTGAACGCCAGTTTGGCGAGAATTATGTTCAGGAAATGGTAGATAAAGTTGATGCACTTCCTAAAGATATAGTATGGCATATGATAGGACATTTACAGCGTAATAAAGTTAAATATGTTGTTGGCAGGGCTTCTATGATTCATTCAGTTGATTCACTAAGATTAGCAGAGGCTATTAATCAGGAAGCTATTAAAAAAGGTATTGTAGCTGACATTTTAATTGAAGTAAATGTTGCCGGCGAACTTAATAAATTTGGTTTTAAACCAGAAGAAGTTGAAGCATTTGTTAGAGAAATTAACGAATTTAGTGGAATTAGAGTCCGTGGATTGATGACAAGTGCTCCATATGTAGAAAATCCCGAAGATAATAGGGGCTATTTCAGACAATTAAAGCAATTATGTGTTGACATTAATGCCAAAAACATTGATAATATCAATATGGACGTGCTTTCGATGGGTATGACTAATGATTATGTTATAGCTGTTGAAGAAGGTGCTACTCATATAAGAGTTGGTACTGCTATATTCGGACATAGAGATTATGGTAATGCGTAAGATAAAGACATATGTGTGTTAATACAGAGGAATAAGATTTTTAGTTACTATAATTAATGTAATATTATAATATATTAGGGAGAGATGTTATGAGTTTTGTTGATGGATTTTTGAATCTTTTCAAGGTTCAGGATGATGAATTTGATGATGATTACGATTATGATGAAGAATTTGATGATGACGAAGATGATGATAAGCCTTCAGCAAGAAAGAAGCTTTTTTCAGGTTCTAAGAAGTCAGATGATGAGGACACTTCAACTTCATTTACAATGAGCGACAAGCCTAAGAATTCAAGAGGAAAGGTTGTTCCAATCAAGCAGACAGCGAGAGGTCTTGAAGTAGTTGTTATCAGACCAGAGTCTATGGAAGATGCAAGCGAGATAACAGATACACTTCTAAGTGGTAAGGCTGTTGTACTTAATCTTGAAGGAATTCACGTTGAGATTGCACAGAGAATAATTGATTACTCAGCAGGCTCATGTTATTCGATAAGAGGTAATTTACAGAAGATTACCAATTACATATTCCTTGTTACACCTCCTAATGTGGATATTTCAGGAGATATTCCTGAGATAGTAGCTGGTGGTATTGATCTTACATCATTTAAGAATGATACAAAGTTCTAAATAATTTATATTACTGCCACTCTTTGGTTTGCAAGGAGTGGCAGTTTGGTTATAACTAAGATTGGATTGGAGAAATATTATGTCTAAGTGTATTAATGTTAAATACGAAGGAAAGCCTTTATATGATATTGTTATTGAACAGAGTTTCGATAAGTTAGCAGAAGAATTTGATAAGTTAGGAGTTACAGGAAGAAAGCTCTGTATTGTGTCTGACAGTAATGTTGCACCTTTATATGCGAAGCATGTAGAGGAACAGTTATCAAAGACTGGCAATAAGGTATTTACATATGTATTTGAAGCTGGCGAGGCTAACAAGAATCTTGATACAGTTGAGGATGTTTATGAGTTTCTTATTAAGAACCATTTTGACAGAAAAGATATGCTTGTAGCACTTGGCGGCGGTGTTGTTGGAGATTTAACTGGATTTACAGCAGCTACATATCTTAGAGGAATAAGCTTTATACAGGTTCCAACATCTCTGCTTGCGCAGGTTGATTCAAGTATTGGTGGAAAGACAGGTGTTGATTTCAGAGCTTACAAGAATATGGTAGGAGCATTTTACCAGCCTAAGCTTGTATATATGAATATATCAGTGCTAAAGAGCCTTTCAGACAGATTATTTAATTCTGGTTTTGGCGAAATAATCAAGCATGGTCTTATTAAAGATGCAGCATATTATAAATGGTTAAGAGAGAATATCAGCAATGTTAAGAGCAGAGATTTAGATGCCTTGGAGCAGATGATATATGTAAGCTGTAATATAAAGAGAGAAGTTGTAGAAAAAGACCCTAAAGAAAAAGGTGACAGGGCACTTCTTAATTATGGACATACATTAGGACACGCAATAGAGAAGCTTATGGATTTTAAACTCTATCACGGCGAATGTGTTACACTTGGAATGATTGCCGCATTAAGAATATCAGTCAACAGGGGTGATATTGATGAGAAGACATATAATGATGCAATAGATATGTTCAAGTTATATGATTTTCCTCTTAATGTAACAGGAATTACAGCAGAAGATGTTGTCAAAGTGTCAAAGAGCGATAAGAAAATGGATGCTGGAAAGATTAAATTCATTCTTTTAAAGGAAATCGGCAATGCTTATATTGACTATGATGTAACAGATGAGGAGATGCTTACAGCATTAAAAGAGGTTATTTTATAAGCGGGAATGTGCAAAGCATATTCTGTTTTATAACGAGAACGTAATAATATTGGAGAATAGAATATATGTCAGATACAGATATTAACAGCACAGCACAGCAGGATTTTAATGGCATTAGTAAGAAAAGACGAATTTTAAGCCTTGTCTTATATATTGTTATAACAGCCGTGCTTACGCAGATAGACCAGATAACTAAGTATATAGCTGAACAAAGGCTGTATAATAAGCCGGATTTTGTAATTATTAAAGATGTGCTTCATCTTACATATCTTAGAAATAACGGAAGCGCATTTGGAATGTTTAGCGGAAAGATTAATGCCTTTCTGGTGCTTACAGTAATTATGATATGCCTGATTACATATGTAGTTCTTAAGATGCCATTAATCAGGAAATATATACCTGTGTACATAACCTGTATATTACTTGCCGCTGGAGCTATAGGCAATTTTATAGACAGGGTAAGATTTGGATATGTGCGTGATTTTATATATTTCAAAATAATTAATTTCCCAGTATTTAATGTCGCAGATTGTTATGTTACAGTTTCAATTATTATATTTATAATACTTATTCTTTTCGTATATAAGAATGAAGATGATTTTTCATTCTTATCCTTAAAGAAATAAGCAGAGCAATATATTAATTATATGAAATCTGGAATTATTGTCAGAATTGAGGAATAGTATGCAGGGTAATACAGTTGACGAAAACATAAATACAGATAATGCAAATATGAGTAACGGAAATATAAATACGGGTAATGCAAATATGAGTAATGGAAGTATAGATACGGATAATGCAAATATGAATGGTGAAAGTATAAATACGGATAATATAAATGTGTATAGTGTAAAGGCAGATAATGCTAATAAAGAAAACCTGCTGGAAGATACTACATTTATTGTAGATATTGATGACAAGGATACACGAATTGATAAGTATCTTTCTGATGAACTGGCTGATGTATCACGTTCAAGAATACAGAAGCTGCTTGATGAAGGTATGATTACTGTCAATAATAACAAAGTCAAATCCAATTATAAGGTTGCGGCTGATGATATTATAAATGTACGTATTCCTGAGATTGTAGTTCCTGAAATTGTTCCTGAGGATATTCCACTTGATATAGTGTATGAAGATGATGACATAATAATCGTTAATAAGCCAAAGGGTATGGTTGTACACCCAGCGGCAGGGCATTACAGTGGAACGCTTGTTAATGCCCTGATGTATCATTGCAGGGATAATCTGTCGGGAATTAATGGTGTATTAAGACCAGGAATAGTTCACAGAATTGATATGAATACAACAGGTGTTATCGTTGCCTGCAAGAATGATTATGCGCATAATTTTATTGCACAGCAGTTAAGTGTTCATTCTATTACAAGAAAATATTATGCCATAGTACATAATCAGTTTAATAATACCGAAGGTGTTGTAGATGCTCCGATTGGCCGTAATCCGTCAGACAGAAAGAAGATGGCAATTGATAAAAAGAACGGCAAAAGGGCAGTAACGCATTATAAGGTGTTAGAACAATTTGGCAAATTCAGTTATATTGAATGTCAGTTAGAAACTGGACGTACACATCAGATAAGAGTTCATATGGCAAGCATAGGACATCCGCTGCTTGGAGATGATGTATATGGAAGCGGCAAATCTCCATTTAACCTGTGCGGACAGACCCTGCACGCAGGTGTTCTTGGTTTTATACACCCGACAACCAAAGAGTATGTGGAATACAATGCAGATTTGCCGGAATATTTTCAAAAGATTCTTAGCAGGTTAAGGAATAGTTAAGCCGCATTATACAGAAGCAGACAGCGGTATATAATTATTTATATAGTAAATAGCAGTTAATGTTTAGGTGCTGTTATATGGCAGGTATCAGGATTTATAGCAGGTAGTAGATTATGAGAAGAAAAGAGTTTATTGACACTATATTAAATGGTATTTCGGATACATTTGATATATATCATAATTATTGGTTTAACAATAGAAAATTCGTTATATATGCATATAATTACAAAAACAGGGATAAGTTCTCGACAACTGACTCTGCAAAGTTATGGGATATGAAATGCTTTGAGCATTTATTCTTTATTAACAGTGATTCACTTGATGAAAAGCAGTTAGAGGATCTGGTTAAGTTCACGGTTGAGCAGATAGAACCGCATTTTGTCCGTAATGATAACAAGCTTCCTTGCAAAAATCATATGTATTCGTATATTTCATTTATAATTATTACAAGGGATAAGCCTGATGATAATGTAAAGCGTATGATAGAGAAGACTAATATTGTCAAGAAATATATGTTTGGAGCAAGAGGATACAGTAATATCCGCCTTGTCTGTGTTACACCAAGCCAGTTCAGTGTTATTTCCAACCGATATGGCAAAGAAATATCAGACTATCTTAAGAAGATGATGTCCAGCGATTATTAATAAATCAGGAAAATAATATGTAACGTGATGGTTATTGATTAACAGGCAGAAATATGTAACGTGACGGTTATTGATTAACAGGCAGGAATATGTAACGTGACAATTATTGATTAACAGGCAGGAATATGCAAAGTGATAATTATTGATAAATATGTCGAAGTGTGCTATTTAGTAATTTTTAATAAATATCAAAAATATTGTATAAAATGAATGAATTTTGCATAAAATAGCTGGATTTTATATACAATTTAATGTATAATACAACTAAATCAAAGAGCTGTTTGAAATATTTAGGTAACCAGGAGGTAATGTATTATGGATGAAAGAACAGTAATTACAATAGGTCGTGAATTTGGTAGTGGCGGACACGAGATAGGAATGAAGCTTGCTGAGAAGTTAGGCATTAAATGTTATGATAAGGAACTTCTTCAGGTTGCTGCAAAGGAAAGTGGATTGTGTGAGGAGTTATTTGCTTCTCAGGACGAAAAGCCAACTAACAGTTTCCTTTATTCTTTAGTTATGGATACATATTCACTTGGTTATTCTAATTCATATGTTGATATGCCAATTAATCACAAGGTATTCTTAGCACAGTTTGATGCTATAAAGAAGCTTGCAGCTAAGGAGTCTTGTGTAATCGTTGGACGCTGTGCAGATTATGCTCTTGAAGATGATCCATTTGCAGTAAGTGTATGGATTAAGGCAAGTCTTGATGAAAGAATTAAGAGAATTAAGAAGTTATATGAACTTAATGATTCTAAGGCTGCTGATCTTATCCAGAAGACAGATAAGAAGAGAGCAAGCTACTACAATTATTATTCAAGCAAGAAGTGGGGCGAGGCTAAGAGCTATGATTTATGTATAGATAGTGGTCTTGTAGGCATTGATGGAGCTATTGAGCTTATATTAAAGTTCATAGAGCTTAAAGAAAAAAATCAGAATAACGGTTAATTGATATGGAAATTCGTGGTTATAAGCGCATAAAGAAGAAAGATATTAAAAGGTGGTTCAAGGGCAGTAATTTAATAGTATATGTTTTGATTTTACTGTTGCTTTTATTGATATTGTTGTTTGCATTTAAGACAATAGTCGGTATGCATAATGATAATGTATCATCAGATAGTGATGAGTCTACAGCTACAACAGAGTCAGATACGAATTCAACGACAGAGGAGTCTACATATATAGCAAAGAACCAGTCGTACAAGATTAGAATTAATGTCAACAGGAATATTGCTATTATATACAGTATAGGCTCTAACAACGAATTTGATAATGTTGTGAAAGCTTTTTATATATCTGTTAATAGTAATATTAATACTGGTGACACATTTATATCAGAGAAGGCTGAATGGCGTAAGCTTGATATTACTGGATATGGTCATTATAGTACAAGGCTTAATAATTCAGAATATATATGTTCATCTGCATATTTTACCAAGACAGTCGGTAATATGAATATAGATGAATATAATAAAATGGGAACAAGTGCTGCAAGCGGTTCAATCTATATGACACCTGCCGATGCCAAATGGATATATAATAACTGCGGTGTTAATACACAGGTGCAGATAGAGAACGATTTTGATATACCTTCTTCAGTTAATATAACAGAATTTAAAAAATATAACTATATTGATAAACTCGAAGAGTAAATATGAGTATCATATAATTTGTCTTAATATAAAGATGAATTATATGATACTTTTTTATATAATAGGAAATACTTTTTTTATGACAATTTTTGACTAAAGGTCATAATTTGTGATATACTTTAAAAGTTATTATTAAAATTACATAAATTAACAAAGGGAGAAAATTATGTCACAGATTATTATTATGGCAACGATAATTATATATCTTGCCGCAGTTGTGTACATTGGTGTTCTATGTTCAAAGAAGAACAACGCCGTTGATGATTTTTATCTTGGTGGACGAAAATTAGGACCGTTTGTTACAGCTATGAGTGCGGAAGCTTCTGATATGAGTAGCTGGCTTTTAATGGGACTGCCAGGACTTGCTTATCTTACAGGTGTTGCAGATGCAGCGTGGACAGCGATAGGTCTTGCAATAGGAACATATGTGAACTGGCTGCTTGTTGCTAAGAGAATACGTAAATATACACACGCATATGATTCATTTACAATTCCTGATTTCTTTTCAAAGAGATTTGGAGATGATAAGAGAGTATTGACATTAATAGCTGCTATAGTTATTGTAGTATTCTTTATTCCATATACAGCTTCAGGATTTGCCGCCTGTGGTAAGCTGTTCTCAAGTCTTTTTGGATTTAATTATTTAACAGCAATGATAATAAGCGCAATTGTTATTGTTGCATATTGTACATTAGGTGGATTTCTTGCCGCTAGTATGACAGATTTAATTCAAAGTATTGTTATGACAATAGCTTTAGTTGTAGTTGTTGTATATGGTGTTAATGTTGCAGGTGGTCTTGATACAGTTATGGAAAATTCTAAAGCACTTCCAGGATACCTTGGATTATTTGATACATATTCAGCAGCAACTAATTCAGCAGAGCCATACAGTCTGCTTAAAATTGCATCTATGTTAGCGTGGGGACTTGGATACTTTGGTATGCCACATGTATTATTAAGATTTATGGCTATAGAGGACGAAGAAAAGCTTAAATTATCAAGAAGAGTTGCTTCTATATGGGTAGTTATTTCTTTATCTGTAGCTGTATTTATTGGTATTGTTGGTCTTAGTATGACTAAGGCAGGTGCTATTGAAACACTTACAGGAAGTAATTCTGAGACAATAATTGTAAAAATAGCTCATTTATTGTCTACACACGGAGTTGCCACAGCCATAGTTGCTGGTGTTATATTAGCAGGAATTCTTGCCGCAACAATGTCTACAGCAGATTCACAGTTATTAGCCGCAGCTTCAAGTATTTCACAGAATATACTTACAGATGTATTTCATATTAAAATGTCTAAAAAGACATCTATGAATGTAGCAAGAATTACCGTTGTAATTATATCTGTAATTTCCGTTATTCTTGCATCAAATCCGGACAGTTCTGTATTTGAAATTGTATCATTTGCATGGGCTGGATTTGGAGCTACATTTGGACCTGTTGTATTATGTGCATTATTCTGGAAAAAAGCTAATAAATATGGAATTACTGCTGGAATGATTTCTGGTGGAATTATGATATTCGTATGGAAATATGGAATATCTAAGCTTGGAGGAATATTCTCAATATATGAATTGCTTCCAGCGTTCATCGTTGCATTACTTGTTATAGTTATTGTAAGTTACGCAACAGGTGGTCCATCAAAGGAAGTCATTGAAAAGTTTGAAGAAGTTAAAAATAAGTAATTAAATATAATAAAATCTACATAACGCCGATAAACTGAGATTTATCGGCGTTATGTATTTAACTTATACTGCTCTTTTTATAGATTTTTATAGATAATAAAAGCTATTGTTAATTACTGTAGGCATTATACAACAATAATATAACAATAGCTTTGAATTATTTATCGATTATTTAGCAACAAGTCTTCCCTGATATAGCTTTTTCTGGAGTATATTAATATGGAATTCTTTCTGGTATTTCTTTATCTTGTTAGTTTCATTCTCAGTTATGATAGATAAAGCCAGTCCCTGATTGCCGTTACGTCCACATCGTCCAACACGGTGTATGTATTCTTTAGACTCCTCAGGTAGATTTACATTAATAACAACATCAATATCATCAATCTGAAGTCCCCTTGCAGCTATATCTGTAGCCAGTAATAACTGTAGCTTTCCTGAGCGGAATTTATCAAGTGTATTGCGCTTGGTTGTTGCATCTGCATTACTTGAAAGGAAGCCTACATTATAATTATGATATAAGAGCTTCTGGAGCGATTCCTCAAGGTCATATTTAGTGTTGATAAAGATTATTGCCTTGGAAGGTTTAACCGCCTTAATGAGCTTTCTAAGTGTTTCTATGCGCTCACGTCTGTCTGTTATAACATAGTTATGCTTTATTGTTGAAGGGATTACACTTTCAGAAGCCTTAATAGAATTAATATCAATGTCTATAGGTTTAAATGTAAGGCTGTTAGCTTCTTTACGTGTCTTCTTATCTATACTTGCAGAAAAAAGAAGAACCTGTGTATACTTCATAAGTGACTTTCTTATTGAATGTACGTGTTCAATATAAGTCTTTCCAAGAAGCTTGTCAGCTTCATCTAATACAAGTGTCTTAACTTCGTGTACCTTAATCTTCTTCATATTGATAAGCTGGTATATTCTTGAAGGTGTTCCAATAAGAATTGAGGGCTTAGACTTAAGATTATCAATCTGTCTGTTAATATTACCCTCTCCAGTTACAAACATAGATGTATGTGGACAGCCCTCATATGAGAATAACTGTTCAGCCTGACGGTTTACCTGTGAGGCAAGTTCACCATTAGGGACAAGGATTATAGCCTGAATATTCTTTGAATGTTCAGCGCCTGTTATACGTGAAATTATAGGGCAAAGGTAAGCTAAAGTCTTACCTGTTCCAGTTCCTGAGCATACAATTATATCTTTATTGTTAGATATATGCTTATAAGTTTTAGCCTGTACATCTGTCATATCTGTTATGCCGGACTGTGAAAGTATTGAAACAACATTAGTATCAATATTATCTATATCTTTAAATAACATATTAATATATCTCCATTCTGTATAATATTATAATATATTATTCTATCAGATTAGGTGTTAAAAGTCTAATTGAGTTCAGACGAATAATAATATAATAATAGATGATTACCAGTAATTATAGTATCCGATGTCATATTGTTAAGCTGCATAATATTATTAATGTATGTATCACGGTCTTCAAGTCCATTATTATAATCGGCCTCTAATGACCATAATGTATCATCAGGGGTTACTTCTATACTTGTATAATACTTCTTTAAATATGGTCTTGTATCTGTCTCAGATGCCTTAACCATAATAGAGCCAAGTGTTATTACAGCCAGAATAATTACAGGAATTATAAGCTTTAATAAAAGGCTATTACATATGCAATGTCTATTATCAGCATTATTATGACCTATATTATTATGCCTTATGCTGGTATGCCTGAGCTGGTTATGTACTGCTACTGAATTGTTCATAAGATTACCTCCAATTGATGTATTTGAAACATATGTTCTTTATATTTGTGATTATAAATTACGAACAGTTGTTTGTCAATAATTAATCGAACAAAAATTCAGAAAAAATGTTCTGAAAATACGTTTGCGTTATGGACAGATGTATGTTATTATATTGTATATAGTTATACGATTTGGAGGTAAATATATGGCATATGGCAGAATAACACAGAAACAGTCTGAGATACTTGAATATATAAAGTCACAGATATTGAATAAAGGATATCCACCATCAGTTAGAGATATATGCGCCGCTGTTAATTTAAAGTCAACATCATCAGTACATGCACATCTTGAATCTCTTGAGAAGAATGGTTACATAAGAAGAGATCCAACAAAGTCAAGAACAATTGAGATTATAGATGATAATTTTAATCTTGCCCGCAGAGAGGTAGTTAATGTACCTATTCTTGGCCGTGTAGCTGCCGGAGAGCCTTTACTGGCAGTTGATAATATAACTGGCTACTTCCCTATTCCAGCGGAATTTATGCCTAATGAAGAGTGCTTTATGCTTACTGTTCAGGGTGAAAGTATGATTAATACAGGAATTTACAATGGCGACCACGTTATTGTTAAGAAGTGTAATACTGCTGAGAATTCAGATATTGTTGTAGCACTTATAGATGATTCTGCAACAGTAAAGAGATTTTACAAAGAAGATGGTCATATAAGACTTCAGCCAGAGAACGATTTTATGGACCCTATTATAGTTGATGATTGTTCAATAGTCGGTAAGGTTATAGGTCTTATAAGATGGCAGGTTGATTAATTATCTGCGTATAATAATAAATAATACATAATATAATATATATAATACACATTGTATATCTTGTATCATAATTATTATAATGTATGTTTCCTTTTAAGTAATGCAGACGTAATAACCAAGCGTAATACACTTGATGATATTATATGTACTATAAAAGCTGTAGATTTATGAATTGTGACGGATAGATAATACCGGCAATCATAAACTTACAGCTTTTATTATTGCTTTTTTATTTTATTTTTAGAGTGTATCTACATCAACTTCCTTGCCATCTCTCCATAATCTCTCAAGATTATAGAATGAACGGCTTTCTTCATCAAATACATGAAGTACAACATCATTATAGTCAAGGAGAATCCAGGAAGCATTGTTGTAACCTTCTACCTTAGGGTCATCAAAGCCAGCCTTATACATCTGCTCCTCAACATTGTCAACCATAGCCTGTACCTGATTGGCATTGCTTCCGTTGGCAATTATAAAATAATCTGCAAGAATAGATATTTCACTTATATCTATTACCTTTACATCATATCCCTTTTTTTCCTTTAATGCTTCTACAGCTACTTTTGCCATCTGTTTTGAAGTATCTTTTATCATAATATTTAGTCCTTTCTGCTATTATTTTTCTATTATTTAGGTTTATTTGCATTTATAAAAGTTATAAGTATCCAGAGTAATGCTGTCAATCGGATTGCCTTTTTTGTTAAGGTAATTAATTGTATCATTTAATATCTGTAAAACAGCTTTGTCGATATCAGTAAATGCAAGATATCGGATTGTATCAAGATTAGCCGCTTTGTTGCGGTATGGTTCAATATAGTCGGCTACAAATACAATTTTCTCAAGCATAGTCATATCCGGATGTCCAGTTGTGTGCCATTTGATAGCACCAAGTATGTCTTCATCTTTAATTCCATACTTTACATCAGCATAAAATGCACCAAGCTTTGAATGTAAAAGATAAGGGCTTTCGTATTCTGACTTAGTTATTTCTATATTATTCTGTTCACATTCGGCTATTTTTTGTTCGTCTGGAACGCATTTTGCACAGTCGTGTAACAGGCCGCTTATATACGCTTTCTGCATATCTACACCGTATCTTGATGCAAGACAGGCAGATGTATCTGCAACACCAATAGTGTGCCTGAAACGCATTTTATCACTCTTTAAAGCACGTTTAACATCTTTTCTAAGACTTTCAATATATGAATTATCCATACCATTTATCTCCATTCCAGTACATTAATAGATAAGTAAAATAATTAAATGGTTTACTACATTATGATATATAAATAAATATATAAATTATCATTATCATTTTGCAGTAAAAATATTTACCTTACCCGATATTAGAAACAATATGTTTTATGTTCTTAATTATTATGACTATACAACCCATTGTCAGCTATATACCCAGCAACTGCATTTCCAACAAACGGTGAAATATCGTGGTCCGCCGCCGCTTCATCACGGATAAATGTTGAGCTGAATGGGTAATCATCACACGATATTAAGTCTATATGGGCATTATATTTATCTATAAGCCAGTCACGTCTGCTGATAAGCTCACCGAGTGGGTGCTTGTCCCTGTTAGCGGCAAGTATATGGCAGTTGGCACATATATAATCAGGTTTATACCACATATCAAGCGTAAATAATGAGTCTGCACCGATTATAAAGTATATCTTATCATAATCGTCTTTCATCAGCTTTAACGTATCGGCTGTATAAGTCCTGCCACCGCGGTCTATCTCAAATGTTGATAATGACATATAGTCATAGTCCTTAATAGCAAGGCTGACCATATTACAGCGGTGCGCGGCAGATACTATATTGCTGTTGTCCTTATAAGCCGGTGAATATGAAGGCATAACAAGAATATGTGGTATATTGAATTGTTCGTGCGCCGCTTTGGCAATCGCAATATGTCCATTATGGACAGGATTAAATGTACCGCCCATTATTCCAACTATGCCAGCCATATAGCCTCCTTATTTTTGTCCGTTCATTATAGTTAAATACCATATAAAGTCAATCATATTAATGTAACAATCAAATTATTATATTTAATATTAAATCATTATATTTGATATTACTTTTTCTTATTATCCTTAGGAAGTTCAATTTTCTTGTTATCCTTAGACTCTTTGTATAATACAATCTTCTTTCCGATAACCTGAACAACCTGTGAGTGAGTTCTCTCAGCAACTATCTGTGCGATCTCCTTAGGATCATCAGCACAGTTCTGGAGAACATTAATCTTTATTAATTCCCTTGCTTCTAATGCTTCGGCTATAGCCTTAGTATTTTCTGGTGTAAGACTATTCTTTCCAAACTGAAATATTGGATCCATAGTCATAGCAAGTCCCTTTAAATATGCACGCTGTTTGCTTGTCATAGTTAATTCCTTTCTTTTATATGTTTCTTTGACAGTCAGTGATTAGATTGTGTTAAGAAACATTTATAGTGTCATACATCATTTCTATTAAGTTCTATAATAATAAAATCTATTAAGCTCTATAATAATCAAATTCAAGATAATCGCCAACTCGTACTGTATCGCCCTCTTCTATTCCAAGTTCCTCAAGTCGGTCGATAGCACCAGAACTCTTCATAAACTTCTGGAAGAAGTTAAAGCCTTTTTCTGACTCAAGGTTAGTGTAACCAAGCATTTTATCAATGCGCTCACCTTCAACGATGAATACACCGTTCTCGTCAACGTATACATTGTAATTATCATCTGAGTTGTCAAGAAGCTCGTCAACATCGAATTCCTTCTCAAATATAACTACATCATCAGGGAAGTTATCAAGAAGCTCTCTTACTGCGTATAAAAGCTCTTTAACGCCTTGTCCTGTTACGGCTGATATTGGGTATACCTTAATGCCTTCTGGCTCAAATGCGGCTTTTATAAGCTCTACAGGGTTAGTTCCTGAGCCGTCATCATATATGGCATCAATCTTATTGGCAGCTATTACCTGTGGCCTTTTAAGAAGATCAGGATTGTAAGCCTCCAACTCTGCATTGATAGCTTTAATGTCAGCTATAGGATCTCGTCCCTCAGTAGAAGCTGCATCTACGATATGGATAATAACCTTAGTTCTCTCAATGTGTCTTAAGAACTGGTGTCCAAGACCAACGCCCTCAGAAGCACCTTCTATAAGGCCAGGAATATCAGCTATTACAAATCCTTTACCACCATCTATATCAACAACACCAAGATTAGGGTTAAGTGTTGTGAAATGATAGTTAGCTATCTTAGGACGGGCATTAGTTACTCTTGATAAAAATGTAGATTTACCTACGTTAGGGAAACCAACAAGACCTACGTCAGCAATACATTTTAACTCAAGTCTTACCCAGAGCTCTTTAGCTTCCTGACCTGGCTGTGCATACTGAGGAGCCTGCATTGTAGCTGTGGCATAGTTCATATTACCCTTTCCGCCACGTCCGCCTTTAAGTATTGTTTCTTTCATATTATCGCCTGACATATCAGCTATTACTTTGCCTGATTCGTCATCATATATTACAGTACCTTCAGGAACTTTGATTATAAGGTCTTCTCCGTTCTTTCCAGTACATCTTTTCTTTCCGCCTTCTTCACCGCTCTGTGCGATATACTTGCTATTATGTCTGAAATCACCAAGTGTATTAAGTCCTTTATCTACCTGAAATATGATGTCACCACCGTGACCACCATTACCACCATCTGGTCCACCAGCAGGTACATAAAGCTCACGTCTGAAACTTACGTGTCCGTCCCCACCCTTACCAGATTTAATAAATATTCTTACTTTATCTGAAAACATATTAATCTCCATTCTCACGCTGCTAAAAGCCGCTTGTTACATTACACAAATATATAAATAAGCCAATATGAAATATCATATCTGAAATATTATATAGCAATATTGGCATTATATATTATAAAAACAAATATTGCCTGTTTATAGGTTAAAACAATAATTAGATATTAATTAGTTAATTAATTATCCCCTCTAATTCACAAAAAGCCCCAAATCCGAAGATTTGGGGCTTATAAAAAACTAATTAGTTCTCTGAGGCAACAGGATAAACAGAAACCTGCTTCTTATCTCTGCCCTTTCTTTCAAACTTAACAGTTCCATCAACAAGTGCGAATAATGTATCATCGCCACCACGACCAACATTAACACCTGGATGAATCTTTGTTCCACGCTGTCTGTAAAGAATATTACCAGCTAAAACGAACTGTCCATCAGCTCTCTTTGCACCTAATCTCTTAGATTCTGAATCTCTACCATTCTTTGTAGAACCAACACCCTTTTTATGAGCGAAAAACTGAAGGTTCAAATTCAACATAACATTACACCTCCTTGACGGTAATCAATAAGTAATCAGGATTATCAGCAGCCATAGTTCTTAAACCAAGCTCTAAGGCATCTAACAATACCTGTGTTGTATCACTGATATTAGAAGTGACTATGTAATCAATACTAGCCTCCTCTTCATCAACCGACATATCATATACGGCATCCGTGAACTTTTCAATCGAATTAATCGTATTGATAGTCAATACAGAAATTGCAGAACAGATAATATCACTACCTTCTTCTGCATAGCCAGCATGTCCTGCTGACTTAAAGCCTACAGTCCTGTTCGTAACAGACGACTTGTAGATTGTTATATGAGTCATGGATAACACACCTCACATCTGATTAATAATTAAGCATTAATCTTTTCAATCTTAACCTTAGTGAAGAGCTGTCTGTGACCATTCTTCTTGTGATATCCAGTTTTTCTCTTATACTTATACACGATGACTTTCTTGTCCTTACCTTCTTCAACAACGCTTGCTGTAACTGTTGCTCCTGCTACTGTAGGATCACCAACCTTAGCTTCACCGTTATTAACGAAAAGAACCTGGTCAAATGTAACAGTATCGCCAGCGTTAACACCAAGCTTTTCAACCTTGATTACATCGCCTTCTGAAACTGTGTACTGTTTACCACCTGTTGCAATAATTGCGTACATATGGCACCTCCTAAAATAATTACTCGCCAGTTTTGGAGAGGTAAAATACCTGCTTATGTCCTAACTGAGCGGCACACTAGAACATAATATAGTATCAGTAAACAAATGTCAATAGTCTTATAAAAATAATTCTAAAAAAATTATAAAATCCATAATCCTATAAATCCACACACCACTCCGCATATAATTCCAGCAATAACATCTTTAATAAAATGCACACCCATAACAACTCTTAATATTGCAAGCACGAGTGTCATAACTAAAAGTATAATGCCGACAGGCTGGTATATATATAACCAGCACATTGCAATAATTGTGATTGAGAATATATGCCTGCTTGGCATAGACTCTCCCTCTTTATCCTTTTTAACAATAGGTGTTATATTGTATTTTGTATATGGTCTTGGTGAGTCAAGACATTTTCTTATAAATGATACAACTATAAATGAAGTTAATGGCGCAAGTATAAGCTTGGCTGTAATAAATGCGTTAGATGTCTCAACATAACCTGTTGCATCTACGCTTAAGGCAATTGCAGGTGTTGCGATTGCTGATTTGGATCTGGCACATAATACAATAAGAACCACATACGACAGTGCAGTAACATACGGAAGCACTTTATATAATACGAGCAGAATGTTCTTTAGTGCCTTATGCGTATCAAGGTAATTGTATACAGTATTATATCTTTTTTCGTAGCCTGTTAAATTATTCTCTGACATAAACTCACTCTCCGGTTTTGATTAATTCTTTTAATGTCTTGCCATTATTCTTTCGTGTCATCTCAACAAGTCCAAGAGGTGTAATATCAACCACATTAGTCTGGATACTTTCTAATCGGGCGTAGTCTTTAAGAACTGATAATAATTTATCCCTGCTCTCCTGCTGTGCCATATTAATAAAATCAACAATAATAATTCCAGAAATATTTCTTAAGCGAAGCTGTCTTATAATTTCAATTCCAGCTTCAATATTAGTCTTTAAAATGTTGTTCTCTTTATCAGCTTCTTTTTTGGCTTTCGTTACATTTTTGCCTGAATTGACATCGACAACACTCATAGCCTCTGTCTGTTCAATTATAAGGTAGCCTCCGCATTTAAGCCATACTTTCTTCGACAAAGCTTCTGATAATGTCTTTTCGACAGAATAAAGCTTATATAGAGGCAGTAATTTATCCTCATATAACCGTAAGCTTATATTGCTGTTATCCTTAAAATGCGTATTAAGCAAATCATAATAATATGGAATATCTGTGATGACTTCGATTGTATTATCAGCACTAAGATGCCTTAATTCGCTTACCATAGGCGGCTCTTTTTCATAAAGCTTCGTGTAAAATGTTCCGAATACAGCGTTCTGTATTATATGTTCATACTGGTCTATAAGAGAGTAAGCCTCATTAAGTACTGTATCAATATCTGCATTAGCGGCACTGCTTCTTATAATTATTCCATAAGAAAATGTACCTGGAGCCTGAAGCTTATCATTAAAAGCTGTAAGATGTTCTTTGACATAGTTCTTTAGAACAGAAGAAGCTTCTATACATACAGGAGCTTTCTTGCATTTGTTAGATATTGACACGCCTTTGACATCACTCGACACTACAATATACTGTCCTGATATATCTATCTTGGAAGTTGCTGTAGGCGGTTTGGTCTTATGGGCATCATTGCTTACCTGTACTAAAAGCTTATCACCGATGTTGACAGCTTTATTATTCTTTGTATTAAGGAATATATTATTCTTATTATTTTCAAGCTGGTAATAGCATTTGATTTTATTTTCAATTTCAACAAAAGCAGAGCTGATGTTTTTAACAACATTTTCAACTCTGCCAATGTATATATTACCAACTAAGCTGTCTTTGTCTACTACATTAAGACTAAGACAGCCATCGTTGTTATACTTTGAATATATTATATTATCGTTAATCTGTGTAATGATATATTTAATAGTCATATCCTGCTCTCATCTATGAATTATAAATCTCTAAGGTACAGATTACGGTAGAAACAGCTTCTATTGCCAGTGTGGCAGGCTGCACCTATCTGACGTACCTTTGCAAGTATTGTATCATTATCACAGTCAATGTCAAGTGAACTTACATACTGGTAATGTCCTGAAGTTTCGCCCTTAATCCATAATTCCTGACGGCTTCTGCTGTAATAAGTCATAATTCCTGTATTAACAGTATGGTTATAGGCTTCTTCGTTCATATATGCAACCATAAGCACTTCATTGTTGACATAGTCCTGTACAACTACTGGAATTAAGCCATCTGAGTTAAGCTTGAAATCAGAAAATGAAAGACTTGTATTAAGCTTTTTAGAAGCTTCAATTACAGAACTTCCAGATTCAAACATATCAACAGCTTCCTTAAGGTTAATTCTGTTCTCATATAAGGCTTTTCCAATGATTGCTCCGTGTATACCGGCATCATTGATATTCTTTAAATCCTGTACGCAGGACATTCCGCCTGAGGCGATTATATTAATTCCTGTCTTATCAGATAAAAGCTTAGTCTGTTCAATATTAGGTCCTTGAAGCATACCATCTTTAGATATATCAGTATAGACAATTGTCTGGACACCCATATCTTTCATAGCTAAAGCTAAAGAAAGAGCTGTCTTGTCACTTAACTTTTCCCAGCCTTCAACGGCTACAAGTCCGTCCTTGGCATCAACACCAACAACAATATGTTCAGGTCCGAATTTATCAATTGCCTGCTTTATGAAATCAGGATTTTCAACTGCCTTAGTACCGATAATTACACGGTATACACCAAGGTCAAGAACTTCTTTTATATTCTCAAGTGTTCTTACTCCGCCGCCCATCTGGACAGGAATATTGACACTTGATACTATCTTTCTGATTGTGTCAGCATTTACGCCACGTCCCTTTAATGCGCCGTCCAAATCAACAGTATGTATGAATTTAGCACCGTCCTGTTCAAAGCCCCTGGCTATTTCATAAGGCTTATCTGAATATACTGTCACGTCATTAAAAAGACCTTTTTTTAATCTTACACATTGTCCGTCTTTAATATCAATAGCTGGATATAATCTCATCGTATGCTCCAATCTTTACTTAAATACTTATATTTACAGGCTTCCCTTTGTAGATAATACTGATTTAATTCTTGCATCTTTCATACAAGCTTCATCTAAAGCCTTGGCAAATGCCTTGAACATTCCCTCGATAATATGGTGGTCATTCTCACCGGTTATCTTTCTTATATGAAGATTCATTCCTGCACTGTATGATATGGCATAGAAGAATTCCTTAACCATCTGTGTATCAAAATATCCAACCATATCGGAAGTGAATTGTGACTCAAATACAAGATATGGTCTTCCTGATAAGTCAATCGCACATAATATAAGTGCCTCATCCATAGGAAGTATAATATCACCATATCTTCTTATAGACTTCTTATCACCAAGAGCTTTTTTGATAGCTTCTCCAAGCACAATACCAACATCTTCAATAGTATGGTGGCAGTCAACGATTAAGTCGCCTGTAACTTTTAAGTTAAGGTCGAACATACCGTGCTTTGCGAAGCTTTTTAACATATGGTCAAAAAATCCTATTCCTGTATCTACCTGTGCATTGCCCTCTCCGTCTATGCAAAGAAAAAGTTCTATATCTGTTTCACTTGTCTTTCTGTGAATTGTTGCCTGTCTTGCCTGCATATTTGACATATATACGTCCTCGATTCTGATATAATTATATATTAAAGATGTCAGGACAAAAAAATATTCTGCCCAGTACATCAAATATAATGTCCGATTTATTCAAAACGGACTTTTATTGAATTAGCGTGTGCAGTAAGGTGTTCTGCTGTAGCAAAGTTCTCAATATCAGTATGTATAGCCTCAAGAGCTTCTCTTGAATAAGATATTATGCTTGATTTCTTGATAAAGTCATCAACACTTAATGCTGAGAAGAATTTAGCTGTACCATTAGTAGGAAGTACGTGGTTAGGACCAGCAAAGTAATCTCCAAGAGGTTCTGAGCTGTATTCTCCAAGGAATATTGCACCTGCATTCTTAATCTTAGTCATTACATTAAATGGATCTTTAGTTACAATCTCAAGATGTTCTGATGCTATATCGTTAGCAACTGAAACAGCCCCGTTGATATCATCTACAAGAAGAATATAACCATAGTTATCAAGTGATTTAGAAATAATCTCACTTCTTGATAATTCCTTTAAGAAGCCGTCAATCTCATCAGATACTTTATTGGCAAGCTCACTGCTTGTTGTAATAAGAATAGCTGATGCCATCTCATCGTGTTCTGCCTGGGATAAAAGATCTGCGGCTACATATCTTGGGTTAGCTGTTTCATCAGCGATTACAAGGATTTCACTAGGACCTGCAACAGAGTCAATGCTTACATAACCAAATACTGCCTTTTTAGCAAGGGCAACATAGATATTACCAGGACCGCAGATTTTATCAACCTTTGGAATAGATTCTGTGCCATAAGCCATAGCTGCAATTGCCTGAGCACCGCCTGCCTTGTATATAACATCAACACCAGCCTCATTAGCTGCTACAAGTGTTGTAGGATATACCTTTCCTTCGTGGTCTGGAGGTGTACACATAATAATCTGTTCAACACCTGCTACTTTAGCAGGAACAACATTCATAAGAACTGATGATGGATAAGCAGCCTTTCCGCCAGGTACATACACACCAGCTCTTGCTAATGGAGTTACCTTCTGTCCAAGAATAGTTCCGTCTGGCTTAGAGTCAAACCAGCTGTACTGCTTCTGCTTTTCGTGGTATTCCTTAATATTCTTAAGAGATTTTCTTATTACATCAACTAAAGCTGGGTCAACCTTTGTGTAGGCTTCCTCAATCTCCTCTTTAGTTACAACGATATTAGAAGCGTTAATATCTGCCTTATCAAAGTCTTTAGTATACTTAAAAAGAGCCTCATCTTTATTAGTTCTTACATTTAAAAGAATATCATTAACGGCTGCTTCAAACTTTCCGTAGCTGTTAGGACTTCTTTTTAATAAATCCTCAAGGATATTATTCTTAGTTTCGTCTGTTAATTTAACTATTCTCATATAGTCCTCCATCCCATTCGTTGAATGTATATTTTATTGTTTAATATAAACAATTATTAGTGATAATTTAATTATTTGTTCTCAAGGTAATTCTTTATATCATTAATAAGCTTTGTAATTCTTTCGTTCTCCATTTTCATACTTACCTGATTAACAACAATACGTGCTGATAATGGGCATACTTCTTCAAGAACTTCAAGACCATTTTCCCTGAGTGTTGCACCTGTCTCAACAATATCGACAATAACTTCTGAAAGCCCTACAATAGGTGCAAGCTCAACTGAACCGTTAAGCTTTATGATTTCTACTGTCTGGTGCTTCTTGTTATAGAAATAGTCCTTGGCGATATTAGGATACTTGGAAGCAACTCTTATAAGTTCGTGGTGCTGTAATTTCTCCTTGGCTGAGGCTGGACCACATACACACATTTTACATTGTCCGATTTTAAGGTCGTATACTTCGTATAATGAACGTCCCTCCTCAAGCAGGGTATCCTTACCTACAATACCAATATCAGCCGCACCATATTCTACATATGTTGGAACATCTGAAGGCTTTGCAAGGAAAAATCTTATACCTAATTCTTCATTAGTGAATATTAACTTTCTTGTGTTCTCGTCTTTCATCTCATCACAAGTTACACCGATATGTTCAAATATCTCAAGAGCTTTTTTGGCTAAACGGCCTTTAGCCAGTGCAATAGTTATGTATCTCATATTAATCTCCATTCTTGCTCTTTATAGAGCAGATTAAATCTGTGCCTGTTAAATATAAACAACATCTGAAAGCTGTGAAGCCTTTGCATATTCAATATACTGGCTTTCAGTCTTATTATCATTCTTTCTTATCATACATACATTAATGCCGTCTTTTCTTAATTCGTTAGCACGTCTGACAGCGTCCTGAAGCTTATCTTTACTGTATACAAGAAGCACGCCGCTGTATTCAACTTCAATCTCTATATTCTGTCTGTTAATTGCAGCCATAAGTCTGTCAATTATAAGAGAGAAACCAATAGAAGCTTTGTCACAGCCGAACTGTCCAAGAAGCTTGTCATATCGTCCACCACTTGCAATTGGCTCACCTGTTCCAAATGTAAATGCGTGGAATATAATTCCTGTATAATATGTATGGTTGCTTAATTCACCAAGGTCAAAGGATACATATTTATCATAACCATTAATCTTAAGAAGCTCATAAAGATTAGTAAGTCTGTCAACAGCTTCGATACATTCTGGAATATTAGTAAGGCTTCTGGCTTTATCAAGTACCTCTGCCTGTCCAAAAAGCTGTGGAAGCTCTAATAATACCTTAGCTGTATTCTTATCAATATTAAGATTGTTAAGAAGTTCTTCTACACCGATATAATTCTTCTCATTAATAAGATTAAGAAGTTCTTCGTATGTGTCGCCTTCAATTCCTGCATCTTTTAATAATCCGTTAAAGAAAGCTACATTGCCAATCTCTACCTGAAACTCAGTAAGTCCTGCATTCTTCATACAGTCAATCACCATACAGATTATTTCGTAATCTGCATCAATTGAAGCATCGTCTATTAATTCAGCACCGATAACGGTATTCTCTTTTAATCTGCCCTGATAATACTTGCTTACATTAATAAATGTATTGCTGATATAGCAGAGTTTAATAGGAAGAATATGATCCTCAAAATATTTAGCTGCTGCCCTTGCTATAGAAGGGGTCATATCAGGTCTTAACACAAGAGTATTTCCATATCTGTCGAATAACTTGAACATTTCATTAGAAGGTACACTGCCTCGTTCCTTGCTAAACACATCAAAATATTCAATAGATGGTGTCTGTATGTCGTTATATCCGTAAAGACGGCATACATCGTGAAGCTTGTTTTCTATTATTTTCTTCTCAACACATTCAGTGCTGTATATATCGCGTACACCTTCAGGTGTATGAAGCAGATCTTTTTTCATAGTCATCCTCGATTCGTGTAAAATTTATACCAGCGGCACTTTACTAAAGTAACGTGATAATATGTTAAAGAGATTATACATAATGACATTTAGGCTGTCAAGCCTGATTGTATACAATATTATAGTTCGCCGTGAATATCTTCTTTGTAGATTATATATCTGTTACCGCCTTTTGATATAGCTATGTCTGTGGCTTTTATAAGTTTGTCAGTTATAAGCTTGAAATCTATTCCATTATCAGGATATCGTCCAATTCCTATAGAGAATAATGGTGTAAATGAAACATCAAATGTTTTACATTCCCATACTATACGCGATCTCATATATTCGATAAATGCCCTTAATTCTGATTCATTATGAAGGTCTTTAATTACAACAAAATATTCTGTTTCACAGCCAAGATTGCCAGCTGCTCCACGGTATTCTACAACCTTTAACAATGTTTCTTTGATTATATCAAGGATTGTGTTATAAGCTTCATCACCATGGGTATCCTTGTATTCAGTGATATTATCAATATGAAGCTTAATAAATGCAAATCTGTAATTCTTATTATAAGAAATATTATTAAGTGTATATTTTTCAAGTTCCTCACGCCCAAGCATTTTATTGAAGTCCTCGTAATCATAAGTAGTCTTTGAGAATGCATTATTGGCATCATGAAGCTTAAGTGTTCCTACCGAACGGATTGGCTTTCTCTGTGAATATATTGTTGAACCATTTATATATGAGTCAGCAGGCTGGAAACCATCACCATAATTGACGTTTATATTAAAGCGGTGCTCATATATACTCTTGGCACTTCTTATATCATTGAAATATGCAGTATAATCTTTTATTGACTCTGCTGGTATAAGCCCTTTTTTAAGAATTCGCTCATATACATCATCAATTGTTGAAGATATTACGGCTATTGCATCATCGTCAACATAATTATATATAGTAAATAAATCTTTATCATAATCATATGTATATACTAATTTATCATCAATAGAAAGAATCCTTCTATAAGTTGCTATATCTTTGTTAAGCTGGGCTGTATGGTTATTAAGGCCAATGACATCAGAGATATTAAGTTCAAGATATTCTTTCTTGTGGTTATTGGACATAGAAAGTCTTTTTATATCCATAAGAACCCATCTATATGAGTTATCAACTCTTTTCATACGCAGAACCATACTTTTGCTCTGTCCAGTACGCAGATTATTAGATACGTCAATAAAATCATCAATATCTACCTGATGAATTGTATCAGAGATTACTGCCTTGCGCACAGCACCAAGAAATTTGTACATTCTCTCATTAGCTGTGATAATCGAAAAATCCGTATCAATAAGTGCGTATCCATTGACTAATTCATAATTGTCAATATAATTATGCTTCATAATTGCTGCTCCCGTCTGTCTAAGTCTTTTTGAATCGTTTCAAGGTAGTGAATCATAATACCTTTGCCAGAATTGATTCTAAAGCTTTTATCAATCTCATCATAAGTAAAACTTTTTCTTTGACCAGCTTTAGCTCTTTCCCAAAATTTAATTATATCAGAAAATGGTAAATAATAGAACTCATCTCTTGCTGAAAAAAATAATATTATAAAGGCAATTCCATCCTGCCTTTCAAATTCTTTCATAAATTCAACCTGATGTTCGTGTATATTATGTATTGGGAATGTATCTGTAGCACATTCCTTGGCATCAAAACATACAGGTATTCCCTGTATAACACCTATATAATCAACTGTACTCTTCTGGTCAAAGTATGCAAGTGTAATCTGTCTTGTTTCCTGATTAATCTTAATAGGTGTTATAGGAGTTGGTATCTTCTGGATAAGTCCTAAATGGTTTAGAAGATATTTCTCATTGGTCATATTAATATATTCTTCTAATGTAGAGCCTCTAAGGCCTCTGGAATTCCAGGCTGCCATATATTCTCTCCTTTTAATACATTTAAAAATATATCTGGAATATCCGTATGTATATGGATATCCATATCAGGTATATTAAGTTCATAAGAATGTAATAACTGGCTTTTACAATTGTATCTGTCAGTAAACCTTCTGTTAAAAGAAGCATTTCCATACTTATAATCACCTGCCAGCGGATGATTGATACTTGCAAGGTGGGCACGTATCTGGTGGCTTCGTCCGGTTATAAGATGAACCTTTAGAAGCGTGGCATTATCAGAACATACAACTGGGATATATTCCGTTTCGATTGGAAGATATTCACTTGTATCCTTACCCTTTGGAAGTGCTTTGCATATTGTAACTTTGTTAAGCTTTTTATCTTTGTAGAGATAACCTTTAATTAGTTGTCTTTTATCAACCTTTCCAGCCACGATACATATATAATATTTGGTAAGTGTTCTTTCCTTAAAATGTGCTGAAAGCTCCTGTAAGCCTTTCATCGTCTTGCCTGCCGCAATTATGCCGCTTGTGTTTCTGTCAAGTCGGTTGCATATTGACGGTGTGAACATAGCAAGGTCTTCATATGTAAGAGAATTATTATGAAGCAGGTATGCTGTAATATATTCTACCAAAGAGCAGTCATTTTTATCTGCCTTTTGTGACAGCATACCAACAGGCTTATTAATAAACAGGACATTCTCATCTTCATATACAATATCAAGTGGTCTGTATAATTTTTCATAATCGACAGAAAGTTCCTTTTTAGAAGCTGTGTCTGTCATATTATTGTTCTGTCTGCTGCCAGTATCAGACAGGCTGCTTTTACCCTCACTGAATTTATCAAGTGTTTCATCAGAAAAAAATATTTTGACAGAGTCGCCTGACTGTAATTTCTCACTCCCGTCAGCCTTCTTGTCATTAAGTGTAATATTCTTTTTTCTAAGCATTTTATATATAAAGCTTTTGCTTGCGGCAGACAGATACTTTGAAAGATACTTATCAAGCCTCTGGTTGTCGCCTAATTTATCTATTATTAATTCTTTCATTCAACACTCCACATATTATAAGCACATATTAAGGCAGCTTTCAGTTACATACTTCATACGGTTGTTCTTATTCGTATCGCTGTTGTCGTAATTAGCCGCCATATTAGCTGCTCTTTTAATAAATGTATCCTTTTCTGTATAAAGAGTAACAGTTACATTTAACTTGTCATTTTTAAGGAATTCTTTAAGGCTTTTCTCAAATAATGCCTTATCTGGGGCTTTATCATAGCTTAACGCAATTATTGTACTGTCAGAGATAACCATAGCGCATACGCCAATAGGCTTTTTGCTGTTGCTGACAATTACATCATATAAAGCTGATAATTCTCCCTTTGCAGCTTCAACGCTTGTATACAATTCTTTATCACATACCTTATGTGGCAGTAATATAAAATAAGAAACTGCTATTTTAGCACCGGGAAGAACAAGAACAGTTGCCACAAGTGTCATATAATTATTTCTTGATTTAAAGATTATTAAACCTATTACAAATACTGCGGCAATTATAAAAAATGCAATAACAGTAAGAAGCAGGTTAAAGCTTCTTTTATATTTAAGATAACCGAACTCACCTTTTTCTTTTTTATTCATAACTTATGTCCTTTTTCTAGTAGATTTTGATTTGTTATTAGAAGTTCTCTTACCAGCACCAGCGTTATTATGCTTTCCATTATTGTTATAAGCAGATGTATTTGAAACATTATTTCCTGTGCTGTTGCGTTTGAAAGTATTTTTAATAGTCTTATGTTTGTTTGATGAAAAGTTCTTTGCCCCGGTATTATTGGACATTTTTCTTGGTGGAATAAGGCACTTTGGTCCAAAGCCTATGAGGTCTGCACGTCCATTTTTAATAAGGGCTTCCTTAACAAGGTCGTAATTATCAGGGTTACGGTATTGTATAAGGGCTCTCTGCATTTCCTTTTCGTGGCGGCTTACAGGAGTATATACCTTCTCCATAGTAGCTGGGTCTAAGCCTGTATAATACATACATGTAGACAACGTTGACGGTGTTGGATAGAAATCCTGCACCTGTTCAGGCATATATCCAAGATCCCTTATATATTCTGCAAGCTCAATCGCTTCCTTCATAGTCGAACCAGGGTGACTTGACATAAGGTATGGGACAACGAACTGCTGCTTGCCTGTCTTATTATTAATGCGCTTATAACGCTGTAAGAACTTTTCGTATACATCATTGGAAGGCTTGCCCATTTTCGTAAGGACATTATCTGATATATGCTCAGGTGCAACCCTTAACTGTCCGCTTATATGATGTTCGCATAACTCTCTAATAAATGTATCATCAGCATCACACATACAGTAGTCAAAACGTATTCCTGAACGGATAAACACCTTTTTAACACCTGGCACTTTACGAAGCTTTCTTAAAAGCTTTATATAGTCAGAATGGTCAACTGTAAGATTCTTGCAGGGAGTTGGGAAAAGGCACTGCCTGTTCATACATACGCCCTTAGTAAGCTGCTTTTCACAGGAAGTATGCCTGAAATTAGCTGTAGGGCCTCCGACATCGTGTATATATCCCTTGAAATCACTATCCTTAGTCATTTCAACTGCTTCATCTACAATAGACTCGTGGCTTCTTACCTGAATTATCCTTCCCTGATGAAATGTTAAGGCACAGAATGAACAGCCTCCAAAACACCCTCTGTTGCTTGTTATTGAGAACTTAATCTCTGATAAAGCTGGTATTCCGCCGTCTGCTTTATACATTGGGTGATAATCTCTCATATATGGAAGCGCATATACATCGTCCATCTCCATAGTAGTAAGCGGCTTTGCTGGCGGGTTCTGTACAACATATAGTTTTTCTTTGGATTTTTCTACAAGTATCTTTGCGGTAAATGGATCTGTATTCTTATACTGTGTATAAAAGCTTTCAGCATATGTTCTTTTATCTTTTACAATCTCATCATAGGACGGAAGATTTATATAATCAGATAAATTATCCAAGGTCTTAGTCTTGTATACAGTTCCATTGACATAAGTTATATCCTTTACATCAATTCCTGCATTAAGCGCATCAGCTATCTCAACAATAGAATGTTCTCCCATTCCGTAAGAGATTATATCTGCACCTGAGTCAATAAGAACTGAATGTTTTACTTTGTCAGACCAGTAATCATAGTGCGACATTCTTCTTAATGAAGCTTCAATTCCACCTAATATAATAGGAGTTGATTTGTATACCTGCTTAATTAAGTTACAGTATACGATTGTCGCATAATCAGGTCTTAATCCCATAACTCCACCAGGTGAAAAAGCATCTGAATGACGTCTTTTCTTATTGACGGTATAATGGTTTACCATAGAGTCCATATTACCTGCCGACACTAAAAATCCAAGACGTGGTTCACCAAGTATTGTTATGGAGTCTTTATTCTTCCAGTCTGGCTGTGCTATTATTCCAACTTTATATCCAAATGATTCCAATACCCTTGATATAATAGCAGGTCCAAACGATGGGTGGTCTACATAAGCATCACCTGAAACATAGACGAAATCGCATTGTTCCCACCCTCTTTTTTTCATATCTTCCCTGCAAACGGGGAGAAAATCGTGTATCATATATATCCTCATTTCTGCGCACACTTTAATGCAGTATAACTGCAATGTATATAACAGGTATCTGGTTGATTTGTGCCAAGTGCGCACAGACACAAATGTTAATTCCAGCTCTTTAATATATCAATTTCACCATCAGTTAATGGTCTGAACTTTCCAAGTTCAAGTGTTTCATCAAGCTTTAACTGTCCCATTGATAATCGCTTAAGATAAAGCACCTCTGAACCAACTGCTTTGAACATTCTTTTTATCTGATGAAACTTTCCTTCTTGAATTGTTATATTTAAAAATGTTGTATCATCCTGATTGTTATATTGAAGTATTTCAAGCTTTGCCGGCATTGCGGTAAAATCTTTATCAACCACAAGACCATTTTTAAATTCATCAATATATTTATTGTCTATACTGCCTTTTGCTACAACATAATAAGTCTTATCAATATGGTGCTTTGGTGATAACAGCCTGTGTGCCATATCACCATCATTAGTTATGATAAGAAGCCCTTCTGTATCCTTATCCAGCCTTCCAACTGGAAATAAATCCTTACGCTTCTTATCAGTTATAAGCTCAACGACAGTATTAAAATCCTTATCAGATACAGCAGACACAACGCCTGCTGGTTTATTAAGCATATAGTATTCATATTCTGAATAGCCTAACACTTTATTATCAACGGTTACCACATCTTTGTCTGTATCTACTTTGGTTTCTGGGCGTGTGATAATTTCACCATTGATTGTAACTCTTTTCTTTCTGATTATATCCTTTACGGCACTTCTAGTTCCAGCCTGCATATCACAAAGATATTTGTCTAATCTAATAACCATTAAAGTCCTTTCCTTCTACATCCATCTCCAGCCAGCAAGATATTTGTTCTTAAGCTGTGAGCCATTAGATTTGCCCCAGCCTAAAGGATAGCCGTCAACGCAAAGTAATGCCCAGCCCTTGCTGTCAGCAAAATCATCAACGTCAATTGTTTCACCCTTTAAATATCTTACAACACGCTCATCATCTACACTAAGGTTAATGCAGTTATTATACTGCTTCATTGTGAGTGCCATAGCAAGTGCCTGGCTTGGCTCAAAACGGTTCTTTTTAAGCTCACCAAGCAAAAGGCCATTTCTTATTATTCTAAGCCCTTTTTCATCAGCCATATACTTGGAAATATAGTACACGCGGTTATCTCTTATATTAATGTATTTAGTGTCGATATCCATTGATACATTTGCAAGGAAATCCTTTAACTCATCTGGAATTTTAGTATTAAATGGTGCTCTTGTATAATGTGCATTATTAATGTCGTCAGGGTTGTCCTTTTTAAGGAGCGCAACAAAATGTCCCTCACCCTGCATTTTATGTGGGAATATTCTTACACATTTGTCAAGATTGTACTTATTATCCTTATCAATATCTGTAAATCCCTTAGTAAAGCCTTCATATGGCTTAATATCAACAAGCTTCATATCTGGACAGTTATCAAGAAGATATTTAATGCTTTCTTCATCTTCCAGAGAAGAAAATGTACAGGTTGAATAAAGCATCATTCCACCTGGGCGGAGCATCTTTGCACCGTGTATAATAATGCTTTTCTGTATTGCAGAATATACCTCTGGTCCGCTCTGTTCCCACGCCTTAATAAGCTTGTTATCTTTCCTGAACATACCCTCACCAGAACAAGGCGCATCGATAAGAACCTTGTCAAAGAATTCTGTAAATCTTCCTGATATCTTAGCTGGGTCTTCATTAAGCACGCAAAGGTTAGGAACACCTGATACTTCAACATTCTTAAGAAGTGCCTTGGTTCTTGAATTGCTTATGTCATTAGTTATAAGAAGTCCCGTGCCATTAAGCTTTGCCGCAAGCTCTGTTGACTTGCCTCCCGGTGCGGCACACATATCAAATACGACATCGCCCTCATCAATTGGAAGGACATTAGCTGGTGTCATCGCACTAGGCTCCTGAATATAGTAAAGACCGGCGTAATAATATGGGTGCTTTGCTGGTTTGTCTGTTTCTTCATAGTAAAAGCCATTCTCAATCCAAGGTATAGGTGTAAGCTTGAATGGGCTTATCTTAAGAAAATCCTCTGTTGAAATCTTAAGGTTGTTGACACGAAGTCCATATAATCTTTTATCATTAAAGCTTTCAAGATAAGCATCAAAATCATCTTTAAGCATATCCTTCATTGAATTAAGATATTTCTCTGGTAAATTCATAAAATCCTCTTTCTTTATACATTTTATATACTCTGTGCTTTGTAATTCTCTGCAATCATATCTACCTGTCTGCTGAATCTTTGCAGTCTTGCAACATCATCGGTCTGGTATATCTCATAGAATTCATCCTGAATTTTGATGATTTCCTGCTTGTTAGCCACTTTATAAAGGCTTTGTATATTATTAAGTATGTCGGATACGATGTTAGCTTTGGTAGATACATAATTCTGTGCATCAATAATTTCATCGTGAATACTCATCATCTCGTTATCAAGCGTATATATGGCATCAGCGGCTGATGTAAGTCGTTCTCTTACGTGCTTTGGAATATTGCCGTTATATTTATACTGGAGAGAGTGTTCGATTATAGCCCAGAAGTTCATTCCAAGTGTTCGTATCTGGATTTCTACTGGAATTATCTTAGTTCCCTTTACAGTTTCAACCTTATACTGGACTATAATGTGATAGCTTCGGTATCCGCTTTCCTTGATATTCTTGACATAATCTTTCTCAGTTATGACTTCCATATCGCTTCTTGCCCTTATAAGGTCAGCGACATTATATATGTCATCAGTAAACTGGCATATAAGTCTTATACCAGCGATATCAAGAATATGTCCTTCAATTTCATTAAGGTCTATATTATGCTTCTGGGCTTTTAATAAGATACTGGATATAGATTTAACCCTTCCTAAAACCTGTTCAATTGGAGAATATATACCTGCCTGTCGGTATTCTTTAACCATATGATTAAACTTAACCTGAAGCTCCTCTACTGCAAGCTCGTAAGGGTTAAGGATTTCTTTCCACATCTGTATTTCCATATAAGTCCTCATTTCTATTATATATTTTCATAAATTCTTTAAATCATTTCATTATTAGCCAACGATAATTATAGCACATAACTATACTAATAACCATAAATTAAAGTCTTATTTTGGTTAGATTTCAGTATCCAATATGGGTTGATTGACACTTCATTGCCTGAATTATCAGTTATGTACATTCCAAAATGTAAATGTGTCTGAAATTTACCCGAAGTCCCCTCTACTTTGCTGTATCCTGTACTTCCCATATAGCCAAGCAGCTCTCCTTTATGAATTACATCACCTGCTTTATAAGCTTTGGCATAGGAGGCAAGATGTGCATAATAGTAATATATTTTATTGGCAGACGTTATACCTATTCTATAACCGCCAAGCTCTAACCAGCCGATGTTAGCTACTGTTCCGTCACATACAGATACAACAGGATATAATCCATCTTTATTAATATCAGCGCATATATCAGTTCCCTCGTGTGTTCTGTTACCTTTGTAGGTTCTTTCATAATTCCACGAATTAACATAATTAACCCACTGCTCTGTCTTTGAAGAACGCGGCACAGGAAAATATTCCATATCATATAACATGCCTGCTGCGGTCTGCTTTAACAGCTTGAATTCGGTAGCATTTTTCTTACAGAATATTGTTTTGACTTTGTTAAAATCGGACACGGTAAGCCGCTTGACAGCAATGTCTGTTATATGACATTCATTCATACAGCACAGCACAATAAATAGCTCTGCTGGATTTACATTCATCTGTTCCGCTTTATTAATAATATCCTGCAAATCACATTCTACCTGCATTGCACGGAAGTTATTATCTGATACAGTTAATGTCGTATATGCCACAATGTGTGTATAGTGTCTTATACTATTAAGGTAAATACTGCATATTAAGGCACAGCATATTGTGATAATAAGCAGGTTCGTTTTGTTATTTAATATGTCCGTTTTATTCATATTTTCCATTTACTCTTTGTTATTCATTAAATAATATGTCTAACAGGCTGTTGTAATGAATAGAATAAATTATATTAAACGTACAAATAAGACTTTTATAGGGAATAAATATATGGGTAAAATCAGGAAATGCAGCCATAATGTGATATTTATTATTATGCTTATAATATTTTTTATAACTGTCTGTTCACCTAACATTATTATTAATGCAACGCTTAAAGGCATTAAATTATGGGCATTAAGTGTTATGCCGGGATTGCTGGTGGCTATGATTATCACCGGCTGTATTAATTATTATATGCCAGTAAACAGCCGTCTGGGACTTGTATTTATTATATTTATAAGTGTGCTCTGCGGCTTTCCGATTGGTGCGATTAACTGCATTAATTATAAAAAGCAATCAGACAATAGAATAATTGATAATATAATAATTGATAATATAACTGGATACTGTAATATATCAAGCCCCGGATTTGTTATAGGATACATATACTATGGCAATATGAATAACTCCATAACAATCGTGGAGTTCCTTATTACTGTATATCTTCCTGTAATAATTCTGTGTGCTCTCCAGCTCATTAAATATCCCGTTAATAACAATAATAGAAATAGCGATAAAGAACCAATTAATATAAATTCACATAAGAATTTCTTTAATGTATTAGACAATGCCATAATAAAATCCATTGACAATGTATTAAAAATGTGCGGCTATATCGTCATATTTTCCTGCATATGTTCTATGGCAGATGTACTTATTGGAAGATTTAATTATGCCAATATGATTATATGCTCTCTGTTAGAGATAACTAACGGCATATATCTTATTGCTTCAAGTGATATCAGTGCTTCGGTTAAGGCTGTATTTATATTGACAGCCAACGCATTTGGCGGAATATCTACATTAATGCAGACAATAGGTATAGCAGGAACGACTGATAACAATAACGGAATAAATATAAAAAAATACATATACCAGAAAATAATGTTAAGCCTTGTAACAGCAGGCATATCATTATTACTGGTATATGTATTCTGATTAGTATTATATAAACTCATTAATATAATCTGTATAACAAATATTATATTTCTTATATTGGTATTATAATTTTGCATTTATATTATATCTATTCAAGGATATCCTCGTCCTCAAATTCTTCTTCATCACCATAGTCATCTGTGCTTTCTTCTGGTTGGACAGGTGTGTTATCTACAGCGTCCTCTTCTTCCTGTATGGCAGGAGCTTTTAATTCATTACGGTTATTATTAACAATCGAAAGAACATTTTCAAGACCAGACAATAAAGAGTCGTACTTCTCGCGGTTGTCACGTATAGACTTCTCGATTATATACTGTAGCTTCTCAAGCATATCATCTGTGTAGTCCATAGCACCCTGACGTATGCTGTTAGCATCTTCTGTCGCGCTGTCAAGAATAGCCTGTGCCTGTGCGCTTGCCTGCTCTATAAGGGCATTAGCCTGTGCATATGCACGCTGCATAATCTCGTGCTCATTAATAAGCTCTTCTGTCTGTATCTGTGCAGCATTAATAATAGATTCTGCCTGCTCTTTTGCATCGGCAATTATGGCATCTTTGTTGTTAAGAATTTTCTGGTATTTCTTAACTTCTTCAGGTGTCTTTAATCTTAATTCAGCCAGCATATCTTCGAGCTGCTCTTTATTTACAATAATCTTAGTATTAGATAATGGCTGAAATTTACAATTATCTATGTAGCTTTCTATATCGCTTATAAGCTGTTCGATTCTACTCATTTTATATCTCCCTTTTCATTTGCCTTAATATTATAACTACTGCTGTATCGTTCTCTCACTATATCTATAATAGATTCCGGTACGAATTTACTTATATCACCGCCATACATAGCCATTTCTTTAACGATACTTGAACTTAAATAAGCATATTTAAGACTTGTATTAAGGAATATTGTATCAATATCAGGAGCAGCTACTCTGTTAGTCTGGGACATAGCAAGTTCATATTCAAAATCAGTTACGGCTCTAAGTCCCCTGATTATAGCCTGTACATTATGTTCTCTTGCAAAATCTACAAGCAGTCCGCTGAAACTTAAAATCTCGACATTAGGGATGTCTTTCGTAACTTCTTTTAACATATTAACACGTTCATCAACTGAAAACAATGGTGTTTTGGTACTGTTGTTTAACACACCTACGATAAGGTGGTCAACAAGTGCTGCTGAACGCTTTATTATATCAAGATGTCCCAATGTAACAGGGTCAAAGCTTCCAGGATATATTGCTTTTTTCATTTAGTCTGCACTTCCCTTCAGTCTTAAGAATAAATGTTTATTTGTTTTATATTTTTTAACCCGGTAAATATCAAAACCACATTCGTCAGCATAATCAAGGTCAGCATCAAGCTTTTCCTCAACAATTATAATTGTATATTCATCTATAATATCTGAATTTCTAAGGGCTGCTAATACATCACGCTCATAATCGTTAGAGTATGGTGGGTCCATATAGACGATTGAGAATACATCTTTGCCCTTAAGTCTGTTGATTGCAGATAATACATCCATTTCCATAACATCAGCTTTATCAGCAAGCTTGGTAAATGTAAGATTATCTTTAATACATTCAACAGCCTTTTTGGAATTCTCGACAAGCACTGCCTTAGCTGCTCCACGGCTTAAGGCTTCAATTCCAATTGCACCGCTTCCTGAGTATAAATCAAGGAATTTACAGCCTGGAATATCTGACTGGAGCATATTAAATAATGTTTCTTTAATTCTATCCTGAGTTGGTCTGGTATCTGTTCCTTCAATAGTTCTTAAAGGAAGACTTCTGGCCGAACCTGCAATAACTCGCATATGATTAACCTCTCGTATATTAATAATTTAGTGCCATTCAACATTGCCAGCTTCGATTTTCTTATCTCTTAACATAAGGTCTTTAACGCCTTCTGCTGGAGATTTGCCATCAAATAACACCTGATTTACCTGTTCAACTATTGGCATTTCTACGTTGTACTTTTCAGCAAGCTTCTTAGCTGCCTTAGCTGCATATACACCCTCTACAACCATCTGTACCTCGTCCATAGCTTCTTTAGTTGTATAGCCTTTGCCGATAAGAATTCCGGCACGTCTGTTACGGCTGTGCATACTTGCGCAGGTAACAATAAGGTCGCCTATTCCTGATAAGCCTGAAAATGTAGCAAAATCCGCACCCATAGCAAGACCAAGTCTTGTTATCTCAGCAATACCTCTTGTTATAAGCGCAGCCTTAGTATTATCTCCATAACCTAAGCCGTCAGCAATACCAGCGGCAAGAGCAATTACATTTTTTAATGCACCGCCTACACATATTCCAAGAACATCAGGACTTATGTATACACGGAATACATTACTCATAAATATATTCTGCAAATATTCTGCATCTTTCTTGTTAGCTGTACCAATTACGCAGGTTGTAGGAATTCCTCTTCCAACCTCCTCAGCGTGGCTTGGACCTGATAATACAGCAACTACAGCCTGTGGAATTTCTTCCTTTGTTACCTCGCAGAGTGTCTTTAAAGACTCCTCCTCGATACCTTTGCCGACATTAACTATATACTGGCCTTCCTTAACATATGGTGCAACGATTTTAGCTGTTGACCTTGTATAAGGAGAAGCAACTGCAAGTATAAGCACGTCACTTTCAGTTACAACTTTTTCTGTGTCAGCACAGAATTTTACGCTTTCTGGGAATATTACACCTGGAAGACATTTTTTATTCTCTCGTGTGGCGTTAAGCTCATTAATCTCGTCTGGAAATACTGACCAGACAGTTACATCATGTCCATTATTATGAAGAAGCATAGCAAGACCAAGTCCCCAGCTTCCAGCTCCTAATACACCTATCTTTACCATTAATAATCCTCCATTACTGCATTACTTTTTTTCGCCAATTTTACGTTCTGTTCCATTAATAAGTCTTTTAATATTACCGCTGTGGCGTGCAACACCAAGGATAACGAATAATAATACAACTATAGAAGCCTCTATGAATTCGTTATTGTTAAGTGGAAGCCAGCCAACAAGACCCCATATTACAAATTCTATAAAGAAACCGATTATGCCGATTATAGAACCTAATGATACATATCTTGAAAGCTTGGTTACTAATCCAAATGTTACCATTCCGAATATTGTAAACATAAAACAATATTTAGGAAAAAGTATAAGACTTATTACTAATCCTGATGTAGCAGCAATGCCTTTTCCACCTTTAAAACCAAGGTAGAATGGAAAGTTATGTCCAAGGACAACTCCAAATCCGCCATAAAGGATAAGAAGCATTTCTGATATACCTGAATTACTGCCATATATAAAATGTATGATTATGGCAACAAGGCAGGACTTAAAAGCATCCATAAAATATGTTATAAGTCCGGCTTTCTTTCCAAGTGTACGCATAGTATTAGTTGTTCCAGCGTTGCCACTGCCATAATCTCTTATATCAATATGATTAAATTTGCCAATCCAGAAACCTGTCTGGATAATTGCACCAATAAAATATCCAAGAATAAGACATATCACTCTGTTAAGCATTATTCTTTCTCCTTACGTTCCCTGTTAATAAATCTTATTGAAGTACCTCTGAAACCAAACGCTTCTCTTATGCGGTTCTCAATATATCTTGTATAAGAGAAATGTGTTAATTCCTTATCATTAACAAACATTACGAATGTTGGTGGTTTAACAGAAACCTGTGTCATATAGTATATTCTTAATCTCTTACCCTTATCTGAAGGTGGCTGTTTCATAGCAACGGCTTCTGTAAGGATTTCATTAAGAACACCAGTTGGAATTCTCATAGTCTGGCTGTCGATTATAGTATCAATCAGCTCATATATCTTTCCAAGACGCTGTCCTGTCTGTGCTGATATAAATATAATCTCTGCATATGACATAAATGAAAGAGTATCTTTTATCTTGCTTGTAAATTCATATATTGTCTTGTCATTCTTCTCTACGGCATCCCACTTATTAACGGCGATAATTATGCCCTTGCCACGCTCGTGGGCTATTCCTGCAATCTTAGCATCCTGTTCAGTAACACCTTCTGTTGCATCAATTACAAGAATGGCTATATCACATCTTTCAACAGCCGCAACAGTTCTTATAATACTGTATCTTTCAAGATCTTCTTTTATCTTGCTCTTACGTCTAAGACCAGCAGTATCAATGAATACATATTCTTTCTTGTTATATGTTATTGTTGTATCTATCGCATCTCTTGTTGTTCCTGCAATATTAGATACAATTACCCTGTTCTTTCCAAGGAGCTTATTGATTATTGATGACTTACCAACATTAGGCTTACCAATTATAGCAACCTTTGGACGTTCATCTTCTTCCTCAGTATCAGACTCTTCTGGAAAATGCTTTATAACCTCATCAAGCATATCACCAAGGCCAAGCTTTGATGCTGCTGATATTGGATGTGGGTCACCAATTCCAAGGTTATAGAATTCGTATACATCAGGCATAAGCTTGTCAAAGTTATCAACCTTATTAACTGCCAGAATAACCGGCTTTCTTGAACGGCGTAACATATCTGCTACTTTAGCATCTGAATCAACAAGTCCCTGCTTAACATCAGTAAGGAATATAATTACATCTGCTGTTTCAATAGCTATCTCAGCCTGTTCTCTCATCTGCGCAAGAATTATATCACTTGTATCTGGTTCAATACCACCTGTATCAATTAAAGTAAATGATTTATCAAGCCATGTAACTTCAGCGTATATTCTATCTCTGGTTACACCAGGGGTATCTTTTACAATAGAAATCTGCTGTCCAGCAAGATCGTTGAATAATGTTGACTTACCAACATTTGGACGTCCTACAACAGCGACTATTGGTTTACTCATATATCTGCCTCCGATTTAATTTCTTATTTTATGAAAAATTAACATACATAATCTAAAATATAATAACAGTTTAATTGCTTTTTGTAAAGCACTATGCTATTATACGGAATATTGAAAATGCTTAATTTATGGGAGGTTTTTCGTGTTTAATAAAGGTTTAATAAAAAAGCTGGCAGCAGTTGTTATGTCGGTAGTCACTCTGTTTTCAGTATCAGGGTTATCTTCGGTAAATGTCAGTGCCGCTGATACTAATCATTTTAAATTTGCGGATGTAGATTTAGTCGTAGATGTTCCAAAAGAACTTATATGTTTTACAAGAACAACAACTAATAATAATTCATACCTTGAAAAGCTTGGGGTTGATGAGGCTTCTGTATTAACTAACAATATGATAGCCAACAAGATTTATCTTGAAGCTGTTCCAGAAGATGTTAATTATGAGGTTGTTATATATGGCAATACAGCTTCCAGCAGTCTTAGTAACCTTAATGAATTAGACGAAGAGTCGCTTAATTCATTATATAATGAATATGTTGCCTCCCAGTCTTCTATCAACAATGATAATATTAAAGAGGAACTGCTTGATTCCAGTCTTGTCACAATCAATGATATTCCGTATTTTGTGACAGATGTCTATTCATTATCTAATGATGTTACTGTATACACTAAGAAATATTATACAGTTGTGCGGGGATATATATACACTTATGCAATACAGTCTAAGACTAATAAAGTAAGTGACGATATGAATAATAACCTTGTAAGCATACTTAACTCAGCCAAATACCAGAAAGTAAAGAATTCACCTTTGCAGAATTCCGTAGTTACAGAAACGCTTTCTAATATTATTACGGTTGGTGTTCCAATACTTATACTTCTTATAATATTATTGGTAATCACCAAGGTAGGTCCAAAGGGACGAGCTAAGAGAGTTAATGAAGAAGCCAGATTAAGGGAAGAATATAAGAAGACACATAATAAATAAGATATTATATAATTTAATATGTGATATATACTCAATGTATTATGAATGATAAATATTATATGCCGCAGGCAATATATAATATTTATAACAATATATTTATAAGCATTATATGTAATTATAAAAATGAGCTGACACACTGAATGATTAGTAAATATTAAATGATTAGTATTTAACAAATCATCTGGTGGGCAGCTCATTTTTAATATCAGGTTAACCGTAAAGATATATAAAATTACACATAATTCCACGTCTTCCACCGCTTGCTCTGTGTGAAAAAAGAAGCTCTTTATTACAGCTTGTACACACATCAGCTACATATATATTGCGAGGAAGAAGTCCTGAATTTATAAGGTTGATATAATTAGCAGATATCAAATCCAGATGATATTTGCCTGTAGTTTCATTGTCATCATCAGGTGTTAATATAAGCTCTGTTTCTTCGTCAGAATATGCTTTCATAAATTCTTTTGCAACATCTTCGCTGACCTGATAGCAGTTCTTGCATATTCCAGGACCAACAAATGCAACAATATCAGCTTCATTACAGCCAAAGCTTTCCTTCATACATTTAATGCCATTCTGCGATATATTGCTGACTGTGCCTTTCCAGCCAGAATGAAGTGCTGCTATAACCCCCTTTTTAGTATCCGCAAGCGTAACAGGAATACAGTCTGCATATGATGACACAAGACAGAGCTTATTAGTATTAGTTATAATTCCATCTATGTTATCGTAATCACGTTCTTTTGTAATACCCATTCCTTTATTGGAATTATCGACAATTTTGATATTTGCAGTATGTGTCTGCTTGGTATACACCATATTTTCAACAGGTATATCAATAGCATCAGCCATTAATTTAAAGTTGGCAAGCACATTTTCATAGCTGTCGGCACTGTACTGCCCTACTGGATTGAAGGTCAAATTCATACTTTCATACATACCACTGCTCACACCTCCAAGACGCGTAGAGAATGCCTGCCTTATATGTGGATTATTTACAAAAGGCTTAAATGTAAGATATGGCACATTATCATTAGAAACATTCGTTATAATTGTATCTGTAAAATTATCTTCATTGCCATATTTTTCTATAAGTTTATAATAAAGTTCTTTTGTATTTAATCTTTTTAAATCGGATATGCTGTAAGGCATAGTCACCTCCATTAATTAACTCATTAATCATAAATTTAAGAATATTCAAATGCATTTTCTATATGCTTTATTGTTCCGTCCTTATATATTGCTATTACATCGAAACGGCACGGATAATTGACATATCCGTATTTTACGCAGAAATTCATAGCTGTATGACATATTTTCTGCTGTTTGTGAAGATTAACAGCTTCCAGCGGGTCGCCGAATTTTGAAGAACTTCTGTATTTACATTCCGTAAATACAAGCGTTGAATTACATTTTGATATTATATCAATCTCACCGTATCTGGTTCTATAGTTTCTTGCAATAATTGTATGTCCGTTTTGTTCAAGAAATGCCGCCGCTAATGTTTCATATTCAGAGCCTGTAGTTCTGTTATTTTTAGGCTTATTTATATTATGCAATGCACTTGTATCATCAAGTCTGCCGCTACTCTTAAACTTGCTATTGTTCGTAGACTTATCAGCCATTAATCTTGCCTCGTAATTTATCTGTCTTGTCCACGAATACAAGTATTTCAGCAACTACTGTATATAATTCAGGTGGTATCATATCTCCCACTTCAAGATTGGATAATGTATTGGCAAGCTTGCTGTCCTCATATGTTGGGACATCTGTTTCTTTAGCTTTTTCAATAATCTTATCAGCAAGATATCCTTTTCCTGTGGCTATGATTTTAGGTGCTTGTTCACCTTTTTCATATTGAAGCGCAACCGCAACCTTTGGTTTGTTGTTATCCTTATCCATACTAATCCTCATTTCTGCGCAAAAATAAATTTTCACGCCCCTCTTTCATAGACTTTTATGCCTTTATAGATATTTATGACTATATATGATTATACATATTTACGCTTTTATATTATATATCTAAGCCTTTATATCAAATACATACTGTCCGCCATTGTCCGAATGTACATCTTTTTCTATAAAGTCTGTATTAAAATCAAAGTCATTTTCTTTATTAGACAAGGTCATCTCAAAATGTGTTGAGTAGCCAAGCTGTTCAAGACGTTCATTTAATTCATCAATATGGGCATATACAAAATCAAGCAATTCCTCTGTTTCAAGAATAAAATTCGTAGATACATTGGTATGATTAAGCTTTACATATATATCAACAGATCCAAGATTAGGCATATCCAGATGAAGCATAGCACTTACTTCATCTGGATTGTTAGCAAGTGCTTTTTTGTTAGTAAATACATATAAATCCCCATTGCCTTCGTTATCTGAGAATTTAAGAGGCATCTGGAAAAATGTCATATTCTTATTAAGGTCATTCATAAAATCAATATTGCTTTTTATATCAGACATATTTTTAGCCAAATCATTATCTACTTTACTGCTCTTTAATACATTTTCCACATCTTCCATTACTTTCCTGGTGCGCTTATAATAGTTGGTTAGCGTATCAGGAGTATCTGCAACATCTTTAGGTGTTATACGCATAGTTTCATTGATAAACTGATGTAAAAGCTTGTCAAATGTAGCTTTATTAGTTGGAAGAAATGCGGGGTCAGTTATTTTATTATTATTAAGAATAGCGTTAAGCATATCCTTAGTAGTCGTTGAAGGGTCGTTTAATTTCTCTGCAATATCACTGTTAGAGCTTTCTGTTAATTGTCTTGATAATTCATTAATAAAATCCTTGGAGAAGCTTTCAGTTACCGGCTTTGATGTAACTTCCGTGTTATCCTCTGCATTTCCATACATACTATTAATGACTGTATTAAGCTGTTGTATATCATCACGGGAGAAATCGCTGAATGCACGCATTATATTATCAGACAGCGTATTCTCCATAGTGTTAAGCTGTCCGTCAAACTTGGCATTAAATGTTTCATATGCCTTATAAAGATTGATATTCTCATCTGTTACAGGCATATCAAGACGTACAAGATTGGCAATTGTCTTAATATCACTATCTGGAAACTGTGCCATATATTTATTGACAGTATTAAGCATATCTGTATTAACCGGCATATTAAGGGATAACATCTCTTTGACCATAGCTGTATTCTCCTCAGTAGGATACAGACCTGCCGCTTCAAGTGCTTTATCAATGAACATATTCTGCTGTTCATCAGCCGGAAGTACCTTTAATGAAATCTGGTTATCCTTTACCTGATTAACTATAAATGTGACAACTTCCCCCTGCTTAACTGCCCCCTGATTAGCTAAAGTTGCAGAAAGAAGCGAACCGTCATTAAGACTTATAATGGCATTAGAGTCATTTAATTCACTTATAAAGCCTGTCAACACGCTTCCAGCGATAAGGTTTTTGATAAGTGAGCTGTTATTGGTAACATTTTGCGCCTGATTAATATTAAAAGCAGTATTCTGTTCAACCCTGTTGTTATTAACATCATATGACTGGCTCGTCTGTCCCAGAGTTGTTTTTAGTAATTGTTGTATATTAATATCCATAAGCCAGCCTCCATATTTATTTTAAGGACATATTTTAGTAATAAATGTTTTTCTATGTATAGGACAAGGTCCGATTTCTTTAAGTACATCTGTGTGAAGCTTTGTTCCATAACCCTTATGTTTGGCAAATCCATATTCAGGATATAACTCATCATAATGGTACATAAGTCTGTCCCTTGTCACCTTGGCAATTATACTAGCGCTGGCAATTGAAAGGCTTTTTGCATCGCCCTTGATAATAGGTACTTGTTCAATGTCAACATCTGGTATTGTAACTGCATCGTTAAGTAATATATCGGGTTTAACTGTAAGATTATTAATGGCTTCCCTCATAGCTTCATAAGTTGCATTTAATATATTTATCTCATCAATTCTTTCTGGTGATACAATTCCAACGCCTACACTTACGGCTTCATTAAGTATTACGTCATATAACATTTCTCTTTTCTTCTCACTTAACTTCTTGGAATCATTCACATATAATATTCTGCAATCCTTTGGAAGAACTACTGCACCAGCAACAACAGGTCCTGCAAGTGGACCTCTTCCAGCCTCATCTATACCGCATATATAAGAAAATGCTTCATATTCCTTCTCATATACGCACATATTTTCAATACGTTCTTTTTCCTGCGCAAGCTTTAATGCCTTTTTAGCTTCACGTTCTTCCTTGGTTGTCTTAATCTTATCTGACATTGTTCTCTCCATTATGTTCTAAGTATCTTTTAAGGTGTTTCTAATGATATTCTTCCTAATCGTCCACTTCTGAAATCGTCAAGAATTATATTAGATATTTTCTCGTAATCAATATTATTACCCTTCTTGATACAGCCACGCTTAACAGCCGCCTGTTCCATAATATATAAAGCTACTGAATTATCTGGATTGATAGCATTTTCATCATAGCTTGCAGCAGTCTTTTCTTTATCAAGACCGTAGCGTTCAATAATATTGTCAGGATACTCACTGTATATATATTTTATTGTATCGATGGCAAGCTCCTCGACATTAAGTATCTCATCATTCATAGAACCTATCATAGCAAGTCTTTTGCCAACTTCCTGATTATCAAACTTAGGCCATAAAATACCCGGAGTATCTAAAAGTTCAACATTCTTATTAAGCTTTATCCATTGCTTTCCCTTAGTAACACCCGGCTTATTGCCTGTCTTGGCACTGGCTTTTCCAGCATAGGAATTAATAAATGTTGACTTTCCAACATTAGGTATTCCAACAACCATTGCCCTTATTGGTCTGTTTAATATTCCTCTCTGCTTATTACGCTCTATCTTATCTGCACAGGCTGTCATTATAAGGCTGTTGACCTGCTTAATACCTGAATTATTTCTTGAATTAAGCTTAAGGCAGTATATATTATTCTCATTGAAATAATTAATCCACTGGTTAGTTATCTTATCATCTGCAAGGTCTGATTTGTTAAGAAGAATAATTCTTGCTTTATTGACCGCAAGACTGTCTATGTCAGGGTTACGGCTGCTTATAGGTATTCTTGCATCGACAATTTCAATAACTAAATCTATAAGCTTAATATTTTCTTCCATCATTCTCTTGGCTTTGGTCATATGACCGGGATACCATTGATAGTTCATTTTATACCTCATTTCTATAATTAATAAATGTTATTTAATAAATTTAATATCTTCAAATGGACTAAGTACCATCCATGTCTTTCCTATAATATGCTTTCTTTTAACCATTCCTATACTTGAGAAACGGCTGTCCTCGCTGTTGTTACGGTTATCTCCAAGGCAGAAATATTCATCATCTCCAAGTTTCACAGGATTAATTGTCATACCCGCTGTAACAATATATGTATCAGTAATATCATTCTCAAGCAATTCGCCATTGATATAAATGTGTCCTTCTTTAATCTGGACAGTTTCGCCCGGAAGTCCGATAACTCTTTTAACATATAACTTGGAAGAGCCGATAGAGTCTGGTTCAAATGCTATGCAGTCAAAACGCTTAGGTCCTTTTATTGCATATGCAAATTTATTAACAAGCACAGTATCATCATTATTAATCGAAGGCTCCATAGAACCTCCAAGAATAGTCGTTCTTGTACAACTGAATGAAACCAGCACATAAGCTGTTAATATAACCATTAAAATATCAAATATGTATTTTAAAAGGTTAAGTAAAGTAGTATTTTCCTGATATCTTCTATGATATGAAATCATATTCTCCTCCAATCTATGATTTAGTATACAAATATACATTTCTATTTATTATACAAAATACATCTTTATGTGTCAAAAAAAGAATGTCACCTGTTACGATTAACATAACAAGTGACATTCTTTATAATGAGATAATAATAATTATCTAACTAATTCCTTAACCTTAGCAGCCTTACCTGTTCTCTGACGTAAGTAGAATAACTTAGCACGTCTAGCCTTACCACGTCTTACAACTTCAACCTTCTCTACGATAGGTGAATGTAATGGCCAAGTCTTCTCAACACCGATACCATTAGAAATCTTTCTAACTGTGAATGTAGAACGAACTCCTGTACCCTGCTTCTTTAAAACAGTTCCTTCAAATACCTGAATTCTTTCACGGTTTCCTTCCTTAATCTTAGCTGATACTCTAACTGTATCACCTACGTTAAATGCTGGTACTTCAGCCTTAAGCTGAGCATCTTCGATGTTCTTAATAATTGTATTCATGTGTGACCTCCTTATTATTCCGACGTTCTTAATGTGATATACACAACAGAGGACCATCTCTCTTTTTCACAACTTGATAAGGATAACATATATACTAATAATATGCAAGACCAAAATCTAATTAATTTATAAAATTTTAGTTATCTGACTTGTCGTTGTCAAATGGACTGCCATAAGGTGCGTTATTTACTGAACCTGTATAGCTGTTATCTGGTTCTTCACTGGCAGAACTTCCATAAGATGAAGTATCATTATTGGCATTGTTAAATACATTATCAGCATAACTGCTATCTGATGAGTAATTATCTGTATTACTGCTGTATGAGTTATCAGAAGCAGTATTGTTAAATGAACCAGCATCAGAAGCTGTATTGTAATTGTTGTCTGAGTTATAAGTATTACCAGCATTATAATTGTTGTCTGAATTGTAAGTATTACCTGAATTATAATTGTTGTCTGAATTGTAAGTATTACCTGAATTATAATTGTTAAATGAATTATTATCAGAATTATAGTTGTTATTGCTGTAACCGCCATTAAATCCATTATAACCGTTATAACCATTGCCATTGAATGAGTCATAATCTGAGATTTTATTGAGCTTATCCTGTGCAATAAGGTAGTTAACTATTCCAAGACCTAAAAGCTGTAATACAATAAAGAGAATCTTGGAATTGCTTGAGCCATCTCCAATTCCTCTTGAATTAGCAGCGTAGTCAACTCTGTCACCAAGCTTGTAAGCCCAGTACCAGCCGTAAATTCCACAAGTTACAATTGTTAATAAGAATGCTACCGGACCAGAAGCACTTTCATTATCATTGGCTGCCAGCTTAGAGTCGTCAGTAAGACATATAAACCAGTAAATGCCAAAAATTCCGCAAGTAACAATCGAAAGAATGATGTACATTGCAAGGTTTCGTTTCTGAATCATATAGTGATTCCTCCTCATATATAAATTATTGTGGGTTACTATATGTAGCTAGTATGCCAATTCATATTAACCCACTTGCGCTTATTGTATCATATATATCTCAAAAGTAAAATATGTATTATATTATTAATCAATATACTATTAATTAATATCAAGCAGACCTTTTAATATATGAACTGTAACTGTTCTGTTAGTCATATCGTGGCTTAATATACACTGGTCTATTACTGGCAGATAATATATTTTGCCTGTATCAGAAGTAACCTCGTATACATTGTTAGCTCCTGTTTCAATTACATCTGTTAAATCGCCTAATTCTTCACCTTCATCTGTAATTACACGAAGTCCTATTAAATCGCATATAAAATATTCGCCCGGCTCACATTTTACTGCGTTATCACGTGTTACAAGCAAATCACATTTTGTATAGATTTCAATATCATTAATGTTGTCAAATTCTTTAAATTTCACAATTACATACTGTTTAAAGAACTTTACTGACTGTACTGTAACATTGACATTGCCACGCTTGCCGGCTATTATACATTCTTTTAATTTCTTAAATCTATCAGGGTCATCTGTTGTAGGAAATACCTTAACTTCCCCTCTTATTCCGTGTGTCGATGTTATAACACCAACTCTTAATAAATCTTCCATATACACCTCTTAAATCGTAATTATTTATTTCATAGTCCTGCTGTTATGGCAGGTAAAATATAATATCTGGTACTTCTTCGCAAGTGTTTTAATCAGCCTGTGCGCATTATTAATAGAAGCTGTATCCATATTTACAAATGGGTCGTCCAATATAATAAATGGCTTTCTGTCTTTATACATTGAATCAATAAATGCAAAACGCATACATATTCCAGCTAAATCCTTACAGCCTGAACTTAAGAACTTAATCTCCCTGTCCTGTCCGGCTTCATTCTTTAAAAGATTATTATGTATATCAAAACTATACATATCACTGTCTGTATTATCAGACACAATATCAAAATACTCTTTAAACTTAGCATTTACAGGTGCCTGATACTTCTTTGCATATGAAATTCTTGCTTTTTCAAGATAATCTTTAGCTTTTAAAAGATTATTATAGCTGGCAAGAAGTGTTTCATAGTCTGCTTCAAGTCCATTTAACTGAACATCATATGAACCCAGCTCATCAAGTTCATCTTCCTTAGAATTAAGCCTGTTATTATATTCATTAATAGTATTACTGCACAATTCCATACCAGCCCTTATATTATTAAGCTTTGCATTAAGTTCAGCAATATCATAATCAGGCATATCACCTAGTTCACGAAGCACACTTAACTGCTGTTCGTAATTAACATTATTCTGCTTAAAATGCTTGAATGCCCTGTCAGCTTCCATATAAGACTTTCTGTACTGTTCAATATAATCAATTCGCTGTCTTATGCTGTTAAGCTTTGATACACATTCATTAATAGCATTATCAAACCCCTGAATATCAAGTATGGCAGTATGCTCCATATAATCAGACATAAATGTATTAATATTGTCAATTATAGCTGTTACATTATACTCTTTCAACCTTTTATTATATTGAAGGTTTCTTTCCTTAAGCATTGAAAGTTCTTTCATCTGCTGGCTTAACTGCATAAGTTCATAATATGTATCTTTAATATTATGCGCTGGCACTATCGCTGATAGCCATTCATCAATATCGTGCTGAAGCTGGTTATACTGTTCAGTAAGAGTATCAAGCTTTTCTTTTATAATATCATATTGTTCATTACGGATATTATATGTACGCATATTATTCTTGTAGCGGTCTTTATTAACAAGACCATAAGCAATACCGCCGATTATACATACAATGCCAAGTAAAAATGTAACAACTGCAATTGAAGGAATTATAATGCCTACGGCAATTAATATAATTCCAATAATAGCTGCCACAATAGTAATAGCAGGTGAAGATTTCTCCGGCTTATCATAAGCAGCTTCATAATTAGCATTAAGACGTGTTCTTGTATCTTTAATATCCTGATACAGTGAAGACATTTTATTATAAGCTTTTATATAATAATCAATATCTTTGTCTGTAACATCAGAAAGCTTATCTTCAAGGCTGTTAAGACGTTCTTTTTCTGATGAACTCAACTCAATGCTCTTTAACTGACTGGATATTTTATTAAGCTCATCAATGTTGCTAAACTGTATACTTAACTTTTCAACAGGAGGAAGTTTGCTATATTCTTCCTCGTACTGCTTATACGCTGTATAGCGTTCTTCAAGCTGTGAATTATATATATCATATTGTTCTTTAAAGGCTAAAAGGTCTTTCCTTCGGGAAGCTTTATCAAGAATATCTGAGACAGACGTCTGCTCCTTATCAAGCCTGTTATATTCCTTCTTCTGTTCTGTTATTAATGAAAGTGTCTGTTGTACAGACTGTTCAAGCTCATTCTTTCCCATAAGCTTTGCTTTAAGCTGTTCAATATTCTCTTTCATCTTGTAAAGCTGTCCAGTCTTTCTTTTCGGACTAAGCGAATTAATTTTATCGTTCATACGTCCGATTACTTCATCATAGTTATTAACGTCAACATCATCTACAGCATCACAGCCAAGAAGTGCCGCTATATCTCCTGTACTGCCACTTTCACAATTATTCTGAAAAATGTAAGCTGTCTTTTCAAAAGAGTCGCTGTCAATTTCAAATATCTCTTTACCAATATCAGAAGTATAATCAAATGAGTCTAATTTCGTTATAGTATCTACAAGCTTAAAGGTATCGTCCTTATCTTTAGCTTCAAAGGTACGGTATATTGTATACCGCTTATCGTCAATCTCAAATGTAAGGCTTCCACCATATAAGCCGCCCTGCCAAGGCTTAAAACGCCTCTTTTCATTAACATAATCATCTCTTTTATTACTGTTATCAAAGCCAAAAAACATAACTTTGATAAATGCCGCAAGCGTACTTTTACCCCAGCCATTATCTTCTATAATCTGATTAATGCCATCTTCAAATTCATACTCAAAATTATTAAATTGTCCAAAATTATCAATATGTAAACTGATTAATTTCATATAAATTCCTCTCCAGACAACGCATCAATGCCTATCTTTATTATTGAAGCTTTCGTAATATCATCAAGTGTATCATCACTTTCTACCAGTCTTACAAATTCACCTTTTAATGATTTGTCATACTGGTAGGAGCTGTAATCTACTTTTATTGAAGTATGGTCATATAATTTAAAATAATAATAGTCATTCTTAAAATTCTCAGTAATATATGTAAGATTCTTCTCTGCGTTAATATCAAGCTGTCCTGTAAGCACAACCTTAATAAGGCTTGTAGACGGATAGTCTTTCTTAGAAAGAACCTCTCTTACTTTTCCTGTCATCTCTACTGAATTCATACATTCAGATATATCAACATCTTCCTCATACAAATTCCTGTATGAAACACTGATAAATTCTTTGCCGACAAGCCTGTTATCCTTAATATCAAGAAGCACAAAACCGTGTTCGCCACATTCATCAAAGCCTCGTCCTTCAAGACAACCCGGATAACAGTATATTCCTCTTGAATCAAGCTGTTCCATCTTGTATGAGTGGATATGTCCAAGTGCGAGATAATCAATCGCCTTATTCTTAAGTTCCTTTAATGAAATTATTTCAGTCTTATCCTTTGACGATGACATAGCTTCCTGTCCGTGCAAAGTAACAATATTATAATTATTACTGTCAAGTACAAGTGAACTATATATAACATTGGAATTATCTGCGGTTAATTCCACGCCGTTAATAGTAATTACTGAATTATCCTCTGGTGCTTCAATCGTATATGAAGTCCAGCTGTCATTAAACATCTTAATATTATCTGGTATTGTATCACAATCTATAAAAAGGCTTTCTGCATCGTGATTACCTCTTAGATAATAAAATGTTATATCCGGATTGTTATTAACTGCAGACAGAAAAACATTTCTTGCATTAGCTGATATATTCTTCTTGTCATATAAATCCCCTGCAATAATAACAGCCTTCACAGAGTTATCTTTAGCATAAGCAATCATTCTCTCAAATGTTGCAAGCAGCTCAGCTTTTCTCTGCTTAGCCTGTTCCCTGCTTAGATTGCTTGTCATATTAGAATCAAGGTGCAAGTCTGCACAATGTATTATCTTCATAATGCTTCCCCACTTTTATATTACTTAATTACATATATTATATACTATGTCGAACATATTTTCTATTGGCAAATATATACAAAATGAGCCACTATGCTTATACATTAAGCATAATGGCTCATTAACAGTGCATTAATTGTCTATCTCTACAATGACCTTTTTATCGGTTTTCGATGCGGCTGCAGATACAACAGCTCTAATAGACTTTGCAATTCTTCCGGATTTACCGATTACCTTACCAATATCTGAGGAAGCAACCTTTAAATTTACGATAATTGCTTTATCTTTCTGTGTTTCTGTTACTACAACCTCATCCGGATTATCAACTAGTGCTTTAGCGATAACTTCCACTAACTGTTTCATAGCTAAATACCTCCACTAGTCTTATTTTTCGATACCTGCCATCTTGAAAAGCTTTCCAACTACTTCTGTAGGCTGAGCTCCGTTTGATAACCACTTCTTAGCAAGTTCAGCATCAATGTTAAGCTTGCATGGATCGTAATTAGGATCATAAGTACCGATTTCTTCAATAAATCTACCATTTCTTGGAGATCTTGAATCTGCTACGATAATTCTATAGAAAGGAGACTTCTTCTCACCTAATCTCTTTAATCTGATCTTTACTGCCATTATTGTTTCACCTCCTGTAATTAATTATATCTATGTTAAAAAGGCAACTTAAAACGTCCCTTTTTAGCACCTTTCATCATACCAGGCATCTGTTTCATCATCTTCTTCATCTGCTCAAACTGTTTAACAAGCCTGTTTACTTCGCTGATATTAACACCAGCTCCTCGTGCTATTCTGTTCTTTCTTGATGGATTAAGAATATCTGGATTCTTACGTTCCTTAGCAGTCATAGAATGTATGATTGCTTCTGTACGCTTAAGATTAGCTTCTGCCTCATCTTCATCTGGCATCTGGATATTCTTCATATTACCGCCAAGTCCCATACCTGGAAGCATACTCATAATAGAACCTATACCGCCCATATTACGAATCTGTCCCATATATTCAAGGAAATCGTCAAAATCGAATTCAGCTTTCTTAATCTTAGCTTCCATCTCTTTGGCTTTATCAGCATCAATCTGTGCCTCAGCCTTTTCAATGAGTGTAAGAACGTCACCCATTCCAAGAATTCTTGATGCCATACGGTCAGGATAGAACTGTTCAAGGTCTGATAATTTCTCTCCCATACCTACATAAAGAATAGGCTTACCTGTGACAGCCTTAATTGAAAGTGCCGCACCACCTCTTGTATCACCATCTAACTTAGTAAGGATAACTCCGTCAATTCCAACCTTTTCATTAAATGAAGATGCTACATTTACCGCATCCTGACCAGTCATAGAATCGACTACAAGAATAGTCTGGTCAACATTAACTTCATTCTTTATATTAATAAGCTCGTCCATCATATTCTCATCAATATGAAGTCGTCCGGCTGTATCAAGAATTACTATGTTGTAATTATTCTCTTTGGCGTGTGCTATCGAAGCCTTAGCTATATCTACAGGATTATGTCCTGTTCCCATAGAAAATACTTCAACGCCCTGCTTATTACCATTGATAGTAAGCTGTTCTATAGCTGCTGGCCTGTATACATCACAAGCTACAAGCAAAGGCTTCTTGCCCTTGGCTTTGAACTTTCCTGCAAGCTTGGCTGTAGTAGTTGTCTTACCAGCACCCTGAAGACCTGCCATCATAATGACAGTGATTTCATTGCCCGGCTTAATAGCAATCTCTGTTGTCTCAGAGCCCATAAGGGAAATCATCTCTTCATTAACGATCTTAATAACCATCTGTCCCGGTGTAAGACTCGACATAACGTCCTGTCCAATCGCACGTTCTTCTACTGACTTGATAAAGTTCTTAACAACCTTAAAATTAACATCAGCTTCTAACAGTGCCATCTTAACCTCTTTAAGAGCTGCCTTTACGTCAGCTTCAGAAAGGCGTCCTTTGCCGCGAAGATTCTTAAATATGTTTTGAAGTTTATCTGAAAGACTGTCAAATGCCATTATATATCCTCCTAAAATGCTTAATAATCTTCGATAATTTCGTTAGACAGGTCTTTGATTTCTAATATAAGCTTCATATCTGGTGAAGCAATATAAGAATCAACAAGTTCGTCTATCTTGGTTACTTTGGCTTTAGTATCCATAAACTTCTCAATAAGATGAAGCTTGGACTCATATCCTTCCAATGTATTGGATACTCTCTTGATAAGGTCGTGAACACCCTGTCTTGATATATTATATTCATCAGCAATCTCACTTAAAGATAAGTCGTTAAATACGGCATCTTCATATACATTGCGCTGATGTTCATTAAGCAGTTCGCCATAAAAATCATATAATAATGTCTGTTCTACAATACGTTCCACAACACACCTTAACTTTCTGGTTCAAATGATTTATAAGCCTCAAGTATAATATCATAGCAAATAAAAAGTGTCAAGCTTTTTTACTTGACACTTTTTATATTTTTATTATTTAATTTTCAACCATATAACACACTGGTTATTCATATTAAAACCAATTTACTATTTATCCTGTTATTACATTCTGTTATTCATCTGTGGTGCACTGCCATTAGAGCTGCCGTTATTCATATTAGGCATATTACCACCATTGTTAGATGAATTGCCGCCCATTGATGGCATATCACCAGAATTGTTACCATTCATATCAGGTGCTCCATTACCGGACATATCTGGCATTGAGCCGTTAGAATTACCATTTCCCATACCATTATCTGATGAACCATTATTAGGCATACCTGAGCCGCCATTGCCAGGCATATTCATTCCACCAGCTCCGCCAAAACCGCTTGAAACATTGCTTGTGACATCAGAAGTAACTTCAATTGATAATGTAGTGCTTCCTGCTGTAATGTTATAAGTGTTACCTGTTGTTATCTTCTCTGAATATACAATTGCTGCGGCATAAGCCTTTGATGGTGTATATGATAATATTTCATTGCCATTTGAGTCGCTTAATGTATACTTGCTGCCTCCGCTTACAGATGTAAATGCAGTAACTATGCACGCTCCATTACTTGCACTGTTTGGAATTTCAAGCATTCCGCTTGAGCCAAATGCCATAACTGTTCCACCATTAATTGTACAGCTGTCATCATAATCAATCGCTGTATCGCCGTCAGAAGTTGGACCAAGTACAACGACATATCCGCCATTTATTATAATTGAACCATTGGCATCAAGTCCGTCACCGCTTGCATTTATCAAAAGGTTACCGCCATTAATAGTCATACTTCCGTCAGATGAATTAATGCCGTCATCACTTGAAACAACGCTTATATCACCTTCATTAATAACTATGTCATCAGCTTCAAGACCTTCGTAGCACTGTGTTATATTGATTGTTCCGCCATTGACAGTAAGCAGGTCATCTGCGTGCACTCCGTCATCACCTGTAGCTGCATTTATAGTACCACCATATATATAGATTTCTGAATTGCAGTGTACTGAGTCATCATCAGAGTCTATTGTTATGTCACCGTCATTGATTATAAGCATATTGCCGGCTTTAATACCTTTTCTGCTCTCAGATGTATCATCTGTAGTAGTTGTTGTTGTATTATTGTTATTAAAGCCAAAACCACCACGACCCATATCCATATTATCTGTATGTGTCTGTGTTGTATTAGCCGCACCATTATTAGTCTTTACATTAATAGTACCATCATTGATAACAAGTATATTTTCAGCCTGTATACCATCATTAGAAGCCTTAATAGTTATATTACCGCCCTCAATGATAACATTTCCTTTAGTTGTATCTGTATCATAAGTTGACTTAATTCCGTCTGAACCAGCATTAATATTAATATCACCTGCTACAATTCCGCAGAGGTCTTTACCGATTATGCCGTCTTCAGCACTTGTTATATTTAATGTACCAGATACGATAATGCAGTCATCTGTGCTCTTAATTCCGTTGCGGTATCCAGCATTGACATTTAATGTACCATTTCCATTGATTATTAAATCTTCTTTAGAATATATTGCGGCTGAATAATCTTCCTCTGTAGAAGAACGTCCGCTGTCTGTAACTGTATTAGTTGTGTTATCAGCAAGTGTGAGTATAACTTTCTTGGCATCTAACACCTTAATAGGTGCTGTTGTTGTATTGCTTATAGAAGCATTATTAAGAATTAATCTTACAGTCTCCTTATCTGTCGTATTAACAATTATGCTTCCTTCTGTTACATTTCCTGATATAACATATGTTCCTGCTTTAGTGATTGTCACTGTTGAACCGGATATCTCAGCTGATGAACTATCCGAACTAATCTGGCTTCCAAGTGTTATATGTGAAGCTGATGAATCATCCCATGATGACACCTTATCTTCATCATCTAATTCAATTGATAAATCTGAATCTGTACTTGAGGCAAGATCCTCAAGCGACACAATGCTCTGGCTCTCTGTTGTTGTATTGTTATTATTAGTATTAGAACAGCCTGTAAATACAGCTCCCATTAACATAGCTGCGATTGTTGCATATAATAATTTATTCTTTACCATATGAGTCATCTCCTTTGTTGTTTATGTGATTATCATAATGGCAAATAGTGGTGTAAATATGTAAATTGTGTGTAAAAAATGTGAAACCAGCCACAAAACTGATTTCACATTCCTGCTTGTCTATTATATACATTTTAATATGTAAGCCTGTTAAAATATAACTTCTACGCATTAGGATAACATATCAGAGTAACCTTGCTGAGATTAGATATTAACCTTAACAAGACGTGGTCTTAAGCCGTTCTTTTCAAGCTCAGATACAATCTGTTCTTTATGTTCATGTCCGAAAGCTTCAATAGTTATTCTTAATTCAACTGTAGCCTTTCTGTTAATGCTTACAAACTGGTTATGGTCAAGCTTGATTACATTACCATTAGCGTTGGCAATTATCTGTGCAACTCTTACAAGTTCACCTGGCTTATCTGGAAGGAGTACAGATACAGTAAATATTCTGCTTCTCTGAACAAGTCCCTGCTGAACAACAGATGACATTGTTATGACGTCCATATTACCACCTGAAAGAATTGAAACAATCTTCTTATCCTTAACATTAAGCTGCTTAAGTGCTGCAACTGTAAGAAGACCTGAGTTCTCAACAATCATTTTATGATTTTCAACCATATCAAGGAAAGATACAATTAAGTCTTCATCAGGAACTGTTATTATATCGTCAAGATTCTTCTGAAGATATGGGAATACCTTTGTACCGGGTGTCTTAACTGCTGTACCATCAGCTATTGTACTGACAGTTGTAAGTGTTGTAACCTTTCCATTCTTTAAAGAAACCTGAAGGCAGTTAGCGCCTGCTGGTTCAACACCGATTACTTTAATATTAGGATTAAGAAGCTTGGCAAGTGTAGATACACCTGTTGCAAGTCCACCGCCACCAACTGGAACGAGAATATAATCAACTGTTGGGAGTTCTTTAATAATCTCCATAGCAATTGAACCCTGTCCTGTAGCAACATCAAGGTCATCAAATGGATGAACAAATGTAAGTCCCTTTTCTTCTGCTAACTTAAGAGCATACTCACAGGCTTCATCATATACATCTCCGTAAAGTACAACTTCTGCACCATAGCCCTTAGTTCTGTTAACCTTTATAAGTGGTGTTGTTGTTGGCATAACAACTGTAGCCTTTACGCCATACTTCTTTGCCGCAAATGCAACACCCTGTGCGTGGTTACCAGCAGATGCTGTTATAAGACCTTTCTTTCTCGCTTCTTCTGACATTGTGCTTATCTTGTAATATGCACCTCTTACCTTGTAAGCACCTGTATACTGCATATTCTCAGGCTTAAGATATACTTTATTGCCTGTCTGGTTGCTGAAATATTCGCTGAATATAAGGTTAGTTGGTAATGTTGCTTCCTTTACTTTCTCAGCAGCTTCTTCAAATTTCTTTAAAGTTAATTCTTCCATTGTAAATCTACTCTCCTTCTGGTTACTTTATATTATTAAATCAATTATCAATAATAATATACATTATTAATCCAATTATCAATATAAAATATCATTAATTGAATTATAATATTACATTAATCATCGTCTTCTTCATTATCTGATGTATCAAATAATGCGTTGACAAATGTATCTGAGTCAAACTTCTGTAAGTCCTTAACCTGCTCACCTACACCAATGTACTTAACAGGTATTCCAAATTCTGCCTGAATAGCTACAGCGATACCACCCTTAGCTGTTCCGTCCATCTTAGTAAGAATGATTCCTGTTATATTAGTTACATCATTGAATTCGCGTAACTGTGAAAGTGCATTCTGACCAGTTGTTGCATCAAGGACTATAAGATTTTCCCTATACGCATCAGCATACTCTCTTTCAATAACTCTGTCAATCTTGCGTAATTCTTCCATAAGATTTTTCTTATTCTGAAGTCTTCCGGCTGTATCACATAAAAGAACATCTGCGTGTCTTGCTTTTGCCGCCGCAATAGAGTCATATATTACAGCTGCTGGATCAGAACCCTCATTCTGTGCAATTATGTCAGCACCTACCCTGTTAGCCCATTCTGTGAGCTGTTCTATGGCAGCAGCCCTGAATGTATCAGCCGCCGCAAGTACAACCTTTTTGTTCTGCTCCTTTAAATGTCCTGCAAGCTTTCCTACAGAAGTAGTCTTTCCAACACCATTAACACCGATAAGCATAACAATTGACTTAGTATTCTCAAATTCATATGCATTAGGACCGAGATTCATTTTCTCTTTAATTGTATCAATTAATAACTGCTTGCAGTCTTTAGGGTCTTTAATCTTATTTTCTTTAACCTTAACCTTAAGGTCTTCAATAATCTCATCAGTTGCCCTGACACCAATATCTCCCATAATAAGAGTTTCTTCAAGTTCTTCATAGAAATCATCATCAATTGAAGAAAAGCCATTAAATATATTATCAATACCCGATACGATATTATCTCTGGTCTTTGTAAGACCTTCTTTAAGTTTACTAAAAAGTCCCATATTAACTCTTCCTTTCTTTAGGCTCATTCAGATCATTGGCAATAAGGTCTACAGAAACAAGAGTTGATACCCCCTTCTCCTGCATAGTAATACCATATAATCTGTCTGCCGCAGCCATAGTTCCACGTCTGTGGGTAATTACAATGAACTGTGTATGCTTTGTAAGCTTATGAAGATAATTAGCATATCTTCCGACATTAGAATCATCAAGTGCGGCTTCAATTTCATCAAGAAGACAGAATGGCGATGGCTTTAAGTTCTGTATGGCAAATAATAACGCGATTGCTGTAAGTGCCTTTTCTCCACCTGATAACTGCATCATATTCTGAAGCTTCTTTCCTGGTGGCTGGGATACAATTATAATGCCCGCTTCAAGTATATCTTCATCTTCCACAAGTTCAATTGTACCACGTCCACCGCCGAATAATTCCTTGAATACCTTATCAAATTCTACTTTTATCTCTTCAAATTTGGCAGTAAACTGTGTTCTCATTCCATTATCAAGTTCAGTTATAACTTTCATAAGTGACTGTTCAGCCTCAATCATATCATCGTGCTGTGTCTTTAAGAAAGTATAACGCTCGCTTACTTCTTTGTATTCTTCAATGGCATTAACATTTACATCACCAAGCTTCTTAATCGAAGCTTTAAGTATATTAATCTGCTTTCTTAAATCATTAAGATTAGTTAATTCATCGCTCTTTAATTCCAGTGCATAACTGTATGTAAGTTCGTATTCATTCCACATATAATCAACAAGTGAATCATTAGATTCATCAAGCTTATCGTGCTGGTTATGAAGACGCATACTTTCTTTTTCAAGAAGGATAATCTGCTCGTTAAGAGTTTCTCTTTTCTTAAAGAACTCCTTATGACTTGCAGTAACCTTTTCCTTGTCAGCCTTAAGCTTAGATAACTTTTCGTTGTTAGCTTCAAGCTCTTTAACTGTCTTTTCAATATTATCCTTAACGTCAGTTATTTCCTGCTGTTTAGTCTTTATTAATTCTGCTGTCTGATTTATCTTATCGTTAATACTCTCTTTTTCATTATTAAGACTATTAATTTCATCAGAAAGTCTTTGAATATTTTCATTAATAAATGCAGCCTTCTGTTCAACTGATGAATGTGATATCTTTAAATTCTCAAGCTTAAGTGATACTGCCGCCTCATTTGCTTTCTTTTCCTCAAGAAGCTTATTAAGATTCTCAATCTCTTTTCTTGAAGCCTCATTCTCGCTGTCAAGCACATTAAGACTTCCGCTTACCTGCTGTTTATCGCTGTTGACTTTTGATATTTCAGCATCTATGCCAGCCTGCTCATTTACTGCATTTGAATATCCATCGATTATCTCTTTTAACTTGTTGTCAGCCTGCTTAAGAGTTACATCTAAAGTATTCTTCTTAATATGTATCTCTCTTTGCTGTTTATTTAACTTGTCAAGATTATCTCTGTTCTTACCAACTTCGCTTCTAAGCTCTGATATAGAAGCTTTGGTTTCTGTTATGGTTTTGCTTATGCTTGAAACCTCTGTCTTAAGTTCTTCAATCTCTCTTCTTCGTCCAAGAAGGTTGCTTGAATTCTTAAAAGCACCACCAGTCATTGAACCACCCGGATTAAGCTGTTCACCTTCAAGTGTTACAATTCTTAATGAATATTTATACTTTCTTGCAATTATCAAAGCATTTTCTATATTATCAACTACAAGAATACGACCAAGCAGATACTTTGCAAGCCCTTCATATTCAAAAGACACTCTTACAAGATTGCTGGCAACTCCTACAACACCCTTTTCATTAATGCAGTTATCGTTCTCTAATGTATTTCTTGAATGAATAGCATTGAGTGGTAAAAATGTCGCACGGCCAAGCTTATTTACTTTAAGGTAATTAATAAGCTCCTTAGCAGTATTCTCTTTATCAGTAACTATATTCTGGATTGTTCCGCCAAGTGCAGTTTCGATAGCAGTTTCATACTGCTTCTCCACTTTAATAATATCTGCGATAACACCAAGAATACCAGGATTGCTGTCCTTTAATTCCATTATCTTACGGATACTATTGCCATATCCGTCATATCTTTCAGTTATATTAACTAAAGATTCAAGTCTTGACTTGCTTCTATGGTAATTCTGGGTAAACTTATCAAGCTCCTGTGTCTTTTCAGTTATTACACCCTTAATAGATGTTACATTGGCATTGGCTTCTGCAATTGAAGCATTAATACTGCTTATATTAACATCACATTCTTTTAACTGTGAATTAATTGAAGCTATTACCTGTCTTTGTGCTGTTTCATCACTTTTTCCAGTTATTATTCTGCTGTTTAACTGCGATTTGCGGATTTCAAGCTGTTCAAGCATTGTAATGAACTTCTGGTTCTCCGCTTTGATAGATGACTGTTCTGTCAGATTATCATATATAAGTGTCTGACGGTTCTCTATCTGTCCAGATATTCCGTCTATCTCAGCCTTTACAGCCTCGGCTTCCTCATTAATGGCATTAAGCTTTGTATTATACTCTTTAATCTCTGTATTAATCGCTTCTGCCTGCTTCTTTAATTCATTAATCGAAGCTGTCTTGGCAGTCTTATCCTTCTCAATATCATTAATTCTCTCAGAATGAAGCTGTTTGTTAGCATTAAATGTCTTAACCTGTTCCTCAAACAGATTAATCTCACCTTTGAACTTCTGGTTATCAAGCTCTAATGCAGAAGATACCTGATTAGTCTGCTCAATTGTAAGATTAAGTTCATTAAGCTGGTTCTCAGCCGCTTCATATTCCGCCTTAGTAGCATCATATTCATTTCTTGAGCCAGCCAGATCATTATCAGCAATTTCTATTTTATTATCAAGCTCAGCGATTTCTTTTCTTATACGGTCAGTTTCTAATAAAAATGCGTTGACATCATATTTTTTCAAATCCGACTTTAAATTAAGATATTCCTTGGCTTTCTCAGACTGTACCTGTAATGGGCCAACCTGTTTTTCAAGCTCTGATAAAATATCATTAACACGGACAAGATTATTTCTTTCATTATCAAGCTTCTTGATAGCCGCAGCTTTACGGCGTTTAAACTTAACAATACCTGCCGCCTCATCAAAAAGTTCCCTGCGTTCCTCAGGTTTACCACTAAGAATTTTATCAATCTGTCCCTGCCCGATAATTGAATAACCTTCTTTACCGATACCTGTATCATAGAACATCTCTGTTACATCTTTTAATCGGCAGGTATGTCCATTAATCTTGTATTCACTTTCCCCTGAACGGTACACTCTTCTTGATACCGTAACTTCATCATATTCAACAGGAAGTGCGTGGTCACTATTATCAAGTGTTATTGCAACATACGCAAAACCAACAGGTTTACGGTTCTGTGTTCCTGCAAATATGACATCTTCCATTTTCGCCCCACGAAGCTGCTTCGCGCTCTGTTCACCAAGAACCCACCTTACAGCATCGGCAACATTACTTTTTCCAGAGCCATTAGGACCTACAATGCCTGTAATTCCATTATGAAAGTCAAATACTATCTTATTGGCAAATGACTTAAAGCCCTGAACCTCTATACTCTTTAAATACATATATACAATTCCTTTGCTATTTTCTTATAGGAAATTCATATCCCTGCTTCTTTAATTCCACAAGTGCCTCGTATGCCGCGTGCTGTTCAGCGTGCTTCTTGGTATGACCCTTGGCTGTAACGTGGAACATTCCATCTACCTTCGCACTCGCAATAAAATCTTTATCGTGCTCTGGTCCTGATTCTCCTATAATTTCGTATACAACTTCCTTATGTGCCGCCTGTACGACTTCCTGTAAAATAGTTTTGCTATCATAAAAGAGTTGCTTGCTTTCCAAATCATTAAGAATAAATGATTTGACGAATTCTTTTGCATTAGCAAAACCACCATCCAGATATATAGCTCCTATCACTGCTTCACACGCATCTGATACGATAGAATCTCTCTTTCTTCCGCCTGTTAATTCCTCACCTTTGCCTAACATTATGAAATTATCAATTCCAATAGCTCTTGCACATATAGCAAGTGTAGGTTCACATACAATACTTGCACGAAGCCTTGTCATCTGGCCTTCATTCATATTGCTGTAATTCTTATAAATGTAATCGCTTGATGTAAGTTCAAGAACTGCATCACCAAGGAACTCAAGTCTTTCATTATCCTTATACTTCTTAATTGACTTTTCATTAGCATAAGAACTGTGAGTAAGAGCATTTTTTAAAAGGTTAATATCTTTAAACTGATAATTAATTGTATCCATTAACTCAGATAAATTCTTATTATACATTTAATCTCCAATCTGGTGTCAATCTTATAATTATGTCCTATTTATTCCAAAAAAGAAAAAGCCTGTCGGATAAAATCCTGCTAGATAACTTTTTATGTAACAGGAAATCCTATCAAAATTTCCTATTACATAAAAAAGCATTAATTTATCCGTGTAATATGCACACTTATAAATTAATGCTCTATTGACACATATTATAGACCCCTGCTATATCAACACCAATATTCTTTATATTAATTATTTAGCAAGTGCATTCTGAATCTGAGTTGCTGCATCTCCTACAGTAACAATATTCTCAATTGCATCGTCTGGAATCTGAATACCGAACTGGTCTTCAATCTCTGTTATAATCTGGAATACATCTAAAGAATCTGCCTTAAGGTCATCAACAAATGCTGATTCTTTAGTAATCTTATCCTCGCTTATATTAAGTACATCTGCAATAATTCTCTGTAACTTCTGAAATTCCATATAAATCCTCCATTCTGACCTGATATCTTAATTATATGAATATCATTATATATCAGGCGTTATACATAATTCTAAATCTGATATTCTTATTATAAATATAATATCTATTCTTGTGTTAATTCCGGCATATGCGAAAGTGACTCAACAATCTGCTCATTAATATTGCTCTTTGAAAATGTCACGCATTGAAGAACTGAATTCTTTACCTCTTTAGCTTTGGCACTTCCGTGTGTCTTAACAACAAGACCATTAAGACCTATAAGTGGCGCTCCACCATACTCTGATGCATCCATAGTCTTAAGTGTACTCTTAATTGAGTCCTTAACAAGCATTGCTCCAATCTTTGACTTAAGATTAGAATAAAATGCACCCTTAATCTTAGATATAATTGTACCAGCAAGACCCTCGTAAAGCTTTAATATAACATTACCAACAAATGCATCACACACGATAACATCTGCACCGCTTCTTGGTATCTCTCTTGCTTCAATGCTTCCTATAAAGTTAATATCATCACATGCTTTAAGAAGTGGAAATGTCTCCTTAACAAGCTGGTTGCCTTTCTCCTCCTCAAGACCAACATTAACTATAGCTACTCTTGGCTTCTTAATCCCAAGACAGTTCTCCATATATATAGAACCCATCTTAGCCCACTGCACAAGAAAAGCCGGTCTGGCATCAACATTAGCCCCACTGTCAACTATCAGCACACAGCCTTTATCAGTAGGAACAATCGCACCTATTGGTGGTCTTTCAACGCCTGGAAGACGTCCAACAATAACTTGTCCACCAACTAATATAGCACCAGAACTTCCTGCTGATACGAAAGCATCAGCTTCTTTATTCTTAACCATATTAAGAGCCTTAACCAAAGATGAATCTTTCTTATGTCTTATAGCCATAACAGGTGGCTCGCCTGTTTCTATAACCTCTGTAGCATTAACAACTTCTATCTGCTCTTTGCTATAAGTATATTTGGAAAGTTCGTTATTAACAACATCTTCTTTTCCAACAAGATATACAAAACATTCTTTGCTTGTATTTACGGCATCTACCGCACCTTTAACAATCTCGCCAGGGGCGTTATCTCCACCCATAGCATCAAGTGCAACTTTTATCATAAATATACCATTCCTTATATAAATTATGCCTTTTAAATATACTACTAAAATGCTATTTATGCAAGCAAAGCTTAAAAGAAAGCATACTGTAACATAAAAAATGAGCCTGCCCTCTAAAGGACAGACCCATTAAATAAGTTACTCTATAGAAATTAGTCTACAGTAACGATTTCTTTCTTGTTGTATGAGCCACAAGACTTACATACTCTATGAGGCATCATTAATGCACCACACTTGCTGCACTTTACGAGATTAGGAGCGCTCATCTTCCAATTAGCTCTTCTCTTATCTCTTCTAGCCTTTGAAGATTTATTCTTAGGACAAATTGACATTCGGTTACACCTCCTTAAAATTCTTTAAAATATCTTTGAAAACAGACATTCTTGGATCCAGGATATCCCTGTCACAACCGCATTCTCCTTTGTTCAGATTCGCACCGCAAATCAGACAAATTCCTTTGCAGTCCTCCTTACATAAGGTCTTTCCCGGCATGGATATCAGTATTTCGCCGAAAACTAACTTGTCCACGTCGAGGTTGTATCCATCAATATAGTCTTTTTCTTCTTTTGCTTCTTCCTCGGATGCGTTATCATTAAAGTCAACAATCTCATCAACTGTATAGTCAACGCGTGTATCAACTGGCTCTAAGCATCTGTCACAAGGAATACTAAGGGTAACATAAGAATCAGCCTTAATAGAAAGCTTATTCTTACCTAGCTTCTTAATGCTAACATCAACAGCAGGCTTATCAATTATATCATAATCAGAAGAACCTGTATTAAATGTATTCATCTCAATATCTGCTTTATAACTCTTCTCATCCTGTGAACCGGATAAAAGCTCTCTTAAATCAATTAGCATAATTGTCTCCAATTCATACTATATATAGTAGATGAGCATATTGCTCACCACACTTGGTCTATTATACGCACCAAATATTGGTTTGTCAATAACTAATTTAATATATTTAATAGTATTATATTTAATTATATATACAACTAAAATATATCCTTAATTACTTTACAAGTGCTAATGTTTCTCTTGCGATAGCAAGTTCTTCATTAGTAGGAATTACGCAAAGCTTAACCTTTGAATCTGGTGTAGAGATGATACCTTCAACACCGCAAGCCTTCTCAGAAGCTGCTTCATCAAGTTCAACTCCGAGGAAACCAAGATACTTGCATACCATTGGTCTTAACCAAGCTGCATTTTCACCAACACCAGCTGTAAATGTGATAGCATCAACACCGTTCATAGCTGCTGTGTAAGAACCGATGTACTTAGCTACTCTGTAAGCATAAGCTTCAAGTGTAACCTTAGCTACTTCATTACCTTCGTTAGCTGCTGCGTTAAGATCTCTGAAGTCAGAAGAGATACCACCTGACATACCAAGAACACCTGACTTCTTGTTAAGGATGTTAAGCATTTCACTAACTGTAAGGTTCTCATGATTGCAAAGGTATTCAATGATTGCTGGATCAAGGTCACCTGAACGAGTACCCATGATAAGACCTTCAAGTGGAGTAAGACCCATAGAAGTATCTACACACTTACCACCGATAGAAGCTGAGATTGAAGCACCGTTACCAAGGTGGCATACGATAACCTTAGCTGTCTTAGGGTCAAGGTTAGCAAACTTGATTGTTTCCTTTGATACGAAGCTGTGGCTTGTTCCGTGGAAACCATATCTTCTTACGCCATACTTTTCATAGTATTCACGAGGAATAGCATAAAGATAAGCCTTTGGCTCCATTGTTCCACCAAATGCTGTATCCCATACAGCTACATTTGGCTTACCAGGCATAGCAGCTTCAACAGCTTCAATACCTATAAGGTTAGCTGGATTGTGAAGAGGTCCTAAGTCGAAGCACTCTCTTACTACCTTCTTAACATCTTCTGTTACAAGACAAGACTCGATATACTTCTCACCTGCGTGAAGCACTCTGTGACCTACAGCAGCGATTTCATCTGTAGACTTGATTACACCGTGCTCAGCATCCATAAGAGCATCAAGTACAAGCTTAACAGCAATGTTGTGATCCTTCATAGGTGTTTCAACAACATACTTATCCTTTCCTGTTGGCTTATGTGTAAGGATAGAACCATCAATACCAATTCTTTCTACAAGACCCTTTGCAATAACGCTCTCATCTTCCATATTGATTAACTGATACTTAAGTGATGAGCTTCCGCAGTTTAATACTAAAATATTCATTCTTATTAATCTCCTATAAAATTAAATATAAGTTATATAATTATTTAATATAATGATACCAGGGTCAAAAGGTCTAAACCCACATGAGCTTGCTCATAGGTGGGTGAATGACCTTTTGACCCGCCCCGATATGAGCATAAAAGTGGGATGATAATCCCACGATATGCGAATATTGGGCAGGATTGTGGGAGTGCGTAGCACGGAACAATCCGTAGGTATCATAGTTGTGGGCTTTTGACCCCAACATCATATAATACAAACAATATGAGGGGCAAATAATTCGTCCCTCATATTATTATAAATGATGTTACCTGACTGCCACACAATAAACAAATGTGGCAATCATATCATCAAAAAAATGTATGTACACAATTATTTAGCAGCATCCTGAGCCTGAACTGCTGTCATAGCCACAACGCCAACGATATCTTCTGCGAAGCATCCTCTTGAAAGATCGTTAACTGGCATTGAAAGACCCTGAAGAACTGGACCATAAGCACCAGCCTTAGCAAGCCTCTGAACTAACTTGTAACCAATGTTACCAGCTTCAAGTGAAGGGAATACTAATGTATTAGCCTTACCAGCAACCTTGCTGTTAGGAGCCTTAAGTGCTGCAACTTCTGGAACTAAAGCAGCATCTAACTGAAGTTCACCATCAACAGCGATGTCTGGGTACTTTTCGTTAGCAATCTTAACTGCATCAGCTACCATAGTTACTCTCTCGTGCTTAGCACTTCCGTATGAAGAGAATGAAAGCATAGCAACCTTAGGTTCTGCACCAACAAAGCTCTTGAATGAATCAGCAGATAATGCTGCAACTTCTGCAAGCTTCTCTGAGTCAAGATCTGGGTTAACAGCACAGTCAGCGAATACAAATAATCCATTTTCGCCTAATTCGCAGTTAGGAACTTCCATAAGGAAGAAACCTGATACACTGCTGATACCTGGCTTAGTCTTTAATAACTGAAGAGCTGGACGTATTGTGTTACCTGTTGAATGGCAAGCACCTGAAACTGCGCCATCAGCATCACCACACTTACACATAAGGCAAGCATAGTACATATAATCCTTCTCCATCTGTTCCTTAGCCATCTCAGGTGTAACACCCTTCTTAGCTCTTAATTCAACGAACTTGTCGATATATTTCTGCTTATTAGGATCATTGAATGGATCTACGATTGTAGCACCTGTAATGTCATATCCCTTGCTGTTCTCAGCGATTTCTTCTGGTGTACCGATGATTATAAGATTAGCGATACCTTCCTTTAAAATCTTCTCAGCAGCTGCGAATGTTCTCTTATCCATAGATTCTGGTAAAACGATAGTCTTCTTATCCGCTTTTGCTCTAGCGTAAATTGTGTCAATAAATGCCATGATTACTGACTCCTCCTTAAAATATGAATTTCGGCACATTATGTTTACCATTATGTTACCGCTACTTTTGCCCTCATTATATACCTTTTTTCAGCGTAAGACAAGGTGAGGATTGTTCTAAATGTTAAGCAATTTTACTGAATTATGTCTATAATTCAATGTTATTTAAGCTGCTGCATTATCATTTATGGTATCTATAACCTTTTTAATTCCAAACCACACAGTTAAATCTGTCTGCTATCAAGATTCGTATTAGTAAGATACTCTGAAAATGCTTCTTTAGCAGCATTTGCTGTATTTTAATTTAGTCATGAATATTTTAATTTAGTCATTTATCAATCATTTGACTAAATTAAAACACTATATGACGTAATTAAATTTAAAATCGTCAATTCTTATCAGGTATGGCAATTTAACTTTCATAACTTTTAACAGCTACAGTTCTACACTCATCACTTCTCTATATGGATTGACCATAGACAATCCTATTTTAGTAATTCGCCCATCTATTGGCATAAATAAATCCTGTAATACAGCAAATGCCTGTTTCATCTGTTCCTTATCAAGACATTTGCCAAGTGTAATATGCGGCATCCACGAATATGGCTGATAAAATTTGCTTATATTAGTTTCTGGAATTGTTGCAAATTCACTATATATGGATATCGAAAGCTTCATTATATACTCGTTAAGCACAGGTGCAGCATATATCACACGTGGAAAAAGCTGTCCGACCGATACTATATTTATAGCATTATTTACATTTACAACACCTTTTTCTTCTAAAGGCTGTAACTTTTCCATACATACCTTTTCAAATGCTGGAATTAACACATCAACATTCCTTGCCTCAATTGCACTGATTGTAAGATGAGGCATAACATTATTCCTTATCATAAAATCATTGCCTGTTTTATCGGCAATTCTTTGTTGCAGATGTTTCAATATTTTATTAGTATTTTCATCAAAATACGCTGATATTAAATACATATATAACACTCCCTGAACATATAATCTGTGCCAGCCGCATACCATTTTTCAACTACTAAATTGTATATGTTTCCTCTTATTAAACTCAAACTTTTTATCAAACCCTGACAGGACCTCTTACAAAATCGCCCAATTCTTTAACTCCATACTTTCCAGCAACAATCATATTATAAATATTAGCCGCGTGTATATCATCAAGCAGCATTTCCTTATAGTCAGCGGTCTTTGTTATAAGTGGGACTTCCACAGTTTTTCTTATATACGAAAGATACTCCTGCCCCTTTTTATCAAATCCAAGCACTCTTATATATGGCACATTGGAATATTTTTCCATATGTTTTTTATCAAGCCCCAGTGTTATTCTTACAAGTGCTCTTTTTATTCTGGAAAGCGGCACTTCTTTCGTCTTTATATGTTCGCACAGGCTTCCAAATGAAAATGCCCCCTTATCTTTGCTTTCTACCCCCTGTGGTACTGTTCTTGTTATCATATCCATAGCCGACTTATATAATCTGCCAGCAATCTCCTTGCTTACATCTGGATACTGCATAACATTTTCTATAAATACATTTTTATCATAGCTACTCGCAAAAAGTATATCTAAAAGCCTTGTAAATAACGCTTCTGTTATGTCATCAGGATATACATAATTCGTATTTGAGGATAATATTAAACCTGCTTTCACAGGTATATATTTAGATATATTATCTGCTTTAAGATTTCCCCTTAACGCCGTGGCACTGGCATAATCACTTCTTATATCTGTATCATTATAATCATCCCCCTGTCTTTGCACGGTATAAGGCTTAATAGCATAATTATTTTTTATGATAGCTTTCAGATATTCAACCGCAAGTATATTATTAGAACTTGTAAGCATTGCCGCAGTATCTTTATCCGTCAGCTTCTCCACAACCTTCTGTCTTGCGGCGGCATAGGATATTCCATTGGCAGTATATTTAGATATTTCCTTATATATTGTATCTTCATTATCACACAAAATGTGTGCAAGCTTTATCAGACTTTCTATATCCCCGCTCTCACTTCCAAAAGCAATACTGTCGGCTTTTATATAATCAAGAACTTTTAAAGCACCAGCGGCAAAGCTTTCAGCACTAGACACAGCATAATTAACAGGCAGTTCAACGACAAGATTAACTCCGCTGTTAAGTGCCATAGATGCACGCGTATATTTATCAAGAACAGCCGGTTCTCCACGCTGTACAAAATCCCCGCTCATAACAGCAACGCTTATATCCGCCCCTGTAAGCTCCATTGCTTTATTAAGATGATATAAATGTCCATTATGAAATGGGTTGTATTCCGTTACAAGTCCTACTGCTTTCATATATAAATCCCCTTGCATTTTAATTCTGTGAATAAATTCTATAAATATTATGTACACATAACATCATATTTTTGCACAGCTTTTCAGCGCATATAAAGTTCCGCAAGGAACTTTTAAGATGAGCACTTTTGTGCTCATTATATCATAACATAAATTATAATAAATGCTATCGCCATATCGATAAATCAGCGAATATATCCAACACATAAAAACCCCCGAAGCATTTGCTCCGAGGGTTTATTTTTACTATGTAAGCTATTTCACTATATAAATCATTCATTATATAAACTAATTCGCCATATAAATTAATCTATCACATAACCTACATCAATATATTAACTCTAAAATGTGTAATTAATTCTTAAAACTATGTATAGGTGCAGGTATTCTTCCTGGTCTGTTTACAAATGCTGAGCAGTCAAATGTATTAACTGGCATTATTGGAGCGTAGCCTAAAAGTCCACCGAATTCTACAGTTTCGCCAACACCTTTTCCAACAACAGGTATTACTCTTACTGCTGTTGTCTTCTGGTTCACCATACCGATAGCTGCTTCATCTGCAATGATACCAGATATTGTAGAAGCCTTTGTATCTCCTGGTATAGCAATCATATCAAGACCTACAGAACATACACAAGTCATAGCTTCAAGCTTTTCGATAGTAAGTGAACCTGCATTAACTGCATCTATCATTCCCTGATCTTCACTGACTGGAATAAATGCACCACTAAGTCCGCCTACATATGATGAAGCCATTACGCCGCCTTTCTTAACCTGATCGTTAAGAAGTGCAAGTGCTGCTGTTGTTCCTGGAGCACCAGCTTTCTCAAGTCCGATTTCTTCAAGAATTTCTGCAACAGAATCACCAATTGCTGGTGTTGGAGCAAGTGAAAGGTCAATTATACCAAATGGTATGCCAAGTCGTTTAGAAGCTTCCTGAGCGACAAGCTGTCCTACTCTTGTTATCTTAAATGCTGTCTTTTTGATAGTTTCGCAGAGTACTTCAAAGCTTTCTCCTCTTACGCTTTCAAGAGCATATTTAACAACACCTGGACCGCTGACACCTACATTGATAATAGCATCATCTTCTGTAACTCCGTGGAAAGCTCCTGCCATAAATGGATTATCATCTGGAGCATTACATAATACAACAAGCTTTGCACAGCCAAGAGAGTCAGCATCTTTTGTTAATGCGGCAGTCTCTTTAACTATTTCACCCATAAGTCTTACAGCATCCATATTGATACCTGTCTTTGTAGAACCAACATTTACTGAACTGCATATAAGCTCTGTAGATGCAAGTGCCTTAGGAATTGAACGGATAAGCAGTTCATCACTCTTTGTCATACCCTTTGATACAACAGCAGAATAACCACCGATGAAATTAACTCCGACTTCGTGGGCAGCCTTATCAAGTGTCTTTGCAATAGTCACATAATCGTCAGGTGTTTTACAGCATGAGGCACCAACTAATGAAATAGGTGTTATAGAAATTCTTTTATTAACTATTGGAATACCTATTTCCCTTGAAATATCCTCTCCTGTCTTTACAAGGTCTTTAGCAAGAGTTGTGATTTTTTTATATATTTTCTCATTTACTTCATCAAGATTCTCGCTTGCACAGTCAAGAAGATTGATACCAAGTGTAATTGTTCTTACATCAAGATTTTCCTTCTCAACCATTTTGTTGGTTTCAGTAACTTCATATATGTTAATCATTTTTCTCCTCATTTCCGCATCGCCAATGGCGTATACTTAATAATAGTTAATTAAATTCTGTGCATCATATCAAAGATTTCTTCTCTCTGACATTTAATTACAACACCAATTTCCTTGCCAAGATTGTCAAGTGCTGTTACAACCTCATCAAAACCAGTGTTGGAATTAGATAAATCAACTATCATCATCATATTAAAATAACCTGATACGATAGTCTGGGAAATATCAAGAATATTGATTTCTGTCTTAGCAAGATATGTACACACCTTTGCTATGATACCAACAGTATCCTTTCCTACGACTGTAATTACACATTTTTTCATAATAGTCCTCCATTCTTTGCATTTGTGCATATGTATTTATGTAAATATGCTCTCGCATATTTATACCACTGTAGTACTATATTTCAAGAAGTGTTGATGGTTCGCTTCTTTTTGCTACCTCTATATGAAAATCTTTAGACTTATATTCATTATCACTTAAGTCTATCTCTAACTTAACTGTTTCATATGCAAGCTTATCATAATTATTCTCCTTGCTTAAATGTCCAAGGTATATCCCTTTAATGTTATCATTCAGAAGGGAATTGATAAGCCTTGCTGATGAATCATTCGACAAATGTCCTTTATTGCCAAGTATGCGCTGTTTAAGATAATAAGGATAACTTCCTATCTGGAGCATATTAATATCGTGGTTGGCTTCAACAAGCATCATATCTGAATTTTCAAGGTTATCAATAATGTAGTCATCATAATACCCCAGATCCGTTATGACAGAAGCTTTATTATTATCACAATATACACTGTAGGCAACTGGTTCATTGGCATCGTGCGATACCCTGAAGCTATGTATTGTCAAATCTTTAAGATGAATATCTGTATCAGCTTCAATTATATGGTAATAATCTGAATCTATATTTCCAAGGCTTGTAGCTGCCTTAATTCCATTAATCGTCCCGTCTGTTGAATATATTGGTATTCCATCTTTTCTTGACATTACGCCAAGTCCTTTTATATGGTCAATATGTTCGTGCGTAACAAATACTGCATCTATATCTTTTAATGATACATCTATGCTGTTAAGCCCTTCTTCTATCTTCTTACGGCTTATTCCAGCATCTATTAAAATGTGTGTATCATCTGAACCTATATATATACAGTTGCCACTACTGCCGCTTGCAATCGGCATCATTCTCATAAGTCAATCCTCATTTCTATTATTATGAATTATAAATACTGCGCATTACTTAAAGCTTGTTATTCCCAGAATATCTTTATATCATCACCATCATTTAAAGGTGCTGTATATTCACTTCTGATTCCATTATGTAATATTACTATATTTCCTTTTGGTTTGGAAAGGTCAAAATCATAAAACTGGAATAAATCAACAAGCACATAATCACTCTTTCCCTTTAATACAACAGGTGTTCCATTGACAATTATTGACATATCCCTGATTGGTCTTGGGATATCAGGTGCTGTGTTAAATGAAGCTCCATTAGCTGTTTCCTGTGTATCACCAGCATTATTTTCATTATTAATACCATTGCCGTCTGCATTGCTATTACCGCCATTGGCATTGTCAGAATTATTACCGCCATCAACATTGTTATTGACACTTCCGCTATTACCTGCAACATCATCGCTTCCGTCAGCATCTTCACCTTCTGTATCATCTGCTAAATCAGCATAGCTTGTCTGCTTAGGCACATTGCTGAATGAAACCATAAAATTCTCATAAACCTTAGTATGCTTATTGGCTGGCATATTATTAACTAATACATCATAATCTTTATAGTCCAAGTCGAGGAAGGTAAATAACTGTTCTACTGTATAGAAATTCTCTATCCTTACTGAGTCTTCATTTCTGATATCATAGAATTCTGACTTTAATTCGCCGTTAACATAAGCAAATCTTGGGCAGACGATATTCTTTCCATTGACAACAAATGTTATATCTGAGCCAAATTCTTCTATCTGTCCTAAAGTTATTGAAGCTGGCTCACCAATTGTTGACTCCTCAACAAAGATTACATCATTCTGCTCAATTTCAGTATTAAGGCTGGCTGGCTCATTATTAAGTGTAATAACTGCACCTTCACCTGCAAGACCTCTTACAAGCCTTACTTTGCCGTTAACCATAAATTCAATCTGAGCACCTCGTCTTGGGAAAAGCTTCTCATTAGGATAACCAATCTGCATAATTGCATCAAATACTGTAAGCTTATTATTATCATATAACTTAATACGCTCATTATTGACATTAACGAATATGAACTTATTCTTCTGTGTATAATAGTTCGTACATATACCTACAGGTGTTACATATAAAGAATCTTTCTCAAAGCCTTCAACATTAAAATCTACTGTTGTAAGGACTTCCTTTCCTCTTATTGCAACTCTTTCAGGTGCTATGCCAAGATCCTTGGCAAGTGCCTTGGTGTAGCTTGGCATTTTACCGCCACCGCCTACAACGAATACAGCATTTACCGGCTTACCGCCATTAAGCTCGACAATCTTGTCAGATGTCGACTTTGCCATATTATCAATTGATTCCTCTGCTATTGCCTGTATCTCGCTTGAAGCAACCCTCTGTTCAAGTCCCATAATGTCATTGAACACAACCTCTTTATTGTCCGGATTGCTTGCAGATATCTTAATAGTCTCTGCTGTATTAAAGTCAACAAGATAATTCTTTGCAATCTTTTCTGTTATCTCATCACCTGCTAATGGAATCATACCATAAGCCACAATGCTTCCATCTTTAGTAATACATATATCCGATGTACCTGCTCCAACATCGACAAGACATATATTAAGAAGCCTGTATTGTTCTGGAATTGCGATATTCATTGAAGCTATTGGCTCTAATGTAAGTGAAGCAACATTAAGTCCTGCATACTCTACTGCCTCATAAAGTCCGTCTACAACTTCTTCTGGAAGAAATGTAGCAATAAGCTCAACGAATATTTTCCTAGCCTTATGGCCCTCAAGATTACTTATATCATAGCCATTAAGCTGATATCTTACAGGTGTATTGCCTACACAGTAAAATCTGTCTTTCTGTGTGCCATCATTGATTGAATGATGTGCATTCTCTACTGCAAGAAGATTAAGCGAATATATATCCTCCGCTGTAACTCTTGTTTCTTCTTCAAATTCGTATTCAGCAGTCGCATTAACCGTTCTTAAAACTCGACCCGCAGCAGCTATACATACATCTTTAAGTTCCATATTAAGCTGCCTTTCAAGTGCAAGCTTAACCTGACGTATTGTATCTCCTACTTTATATATATCGTGTATCTGTCCATCAAGCATAGCACGCGTTGTGTGAAGCTGCTGTGCCATTGCCGCTATTTTAAATCTGCCATATTCAAGATAACCTACAACACCAACAACGCTTCGTGTTCCTATATCAAGACCAAACACATAACTATTGCTGGAATTCTTTTCTTTATCCATATCATATCCTCATTTCTGCCCACATTTTAACATAAGAGCCACTTTAGCTCAATAAAATGTTTTGTATCTGTCTGAAAGTATATTCTAAATCTTTATCATTATCAATACAATAGCTGCATTTATCTTTAATATTCTCTAATGCCTGCTGGCTTTTTAATATATTATCAATCTTTTCATCGCTATAGCCGCGGCTTTCTTTCAGGCGCTGTCTTCTTATCTCCTCTGATGTGTCTATATACCACACTTCATCGCAGAACACATCATAATGCTCTGTAAGAAGCAGTGCTGATTCGACAAATGTATAATCTAATTCGCCAGCTATTTTATTATTCGTTATGCGTGTGATAACCTCCTGCTTTACTGCCGGGTGGACTATGCTGTTTACTGCCATACGTTTATTGGCATTAGAAAATATTATATCTGCCAGCTTCTTTTTATCAATCTCTCCAGCTTCATCGACAATATCCTCTCCAATCAATGCTATCATCATTTCATATGTCTTAGAGCCTTTTGTATACAATCCTTTAGCCACATCATCTGTCATAATAATATCACAGTTGTAATTATCAGCTAAATATTTAAGAATTGCTGATTTACCAGCACCAACTCCGCCTGTTATTCCTATTGTCTTCATAAGTAGTCCTCATTTATAGTTATAATATACTTTAAGCCTGTAATTTGCTCTAAGTTTCGGATTTATCCTAAAACTTACAATTTCAATGTGCTAAAAGCTTTACTCATTAATGTGCTTCAAGCCAGTCTTTACCCTGCTTTATATCTATTTCAAGAGGTACTTTAAGGCTTACTGCCTCTTTCATACCCTCTGTTAATATCTGACGTACCTCATCGATTTCATCTATAGCTGTTTCAACTAAAAGTTCATCGTGAACCTGTAATATAAGGTGCGATTTAAGACCTTTTTCCTTTAACGCCCTGCTGACCCTAATCATTGCAAGCTTTATAATATCTGCCGCTGTTCCCTGTATTGGTGCATTCATAGCAACTCTTTCTCCAAATGAACGCTGCATAAAGTTACCAGATGAAAGTTCAGGTATCTCTCTTCTTCTGTTAAACATTGTAAGAGAGTATCCTTTTTCTTTGGCAGAGCTTACAAGTCCGTCAATAAATTCTTTAATTGATGGATATGTCGCAAAATATTTGTCAATATAAGCCTTAGCTTCTTTAGGTGTAATACTTAAATCCTGACTAAGTCCGAATGAACTCATACCATATATTATACCGAAATTAACAGCCTTGGCATTGCTTCTCTGTAATGGTGTAACCTCATCTATAGGAGTGTTAAATACCTCTGCCGCTGTTGCCCTGTGAATATCTTCTGATGAATTATATGCCGCTATAAGCTTCTCATCACCCGACATATGGGCAAGTATTCTTAACTCAATCTGTGAATAATCAGCATCAATAAACACATAGCCGTCTTTTGGAATGAATACTTTTCGTATCTTCTTTCCCATCTCCATTCGTATTGGGATATTCTGAAGATTAGGGTCTGTACTGCTTATTCTTCCTGTCGCAGTAATCGTCTGGTTAAATGTTCCGTGAATTCGTCCATCTTCTTTAATATATGCTGTAAGTCCGACAGCATATGTTGAATTAAGCTTTGCTAACTGTCTGTATTCAAGTATCTTCTTAACAATTGGATAATCAGGTGCAAGCTTATCTAATATATCAGCCGCTGTTGAGTAACCGCTCTTTGTCTTCTTTCCGTTAGGCATACCCATTTTCTCAAATAGTATAACACCAAGCTGTTTTGGCGAATTAATATTAAATTCTTCACCTGCAAGCTCATATATCTCTTTTTCAAGAACATTTATCTTCTCTGTAAGTACCTTTGAGTAATCATCAAGCTCATTCTTGTCAACCCTTATACCAAATCTTTGCATATCGTAAAGCACGAATACAAGCGGCATTTCTATATCATTGTATAATGAATACATATTCTCTGATGTAAGGACATCTATAACAGGTTTCGCACATTTGTAATTCACATATGCCTTAAAGCAGGCAAGCTTAAACAGATTCGCATCATCAATATCAAAACTTTCCTTTATACTTCTCTTTCCAAGAAGCTCTGTCTGTGACATAACAAGCATTGAAAGGTATTCTCTTGCCAGTGCTTCATAATCGTATCTTTCGTTATTAGGATGAATAAGATATGCCGCAATTGCTATATCCATAAATGCCTGTTCTGATACTTCAAGGCTGTCATCGTTATTCTCGTCTGTATAGTTATCAAAAATGTAAAGATAGTCCTTAAGATTATCAATTACAATATTTCTGTTGTCTGAGCATTTTATTAAGCTGATAAGCTTATCCTTTAAATAATCAGATGTAATAAAGCCTTCCGCTGGGATATAATATATATCTTCATCAGAATATGATATTGAAACGCCAAGAAGTTCATCTTCTGCAATTATTCCAAGTCCGATTTTTTCATTTTCTTTAATATGTGAAGCTGCTGTTTCAAACACTTCCTCAGCTTTGGCAAAATCCTCCACCTTATTAAAATGCTTACAACATTCAGGCTCTGACTGCGCACCATTATCACATCTTTTAAGCATATTCTTAAAATCATAACGTTTAAAAAGCTTATATGACTCCTGATTAAACATATCATTAATATCCGCATTATTAATGTCGTAATCGACATCAACATCTATCTTAATCTCTGATAAAAAGCGGCTTAATTTAATCTGCTCAACATTTTCTTCTATTGATTTCTTAGCCTTTGGTGGCTTTAATTCTGGTATATTATCAAGAATATTGTCTATATTATGATATTTTATTATTAAAGCTGAGGCTGTCTTAGGACCTATTCCTGGAGCACCCGGTATATTATCAGAACTGTCGCCCATAAGTGCCTTCATCTCTATGAATTCCGCAGGTGTTACACCATAAAGTTCTTTTACATCTTCTGGATAATAATCTTCAACTTCTGTAACTCCCTTTTTTGTCTTTGGTATGCGGATTTTAATATTCTTATCTGCAAGCTGTAACAAATCCCTGTCACCAGATACAATAGAAACATCAATGCCCTGCTTCTGCGAATTCTTGGCAATTGTTCCAAGAATATCATCTGCCTCAAAGCCTTCTTTTTCTACTATAGTTATATTCATAGCTGTAAGCAGTTCCTTCATAAGCGGAACCTGCTGTCTTAACTCAGGAAGCATTGGCTTTCTTGTGCCTTTGTAACCATCATATACTTTATGTCTGAAAGTTGGCGCACTAAGATCAAATGCAACTGTAACATAATCAGGCTTTTCCTCATCTATAAATTTAAACATAATATTAAGGAATCCATACATTGCATTAGTATGTATTCCTTCGCTGTTAGTTAAATCCGGCACTCCGTAAAATGCCCTGTTTAATATACTGTGCCCATCTATAAGCAGCAATTTACTCATTCTAAATCTCCATTCCAGCTGGAAGCCCTGTAAATAACAGGTACACAAATGTTGTATTACAACATTCCAGCTTCTAATAATATCTGATTATTATACAAATCATAAAAGTCAGAAGCATAATTACTTCTATCATAATATTCAGTATTGTCATATTATGATTCCATTCTTTTATTGCATTGCATTTATCTATGCTTAAGGATAATTTCAAGTCAACTAATGTTTTAAAATCATAGCTGTCTATGCAGGCTTTGATAGCCGGAGGGGTATTCTTTGATATATTATCTTCATCAAGTCCGTATGACACAATATAATATATCTCCAGTTCTTCTTTGCAGTCCTCACAGTTAAGGATATGCTGTATGAATTGTTCTTCCTGCTTTAATGAAAGATTGCCTTTGTCGTAATCTTTAATCATTTTCTGAATTTGCTTGCAATTATCCATAATATGCCTCACTGAGCCAATGATTTTACTAACGGACGAAATCGCGCTGGGAGCGCTCTTCTGGGTGTATCCGAATTTAATTTTAAACATTGGGGTATTTTAGTACGCCGTGCAGGTTCTGGAAAGCTTTGCTTTCCAGAACTGTCGGGCATTCGCCCTATCAGTCTAAAGCCCAAAGAAGAACTTTGTGCAAGCACAGTTCTTCCTTAGGCTTTAGACTGGCACGGCTCATTGCTTACGCACATTATAGCAGAAAATGCACAGACTTTCCATTAAAAGTCTGTGCATTATTAAAAATTACATTACTAATTTCAGATTATTACATTTAGCGGATATTTATTTATCCCTGTTAATAACTCTTAATATGAGGTTGACAGCTTCGTCTATACCGTAGCTTGCGCTGTTAATACATAAATCATAGTTGTATGCCTGTCCCCATATATTATTTGTGTAGAATTTGTAGTAACGTTCACGTTTTTTATCTAATTTAACTAATCTCTTTAATGCCTTAGAATATGGAATTTTCTCAAGTTCCATAATACGTCTTGCTCTCTGCTGTACAGGTGCAGTAATAAATACACTGACGTGAGGTATATTGTTGTTCTTAAGAATAACATCAGCACAACGTCCAATAACAATAAAATCCTCCTTCTCAGCAAGCTCCCTAAGGATTTCTGATTCATTAAAGAATGCCGCATCATTAGCTGGAAGTCCGTGGTTACGGCTGAAACGTCTTGCCTTTTCAGGATTAATCATTTCGTGGCTTAAGTCAATTTTCTTACTCTTCCATCTTGCATCTTTTTCTGCATCCTTACGGATAACAAGATCCTTGAAAATCTCAGCATCATAATAGTTAAGTCTTAACTTATCAGCAAGTGCAAATCCGATATCAGTACCAGCACTTCCCTCTGTACGGCTTATACATATTATCATTCTGTTATCGTTGTTATTTCTGTGGAAGTTTGATACATTCAACTCACTTATTGATGTATCAAGGATATCAACCGAACCAAATCCGTGAGGAAGCTCTGCTATCTCATTTAATATGTCATTATACTGACGCATATACTTAGACTTAGCTTCCTTATCCTTAATTGTTCTTGCCATATTTCCAACAAGAGCAACTTCACTTCTTAACAGATATCCGTGTGGATTAGTATATATAAGCGCACTAAGCTTATCAAGACATTTGTCCGAATCACCTATAAATACTCGTCCAAGTTCCGAACCTACACTCTCGTATACGTTGCTATCAAGTTCATATATCTTCTTAGCAAGATTGTAGGCAATTGTCTTAGCATCATCATTTGATGACTTATTCTCGTTATTGATACTATTATCAATATTATTAATATTATTATCGCTCATATTGCCCTCCTCCTATAAAAAGAATATTAATGTGTCAAGTATAAACACAGGAATTAAAATTCCTATAGACCAAAGCATATATCCAAAGAAACCAGGCATTCTGACACCATTCTCGTCTGCGATGGATTTAACCATAAAATTAGGTGCATTACCAATATAAGTGCCAGCCCCCATAAATACTGCACCACAAGATATAGCAGTAAGAAGCTTCACAGTTATAACACCTGCACTTGTTGCAATACCATTTGTAAATCCTAATGTACCAGCAGTTGTAAAGAATACAAGGTATGTTGGTGTATTATCAAGGAAACTTGAAAGTGCACCTGTTGTCCAGAACATCTGCCAAGCCTTGTTAATTCCAAGTGTTGGACCAACAGCCTTAAGAATCATAAGAGCTGGCTGCATTGTAATAAATATGCCTATAAAAAGTACAGCTACTTCCTGAATTGCACCCCAGTTGAAATGGTTCTTAGTTCTAATCTCAGATGGTGTTGTCTTAAATGACAATAATGCTGATAAAAGAATTATTGCAATCTCTATCATTGTAACAAATGAGAATGTCACTTCTCCTATATGTAAGCCCTTAAGCTCTCCATTAGCTCCGATAAATGCTGGAACATTAGTAAGTGTACCGCTGAGTACAACGGCAATTACGATTGTTACTATAAATATAATGTTGTGAGCACCCTGAAGCTTTAATTCTGTTGACTCCTTGCTTATATCAGGCACACTACCCTCAGCAATATCAAGTCTGTAATTATGTCTGTCAATCATATAGAATATTGGAAGCAGAATTACAAGGTTAAAGCATAATACGGGAAGCAGATGTAAGCTCCATGTAAATGGAACGCCTCTCATAAATCCCATAAGAAGTGGTGGGTCACCAATTGGTGTAAGACATCCACCCATATTAGATATAAGGAATATAAAGAATATCATAATATGACTTCTTCTATGTCTCCAAGAGTTCATCTTAATAAGTGGACGAACTAATAACATACTCGCACCAGTTGTTCCTATAAGGCTTGAAAGAAATGTTCCTATTAATAATGTAATTGTATTTACTCTTGGTGAACCGACTAAATCACCGTCAACAGATATATTACCTGTAACACAGAATAAACCAAATAATAAAACAATAAAACTAAGATAATCGTTAATTATACATTCAAGCACCGTTTCCGCTGCTGTTGATGCACCTTTTGTTACCGCATATGGAATGATAAATAAAAGCGACCAGAATATAACTGCGTGTATCTGATGACTTTCCCACCATTCAGCTTTCACAAGTGGCATAATTGCAATACATAAAAGTAATCCTGCGAAAGGGATACAAAGCCATAATGGCAACATAATAAATTCCTCCTGTTCATAATAATGATTTTTAATTTAGATAAACATAGCCTCAATGTTTATTGCTAAAGCATTATAGTCCATTTATAAAAAAAATAAAAGCATTATTAAGTTTTTATTTAAAAACAACAAACTACTTTTTTCTTTTTATACAGCATTAATATATAAATGCACAACAGCCAATATATAAATACATATCAAGCAATATATAAACAAATGCACAACAGTATATAAGGCATTTCTATTGTATGGTTTATATGTTATACTATAGACAATTAATTAATTAGTTTACTTATGGAGGTTATTATGTACGACTTAAATGTATTGATATTTGATATAAATAAAACCGCCGAAGATGAGGAACAGGTAAAGACATTAAACAACCTGTTAAGCCTTTTCGGCGGCAAAGCAGAAATTAAAAATAAGTTTGACAGAAACCAGCTTGTATTATCCTACGATGAAGAAAAGCTCAAAAAATGGAAAACTAGAAATGCAGGCCGCACAAGCAATTATTATAATCTATCTGTTAAAGAAGTCAGGGAAATGATTGATACTCTTGGTGCAGAGCATGCAGCCGCCAAACTTGGAATGACCAAGCAGGGAATGTATAAAAGATTAAAACGCTGTCTGGAAATTGGAACAGAACGATTTTAGACATATTTTGCCCTATAAATCTTTTTCTAAAAATCGGGAAAGTTAGAAAGATATTTACAAATGGAATTTATCTATTCTTGCATATAACTTTCAATTACAGCTTTCCCTCTAATTCATACATAACTATATCAATGTAGTCTTTCAGTGTTTCCATATCCAAAAAAGTCTCCATTTCCATAAAAACATCATAACAAAACTTTTTACATTCTTCTGGTTTGTTTACTAATTTAAGTCTTTCTTCCACTTTTTTCATATACTCTATAGACATATTTTTCTCATTTTCATTGCTTATTTTTTCATTAATCTCATCATCTATTAATTTTCGTAATATCAAAAATAACGATATGGGATAAATATAATGTTTGTAATTTTCCAAATATTTTTCCATCATATATAGTTTTCTCTCCAATATCAACAATATTTATTTTTATCCAATTTTATCCAATTATAAATAAGGTACTTAATCATTCCTGTCAGCATTGCAGTCCCCATAACAAATAAAAGCTATTTTACACTTCATACTGAAGCTTTTTTTGATGAACCACTAGAATATGTAAAATTATTCAATATTCTTGTGATGCAATACCCTATAATCATAAATAAAATTATAATAAACAAATAATCCAAAATAGCAAAAATAACGGATTGAGAAAAATCTATAAATACAAACTGTGAGCGCAAAAATAAATATCTAGCAATATTTCTCCGTTTAAATGTCACAGTTCCAGCTATTACAAAAAATGCTATAAAAATCCCTAAAATCAATTTTATAAAACCAAATTTGTTTTTCAGCATATTTTTTCTAATAACCATATATCCATGCATTCCGGCATGAAAACTCATAAGCACCAATCCCCAGTAAGATGCCAGTAAATGAATGGTTCTTGCGGTAAATGAACCATTAAAATGCAAAAAATAAAAGGCATGTCGTGACAGCATTATCCCACTGATTGTAAGTGACAACATAATAATAACAAGAACAAAATTTACTATTGTTCTTACTATTCGTACTGCACTATATTTCCCATGAAATAAATGCTTCCACCACATCATATTTAAAATATTATGTACAACAAAAAGTAGAAACATTGCAATTCCGAGATATTCATGAGCTGCTTCTCCCACTAGAGAATATGCCATAAGCAACGGTAACAATATAACCATTGTAATATCAATTAAAATACGCAGTTTTTTCTTCATGTTTGTTTCTCCTACTACTATATAAATTCATATACTGGTATAAAAATTCTGTGATAGATTTATTTATTGAGGTTCATTACAAGCAATCCATGTATTTCCCATTTTTTTATACCAGTGCACTCCATCTATATGATATGTTCTTCTTGCTCCATATGCATTTGCATTTAATACAGATGTGTATGATACAGAAGCATAATCACCGTTGATATTGATTACCGGATTTTCAATGCCAATTGTATAATATCTAAGATTTCCTTCTGATATATCATTAAAATATTCGTCTCTCGTCTGCTGTCTGCCGCTCATATGGGTAAATATCATATCATCTGCTGTAATTTCCGCCATTGTTTGTGTATCAGCATCGGTCATTGCCTGACAATATCTTGCCTGTTGGTAAAGAACTGATTGCTCTTCTAAAGTTAATTCTGATAAATTTATTCCAGTGATTTGTACATTTTCAAATCCCGATAAGTCATATTTTTTCATATCTGCCTCATCTTTTAACAGAGAAATTGTCACCTCTGAACTTTCTCCAACCATATCAAATAATCCTAATTCTGTAGTAATGCGCCCCATACGAATCAAACCACTTTGTGAAGAAGTATCCGCATTGCCAAAGAAGATTGCAAGAGACTTTCCACTTGTATAGTATGTAACATCTCCATTTTCAAAATCTTCAATACCTTCTCCATTTTGTGGAAGTTCATCAATTGCCGCATAATATTCCCGGTCAGCATATCGTTTCATAGTAAGCGTTAAAGGAAGCATTTCTATAAAAGCTCTGCTTGTTTCGCTATCATCAAGAACGGCGGTCATAGTTGTATCATCAAATGCTAATTTTATTTCTGTCTGCTTTGCCTCTCTGTAAGAGCTGTTTTGTATCTCATCTGTCTGTTCAGTTTCTACAACATCTGCTGTTTTTCCTATGGTTGAAGAATTTTCCTGTTTTACCCTGCCACAGGCTGTCAGAGATATTATCATCCCTACTGTCAGCAGCAAAGTTACCAGCTTTTTATATTGCTCATTCAACAAAACCTTCCTCCTTCAGCCATTTTGTGACATTGTTTTTTGCTGTATTTCTGTCATTCTGAGCAGTAGTACCTGCGATTGCAAAGCCTTTTTTCATTGTACCTCTGGTTATATTACCAATAGTTGATTCGGTATTAGAAAGCCCGCTGCCTCCATGTGTACAGAATGGAACAATCGTTTTGCCGGACAGGTCATAACTTTCCAGAAAATGATAAACTATCATTGGCATATCTCCCCACCAATTAGGATATCCTGCATCTGTCAAGACTAGGACAAAAAAAATTTTAAATTTTTTTCTGTACATATTCTATCAAACCCTTACTGATTTTTAAAGTACAGAATTGTTTATCACTATTAACCTTTTAGTTATTACCCATAAAAGAAGCCAGCAGCTTATGAACTACTGGCTTTCCGTATTACTCATTTTGCTTACTACACTGCATTTCGGATAAAGTTCTCACCCTTAAACACAACCTCTATGTCTTTATCGTTGTATATAAGCACCTTATCAATTATGTTTGAAAGTACATCTCCGTCATGCTGCTCCAGCATACTATACTGGGTTAGCTGTTCTATCTTCTCCTCTGAGTCTGGCTCCTCATTTGCAACTTTCTCCTGCAAATCTGCTATCTGATTCTCCAGATCAGCCAACAGCTCTTGGTTTGTTTTTCTTAGCTGCACATATTCTTCCTTTGTGTACTTTCCCTCTCTGTATGACTGATAATAAGAAACAGTGCTGTTTGATATTCTGTCATACTCTGCTTTAAGTTCTATAATCAAATTTTCATCGCTTACCACCTTCCTTTTATTCTTTGATGTCCTTTTAAGTTCTTCTTCCTGTATCAGTGTTCTACAGATTTCCTTTGTGATTTCAAGCACCTTGTCCTGTGCTTCTGACTTCGGCATAAATACCTGCTGACATTCACCAGTCCTCACCATTCTGCGTTTTGGGCAAAGAAGTTTAGGTTTACATACAGCACTGGAATCACGCAGCTTTCTGCCACAATATGGACAGATAAAAAAATTAACTTTGCTTTTTTTTGTACCCTTTTCAACGCCTCTGGCTTCCGTCTGTATCATCTTGTTAGCTTCATCGAACATTTCATCACTTACTATTCTTGGTATTGCACCATATACAACAGACCAGTCCTCTTTATTACGCTTGCGAAGCTTCTTGTTATCTCCAAAGCCAACAACTTCACATTTGTTCTGAATCATTATGCCTTTGTACTGCTCATTCTGGACAATCGCTATAACTTCTGAACCATCCCACATATAATCCCCTTTATCGTGAAGCGGAACAAAGTTTATTCCATTCTTCCACTGGTTTTGAACTCTTGTAGGGATTTTTCTCTCATTTAATATGCGGGCAACTTCACTTGCACTATATCCTGCAATAATCAATGTAAATATCTCAACAACAACCCTTGCAGCTTCTTCATCAATTATCAGCTTATGCTTATCGTTTGGATCTTTCTTGTAACCATAACACACAAATGCGGCTGTATATTCACCATTCAGATTTCTTGTTCTTCTGGCACTCTTTACCTTTCTTGATAAATCCATACTGTAAAGCTGATAAATCAGGTTTTTATAGGCTACATCCATTCCTCCGGTAACACCAAAGTTTCTGTTACTGTCATAATTATCATTGACAGAAATAAACCTCATTCCCATTGCCGGGAATACAAATTCCAGATAGTTGCCTACTTCAAGGTAATCCCTACCAAATCGGGAAAAATCTTTTACTATGATACATTCAAATCTTCCAAACTCTGCGTCCTGTATGAGCCTTTGAAACTCTGCCCTGTTATTGAACATTGTTCCCGAATATCCGTCATCGAAGTATTCCAGTACATCAAAGCCTGCAAATTCCTCTGTTTTCTTGATGTACGCATACAAAAGTTTTCTCTGTCCTGTAATACTGTTACTTTCGTCTTTTGTTCCTGCTTTTACCTCCTCATCCGCATCAGAGAGCCGGATATAAAAGGCTACTTTTCTTTTTACAGCCATTATCCTGCCTCTCTTTCTATATTCAGTTCTGCGAATTTTTTCAGTTCATCTTCATAGTTAAGAACAATCTCAAGATTCTTGTTTTCATATATGCGTACCTGTGCGACAAACAAATCAACCATTTCCTGCGTCAGCTTGCGTTTCCCTTTGAAGCGTAGCATTTCAGCCTTGAGCTGTGAAATCGTCTTTTCAGCACTTTCATACTGACTTGCCGCCTGCCTGTATTCATCAGCCTGTATCTTCAACTTTTCAATACGCTGCGAATACTCCCTGTTCAGTTGCAGATATTCCTTTTCATCAAGCAAATCTTCCGTGTAATCGGCATATAGACCACTCTTTAATTCAATAAGTCTGTCCATTTCCTTGACACACTTATTTACGACTTCCGTATATACTTGTTCCTGTCTGATTACACTGCTGTCATTGTGATGTTCCTTTAATATCCTTTCCCTGTCAACAAAGACCTGTATCTGCTCCTTTATAACGGCAAGCACCGCTGCATACACATCATCTACCTTTACAGGCAGACAGTCACAACTATCCTTCCCATATCTTTTTCTATGCGTACACATATAAACCTTTGCGTGTTTCTCTGGGTGGATATGGATACTGCTTCCACAACAGCCACAGGTGATTTTGCCTTTCAGTAAATTTACCGTCTGCTTTTTTGCTGGCTTTATTACCTTTCTTTTGTTCTTCTGAACAGCATAGAACTGTTCCTTTGTGATACGTGCAATATGATGATTTTCAAATACATACCACTCACCAGCATCGGCCGTATGTCTCTTTTCGTGTCTGTAAAGGCATACTCTGTCTTTACCTGTCACATATCTTCCAATATAGACTTCATTCTTTAAAATGCGTGTTATTGTATCAACAGTCCACTTAATGCCACGCAGCTTTTCAAGCATCTCTATATTATGCCTTACTCTGTACTGTGAAGGTGTAAGGATATGTCTTGCATTCAGTTCTGCCGCTATCACAGAAAGCAGAGTACCTTTTTCTGCCTCATTAAAAATCCACCTTACAACATCTGCGGCTTCCTTATCCTCAACCATTACCCTGACTTTGTTTTCATCAAGGACTACCTTATAACCATAAGCCACACTCCCAACCGGAATGCCTTTTTCCAATGCCTCCTGCTTACTGGAGCATATTTTCTTTGAAATATCCTTAGCATATAAGTCATTGGCGATATTTGTGACAGCCACCATAAGGTCTGCGTCTTTCTTTGAGGAATCATAATTATCCGTAATTGCTACAAAGCGGATATTCATCATCGGAAATACACGCTCTACCAGATTACCCGTTTCAATGTAATCTCTGCCCAAACGGGACAAATCCTTTACGACAATACAGTTAATCCTTCCTGCCCTCATATCTGACATCATACGCTCAAACTGAGGTCTGTGAAATGTTGTACCGGAAAATTCATCGTCCATATAGATGTCATAGATTTCCATATCCAACTGCTGGTCTACAAAGTTTTTAATGAGATTTCTCTGATTGATTAAGTTTTTTCTGTCTCTGGTTTCCTCTTTTTCCGCAGACAATCTCACATATATGGCAGTTTTATACACTTTGGATAATACTTTCAGTGTATCCGGTGATTGTTTCGGCTGTGTTCTTGACTTTCTTGCCATTTAGACCACCAGCCTTTCCGTATCCTGCTGTTTTTCCAGCTCCCCGGCTCTTGCAACAATTTTCCTGTATTCATCGTCACAATCCAGTACGATTTCTATATCACCGCCCTCATATACCTTTACGGACTGTATAAGGCTCACTACCACATTACGGGTAAGAGAAGGCATTGTTTTCCATTTCCTGTGTTCTTCCAGCCACTCGGTATCTCTTTCAATTCCGACAGCAATGTTTTCCGCTTCTTTCTGTAACCTGTCGATTGCTTTTTCTGCTTCAGACCTTTTTACTTCAAAGCTCTCCTTGATAATCGCAAAGTCTGATTTATCAACGATTCCCTCTTTGTAATCCTCATAAAGCGAAACAAGCATCTGATTATATTTGGTTATCTCTTTCTCTTTTGCACTAATCCTCTCTTTTGTCTTTTTCTGGTCTATTCTGAAATTGGCACTGTTGCCAGCTTCCTTTATCACTTCATCAGCGTCCAGAAGTGTCGCTGTCATTTCCCTCAAGGTATCAAATACACGGCTTTCCAAGTCTGCCTCTTTTATCCTGTGGGAGCTGCACTTCTTATTCTTCTTGTTATTGGAACACATATAGTAAACATACTTTTTTGCATTTACCGTAGACACCTTTCGTGTCATAAGTGCTCCACAGTCGGCACATACTGCTATTCCGGATAAAAGATAGGTAGAATCTTTTCCCGGTGCCATTCTCATATCCACTGACAATAGACGCTGTACAATCTGGAATGTTCTTAAAGATACCAGTGCCTCGTGATTGTTGTGGCATACTGCCCATTTCTCCTGTGGCTTTAATATCCTTGTTTTAACCTTATGGTTAGGTGTTGTGATTTTACCCTGTACAAGCGTTCCTGTGTAAATAATATTCGTTGCAATACGCCTTACAGCAACAGGAGTCCACAACAGCTCGTCTTTCTTCTGAAATGCTGTCTTATAATTTTCGCCCTTGTTGAGTTTGTATGCCATAGGTGACATAATACCAAGAGCATTCAGCTTGTCGCTTATGGCATCAAGGCTCATTCCGTTCTTTATCCAGCGGAAAATATCCTGAACCACGGGACCTGCATATTCGTCCGGGACAATCACATTATGGTCAATCTCTGATTTCCTGTAGCCATAGACACAGAAGTTTCCAACAAATTCCCCGTTCTGCCTCTTTGTTTCAAGGTGGCTTCGGATTTTAATGGAAATATCCCTGCAATATGCGTCATTGATAAGATTTTTAAACGGAATGATTATCTCATTCCCCTGTGCCTGTGTATCTGCACTGTCATAGGCGTCATTGATTGCTATAAATCGTATCCCCATTGACGGAAACATTCGCTCAATGTATCGTCCTGCGTCGATATACTCTCTGGCAAATCTCGAAAGGTCTTTTACAACGATACAGTCTATCACACCGTCCTGCACATCCTGCATCATAAGCTTAAATGCCGGACGGTCAAAAGTTGCTCCTGAATAGCCGTCATCCTCACGGATTGATACTATTTCAATATCTTCTTTGTCTTTTAAATAATTAAGTATCAGGGATTTCTGATTTGAGATACTGTTACTTTCAGCTTTTCTCACATCATCAAGATCGCCATCTTCCTTAGATAATCTAACATAGATGGCTGCTCTGTAAATTCTTTTAGAATTGTTCATGTCCACCACTCCTTCGATTTTCTAAGTTAGAAGTCCCAAATCAAGAGGAATGGAAACATAAATATGAAATTGATACCCTTTCGGGTTAGATGTCCTTATTTGTCTGTAATGATATCACAAATCCATCTGAATTTCCACCCCTAATTTTGGCTGACTGCTCTATACATTGGCAAGCATAGCAATATAATTGTCTTTCAGGCTTTCCCCGTTATTGGAAAATGAAATCTTAATCTTGCTATTTCCCGCCCTGCGAAAATACGGATTGCCCGTCTTTTCAATCATTCCTTCAACCTTCTTTTCCACAGGCATTCCGTCAGCGTACTTTATGCTGTTTACTTCCACCAATGTATCAATATCCAATCTTCTAATCTCTGTGCAGATATTTTGTCCAACTGTTCAACTGTCATCCTATCCCTCCAATCAAATTAAGCCGCCAGATATGCTGACGGCTATGTAACACCGGAGCTTTCGCCCCGGTTGGAATTTATGCGATTGGATTATTATGTTTTGTACTCATACCCAACTGGATCTGCATACCTTTTGTTATCTGTCTTAACTGGTTTTTGCTTACTTTCCCGATTTTTTCTACCAGGTCCGTATCTTTCACATCACATAACTGCTCACACTGAGCGATACTGTTCGTCCTTAACCCTACCGCCTTATAAGCACTGATAAAAATATGTGTTGGCAGGTATGTCTTTTTGTGAACTTTACTTGTAAGAGGTACTGCGTGGAATACTGTGCTATGTCTGTTTGCACTGTCATTACTCACGATTACTACTGGTCTGATACCGTGGAGCTTATGGTCATACTCATCTTCCGGTGCTCCAAAATCAACCATCCAGATATCGCCTCGTCTTATTTCACTCATTCTATTCACTTCCTTGTCTGTCAACCGGCATTTCCTGCCCACGGATATATCCAACCGCTTCCTGTTCCGTAGGGCAGGCTACAACTCTGTTTCCTTTCTCATCAAACACCACGGTTTCCGATGAGAATATCACTAGGCTTAATTTCTTTCTGTCAGGCATTGTCCTCCTCAAAAGAGATAAGAGCAGGTTCATAGCCCCTGCTCTCGTCATTGATACTGATACCGTGCTCCGCTGCAAGCTCCATAATGCCCTTTACCACATTTTTGTCCGATGAAATATCATAGATACTGCTTACCAGAATACTGATAATGGAATCTCTTTCGATATAATACCTTAATCTTTCCACGGACTTTGTATCCTTAAAGATTGTTTCCACAATCTCAAAGTCCGTTTTCTTCGCATATGCTTCTATCCTGTCTGCGGCTCTGTCGGCATTTCTGCCTACGCAGATAACACAACACTTACTCATAGAGCCTCCTATCTGTCGGCTCTGAGACGCTTGAAAAATACTGCTATAAAATCGGTAAGCGAAACAATGCCGCCATCTTCCTTGTCTCCTGCCTGCTCCATCTTCTGATAATATCCAGCCATATCATCATTAACTGTCTCAACTGTAATGCCGTACTCTCCAAGCATAATGATGTTATCCATAATTGTTTCTTCACAATCACCGACCATATCACTCATAAGAGTAACAACCACATCAACATCTTCCACCTCTGCCATACCGACAAAAGCAAACTTCATAGGGAATGACATTCCCTCCGGTCTTGCGTTCTCTGAAACAACTACGACTACCTCATAGTCATTCAAGGCACAATACTCCTCAAGAGCCTGCATAACCATCTGGTCTGCTGCTGCGTTTCCTGTTGCTCCAAAATATATAACTGCTCTATTCATAGTTTAAAATCTCCATTCTTGTTTTTATTTTGATTTGATATTCTGTGCACACTTTATCTCCTCACATAAACTGACTTGCCAATGCTCTCCGCACTTATAAGCCCCTGTTGTTGTCTGCTGGTGACTGCAAATCAGTTTGTGTGGGAAGATAAAATAATATCTTCCCGGTTTCTCAACCTTCCCCGTATCGGGTAACATATCCTTTGCCAGCCACAAACACTTCGTAGTTTCCTGCCCATCCGGACTTACGAAAGTAGCCACTCTCTGAAAATGCGTTTCGCTGAAATTCAGGTGCACTTATTATCTCATTACCTCCGGCTGCTAACCCGGTAGGCACAACCCTCTGCTCTTATCCTTAAAGGCTCCTGCTGTCACGTTTCTCATAATCGGCTACAGCTCTGAGGATAGTCATCGCACGAAATGGGATTCTGCCACCCTGCCATAGACAAGGCGATATAAGCTCGTGGGATATGCGTGTCCTATTCTGTTTTCAATATTCAATGGTTCTTTTTTCAGAACCTGAACAGAGTATAACTGACACCACGCATCTTCTACAGTAACCGACACTCTTTTAAACTAAGAGTAACACTCCCACCTATTCCAAATCCTTATAAAAAAAGCCGGACTGCACCTCAAAATGCAATCCGACTTTTTTATTCTGTCAGAAGTTTCATATTATCAACGACATTTAATACCATATTCCGGATAAACTGTACTTCCTTCTCCTTCAGACCAACCAGCAGATCATCAACTTCTGCCTTTCTTTCACACCCACACACAATATAATCCAACGTTATATGAAACAATTCAGCAATACTAATCAGCGTATCTATTTTTGCTCCATTTACACCAGCTTCAATTTTCCGCACAGCATCCACTGACAATCCAATATGCTCGGCAAGCTGCTGTCTTGTCATTCTTCTTGCCGCACGCAACTCTTTTATTCTTTCTCCACTATTAACAATATCGTAGTACACCTTCCACTCTTTTCCGGCACCTTATATATTTGCTTAAGCTGTATTCATTGTACCGTAAGCGAATCTTTTGTAAGAGTGACTAAACCAGCTATTTCAGGTGGAATATTGTACACCTTAATACCAAGAATATAAATATTGTGAGATTAAAAAAAGAGATATTTCCAAGCTATTACATTTTGGAAATATCTCTTTACTTAATATCCTCATCCGGCACAAACTCCATGATATCCTCTATCTTACAATCAAGTATGGAACATAATCTGTTTAGGATTACCGTTTTTACGACCATATTTTTTCGCAATCGCTGTAATTGTGCTTTATCTATTCCATAATCTTTAATTAGTGCATACTGGCTAATATTTTTCTTCTTGAGTGTGAGCCATAACCTGTCATATACTATCATTACAAAGACCTCCTCCTTGTATTCTACGCAAGAGTGTCCTATAATGATATGGTGCGTGTATGCACCATATTGTATGTATATGATAGAATAGAAAATAGCCATAATCTGTATAGAAAACAGTTATCAAGGTTATTATGTAATATAGAACGGATTATCTGTTTTACTTTTATGGTATTCAACCGGGACAATTCAATCACCTGACAATTTGCCCGCAGATACCCTTCTCAGAAAGGATTCACAACAACACTATGAATGATAAAAGCACATACTCTGTTGATAAATATTTGGAAATCATTGCCGAAAAAGAAGGAATCACAAAAGAAGAAGTCCAACAGGAAATTGGGCGTGCAGTTTCCATTGCTTTAAAAAGCCCTGATTCACAAATACAACGCTTCTGGACAGACTTTCCATGTGAAAATGATACTCCCACCATTGAAGAAATCATATACCATCTCGCTGAAAAATTTGCAAAAGAGTCATAAATAAAGGACAGGATAACTACCCGTCTATTCACTCAGATAATCTTCCTGTCCTCTTAATATTTGTTCAATCATATGTAATGCAAATTCTATTTCTCTTTCGTCACACCGATTCATCATAAATGCAAAACGCTCAATGTGTTTTTCTGGGTGCTGCTGGCTCATCAGAACCATAGGCGTTGACTCCAATGCATGAACAATATTCAAATATGTATCAAGACTCATTGCCCTTCTGCCATTTTCAACACTTTTGATAGTATCCAATGATACATCCGCCCGTTCTGCAAGCTCTGCCTGTGTAATTCCAAGCCTTCTGCGTTCTTTTCTGATATTCTCTGCAATAATTTCGTATATGTGCTCTCTTTTCCCCATAGCTCCATCATCCTTTCTGACTTATCGCATTATATCAGAAATTATTATGGTTTTTAGAAAACTGTAATCCTTTGACATTTTCGTGTAATACTTTGCATATTCTGTCAAAATCCCTTTAATGGTATGCTATCAGGATGTTTATTATTTATCGCTAACGAGTACCTTTTTGCCAACAGTCCATTTCATACCCTTGCTGTTTTAATTTTTCCAAACACTCTCCCTTAACAATAATATATTCTGGTTTCGCTCTTCCAAAAAATCCTTGATCATGTCTGTCAAAATCTTCCGGAACATACTTCACCTCATATTTGTCCTCACCCTTAGGCGATAATACCATATAATCAGGAAACTTTGTTGTAACACTTTTAATAGAATCAAATGTGCACACTCTTATGTCATCTGTTTTTTTTCTGCAAAAACTTATTTCTTCTTTCATCTGACTTATTTCTCCATAATCTATAACATGCTTCAGCAACTCCTTCGCTGTAAAATACACTTCATAAGAAAACTGGTACTGTGCTAACTTATCAAAAGCACTTTCCAGCATTTCTACATCTGTTCTGCTGTCATCACAGACCGCAATATTAAGCATAACACTTCCTCCTTTTCGAGCTTGGAAGCAGGAAGCACTTCAATTTATCTAATCAACTTAGATAAATACGCCAGCACACGGTCAAAAAAATCATTTCTCTGCTCTTTTGTGCTGTTCGCAACATAGTATTCCAAATTAAAATCTTTTATGTTGCTGCTCTCGCCTGTTATAAGATATGTAGGATCAATTCCATATTTATGATAGAGTGTCAATACTTTATCTACAGATATTCCAGTTACACCTGCTTCAAGTTTTCGATAATGTTCTACTGTAACACCCAATACATCCGCAATTTCTGACTTTTCAAGGTTCATATTCAGTCTTGCCTCTCTTAGTCTCTTTCCTATCTGTATATTGGCATCTTTTCTTCCTGTGTCCAAGATTTTGCACCTCTTTTCCATGTTAATCATATCAATGAGACTTTGATTCTCATAGTCCAGAAAACAACCCAATGCACATCATTTTATGCTCGTGAGTAGGTTAATTTGTGCTTTTATTAAAAAAACGAATGGCACACCTGATGCCATTCGTCTTTATCTGCTTTATATTCTGTTGTAAATTCTATTAGCGGACAGCTTTTGGCTATTTATCATATCCATCACTGCATTTCTTTTACTCTGACATCCACTGTATTTTTAAAATTTTCAATCTGATGTGAATACTGTTCATTCATAAGTGTGGAATGAATCATAAAATCCGCTGTCGCAATATTATTTGCAATCGGTATATCATACACCTGTGCAATTCTAAGAAGTGCCTTAACATCCGGATCATGTGGCTGTGCTGCCAGTGGATCGGAGAAGAAAATAACCATGTCGATATTTCCCTCTACAATTTTTGCCCCTATCTGCTGATCTCCCCCTAATGGACCGCTGTTATATCCCTTTATCTTTAATCCTACTACGCTTTTATTATTGTGTTCCATTCTTTTTCTGTACTCTCTTGGTGTAATCTTATATCTGTCCTTAAAAACACGGTTAAAAGTTCTTTGACTTTCAAACCCACAATCAAGACATATATTTGTAATGGAATCCATTGTATTTTCCAGTGCCGCAACTGCATAATTTAACCGGACTCCATTCACATATTTACTAAAATTACAGTGAAATGTTTTTGCAAACATTCTTGATAACACATATTTGCTTACACACAAATCGTATGCCATTTTTTCAAGACTGATTTTCTCTCTAAAATTTTTAGCTACATATTCTACCGCATTATAAATCAGGTCATCACTCCCTACTGTGCTTTTATCAACCATTGGCATTTCTGCGAAAACATGGGCAAGAATCATCTGTACATAAGCCTGTATCAGCATGGGATTCCCCTCTGTTATTCCTGCCAGATATTTTATGGCATTTACTACATCAGGATGCACTCGCTCTTTTTTTACAACCGGGTTCTTCGGGCTGTATATCTGCAACTCTTTATAATAGGAAGGAAACAGAGTTGGATCAAGATACAGGTATATTACCTTATTTTCTTTTTTCCCAAACACCTGATAATGATGTATTACATTTGGGAACACGATTGCAAAATCACCCTCATCCATGTGATACAATTCTTGTCCAACTCCAAGCTCAATATTCCCATTAGTTACATATACTACCTCTATTGCTTCGTGTAAATGTGGTGGAAAATGCACTGTTTTCTTCCACTCTACCGCTATTCCATCAGTTTTGTTCTCATATACCAATAACACTCGCAAGCAACTCCTTTTAATTTATAATGTCAGTTGTCTAATCCGGCATTAACTTGTTATCTGCTTTTCTATTCTTTTTTACCCAGTTGAAACCGCACGTTTTATAGGTAAAACCCCAAGCCCTCATTACTTCAAGCCCCTCTCTTAACAGGGGAAATGTCACCCACAAAAACAAGATACAATCTTCTGCTGCGATGTCTGCCACAGGTAGTGCTTTGATATCCTCCAAGTCCATACAGGAATAATGACAGTCTGCTGACTTTTTTAAGCTGCCACGCTTTGAGTAGGTCTTAAACTGCCAGGGCGGATCGGCATATATGATATTATATTTCATTCCTGCAACCTCCCTATTCCAGTAATTCTGCAAACATTTCCTTAAAGAGCTTTGACTCCTCCCTGTCTAGCTCAATCACAAATTCTGCATCTATCGCCTGTCTCTCACACTTGTCCTTTCCTTTTACAATCTTACGCATAATCCTTAAAAGCACATAACACTGCTTTGACTTTGCTATGGTCTGCTTAAAGGTAAGTCCGTCGCTGTCAGATGACTGTTGTGTCTCATAGACAATCCCATTCAGCTTTCTACTGATTGCCTCCACTTTCTCATAGGGAATACGGACAGAGGATTTTACCTCTCCCGGTCTTTCCCATTCCTTATGAAGCTCCTTTAATAAAAATTCCATATTCTTAATTACTGCTGTCTGCTCATTTTTCATCGTGTCTTTCCTCCATTTTCCTTTAATGAAGAAGGGAGCTGTTCTTCGCTGTATGGCGAAAAATCAACTCCCTTCATATCCTCTGCATCAAGGACTATCTTTTCTGAATAATACATATCCATTGCCTTATTTATGGCTTCGTCAAGTGACTCCGCCTTTACTGTCTCTACTCTTGAGAGAACTTCTTTTATCTCAATATCAAATTCTTTGTCCATATACCCTCCTGCATAAATTTTTATCTGCTCTTTTCCTGCAATCTTTCTTTTTCCTTTTCAAAACCTGCATCGTATTTTCCGTCATCAAGGCGGTCTAAAAAGGTATCCTCCTCCAGCGTCTTATATTCCGCATAGATATGGCTTAAAATTGCGTTCTGGATTTTATCCGGTATATCATCGTCCTTTGACAAAGCCTCAAGAAAGTAATACTTTCTCTTGAGCATTGCCCTGTAATCATAAAGATTTTCCATTCTCTCCGGTGTTCCATACTCTGCTTTGTATGCCTTGAAGTTGGTCTGTGAAAGCGTGGAACCAAGATAAATCCCGTGTTCCCACGATACCCCTATCGTTGTATTATCCTTTGTCGGCTTCTCACCTTTTGGGTATCTGTCATACTCTGTTGCACCAAGAGCAATCGTAAGCGAACCGCTTTTCATATCCATTACCACAAGATTTCGTGGGGATAATGCTTCAAGTACCATATAATCGTGGTCATTGAAATTATGAAATGTCTGTCCCCTCTCAAATGTCCTGTCTCTTTTTTCATAATGCAGGATAAAATCATCAATCCAGCCTTTATCCGTCATTCCGATTTCTTTCATTTTTGCAATACACTCCGGCGAACTTGCTTCCTTGTCAAAATGAAACTCCTGAAAATCACTGTAATATCCTTGCAGGAAGCGTCCAAGCTCCACATCATCACTACAGAACTTCGCAAAAACTGTAACATTCGCTGCCCTGTAATACTCCGTAAAGCTTTCCCCTTGTGCAAGCGTTCTTCCAAGAAGCAGCATATGCTCTGCAAGCTCTGACATATCCTCAATGGAAACAAACTTCTTATAATCTTCCAGAGTCATAAGCATATTTTTTTCTGTTCCCTTATAATTTTCCGTTACAAGAATCATATCTTTTAAATCCATTCTTACCTCCTGTCCCAGAGAGGACTTATGCCCTCTCTGTTGTTTTATGGTCTGCCAATCACTACAATCTTTCCGACACTTGCCACATCACGGTAAACAACACCGGAATTTTCATTTAAGGCTTCCACTACCTTACCGTCTCCCACATAAACCGCTACGTGGCTGATGTTTTTATATCTTCCGTTGCTTGTAAAGCTGTAGAAAATCAAATCACCCGGCTGCATTTGGTCATAGGATACGATCTTTCCTGCTTCATCAAGTCCCTGTGCTTCTGCCGCTGCTGTGGTTGCTCCTCCGTGGCTGATATCCACTCCTGCGTCTTTCCACGAATAGTATGCAAGTGAACTGCAATCATAATAATTACCGCTGTCTCTCAACTCCTGACTGTATGGATAACCGACTCTGTGCAGTGCATATGAGCAGACTGTTTTTAATCTGCTGTCCGTGATTTTACTTAATACAGCATTTATCTCCTCCTCTGTTATTGAACTTACTCCGGGACTTCCACCGCCTCCGCCGCTTCCGCTTCCTGCGTAGCCTAGCTGTCCCATAAATTCAGGACTCATAATCTGCTCAAGCATTTCCACCTGATCCGAATTAAAACCATAAACGGAAATCATATCCCTGTATGATTTAAGCGTGACATTTACATACAGCACCGACTTTGTGACCGTTGTCACATTACCATCTGCGTCTGTTTCCTCCACATCTTTCGTTCCGCTGCTTGTAGTGCAGGAACACATATCATTCACTACAGTCTGCAACCAGCCCTTTGATTTATCATTCATAACGGTTGCCGTATCTCCGACACCATACTTGACCATATAGACCGCCATTATGTCATAGTAGTTACTTGGATTTTCGTCCATTCCCTCATAATCGACATACACCAGCTCTCCGAGGTCATATCCGGTATGCTCATTCACTTGGGTATTCACATCACGGTTAAATTCCTGCACATAGGCACTTGTTACCGTCTGCACCGTATCCCCCGACTCCAGTGGAGGCAGGAATAATGCAAATGGTGAATTATAAAGAATGGCTATCGCAGCAATCACCGGAACTGCAACAACTGCCACCAAGAGAACAAGCAGTAAAAGTACAAGTCCGATAACTGGAGCTGCCGCTTTTACCCATAAAACAGCTTTTCTTACAATTAAGTCTTTTACCAGTTTTGCAACGCTGTCCGTCTGGTTTTCCTGTGCCTTCATCTTATCCAGAAAGAATTTAATCTTCCTGCTTCGGTTTGCCATTTTCGCATCCTTTGCCTCAATGGATACGCCAGTGGCATAGCCTGCCGCAATACCGGCTACTGTTCCGACTCCCGGTGCAACCGCTGTCCCTGCCGCTGTGGTTGCCGCCTTTGCCGTAGTTTTGGCAGCTACTTTTGCCGTGGTCTTGGCAGTTTCCTTTGCAGTCTCTTTGGCTGCTGTTTTAGCTGTATCACTGGCAGCTTTCTTTACTGTCTTTTTCGCCAGCTTCTTTCCTGCTTCTACCTTCTTGATACGCTTCTTGGCTTCGGCTGCCGCTTTCTTTCTGAATAGTGACGCTCCCCTTGAAGCAGTTCCCGTAACCGGGCGGCTTGCTTCATACGCAAGGTATGCCGCCTGTGATACTTCCTGCCCGCCTTCCACCTGTTCCGTAACAGCTCCAGCCGCAAGTGCTCCCGTTCTTCCTGCGATATGGAGATTGGTATTCTTCGTCTTGATAGAAGTCTTGGACTCCCTTATATTCCGCTTGAATTTAGAAAGTCCCTTCTCCTTTTTCTCTGCCTGATGAACGGTACTCTTACGATAAACATTCTTTTTATCCGTATTATCATTTACCTTTGCACTGGCAATCTTCGGACCACGCTGTACGGTGTAGATGTTACTGCCCTTAATCTTGGCTTTCTTCGGTTCGTGGGAATGAATCTTTGCTTTCTCCTTCGTGTGAATGACCATAGGCTTGTCATCCACTTTCTTTATCTTCAAAGTCCCCACCTTCTTTCTGTATCCTTAAAAAAGGGTAAAAAAATAGCCATTCGGAACTTAATCCAAATGGCTGATACATTATTTTATATTATCTTGTCTTATTGACTACCTTTCCATTTTCCACCTTAGCAGAAATGATTTCCTTGTTATCATCAAGTGTAATAATATCTTTCCCCTCAAGCTGTTTCAGCATATCGCCTTCCGCATAAGCGGATTGATTGCTATACTGCTCAAACTCATCGCTATTGTAACTTTTTCTCTGATATACAGCTTCCTTCATTTCCTATCACCTCATTTCTACTTGAAAATAACACACGAAACCATAAAATGCAATTCTAATCAGCAAATTTTGCCTCCCTTTTCTTCTGCTCCGCAATCTTTTCGTGGATATTGGTGTTATACAGTCTGTAAAGGTCGGTATCCTTGCTGATCTGGTTATCAAACGGAATTACCACGGAGCCACACTTGATAAGTCCCATTCCCGACGCAGTATTGGTTACGAAACGAAGCTGTGCCTCTGATACACCGATAACCTCTGCCATCTTGGAACTGTCCGTATTCGCCTGCTTTAAGAGTGCAACAAACTCTGAATTTGCAAGCATTGTAGTGGCTGTGTAATTCTGTAAAAGGTCTACGACGTTCTGCGTGATACCGGTACAAAGACCACCCTGCTTTCTTACTTTCTTCCAGAGCTGCTGTAAATACTTCGCAGAATACTCCGAATTAAGCAGGACGTGGAACTCATCAATATAGAGCCAAGTTGCCTTGCCCTTCTGTCCGTTTTCTACAATTCTGTTCTGAATGGATTCCATCATAACAAGCATTGTGATAGGACTGAGTTCTGTACCTAAGTCCCTGATACCATATACTGTAAATCGGTTATCTACATCAACATTTGTCTGATGATTAAAGATATTCAACGAACCATTTACGAAAAGCTCCAAAGAAAGTGCAATGTCCTTTGCTTCCTCCTCCGGCTGTTCCATAAGAATATCATAGAAATCACTCATTACCGGGACATACTTTTCCCTGCTCCTTGCGATGTCGATATACAGCTTTCTCACACAGCGGTCAATGATTGACTTCTGTCTGGAATTTAAGCTGTCTCCGATACACTGCTCACAAAGACCAAGCATAAACTCACCTTTTTCCCTTACCATTCCCTTTGAATCATTCGGATCAAGGCTCCACACGTCCATTTCCAGCGGATTTACATAATTGTCCGTATATGTGGACATATTTACCACAGTTCCGCCATAAGTCTGTGCAATATCAAAATATTCGTTCATCGGATCGATGACGATAATCTCATCATCTCCCGATAAGAATACGCTGCCCATTTCCATTTTACAGAAGAATGATTTACCGGAACCCGGTACTCCAAATACAAATCCATTCCCGTTGATGAGCTTCTTTCTGTTACCGATATTTACATTCTTGCTAATCTGGTTGATACCATAATAGTTTCCTGTGCTGTCATTCAATTCCTGCACATTGAATGGCATAAGCACCGCAAGCGACTGGGTAAGAAGAGTACGCATTGTTTCCACCTGTCTTACTCCAATCGGAAGTGCTGTGTTGAGTGCCTCCCTCTGCTTTAAGTAGTGGGTATCAATCGTGCAACTGTTACGCTTTCCGATAGTCTCCACAGTCTCACATACACTCTCAAGCTCCTTTTTGCTTTCTGCCATAAGAATAATGGTAACTCCCACAAAGAAAAGGCACTGGTCATTCTCACGGACATCATCCATGATTTCCTCAATCTCCTTTTTCTCTGTTCTCTTGGCATATGAGATTTCCGTAGAAAAGTCGTTATTCTTGTTACGGACTCTCTGCTGCTTGATAATATCTGACTCAATGCCAAGGTATTTCTTCTGAAGCACCTTTGTGGTCAAATCCTTTGGAACAGGCACCACATCAATGCTCGTGATGGAATGAACCGGAAGGGAAGTAATCTCATTGATGAATCTGTCTGATAAACTGCTGGGATACTTCTTAATGAAAAGTGCCTTGCAGTATTTACTCTCGTCCTCAAAATGGTCTGGGAAATATTTCACCATACCATTACATAAATCATTCTTAAAATCTGCTCCGACCTTCTTTGCCTTTTTGATATCAAAATCAAAACTACCCTCATCGCCAAGATGGTAATAGTCATAGAGCACTTTCAGCCTTTCATTGCCGTTAAGCGGCACAATCTCCGCCCCCAGTTCAATGAAAGCCTTGTGTATTGTTGCCTCAAGTGTGGCAAACTGTGCCTTTGCCTCCTCAAAGTTCTTTCTCTCAATCGTGATCGTCAGGTATCTTTCCTGTTCAATCCCCTGTCTGCCCTCAATAATCTTCTCCTCAATAATGTCATTGTAAATTCTTCGGTAATTATTGAAGCCATCGTTTTTCTCTGTAATAAGAACCTTATCACGGAGATCCTCCATATTTTTGTTCTTATTGTTAATCGTAATCTTATAATTACAGTCCAGCGAATTTAAGAATTTGCAGTATCTTTCAAAAATGCCGATCTGCTCATCCTCCGTTGCCGTTGTGTAATTGATGTCCTGAAAGCGGTAACACTTGGAATACTTATTCCTGCTTACTTCAAAAATACCGTTTTCAGCCACCGCCATAATCTCTATGGTTTCCTGAATGGATTTCGGTGTCTTGTACAAAGGCTCACTTGCCTTTTTCAAGAGCTTAAATCCGTCCGTAAATAAACCCATTGTCTCTAACCTCGCTTTCTTATCTGTGAAAGCCCGCCGGGAACATCACCCAACGGGCTTGTTCCCGACCTCACGGTCAGATACATATGAATAGTTGTGTTTATCCTGCTAACACTAATGGTATATCCATTGACTTCATAACAAAATTTGTGTATAATTTTGTTATCAAATAAGGAGGTGTTTTTATGCCAGCAATCAAATCAAGTGCTGATTTAAGGAATAATTACAATGAAATTTCTACATTTTGTCATAATTATCCTGAACCAGTTTTCATCACGAAGAATGGAAAAGGCGACCTTGCTGTTATGAGCATTGAAGCCTACGAAGAACTGACCAGCCGCTTTGAACTTTACAGCCAGATCAAGGAAGGAATGGACGATATTGCCACAGGCAACACCAGACCATTTTCCGAAGCTATGGCTGATATCAGGAGCCGCCGCAGTCGATGAGCTATCAGGTTCATATCACTTCCACCGCAGAACACGATATTATGCGTGCTGCGGATTACATCGAATTTACCCTCAAAAATCCTGATGCCGCAGATAATCTGTTAGATGCTGCGACTGAGCAGATAGGCTCATTAGCCGATCTGCCACAGAAGTTCCATCTGGTAGATGATCCGGTACTGGCAAGCTGGGGCATTCGTTTTGTGATAATCAATAATTACCTTGCCTTTTATACGATTGATGAAGAAAAGCAGACTGTAATCATAGTCCGATTTCTCTATCAGAAAAGTAACTGGACTTCCATTCTTCGACAGGGATTTTCCCTCATTTAAGGAATCTGTTTTTATGCAGGTTCCTTTTTAGTGCATTGCTTTATAAGCAGCCACACCCGCTACCGCCAGCACAAACACGGCTGCCAGTCCAAACATCATGTTTCTTGTCTTTTTCTTCATTTCTTCAAATTCCTCCTGTTTCTTTACTGCCGACTCAGATGTTGTAATCTCTGATTGAGTTTTTTTACCTTTCTTCTTTACCTGTCCGTTCTGCTCCATTTCAAAAGCCTTGATAATCGGCTCTCCCTCAGTAGATACATAGGTAAGAGCCTTATTTCCAAACATAAAATGCAGTTTCTTTCCCATATACTCGTAGAAATTCATTCCATTAAAAGAATAAAATCCTCCAAGTGCTATCGGAGCTACACACGGAATCGCCACATAAGCAGAACCCGTAAGACCAATATATCTATAAAGAAGTAATACGATACCGCCACCGACTATCACACTGGCAATAGAAAATACAAGCTGTTTTGCTGTAAGTCCCATTGCCACCGATTCCTGATAACGGTCAATGTCTTTGTTTATTTCAATAACCATTGTCCTCTGCCCCCTATCTTGCTAACTCCTTTGTCTCCGGCTTTCTTGCCATACCGATATTTGCCTCATACATATCCATTCCATCCGGACACAGTTCTCTCAGCTTATCGACATTGAACAGATAAAGAGGATATTCACAATAACCACTCCTCTGTGTAAATCCTGTAAACTCCCCAAGCTCATTTTCTGTGATGAATTTCTCAATATCCGGCATATCATTCACATTCAGATATCCGCAGTAATTCGGTGCAGCAACAGACAAATTTACGGTCACATCACCAAACGGCTCATCGTATCCATCTTCATTACACATAAGCCCGATATACATTGCCTTGTTATTCATATACTGCTGAATATCGAGTGTTACCTGTGTCTCCCCGGAAAAACTGGAATTATAAGTCACCTGTTTCTTTTCATTATCCATAAATGCCTCCTTCTATAATCCGAATGCCTTACTTGTAAGTGTCTGTGCTCCCTTCACACTTCCAACCGTCATTGCTATGGTAAATGTCATTTCACACAAATAAATAAGTGTCTGTGCCCAGTCTGCATAACTTCCCGTAAAGGAAGGCAGCCCTGCATTGATAAATGCATTGCATACCACAATCGCAAGTGCCATTGTTACCGCCTCAAACACACAGGATAAGAAATACTTACAGTAAGTTGACATCGTATGACTTGTCGTACTAATCTGTTCTTTTCTCATATTGGTTGTCTCCTTTTCGATAAAAAAAGAGCCAGCAGGGATAATCCCTAACTGGCTGTTAAAAGTTACTCTATCTAATCAGGCATAGCCTGTTGTAATGATAAAACCGGGCTTTCCCCGATATGTTTTGCCGTGACCACCTCCTTTCAAGGCACACAAAAAGCACCTTAACCATAATTTGGCTAAAGTGCTGTGTAAATTTGTTATTAATATAATATTACTTGTCAACTTATAATGATTTTTCTAAGTCTTTCTAAGTCATCTGCATCAGGATGTGATAAGGCATGGTCAAAGTTTTCAATCAAAGCATCAAGATTTACCGTATGCTCTGGATTTTCTTTCATATTTACATATCGTTCTCTCACAGACTGTGGCATTTTACCCTGGCACATATATTCTCCAATAACAACATTGCTTGCATCAATATACTTCTTAACATGATCGAGAATTTTTTGAAAATACGCATCACTACCACCAAAACCTGCTGTTCCAAACAAAAAAATCTTTTTGTTTCTCAGTTTTGACAACAGCTCCAACGTAGCATTATCTGCATTTCCTTTATCTGTCCAGAAGCCTATATATAATATTTCAGATTGAAGTTCTTTCGTATCTCCCATTCCAAAATATTCACAATTTTCTTTAGGCAGTAGTTCACGAATTGTATCGGCAAGTTTTTTTGTATTACCTGTTGTACTGCTGAATATTATTGAATATCTTTCATTTTTCATGCTTTGTTTTCCTTTTCTCATATAATTTTTTGACATACTATCGTTGCTTTTGGAACACCTGCCGCAAGTGCTTTCTTCACTTCCTCTTTCTGCTCTGCGGTATATGACCAGTGCATCATTCGGTTTGTGATTGTATCCTCCCACTTCGGCTTCTCCCTTTCAGGGTTTCTTACAGGCTTCTCTCCTCCACTGGTGCTGTCGGAGTCCTCTGCCTTCTGCGACTCATCAGCATATTCAAGCTCATTTGCCTGCTCCCTGTCGATTTTCGCCTTCTGCTCTGCCTCATCCTGCATAGAAAATCTCCTGCTTAATTCCTTATCCCCAAGCAGCATAAACTGCTCATAGGTCAGTGTATCAATATACACATTTTCTCCCTTGTCCTTCATTTTTTCATAATGCTTAATGGCTTTTTCCGATAAAATCTCAAATGGCGGTCCGATGATACAGTCAGCTCCATGTATCTTATGAACATAGGCTTTTCCCTTTCCGTCTGCTGTCTGATTAAACATCGGGTGTCGAAATGGAATATACTTATTGTCCATTATCGGATCAAAACCACGGATAAAAATAATACATTTCTTATTATCCAGTTTTCTGACCTCATCGGGTGTAAACAGTTCCCTGCCTAAAACATCATAATTTCTTGATGAGCTTCCCTGTCTGCCCTTTGTCTCTCCGCTTGATTTTTTATCAATCGTGCCTTTACCCAAAAGCTCCGAGACATACTTGTGTGTACTCTGCTCATTGCCTCCAAGATAAATGAAAGTATCGCAGTTGCCAGGGATTGTCTCCCAAGTATCTTTAAAAAGTGCCTTTAACTGTGCAAAGTTCTGAATGATGATAATACTTGAAATCTCCCTGCTTCGCATTGTCGATAACAACGAACAGAAGTCATCGGGCAATGCGACATTCGCAAATTCGTCTAACATAAAGGTAACGTGGATTGGCAGTCTGCCACCGCAGTTAAAGTCTGCCTGATAGTACAATTCCTGAAATATCTGTGTGTACAGCATACCGATAATAAAGTTATAGGATTTATCACTATCCGGAATTACACAAAACAGTGCTGTCTTTGTTTCCCCGTCCCCATTGACTCCGATACCGATTTCAGATAAATTCAGTTCATCTTTGGAGAGTAGGCGTAAAACCTGCTTATTCTCAAGAAATGCAAGTCTTGAGTTCGCACTGATGATAATGGAACGGACGGTATCGCCTGCACCTCTCATACATTTGTTATACTGTTTGACCGCAGGGTGGTTTGCTCCAAGCGGCGAACTCTCCTCTAAAAACTTCATACGGACATCCAGCTTTGAAGCCTTTCCCGGTTCCTTGACCTCGGCTTCTCCAAGCAGCTTCAAAACTGTCTCAAAGTTTCTCTTTGCGGGCTGCACCTCAAGCCACACATAATAAAAAATTGCCTGTAAAAATAAGCCTTCTGCTTTCTCCCAGAACGGATCACTCGGTGTTGAGCCTTTTGGTGTGGTATTACTGATAAGATTGGTAATCAGCTTCACCACATCGGTTTCCTCTCTGATATAGGAAAACGGATTGTAACAGTCTGACTTATCCATTTCCAAAAGATTGATGACTTTTACATTGTACCCGTTATCCTTTAACATCTGCCCGCAGCTTCTTAATATCTCGCCCTTCGGATCGGTACAGATAAACGAACAGCTATGAGGCATCTGCATAAGATTCGGTTTTACTTCATAAAAGGTCTTTCCAGCTCCGGAACCGCCACAGATAAGAATATTTCCATTGAGCTTCAGCCTCCTGAAATCCAGCGACATTTTCACATTCTGACTGAGTATTCGGTTGAAATTCTCGTCTTTATCCGCCAGTATCTTATTGACCTGCTTCGGATTTTCAAATCTTGCTGTACCATATTCTTTGCCGGGCATATAGTTTCTCTGGCTCGTGTAATACATAAGAATAGCCATTGCATAGATACCTAATGCAATGGCTACTGCTTTTACTGTATTTGAATTATAATAGTTGGCAAAAGGAACTGCACACACTTCATTGAACCTGTTCATAAAGTCATTAAAGGCTATTCCCTCTACCCACGCACCATTTATCAGATAACCAAGATACCCGGATAACACTGCACCCACCAAAATAAATATCAGTGACGGTTTCTTCTTCGTTGTCTGCATAGGCTGCTACCTCGCTTTTCTGGTAGTAACCGTTTTCTTCTTTGTGGTATTTTTCTGTTCCTTCTGAACCTTTTCATATCGCTCCCTGACAGATGTTTCCACCTTATCATAATGCGTATAAAGTTCTTCTCCCTTTTTCGTAGTTACTACACGGTTCTGCTCATCATAGAGCTTGTAATCCTTGCTGGTATCAAGGAATGTGAGCATTGTCTTTCCATTATGGATATCCATAATGTTCTCCTTACGCAGCCACACATATCTGACATCCTTGCCCCAAGTACCCGGAACTCTGGTCTTTACTGCGTGGTCATTTTCTTCTGCAATAAGTGTCTTGCTGATTGTGACATCTGACAGGTTCGTATTCTTTGAGGCGGATATTGCCCTCATTCTGTCCGCAAGGCTCTGATACCCTCTGATACGGTTGATGAAAGCCTCCTTATCCATCATTACCTTATGAGTACCGTCCTCATTCTTACCTCCAAGCACCCCGATTGTCTCAAGCTGTTTTATTACATTTTCTGCCTGCTCCCCATTGATGCTGAAATTCTCCTTGACCTGATCCACACTGATAGCCCGTTTTTCCATAGCAAACATTCCCACTTTTTCAATGAGTCCGTCTATGGCGGAATTGACCTTATCCCCTTCTACCGTGTGGCTTTTCTCGTTTCCCTGCTGTTTCCTTAAAAAATCCATCAGCTTGCCGAGGGACTTTTCATCTCCATTCTTCAGATAATCATCAAATGTGGCAATCCTGCCAAATTTCAGCTTCTGTATCATCATATTCACACGGGGAACTGCCTCTGTATGAAAGATAACCTCACTCATACCGTCTGCCTTGTTACAATCCGGAAGAACCGAATATAAAATTCCGTATTTCTTTGCCATTTTCTCAACTTTTCTCATATCTTCCGTTTTAAACTGTAACACCTGCAAATCCCCGCCCTTTAAGAGCAGCTTTCTCATAGATGTCTTTCCCAATGACTTCTCATAATCAAGCATTCCCTTTAAAAAGTCGATTGCCTTCTGCATAGCGGCAATACCGCCACTGCCTACTTTCATAGCAATCTCTATTCCGTCATATGCGACACGGATAATCTGTACCGCTTCCTGAATTTCCTCTGCCATTATCGCACCTCCGCTTTCTCTCTTATTGTTGTTCTTATTTCTTCCGGCTTTGTATTGCGGATTTCCTCTGCTGATACATCAATGCCATACGCAGTTAAAATATCAGACAGATGAATGATTGCTTTTTCCTCCTCTATGCGGTACATCTCAAGTGCCACAAGAAGGTTTTCAGCCTGTTCCACCCACGCAGGCTTCATATCATACTTTGACCTGTATGTGACCATAATCTCATCAGACTGTGCCTTGTCTGTGGAATGTGCCAGAGCTTCAATCAGGGAAATCGTATCTTCCTTGTTTCCGCTTCGGAAAGCAAACTGCACTACAAAGTTCTTTTCTTCTTCCGTGAACTCGTGTTCCACACCGTTCATCCCTGTTACCGCCTCATTGACTACTGCTAAATTCATAAGTACCTCCTAATCTGTCATACTGTTTTCAAGCACGGCAATCTCAATAATCTCTTTCATCTTTTCCGCTGAAACATTATTATTGATAAGTTCCACAAGCTGCCCTTCCGTAAGTCCCTTTTCTATGGCACTCTTTATCTGGACAAGCTGTGCAGGCACAAGATCACCGCTTGCAACCAGCTTTACAATGTCGGCTCTTGACTTCTTTTTGAATGAAAGTCTGGCAAAAAGTGCCGCAATGCCGCCATTTGATTTTCTTTCTGTACGCTCAACCGGAAGGTGCTGGATTACACGCCCGGCAGAGTCCGTAACAGGTATCTGATAATACACGGGTATTCCATTGTACACAGGAGAAGGTACAGGCTGCGTATCTGCCAGTGTTTTCGCTGTCTCCTTATCATCATTGGCTTCCACCGCCTCTGACGGCTCTGCCTTTTCCTCTGTTTCCGTAGCTTTCTGCTGTTGTGAAGCCACACTCATAATCTTATCTTCAAGAGATTCTATCCTGTCTCTCATACGCTCCATCTCCTTTTCCTTATGCTCAATGTTATCCCTTAATCGGGCAATCGTGCTGCTTGCCTTATTAAGTTCGTCCTGCTGGTGGCTGATAATGCCGTCCTTGTCCTCATTTTCCTTTACAAGCCTTTCCGTAACTTCCTTATCTTCCTTTAATACCTCAACATCGGATAATTTTTTATTCAGGGCATCGTACCTTTCCTCCTGATAGTTGATTTTCTTCACTACCATTTCCATCTGTGCAATCAGCTCTTTCACATACTCCGAGTCCTGCGGATACTGCTCTTTTGCCTTTGATAACTGCACCAAAACTTCCTCATACAATCTTCTCATCACAACGGGCTTTTCTCCCCTTGCCACAGCTTCCTGTATGGTTTCAACCGGAACTCCCTTTTCATAAAATTCCAGTGATACCTTCATCTGATTGCCGGAGAGCTTATTGTTATGAAGAATATTAAAAAGTTCCTCCGCCCTTATGCAGCCCTTCCGATAACACTTTCATCTGTCCGATGTTAAAATTCTTATCCAGATATTTTTCCGTCTGCTCCTGTGTCAGTCCGTCCTCAAGGTCGCTTTTTACAAGCCCGTACACCTCATCATCGAAATTCATTTCTTTTCTCAATGACTCAATATATCTGGTAATCTGCATATTGCTTAATGGCTTGTCATTCAGATTTTGTTCCATATGCTCCTCCTAACTGCATAAAAAAAACAGCCTATCGTACTGGCTGCTCCTTTCTGTCTCTTATAATCTCCCTGTTGTATTCTGTCTTTTTTCCATCGGAAATACTGTCCGGAATAATGCTGTTTAATATTGCCTTACCCGTATTCAGTTCCCGGAATACAACCTTTTCTTTCGCACACACCTGCGAATACGCATTCTTATAGTGCTTTCTTAAAGCCTGCACTTCCTCAAGCGAATATCCCTGTGCCTGTAATTCCTGCTCTAATGCCACCCACTTTCTATGCTCATCTTCAAAGAAGGTATCCCCAAGCCTGTAGGACTGTTCTGCCGGCTTTAGAGTTTCCATTTCATCAGCCGCAGAAAAAAGTTCCCTGCTCCTTTCCCTTGCTTTATAAACCCGGCTCTTTTCTGCCGATGTCTCTTTTTTCTTATCCGTAAGAGAATCTATCGTCCCCACAAGTTCTTCCGCTGAATGGATATTATGCCTTGCAAGGAACAAATACTGCTCCTGCAGCTTGTGCATTTTACGGATATCCTCCCTGTACTTCCATACCTGACTGTATGGTCTTTTTTTTAGTTTCCCCACTCGGTACAGCTTCGCATAATACTTTTTCTGAAGCCCTGACAAACCTGCCCTGCGGTATCTTTTAACTTTGCACTTTACAATGGAAACTTTCGGTATCTCCTGTTTACTCTTATAAAATGCAATATCCTCTTTTTCAATCCTGTCCCGGATTGCTTCCTCACAGTACATATCCCCAAGAGATTTGCACCTTCTGAACCTTGTCATACCCTGCGGCTTGATTGCCAGATATTTTCCCTGCTTTATCTGGTATCCTTTTTCAGACAGCAGTTCGAGAAATTCCTCATAGTCCTTCGCCTGCAAAATACAGGCATCCAAATCTCTTTTTATCATATCTGACCATACAAAACTGCCCTCCCTGTAATCACTCCATTCCTTATAGCCTTCGTGCTGCCTCTCCTTCTTCTCATCATCAACATCAATAATGGAGAGTCCGTATTCCTGACACAGCCTGTTCGTGATAGGCTGAATATACTTTGCCCAGTCCCCTTTTTCGTAACGGTACTTTTTACCGTCCACAAAACTCACGCTGTTAAATACGATATGGGAATGAACGTGGGCTGTATTATCGTGTGCCACAAACACCGCTTCGTATGACCTGCCAAGATATTCCTGCACAAATTTCTGTGTAATCTCAAATGCAGTATCCGGGTTCACTTCATTTTCCTTAAAGGAAAGTATGATATGATACCCCTGCCGCTTATCAATCTTGCCAAATTTACGCTTGGTTTCCTTCATCTGCTCAAATGCAGTATCGACCTGACAGTTTATTGCACCCACCAGTCTGCCGTCCTGCGTTTTCTCCGGGTTCATCACATAATCAAGTGCCCTCTTTAAGTGCTTTCCGTGAAAATGTCCGCCACAGTCTTTCATATTAAGGATTTTACTGATTGCCAATCTGCACCACCGCCTCATTTACTTTCTGATTGAGTTTACGCATATAGGCAACAAGCTGTGTCTTATCCTCTTTGGAATAAAGTCCCGCATTGTTATTGAATACAATCTGATTGATATTGATTCCAATACGGTTCACTTCATTGATAAGCTCTTTTAAGAGTTTCCTCACTTCCGGGTAATCATTGGGTTTCTGGCTGATGAGCAGTCTTAAATAATCTGCTTCACACATTCCGCTCTCCCCTGCCTTTTTTGCAAGCATTTCTGCCTCCTGTGGCATAAGGCGGAGCGTTTTTCTGATACAGTGGATTTTATCTGCCATACGCTCACCTTCCCCTCTTATCTGTACTATAATCCTTTATTCCCTCAGCTATTGTGGCTGCCGCCTTATCCAAACCGCCCTTGCCCTCTAGATTACTGATAAATGCCTCCACCAGTGCTGTCGCAACAGCGTTAATCTCTTTAGCGTGACGGGTTTTCTCAAATAATCGGTCTAACACCCTCTCGTCTGCCTTTAAGCTGTCATACTTTTTCTGAAATTCACAGTATTCCTGAAAATCTTTCGGATCATCTTTCTTTGCCTCTGCGTGAAGTATCAGATCATAATTCCACTCACACACCTTATCAATCACATCGTCTATCGGATATGGCTCTATCTCACCATTTTCCTCTGCCATATCCTGTCTGTACATCTTCCCCTCTGCGTCCGTTCCGATTGCATAATCGTGTCCTTCCATATAATTAAGAAGAAGTGCAGCATCTTCTATCGAAGGGTTGATTTGCTTATCATATGCTTCTGCCCAGGCAATCAGTTCCTCCGGTTCTGAAAAAAGTGTTATTTCCCTGTTCTCTGCCACCTTGCACCTCCTTATCCGTGTTTCGTAGATATTCACTATGGCTCCAGTCACCGGTAAGTCCCCGGCGACTGCTAGATACGCATTAGAGACATCTCTGTCCTAATGCCATCTAGTTAGGGGAACATTCCCCTAATACCCCTGCAAAATATAGAGTGGTGGCACTTTGTTCCACCACTTTTAAATAAAACCACCGCTTTTTACCACCATTTCCGGTAAAAACCACCGCTTTATGCCACCACTTTTTATAATTTATATTCATAGGAAAAAACATCATCGGAAAGTGGTGGTACTTTGTTCTATCACTTTTTGAAAAAACCACCGCATTGTGCCACCACTTTCCGTAAAAACCACTGCTTTTTACCACCACTTTTTAATGGCACTGTCCGGCTCTTATCATCTGCTCCTTTTTCTCATTTGCAAGATTAAGTTTTGTAGCAACAAGCCATTCATTGTAATCCTTGTATCCTGCTGGCGGAGGACAGTCCTCAACCTCATAGCCCAGTCCATAGTATTTCTCCATAAGTTCTGCGGCTGCTTTCCTGCCCGGTGAGTCACCGTCAAGGCAGAAACGGATAAAAGAAATCTGCGGGTGTTCTCCAAGAAAGGTTTCCAGTGGAGCGTCTGCCAGCATTCCAAGTGCCAGCTTGTTTGACTCATAATCTGCAAATATATCCACATAGCTCATGCCTCCATAACAATGCCCTGCTCATGCAAGAAGCGGCATGTATCCTCCTGCTGATAGAATGGATGACATTCTACTTGATTGACAGCAGGTGTGATATGATTATTCATAATTAAATCTATTATTCGAGCCGAGTCAAAATTTGAAAGCCCGATTGCTCGTATTTTCCCGGCTTCATAAGCTTCTTCCATAGCACGCCAGGCACCATAGTAATCACCAAACGGGCGGTGAATCAGATACAAATCAAGATAATCCGTATGTAAATTTTTAAGCGATCTATCAATTGCCTTTTTTGCTGATTCATATCCTGCATCCTGTACCCATAATTTGCTGGTAAGGAACATTTCTTCTCTTGTAATACCGCTGTTTCTAACCGCCTGTCCAACAGCTATTTCATTCCCGTAAACTGCTGCTGTATCAATAAGCCTGTAACCCGCATGTATTGCATCCATAACACATTGTTCACATTGTGTCTGATCCTGTATCTGAAATACACCGAATCCGATTGCTGGCATTTTTACACCATTATTTAAAGTAATCATATTCATTTAATTTTCCTCCTTTATTGCCTTCCATAATAATTCTTACGACCTGCTCTACCACCTGCCATTCATTTTCATCAATGGGCTGAAAATTCTTCATATATCTGATATTTTCCTCAACCTGCTGTTCATTATTCATATCTGGCAAAACCATCATCACATATGATGGAGAAGCAGCAAAGCGGATAGCCTATGACGAAACTCATTAAAACACATCCCAATGTGATGAATTTTTCCTTCAGATTTTTTTCATAACAAAATCATAAACTTGAATATTTTCTGCTTTTTAAGTCTGTCCATTCAATCCAAATCCAAGTTTTTTCATAAGATCCCTCCATTACTGTTCTGAACTTATTTTAGTAGTAAACACCTTGCTTTGGAAGTCTGAATATGTTATTATAGCATAAAGTTTTAACTTTAAGCAGGAGGAATAGTTATGTATAATCCACAATTAGATGCTTTTATTAAAGTTGCAGATTCAGGCAGTTTTAGCAAAGCTGCGGAAGCTATGTATATTTCTGCACCAGCCATTATTCAACAGATCAACTTATTGGAAGCAAGTTGTGGCTTTAGACTGTTTATCCGTTCTAATCATGGTGTAAAACTGACTCTTGCTGGTCAGTCTTTATACGAAGATGCTAAAACAATCATAAAGCTATCTCAGGATTCTTTAAACAAGGCTCGCAGATACGCAGAATCATCAGAAACTACTGTTCGGATTGGTACATCATTATTATATAAATGCCGACTCTTGCCTGACTTATGGGCACAGATTAGTGAAATGTATCCTAATTTGAGAATAGAAATTCAATCAATGACGGAATATCAGAATCGTGGAGAAGTTTTTACAGCTTTAGGAACAGAATTTGACTTATTTGAAGGTATATATGGCTCTGCCGGATGGAATGGTATGTGCCAGTTTTTGGAACTTGAACGCACTCCAATCTGTTGTGCAGTGTCTAAAAATCATAGAATGGCAGGTATGAAAAAACTCACCATACAAGACTTAAATGGAGAGTATCTTGTAATGCCAATAGAAGGGGTTTCTAAAGAAATTGATAGCTTTCGTAACCATATTAAAAGTCAATATCCTACAATCCAGATCGTTGACTCTAAACGTTATGATCTAGATACTTTTACACTATGTGAAGTAAATGGATATATTTTGATCACACAGCCTGTTTATGCGGATATTCACAGCAATCTGATATCAATCCCCCTTGATACAGATGACACATTGCCATATGGATTAATATATGCCCAAAATCCGACTTCTGCAACACAAAAATTTATCAATGCCATATATGAAATCAATAAAAAATGAGGAAACCTCTAAAATAAAAGGTTTCCTCATTTCTTCATATAATGCGGAAGATGGGACTTGAACCCACACGATGTTGCCACCGGCAGATTTTGAGTCTGCTGCGTCTGCCATTCCGCCACTTCCGCGTAACAATAGAATAATACCATAACATAATTAAAAATGCAAGCAGAAAGTTTCTTTTACTGCTAAAAACTGCCAGACCAACATACATCAGTCTGGCAAGTAAATAACAATATTCGATTATATAACACAGAACACTTATTTCATAACATCATAACTTTCTTTTTATCCTACCCTGCACTCACGAACCCGCGCGTATTGCGCTCTTTTGTCCTGCTTCGCATAACTGTTCGTTCGTTAATGGCGCAAGAAAAGTAAATGTCTGCTTCGCAGCCGCTTCCTTTTCTTTTGCGCACATTATATTCTAGAATAAAGAATTATATAATTCCTCATACTTCTTAGCTGAACTCTTCCAAGAGAAATCTGCTTTCATTCCTCTGTCAACTATCTTGTTCCACTCTCTCTTATGGTTATAGTATACGCTTTTAGCATAATTGATAATTCCAAGCATTTCGTGGGCATTGTAGTTGGCAAATGAGAAGCCTGTTCCTGTACTTTCATATTCATTATATGGCTCAACTGTATCCTTAAGACCACCTGTCTCTCTTACGATAGGCACTGTACCATATCTTAAAGACATAAGCTGGCTGAGTCCACAAGGCTCAAATAATGAAGGCATAAGGAACGCATCACAAGCTGCATATATCTTATGCGACATTTCTTCTGAATAGTAAATATTAGCAGATACTCTGTCATTATATTTCCAGTCAAAATGTCTGAACATATTCTCATATTTCTCTTCACCAGTTCCAAGAACTACAAGCTGTACATCTTCTGCACATAACTCGTCCATAACATAAGCAATTAAATCAAGCCCCTTCTGGTCTGTAAGTCTTGATACTATACCTATCATAAACTTGCTCTTATCCTGTGCAAGTCCCAGCTCTTTCTGAAGAGCAACCTTATTCTTCCACTTTTCCTTGCGGAAAGTAATCTGATTATAGTTAGCCGCAAGTGACTTATCTGTCATAGGATTATATACTTCGTAATCTATGCCGTTAACAATACCACTAAGGACATTAGCTCTTGCATTCATAAGACCGTCAAGATTCTCACCATAGAAAGGTGTCTTAATCTCCTCTGCATATGTTTCACTAACAGTAGTTACCCTGTCAGCGTATACTATGCCGCCCTTAAGATAATTAGCATCATTATATGCCTCAAGCTTGTCTGATGTGAAATAGCTGTCATCTAATCCAGTAATATCTTTTACCTTCTTAAGATCCCATATACCCTGGAACTTAAGATTATGTATAGTCATTATTGACTTTACACCATTGTAGAAATCTCCAAGTGCAAAACGCTCGTGTAAATATACTGGAATAAGACCTGTCTGCCAGTCATTACAATGTATTATGTCTGGCTTGAAGCCAATAACAGGTATTGCTGACAAAGCAGCTTTACTAAAGAATGCAAATTTCTCAATATCTTCGTGTATCCAGCTATAAGGCTTTGGTCCTCCAAAATAGAATTCATTATCAATAAAATAGAATGTAACTCCATCGTACTCCATTTCAAATACACCAACATACTGTGTACGCCAAGCTAAATCAATATAGAAATGAGTCTTGTATACCATCTTCTCTCTATACTCCCAAGGAATACATGTATACTTTGGAATCATAACACGAACATCAAACTCATCCTTATTAAAATACTTAGGAAGCGAACCAACAACGTCAGCTAAACCTCCTGTTTTAATGAAAGGTACTGCTTCTGATGCAATAAATAAAACATTCTTCATATAATCCCCTTTCTATACATCTATGTAACTAAATGTATAAATATAATCAATGTAATAACTATATTAAAACATATTTTTCAAAATATATCAATTACCAGTATCTTCTTACACCAATTATCTGCATTCCGATATTAACTGAAGAAACCTTAACATAATCACCAGGTACAGAAGCGTGTATCATCTGTCCTCCGCCGATATAGATACCAACGTGGCCAGGGTAACAGATTATGTCACCTGGCTGTGCAGCACTTATACCACCTGATACAGCGACACCACCATATGCCTGCGAACTTGATGAACGGGCAACACCAGATATACCTGCCTGTGCAAGTACATATGATACAAGACCTGAACAGTCAAATCCGCTTGGTGAAGCTCCACCACTCTTATAAGGAACACCAACATATCTGTAAGCTATTGAAACAATGTTAGATGCAACTGATGAATCATTGTTAGCTGATGTAGGTATTGATGTAACTGTTGTCTTAGTTGTTGTCTGACTGCTGCTTGCCGCAGCTGCTCTTGCTGCTTCTGCCTGTCTTCTCTGCTCTAATGCCTTAGCAGCCTTTTCATTAGCTTCTGCTAATAATTCGTCAAAGTTGCTAATCTCACTCTGTGCGGCATCAATTGCTGTATAAAGTGTAGCCTGCTTGTTAGTAAGCTCTTTCTGTTTGTCATTAAGAGCTGTCTGCTTAGTCTCTAAGTCGCTCTTATATTCAGCGATAGATGCTGCTGTTGCAGCCATCTCTTCAAGCTTGTTACGGTCATAGTCATATACCTGCTGCATATAACTTGCCTTATTAATAACATCGCTCATATCAGATGCTGTAAGGAATACATCTGAAATTGATGTTGACTGGTCTTCATACATATATTTAATTCTTAACTTAGTATCGTCAAACTGTTTCTGCTGTAGCTGCTGTGCAGCCTCAAGATCAGCGTTAGTCTGGTCAATCTCATCTGAAAGGTCTGCCATATCCTGCTCTAAAGAACTCATCTCTGTAAGAAGATATGCAGCCTGCTGCTGGAGCTGATCAAGCTCATTCTGTTTATCCTGCTTCTGCTGTGTAAGTGTACTGATTTCGTCAGCAAATGCTGTTGAACCTATAATTGTTGTTCCCGCAATAGTTGTTGCCAATGCTGCTGCAGCAAATGTTTTGAATACTCTTTTACGCATATATAAAACTCCTAAATATTACAATTTTGTTAAAACATTTTTACAAATACGTTAATATTATAATATACAAAGTCCAATATAGCAAGAAAAAACCGCAAAAAAGCTGATAAACTGTCAGGATAATTCTGGAAAAAGCATTAAACTGCTGTCTGATGAAGCCTTATATTATCCGATATAAGTGCTATGAATTCTGAATTAGTTGGCTTGCCTTTACCATTGCTGATTGTATATCCGAACAAATCGTTAAGAATATCCGGATTGCCTCTGTTCCACGCCACTTCAATAGCGTGTCTTATAGCTCTTTCAACACGGCTTGGTGTTGTGTCAAACTTCTTGGCTATAGTTGGATAAAGGACTTTGGTAATACTATTTATTATATCAGGGTCATTAACTGCAAGTGTTATAGACTCTCTCAGATACTGATAACCCTTTATATGTGCAGGAACGCCAATCTCGTGTATCATTCCTGTAATCTCGTTTTCCAGGATATGTTTGTTATGTGGAATACTGTCGTTAACCGGCTTTTTCATATTGACAGGCTTTATATTAATAATTCCTCCAATATATTTAATGCGGTCAATCAGCATATTATTATCAAATGGTTTCATAATATAATATGTAGCTCCCATATTGAAAGCATCCTCTGTCACTGCTTCCCTTCCAACTGCACTGATAACAATAAATGCAGGATTAACGCAATCCTTATCTTCCCTTATCCTCTGCATAACAGTAAGTCCGTCAATCTGTGGCATAATAATATCAAGAAGTACAATATCAGGCTGTGTCTTTTTAATGACATCAACTGTATCCTCGCCATTAGTCGCTGTTCCTACAACATCTAACTCTGGCTCTCCATTAATAACCTCTTTGATTACATCTACCATTTTCTGGTTATCATCTGCTATTACAATTTTCAATGGATTCATAAGCAATTCTTCCCCTCGTCATATAATAATATATAAATATGCTTTCCGCCAAAAGAACCTATCTTTCAGCACCGCATAATGA
>JBNMLJ010000002.1:0-134880 GCA_050874785.1 Lachnospira sp.
ACCTACAGGGCAGTAAGAAATGGACTTATGCAGGCAGAGAGTGTACTGCTTGAGCCATTTTATGAATTTACACTTATACTTGACAGGCAGTATATAGGCAGGGCTATGACTGACTTTGAGAGAATGGGTGCGCAGTTTGAGATTAACGATAATGGTGATGAGGCTGTAATAAAGGGTACTGGTCCTGTTGCAACTATTGGTAATTATCAGGCAGAGGTTAATGCGTACACCAAGGGAAAGGGAGTATTAAGCCTTAAAATGTCCGGCTACAGACCTTGCCATAACACAGATGAAGTTATTGAGCAAATCGGATACGAAGCTGAGAGAGATACAAGAAATCCAGCAGATTCAGTATTCTGTGCGCACGGCTCAGGCTTTAATGTGCCTTGGTATGAAGTTAAGGATTATGCCCACGTTGACAGCGTGCTTAACCCAGCAGGAACTAATGAAAATGTAGTGCTAGCACCAAAAGAAGCGGCAAGAACTGTATCTGATGAATGGATTGGAACAGAGGAAGTTGACAGAATACTGGCACAGACATATTTTGCTAACAGCAGGGGTGATAATGAAAGACGTAAGATGTCTAAAAGAAAAGCCTCTGATGAAATGGGAAGATATGTGACAGCCTCAGGAAGTGGAAGCTATAATAATGGACAGTATAAAGCTTCACAGTCTAAGAAGCAGACAAATTCAATACCATATCTTCTTGTAGATGGCTATAATATAATACATGCGTGGAGCGAGCTTGAGGAATTATCAAGAATTAATATGGACAGCGCAAGGGATAAGCTTCTTGATATAATGTGCAATTATCAGGGAATGAAGAAGTGTGAGCTTATTGTTGTATTTGATGCTTACAGGGTATCGGGACATCAGGAGGAATACATAGATTATCATAATATCCACGTTGTATACACGAAAGAGGCAGAAACGGCAGACCATTATATAGAAAAGTTTGCACACGAGAATGGAAAGAAATATAATATAACAGTTGCTACATCAGATGGACTTGAGCAGGTTATTATCCGAGGAGCAGGCTGTCTTTTGTATTCTGCAAGAGAATTTGAGAAAGAGGTAAAAGCTATGGAGGAGCATATCCGCAGCGACTACCTTAACAGGACATATTGATTAATAGGAATCGAGGTTATGGATTATGAGTACATTATGGGTTATAGGCGATTCAACAGTAAGTAGTTTTGAGGATAAATATTACTATCCAAGATATGGCTATGGAACAATGCTTGACAAGTATCTTAACGATAAGGTCAAGGTTGTCAATATTGCATTATCTGGAAGAAGCAGTAAGAGTTATCTTTCAGAGCCTGAATATAATACTCTTATTAATGGAATGAAGCAGGGTGATTATCTTTTAATAGGCTTTGGACACAATGATGAAAAGACCGAGAAGGAAAGATATACAAGTCCTGCCGGTGACTATATGACAGAGGGAACATTTGCTAATTCTTTATATGTTAATTATATAAAGAAAGCAAGAAATGCAGGCTGTTATCCTATACTTTGTACTCCTATTGTAAGAAGAAGCACATCGGGTGAATGGAAAGCCACAGAGCTTCATATTACACAGGATGTTGCGCAGTATAAAGGTGGAGATTATGCACTTGCAGTTAGAAAATTAGGAAAAGCCGTTGATGTTCCGGTTATAGATATGACACAGCTTACCAAGGCTGAATATGAAAAGTTAGGACCTGATAACACAATATATCTTCACGCGTGGCCATCAAATAATAAGCTGAGCGTTGATAATACCCATACTAATATATGGGGAGCAAGGGTTAATGCTTATATGATAATGTCAGCAGTGAAAGAACTTAATATAAGAGGTTTGTCAGAAAATGTTGTGAACATTGATAACAACCCATTGGATTATAAAGATGAGTTTCTTGTATCTAATAAAGATTATGTTCCAGTTGTATTTAGTGATAAGCTTCCAGACAGCAGGCTGTTTAAAGATTATGGTGAGTACAAGTCGGCTGTATTTGGTGATGTACTAGGAGATGTCGATGATAAAGACTTTACTCTTGGGGCAGATGATAATGGAGATATGAATATAGCTGTAAGAAATAACAGAGGTAAGATATCTGCTGTAACAGACGGCATTGCCATGTATTATAAAAAGGTTGATATAACAGAGCATTTTACTCTTACAGCAACAGTTAAGGTCAATAAAATATTTGCTAATGACCAGGTATCTTTTGGACTTATGGTAAGAGATGACTGCTATATTGATAAGAATATGCCTGATATATTAGGAGATTATGTTGCCGCCGCACCATTATTTATAACAAGGGGTGAGAAGGCGACAGCTACATTTGCAAGACGAAGCGGACAGCTTGTGCTTGGAAAAGATACGAATGAAGTTATAAAAGAAGGCGGGGAGTATGAGCTTATGCTTTCATCTTCTGCTGACGGATATGCGGCTAAGTTTGGAAAGGGTGATGTTATTACAGGCGGATATGACTTTAAGCTTACTGCAATTGACCCGGCTCACGTATATGTAGGAATGTTCGTATCAAGAAATGCTGATGTCACATTTTCTAATATTAAATATACAAAGAATGAATAAAATGTTATAATAAATCTAACAAAATATAGAACATAGACGAAGGCTGTGTTTCATATATTAAACAAGATTGTGTTAATTGAATATTGGACTGGGGGTATGCTTATGAGAATAACATTTTTAGGAGCAGATCACGAAGTGACGGGAAGCTGTCATTATCTTCAGGTGGCAGACAAGAACATTTTAATTGATTGTGGAATGGAGCAGGGTAATGACGTGTATGAGAATCAGGAACTTCCAATTCCAGCGTGTGATGTTGATTATGTGCTTCTTACCCACGCACATATTGACCATTCAGGACTTATTCCACTTCTTTATGTGAATGGTTTCAGGGGAAAGATATACTGTACAGAGGCGACAGTAGAATTATGTGACATAATGTTAAGAGATAGTGCGCATATACAGATGTTTGAAGCTGAATGGCGTAACAGAAAGGCTAAGCGTTCTAATGGTACTTTAAAGGAATTCATTCCATTATATGATGCGAAAGCAGTATATGAGGTTATGAAGCAGTTCGTTGGTCTTGAATATGAGAAGATTGTAAAGATTGATGATAATGTGAGCATAAGACTAAGAGATGTCGGACATCTGCTTGGTTCAGCCAGCATTGAGGTATGGGCATCAGAAGATACACCAGAGGGAAGGGTTGAAAGAAAGCTTGTATTCTCTGGAGATATAGGCAATGTCCATAAACCGATAACTAAAGACCCTGCAACAGTTGCAGATGCAGATTATGTTATTATGGAGTCAACTTATGGCAACCGAAGCCATAACGGAACGCCTGATTATGTGGCTGAGCTTGTCAAAGTATTCAAGCGTACATTTGACAGAGGTGGTAATGTTGTTATACCATCTTTTGCGGTCGGAAGAACACAGGAGCTTTTATATCACATAAGAAAGATAAAAGCAGACGGACTTATGGACAGGGATTTTGATGTGTATGTCGACAGTCCTCTTGCGATTGAAGCTACAGAGGTGTTCAGCAAGAACGTAGAGCAGTGTTTTGATGATGATGCGATTGAGCTTGTAAGACAGGGAATTAATCCTTTATCATTTCCAGGACTTAAGTATGCAATATCAAGTGAAGAGTCCAAGATGATTAATTTTGATCCCAATCCTAAGGTAATAATATCAGCATCTGGCATGTGCGAGGCTGGACGAATAAGACATCATCTGAAGCACAATTTGTGGAGACCAGAGTGTACGATACTTTTTGTAGGTTATCAGGCAAATGGTACAACAGGACGAATTATTGTTGACGGAATTGACGAGATTAAGTTATTTGGTGAGCCAATTCAGGTAAAAGCAGAGATTGCACAGCTTCCGGGTTCAAGCGGACACGCTGATAAAGACGGTCTGCTTCACTGGGTGAACGCATTTACCAATAAGCCAAGAAAAGTATTTGTTGTACATGGTGAGGACAGCGTGTGTGAAGAATTTACACAATGTCTTAAAGAAGAATATGGTTTTGATGCATATGCTCCATATACCGGCGGTTCATTTGACCTGATTACAGGACAGATGATTACTGAGGGCAATAAGGAGAAGAAGAGCAGAAGAACAACTGTTAATAAGCGTAATAAGAGTGTATTTGACAGACTTGTTGCGGCAGGTAAGAGACTTATGAGCGTTATTGCACACAATGAGGGCGGTGCTAATAAGGATCTTGCAAAGTTTACAGACCAGATTAATTCACTTTGCGATAAATGGGACAGATAAGAGAATAATTTAAGCGGTTAGATAAGAATGGAGATTATTATGAAAAAAATGCTTTTTGTATTCAATCCTAATTCTGGTAAGGCTCAGATTAAGAATTCTTTGTTAAAGATTATTCAGATATTCTCCAATGCGGACTATGAGGTTACTGTGTATCCTACGAAAGCAGCACTGGATGGATTTGAGAGAGTTAAAGCTGATGAAGGACGATATGATGTTATTGTATGCAGTGGCGGTGACGGCACTCTTAATGAGATTGTCAGTGCTGTAGCAGGATACAGTACAGTTAAACCACCGATAGGCTATATTCCAAGCGGATCTACTAATGATTTTGCCAAGAGCCTTGGAATACCGTCAGATAAGGTGAGGGCTGCGTGTAATATAATCAATGGTGAAAGCTTTCCATGCGATATCGGAATTGCCAATGACCATAAATATTTTAATTATGTGGCGGCTTTTGGTGCATTTACAGATGTTGCCTATGAAACACCGCAGGACCTTAAGAATATGTTAGGCCATCAGGCATATGTTATTGAGGGTGTTAAGAGATTATCTAATCTTAAGGCTTGCAGAATGAAGATTAAGAGCGATGAACTTAATGTAGAAGATTCATTTATATATGGAATGGTTAGCAACGCCAGCTCAATAGGCGGAATGAAAGGCCTTATAGCAGACGGAGTTGATTATCAGGACGGTATGTTTGAGGTTACCCTTATAAGGGAGATTAAGAATCCTATGGATTTCCAGACGATAGTTAATGCCTTTATAACACAGAAGATAGATGACTGCGATATGATATATACTTTCAAGACCAAGGATATAACATTTGAGTCCAAGGAAGAAGTTAAGTGGACACTTGATGGAGAATTTGGAGGCATACATAACAGTGTCAATTTAAAAGTCTGTCAGAAAGCGGTAGATTTCATAGTTAAGAAAAGAAAGAAAAAAGAAGAAAAAGATTTATTAAATTAGTAAGCAACTTGGTAAAGTTAATTAAATTAATAATTGTTTGTAAAAAATATGTCGAAAGATTAAATAATTAAAGTGATAAAAGCTATCAGTAAGGGTATATGGCTTTTATCACTTTATTTTTTTACAACTTTAATTTTCGGGGCTGAAAATGAGGTTTAAAAGATAAACAATTTAGACACAATTTTAATTTTTATAATAAAAATATGCTGAAAGACTGGCAGATTGAAAAGTGTTTTAATATATAAAATGTGCTAATATGTTTATATATAATATATTTGAAGTGCTATTTTGATGAAATAATCAGAAAATAACGCATAAAAATATAAATAATTAAATAATCTGACAACTCTACAAAACAAAAAGTTTACAAGATAAAAAAATAGGAGTATATTAAGCACAAGAAAAACAAGTCTACCACAGTGGTGGGTTATCAGACGATTGTTAATTATACAAATCATACGATAAGACTTGCATTACAGATTATATATGAAAGGATGAGCAGACTATGGAAAATCAAAATAATCAGCCTGGACTTTACAGCCCACAGTTTGAGCACGATAACTGTGGTATCGGTGCAGTTGTAAGCATCAAGGGAGTAAAGACACATCAGACAGTATCAGACGCATTAAGCATCGTTGAGAACCTCGAACACAGAGCAGGTAAAGATGCAGAGGGAAAGACTGGTGATGGTGTAGGTATCCTTCTTCAAATATCACATAAATTCTTTAAGAAAGCAGTTAAATCTCTCGGAATTAAAATTGGTGAGGAAAGAGAGTATGGTGTAGGCATGTTCTTCTTCCCACAGGACGAACTTGCAAGAAACCGTGCTAAGAAGATGTTTGAAATCATCGTTGAAAAAGAAGGTCTTGAGTTCTTAGGCTGGAGAGAAGTTCCAACATTTCCTAATGTACTTGGTAAAAAGGCAGTTGACTGTATGCCATACATTATGCAGGGCTTTGTAAAGAAACCTAAGGATGTTAATAAGGGAATTGACTTTGATAGAAAGCTTTATGTTGCAAGACGTGTATTCGAGCAGACAGCAGAAGATACATATGTCTGTTCACTTTCAAGCAGAACTATTGTATACAAGGGTATGTTCCTTGTTGGACAGTTAAGAACATTCTTTAAGGATCTTGTAGATGAAGATTATGAGTCAGCTATTGCACTTGTTCATTCAAGATTTTCAACTAACGCTAACCCAAGCTGGGAACGTGCTCATCCTAACAGATTTATTGTTCATAATGGTGAGATTAATACAATCAAAGGTAACGCAGATAGAATGTTATCAAGAGAAGAAACTATGGTTTCTCCATACCTTGAAGATGAAATGTCTAAGATAACACCAGTTGTTAATACTAACGGTTCAGATTCAGCTATGTTAGATAATACTCTTGAATTCTTTGTAATGAATGGTATGCCACTTCCACTTGCTGTTATGATTACAATTCCAGAGCCTTGGAGCAATAATAAGGCTATGGAGCAGGAGAAGAAAGACTTTTACCAGTATTATGCAACAATGATGGAGCCTTGGGACGGACCTGCTTCAATCCTTTTCTCAGACGGAGATATTATGGGAGCTGTTCTTGATAGAAATGGTCTTCGTCCTTCAAGATACTATATTACTAATGATGGTTATCTTATTCTTTCATCAGAAGTCGGTGCACTTCCAATAGATGAGAGCAGAATTAAGGTTAAGGACAGACTTCATCCAGGAAAAATGCTTCTTGTAGATACAGTTAAGGGAGAGCTTATCGATGATGACAAGCTTAAAGAGCAGTACGCAACTAAGCAGCCTTATGGTGAATGGCTTGATAACAATCTTATAAATCTTTGCGATTTAAAGATTCCTAACAAGAAAGTTCCAACACATACTAAGGAAGAAAGAGCAAGATTACAGAAAGCCTTCGGATATACATATGAAGATTTCAGAACATCAATACTTCCAATGGCGCTTAACGGAGCAGAGTCAATTGGAGCTATGGGTATTGATACACCACTTGCAGTGCTTTCTAACAGACATCAGCCATTATTTAACTATTTTAAGCAGTTATTTGCACAGGTTACTAATCCACCTATTGATTCAATAAGAGAAAAGATTGTAACTTCAACTACTGTATATCTTGGTAAAGATGGAAATGTGCTTGAGGAAAAGCCAGAGAACTGCAAGAACTTAAAGATTAACAATCCAATCCTTACTAATACAGATCTTTTAAAGATTAAGAATATGAAGGTTGAAGGCTTTAAGGTTGAAACAATTCCTATTACATATTATAAGAATACATCAATTGAAAAGGCTATTGACCATATATTCGTAGAGGTTGACAGGGCACACAGAGAAGGTGCTAACATTATTATCCTTTCAGACAGGGGTGTTGATGAGAACCACGTTGCAATCCCATCACTTCTTGCAGTAGGTGCTGTACAGCATTACCTTGTACAGACTAAGAAGAGAACAAGTATGGCAGTTATACTTGAAAGTGGTGAGCCAAGAGATGTACATCATTTTGCAACACTTTTAGGATATGGTGCATCAGCTATCAACCCATATCTTGCACAGGAGAGCATACAGGAGCTTATCGACCTTAATATGCTTGACAAGGATTACTATGCAGCAGTTGATGATTACAACAATGCTATTATAAGCGGTATTGTTAAGATTGCAGCTAAAATGGGTATTTCAACAATCCAGTCATATCAGGGTGCTAAGATATTTGAGGCAATTGGTATTAACTCAGATGTAATTAATAAGTACTTCACTGGTACTGTATCAAGAATTGAAGGAATCGGACTTAAGGATATTCAGGAAGATGTGGAAACACTTCATTCTAAGGCATTTGATCCACTTGGACTTTCAACAGATACAACTCTTGACAGTGAGGGCGCTCATAAGATGAGAAGTGGAAAAGAAGAACATCTTTACAATCCACAGACAATACATCTTTTACAGCTGGCAGCCCGTACAGGTGATTACAATACATTTAAGGAATATACAGCTCTTGTTAATAAAGAAGAGGGTGTTAAGAACTTAAGAGGACTTATGGATATCAAGTTCCCTAAGAAGGGAATAAATATAGACCAGGTAGAGAGTGTTGATTCTATCGTTAAGAGATTTAAGACAGGTGCTATGTCATATGGTTCTATCTCTAAGGAAGCACACGAGACTATGGCTATTGCTATGAATATGCTTCACGGCAAGTCTAACTCAGGTGAAGGCGGAGAAGATGAAGACAGACTTACAGTAGGTGCTGACGGACTTAACAGATGTTCAGCTATCAAGCAGGTAGCTTCAGGACGTTTTGGTGTTACAAGCAAGTATCTTGTAAGTGCTAAGGAAATCCAGATTAAGATGGCACAGGGTGCTAAGCCAGGTGAAGGTGGACATCTTCCAGGAAAGAAGGTATATCCTTGGATTGCAAAGACACGTCTTTCAACACCAGGTGTATCACTTATATCACCACCACCTCATCACGACATTTATTCTATTGAAGATTTAGCACAGCTTATATATGATTTAAAGAATGCCAACAAGAATGCAAGAATATCAGTTAAGCTTGTATCAGAAGCAGGTGTTGGTACTATAGCTTCTGGTGTTGCTAAGGCAGGTGCACAGGTTATTCTTATATCAGGCTATGACGGAGGTACAGGTGCAGCTCCAAGAAGTTCTATACATAATGCAGGACTTCCTTGGGAATTAGGACTTGCAGAGGCTCATCAGACACTTACAATGAACGGTCTTCGTAATAAGGTTATAATTGAGACAGATGGTAAGCTTATGAGCGGACGTGATGTTGCGATAGCAGCTATGCTTGGTGCAGAAGAATTTGGTTTTGCAACAGCTCCACTTGTAACAATGGGCTGTGTAATGATGAGAGTATGTAACCTTGATACTTGCCCAGTTGGTATTGCTACACAGAATCCTGAGCTTAGAAAGAGATTTGCAGGTAAGCCGGAATATGTTGTCAACTTTATGAGATTTATTGCACAGGAGCTTCGTGAATATATGGCAAAGCTTGGTGTTAAGACTGTTGATGAACTTGTAGGAAGAACAGATTTCCTTGAAGCAAGACAGGATGTAGAAGGAAGTGGAAGAGCTTCAAAGGTTGACCTTTCTAATATACTTAACAATCCTTATGTTAAGGAAGCTTCTTCAATCAAGTATGATAAGAAGAATGTATATGACTTTGAACTTGAGAAGACAGTAGATGAGAAGATTCTCATTAAGAAGCTTTCAGATGCTATGGATAAGAAGCAGAAGAGAAGTGTTGAGGTTGATGTAACTAATACAGACAGAGCATTAGGAACACTTCTTGGTGCAGAGATAACAAGAAGATTTGGTGAAAGCCTTGCAGAAGATACTTATACAGTTAAGTGTACAGGTGCTGGCGGACAGAGCTTCGGTGCATTTATCCCTAAGGGACTTACACTTGAACTTGTCGGCGACAGTAACGATTACTTCGGAAAAGGTCTTTCAGGTGGTAAGCTTATTGTATATCCACCAACAGGTGTATCTTATAAGGAAGATGAGAATATCATCATCGGTAACGTAGCACTTTATGGTGCAACAAGTGGTAAGGCATTTATCAATGGTGTAGCCGGTGAGAGATTTTGTGTACGTAACTCAGGTGCAACAGCAGTTGTTGAAGGTACTGGCGACCACGGCTGTGAATATATGACAGGCGGAAGGGTTGTTGTACTTGGTAGAACTGGTAAGAACTTCGCAGCAGGTATGAGCGGCGGTGTTGCATATGTTCTTGATGATGACACAACACTTTATAAGAGAGTCAACAAGCAGCTTGTATCACTTGAACCTGTAACTAACAAGTATGATGTACTTGAACTTAAGCAGATGATTACAGAACACGTTGCTTATACTAATTCTAAGAAGGGTAAAGAAGTGTTAGACAACTTTGGCGAATATCTTCCTAAGTTTAAGAAGATTATGCCACATGATTATAAGAAGATGCTTAATATGATTGTTCAGATGGAAGAAAAAGGTCTTAGCAGTGAACAGGCTCAGATTGAAGCATTTTATGCAGCAACTAAGTAAGATAGAAATGTACAATAACAGATATGTATTGGCAGATTATAAGTCTGCTGGTACATATTTGTGAAAATGTGTATTTGAAAGGAGATAATCATGGGAAAACCAACTGGATTTTTAGAATATGAACGTGTGGAAGCTAAAGCAGTTTCACCAAAAGAAAGAATAAAGAATTTTAATGAATTTCATACACCACTTTCAGAAGCTGAGCAGAGATGCCAGAGTGCCCGCTGTATGGATTGTGGCGTGCCATTCTGCCAGTCAGGTATGAATATAAAAGGAATGACAAGCGGCTGTCCTCTTAACAACCTTATTCCTGAATGGAATGACCTTGTATACACAGGCAACTGGGAGCAGGCTTATAACAGATTACATAAGACAAGTAATTTCCCGGAATTTACAAGCCGTGTATGTCCTGCACTTTGTGAGAAGGCTTGTACTTGTGGACTTAATGGTGACCCAGTATGTACTAAGGAAAATGAGATGGCTATAATTGAGCACGCATATGCCAATGGACTTGCTGGTCCTAAACCACCTAAGGCAAGAACTGGAAAGAGAATTGCTGTAATAGGTTCAGGTCCTTCAGGACTTGCAGTGGCAGACCAGTTAAATCAGAGAGGTCATCTTGTAACAGTATATGAAAGAGCTGACAGGGTAGGTGGTCTTTTAAGATACGGAATACCTAATATGAAGCTTGAAAAGCATATAATTGACAGAAAGATAGATGTTATGAAGGAAGAAGGAATTGAATTCATAACAGAAGCTAATATCGGACAGAACATTAAAGCCAAGAAGATAATGGATGATTATGATGCTGTTGTACTTGCTGTAGGTGCTTCTAATCCAAGAGATATCAATGCACCGGGAAGAGATGCTAATGGAATACATTTTGCAGTGGATTTCCTTACAGCTACAACTAAGAGCCTTCTTGACTCAGATCTTACAGATGGCAAGTATATAAGTGCCAAGGACAAGAATGTTATTGTAATTGGTGGTGGTGATACAGGTAATGACTGTGTCGGAACTTGTATAAGACACGGCTGTAAGTCAGTTACACAGCTTGAAATGATGCCAAAAGCACCAGACGTAAGAAGAGAAACTAATCCTTGGCCACAGTGGCCTTTAGTCTGCAAGACGGATTACGGACAGGAAGAAGCTATAGCAGTATTTGGACACGACCCAAGAATATATACAACAACAGTTAAGGAATTTAAGAAGGATAAGAAGGGCAATCTTGAAAAGGTTGTAACTGTCCAGCTTGAATCTAAGGTTGATGAGAAGACAGGAAGAAGAATGATGGTTTCAGTTGAGGGAACAGAAAAAGAACTTCCTTGTGAGCTTGTTCTTATAGCTGCTGGTTTCCTTGGAACACAGAAGTATCTTACAGATGCATTTGGCGTTGAGGTTAATGAGAGAACTAACATCAAGACAGATGTAGACAAGTTCGCTACTAACGTAGCAGGAGTATTCGCTGCCGGCGACTGCCACACAGGCCAGTCACTTGTCGTAAAGGCTATCAGACAGGGCAGGGACTGCGCTAGGGAAGTTGATAAGTATCTTATGGGATATACTAATCTGTAATCAGCAGGTTATAAGGTAAAGAACGTATTTGATAAAATGTTAAAATAAGTGAGAAGCCCGCAAAGACTAGCAAATGGTCTTTGTGGGCTTTTTGAAGTGAAAGCAGTATTGCTATATGTGAGATTTTTTCGTATACTTAATATTGTTTAAATTATAACCTGTAATTCGGTATATGACTAAAATTTATATATTGTAGGGACAGATGTTGTTTAGGATATTAGACTAAGCTGTAAGTTTGGATACTGGCGATGTAGTATGAATAAATAATAGAAAGGTCAGAGATATATGAAAAACAAAGTAAATGGAATATTCAGAAAAGTATGCAATATACTTGAATGGATAATATCGGCAATTCTTGTGGTTGTCGTTGCGGTTATGTGTGTGAGGTTTGTGTTTGAGCTTGGTGGAATGTTTGATAGTGCACCAGTAGAATTCTTTGAAACATTTGTTGCAGATATAATGACACTGGCGGTTGGAGTTGAGCTTATCAAGATGTTATCACAGCATACGCCGGCAACAGTTGTTGAAGTGCTTATGTTTGCGATAGCAAGGGAGATGGTTACACATCACGATTCAGCACTTAACACAGCGTTAGGTGTATTATCTATATGTGCATTATTCGCTACAAGAAAGTTCTTCTTCTGCAAGAATGATTATGATGAGAATAACGCCAAGGAAGAAGATAATGCAAAGAACGAAAATAATGAACACTGATACAATATGGGCATTAAAATGCCAAATGTTTTTAAAATATATATCTTAATATTAAAATAAATATAAATTATAAAAAATATATTGGCAAATTAATACTTGATGTGATACAATCCATTAGTATGTACATTGTACGAATAGAAAAGAGACTTCATATATATTTAAGGAGGAATTATTAACAATGAGTTTTAAAGTTGAAAATATGGAAGAAAAGAATATGGTCAAGCTTGTAATCGAGGCTACAGCTGAAGAATTTGAAGCAGGTCTTAATACAGCTTTTAATAAGAATAAGAATAAGATTAGTGTTCCTGGATTCAGAAAAGGTAAAGCTCCAAGAAAGATGGTAGAAAAGCTTTACGGAACAGAAATCTTCTACGAAGATGCAGCTAATGCAATTATTCCTGATGCTTATGCTAAGGCAGCAGATGAAAGCGAATTAGAAATAGTTTCACAGCCTAAGATTAATGTAGTTCAGATTGAAGCTGGAAAGCCTTTCATATTTGAAGCTGTTGTAGCTGTTAAGCCAGAAGTAGAACTTGGACAGTACAAGGGTGTAGAAGTAGAGAAGTGTGATACAGAAGTTACAGATGCTGATGTTGAAGAAGAATTAAAGAAAGTTCAGGACAAGAACTCAAGAGTTGTTACTGTTGAAGACAGAGCTGTTAAAGATGGCGATATGACAACAATTGACTTTGAAGGATTTGTTGATGGCGTAGCATTTGAAGGCGGTAAGGGTGAGAACTATCCACTTACAATCGGCTCACATTCATTCATTGATAACTTTGAAGAACAGATTATTGGTATGAACATCGGTGATGAGAAAGAAATCAATGTAACATTCCCAGAAGAATACCACGCTGAAGAATTAAAGGGTAAGCCAGCTATGTTTAAGGTAAAGGTTAACGAGATTAAGGAAAAGGTTCTTCCAGAACTTGATGATGATTTCGCTCAGGACGTATCTGACTTTGATACACTTGCAGAATACAAGGATGATTTAAAGAAGACAATAGCAGAGCGTAAGGCTAACGAAGCTAAGGCTAAGAAGGAAGACGAAGCAATCGCTAAGATTATCGAATCTTCTAAGATGGATATTCCAGAAGCTATGGTTAACACACAGGTTAACAGAATGTTAGAAGACTTCGCTCAGAGATTACAGATGCAGGGATTATCAGTAGAACAGTACTTCCAGTATACAGGTGTAACTGCTGAGAAGATTATCGAAGATATGAAGCCAGAAGCAGTTAAGAGAATTCAGTCAAGACTTGTTCTTGAAGCAGTTGTTAAGGCAGAAGGTCTTACAGCTTCAGAAGAAGAATTCCAGGATGAACTTAACAAGATGGCTGAGCAGTACAAGATGGAAATCGAAAAAGTTAAAGAATTTATGGGTGAATACGAAGAAAAGCAGATTAAGGAAGATATCGCAATCCAGAAGGCTGTTGATGTTATCGTTAACTCAGTAGTAGAGAAGTAATTAATACTTAATTATACGAAAGCAATATAGACGGATTAAAGTGCAGGCTGCCTGTATGCACTGGCATATGAGCAGCTGGTACCTGTCTGTATGCAGAATTTGTGTCAGTGCGCACTTGACACAGATTTGTATGCGCAATATGTTATATATAATTTGTGCGCAGAAATGAGGATTAAGATGAGTTTTGTACCTTATGTCATTGAACAGAACAGCCGTGGAGAAAGATCTTATGATATTTATTCACGTTTGTTAAAAGACAGAATTATATTTTTAGGTGAAGAGGTTACAGATGTGTCTGCAAACCTTGTGGTTGCGCAGATGTTATTCCTTGAAGCAGAAGATCCAAGCAAGGATATACATTTTTATATTAACAGCCCAGGTGGTTCTGTGTCAGCAGGTTTTGCAATATATGATACTATGCAGTACATTAAGTGTGATGTGTCAACAATCTGCATTGGTATGGCAGCTAGTATGGGAGCATTCCTTCTTTCAGGTGGAACTAAAGGCAAAAGACTTGCTCTTCCTAATGCTGAGATTATGATTCATCAGCCATCAGGTGGTGCAAGAGGACAGGAAACAGAAATCAGAATAGTTGCAGAGAACATTTTAAAGACAAGAAACAAATTAAATGAAATACTTGCAGCTAATACAGGTAAATCAGTAGAAGAAATCTCTCGAGATACAGAACGTGATAACTATATGACTGCTCAGGAAGCTGTTGCATATGGTTTGATAGATAGTGTTGTTGAAAAGAGATAGTTGCTTAACGGGACTGTAGCTTTTCGCACAGTCCCGTTTTTTAAGACAATAATACAGCGGATACATTTGTTAATCAGATGTATAAAGCTGTTATAGTAATTGTGGAGGAAGTATGGCAGGCAGAAATGTAGATGAAAAGTTAAGATGCTCATTCTGTAATAAAACACAGGATCAGGTTAAGAAGCTTATAGCTGGTCCTAATGGAGCATATATATGTGATGAGTGTGTAGGGATATGCGCTGACATTCTTGACGAAGAATTTGAAAATGAGGAAGAAGTTCAGGAAGCTGTTGAGGGTATGAATATCAACCTTTTAAAACCTAAAGAAATTAAAGAATTTCTTGATGATTATGTGATTGGACAGGACGAAGCCAAGAAGGTATTATCAGTTGCTGTATACAATCATTACAAGAGAATATTATCAGCCAAAGATGTTGATGTAGAGCTTCAGAAGAGCAACATTCTTATGTTAGGACCTACAGGTTCAGGTAAGACATTTCTTGCCCAGAATCTTGCAAGGCTTCTTAATGTGCCATTTGCAATTGCAGATGCTACAACACTTACGGAAGCAGGTTATGTAGGTGAGGACGTAGAGAACATTTTATTAAAGCTTATTCAGGCGGCTGATTATGATGTTGAAAAGGCACAATATGGAATTATCTATATTGATGAGATAGATAAGATAACTAAGAAGTCAGAAAATGTATCTATAACTAGAGATGTATCCGGCGAGGGCGTACAGCAGGCACTTCTTAAGATATTAGAGGGAACTGTTGCTTCTGTTCCACCACAGGGAGGAAGAAAGCACCCACAGCAGGAGCTTATTCCAATTGACACAACTAACATTCTCTTTATATGTGGTGGTGCATTTGACGGACTTGAGAAGATTATTGAATCAAGAATGGATCAGAGTACAATTGGATTTAATTCACAGATTAAAGATAAGACAGCGACAGAAGATGTAGGAGAGATGTTCCATAAGGCACTTCCACAGGATCTTATTAAGTTCGGTCTTATTCCTGAATTTGTAGGAAGAGTGCCAGTTGTCGTTGCACTTGATTCATTAGATGAGGACTCACTTGTAAGAATTCTTAGAGAACCTAAGAATGCTATACTTAAGCAGTATAAGGCATTATTAAGCCTTGATGAAGTGGATCTGGAATTCGATGATGATGCAGTTAAGGCTATTGCACATAAGAGTTTTGAAAGAAAGACTGGAGCAAGAGGATTACGTTCTATATTAGAAGCTGTTATGAACGAGGTTATGTATGAAGTGCCATCTGATGAAACGATAGCAAGATGTACAATAACTAAGGATGCAGTTATGGGAACAGGAAAGCCTGTTATAGAGTATAGAACTGATGAAGTTAAGAAAGCACAATAAATATGAATATGATTACAATACCAGTAATTGCGTTAAGAAGTATGACCGTGTTACCCGACATGGTCATACATTTTGATATAAGCAGAAAAATATCAATTAAAGCAGTAGAAGCTGCTATGGAAAATGATGAGAAGGTGCTGCTATTGACACAGACCGACTCAGCAGTTAAAAGCCCTACAGCTAAAGATTTATATATGACAGGAACTATAGCTTCCATTAAGCAGGTTATAAGAATGCCTGACAAGCTTGTAAGAGTGCAGGTTGAGGGACTTAAGAAAGCTGTAGTTGCAGATATTAATACTGAGGGTGATTACATATATGCAGATGTACAGGAGTACAGTACATTTATAGAAGAAACAGATAAAGTATCAGACAAAGCTATTGTCATTGGAATGAATGAATTGTTAAGACAATATGCGGCGGCTAATCCAAGATGTAATAAGGAAATGCTTAATCACTGGCTTGCGATTGACAATGCCAGAGAACTTATGAGCAGTGTAATCTGTGATTTTCCTATGGAATATACTGACCGTCAGAAGTTCCTTGAGATGAATAATATACTTGATATGTATGAATATATTGCAAGGATACTTATAGAACTGACAGAAGCATATAGAATTAAAGAAGAAATATCTGGTAAAGTCAGGGCTAAAGTAGATGAGAACCAGAGAGAATATATATTAAAAGAACAGCTTGAAATTCTTAATAAGGAACTTGGACAGGATGAATATTCTGAAACTAATGAATTAGAAGAAAAGATAGATAAGCTTAATGCTTCTGATGAAGTGAAGGATAAGCTTCATAAGGAGGTAAAAAGGCTTAAGAGCTTGTCTAAGAGTTCATCAGAGGTTAATGTTGAAAGAACATATATTGAGAATTGTCTTGAGCTTCCTTGGAATAATATGTCAGAGGATAACAATGACATTGTTAATGCAAGAAAAGTACTTGATAATGACCATTATGGAATGAAAGATATTAAAGACAGAATAATAGAGGCACTTGCTGTAAGAAATATAACTTCTAATACAGAAGCTCCTATATTGTGTCTTGTAGGACCTCCGGGAACAGGAAAGACTTCAATAGCACGTTCAGTGGCGGCTGCCCTTAATAAAGAATATGTAAGGATATGTCTTGGCGGAGTAAGAGATGAAGCAGAGATAAGAGGACATAGAAAGACATATGTCGGTGCAATGCCGGGAAGAATAATAGAGGGCTTAAAGAAGGCAGGAACAGCCAATCCTTTAATGCTTCTTGATGAGATTGACAAGGTGAGCAATGATTATAAATCAGATACAGCCTCAGCCCTTCTGGAAGTGTTAGACAGCGAGCAGAATTCACATTTTACGGATCATTATATCGAAATGCCTGTAGATTTATCGAAGGTATTATTTATAGCTACAGCTAATGATTTATCAACAGTCAGCAGACCGCTTCTTGACAGAATGGAGATTATAGAAGTGTCTGGTTATAGTGTTAATGAGAAGCTTCATATAGCAAAGGAGCACCTTGTTGGCAAGCAGCTTCATAAGAACGGGCTTGTCACATCGCTTTTAAAGATATCAGACTCAGCGTTAAAGCATATAATTATTGATTATACAAAAGAGTCGGGTGTCAGGGAACTTGAAAGACAGATTGCTAAAATATGCAGAAAAGCAGTAACTAAGCTGTATGAGGCAGGTGCTTTTAATGCTGACGGTACAAGAAACAAAGAGGTCAAGGCGTGCATAAGAATAACTGACAAGAATTTGTCCGATTACCTTGGCAATGTTAAATATAAGACTGACAAAGCATACAAGAAGCCACAGGTAGGAATTGTAAGAGGACTTGCGTGGACGAGCGTTGGTGGTGAAACTCTTGAGATAGAAGTTAATGCAATGCCGGGAAGCGATGAGTTAAGGCTCACAGGCAATATGGGAGATGTTATGAAAGAGTCTGCTATGATTGCGTATTCTTATGTGAGAGCAATTACCGAGAGTGGAAAATATAAAGTTGATGCGAAGTATTTTGATGAACATATGCTTCATCTTCATATACCAGAAGGAGCAGTTCCTAAAGACGGTCCATCAGCAGGAGTGACAATGACAACAGCTATGTTGTCGGCAGTTACAGGCATACCGGTAAGACCAGATGTTGCAATGACAGGCGAGGTGACTCTCAGAGGAAGGGTTCTTGCAATAGGCGGACTTAAGGAAAAGCTTCTTGCGGCTAAGCTTGCAGGTATGAAGAAGGTGCTTGTGCCAGAAGAAAATGTATCTGATGTAAAAGAGTTAGATGCAGAGATAACTGACGGCTTAGAGCTTGTATATGTAAAGGATATGACAGAGGTTCTTAAAAATGCACTTGTATTATAGAGCATAGAAATGAGGATAAATATGGTAATTAAAAAGGTTAATCTTGATATAGTAATAGGTGTGACAAGTGCGATACCAGATACAGAGTTTCCAGAGGTAGCATTTGCAGGCAAATCAAATGTTGGTAAGTCATCTTTGATTAATTCTCTTATGAATAGAAAATCATATGCAAGAACATCATCACAGCCTGGTAAGACACAGACTATTAATTTCTATAATATTAATGATGCAATGTATCTTGTTGACCTTCCGGGATATGGCTATGCCAATGCCAGTCCTGCGGTAAAGGCAAAATGGGGTAAGATGATAGAAAAATATTTAAGACAGTCTGCTAATTTAAAGCAGGTGTTCTTATTAGTTGATATAAGACACGACCCATCAGAGAATGACAAGATGATGTATAACTGGATTGTTGATAATGGCTTCAGACCAGTTATAATTGCAACAAAGCTTGACAAATTAAAGAGAAGCCAGATAGCAAAGCACGTCAAGGCTGTAAGAACAGGTCTTGGTCTTAAAGAAGATGATATACTCATACCATTTTCTTCACAGACAAAGCAGGGACTTGATGAGCTGTGGAATACAATCGAGGGCTACATCGGACAGTAATTAATAAAGACATATTTCACGGTAACAACTGGTACGGCATAAAAGTAACAGCCGGAATATTATAAAAAGCCTGATATTCATAGTGGCAGATATATTAAACTGGTTGTAATTATTTATGGAAAGTAGTATAGTTGTTGGTGTTGTGGGTTGATTAATTACATTTGAGAAATTGTAGGATAATTTACAGGAGGATTATTAGTATATGTTGACAGTAACAATTTTACTTGATTCAGTTGAGAAAGTTCAAAGATTTGTGAGCAAAATAAGCAGGTATTCGTGTGGATTCGATGTCGAATGTGGCAATAGCTGTGTTGATGGTAAGTCTCTTGTTGGATTATTCAGCCTTGATATAAGCAGACCACTCCAGTTGACAGTTAATGGCGGCGAGAGTGAGATTGAAGATGTGTTAAGAGATATTAACGAATTTATGCAGTATTAAGGAAGTAAAGTTCCTTAGGCTGGAATGGAGAAAGAATTGAAGAAGATACTAAATATATTAATTGCAGTCATGTTATCAGTATCATTAATAGCCTGTGGCAAGGCTTCGGACAGCCAGACACAGACTAAAGAAGAGGATAATCTTTTATCAGGAAAGCATCACGTTACAATTACAGTGCAGGATTATGGTGATATCAATGTGGAATTAGATGCTGATGCAGCACCTATTACAGTGACTAATTTCATTAATCTTGCTAATGATGGATTTTATGATGGACTTACATTTCATAGAATAATCAAAGGCTTTATGATACAGGGTGGTGATCCGCTTGGCAATGGAACAGGTGGCTCGGATAATAAGATAAAGGGTGAGTTCAGTAATAACGGAATTGAGAATAATCTCTCACATACAAGAGGAGCAATCTCAATGGCGCGTTCAAGCAATAATGACAGTGCAAGCTCACAGTTCTTTATAGTCCATAAAGACAGTACATATCTTGATGGTAATTATGCCTGCTTTGGTTATGTAACAGATGGAATGGATATTGTAGATAAGATATGTGCCAATGTTAAGACAACAGATGACAATGGTACGGTTGCTAAGAATAACCAGCCGGTTATAACTAAGATAGCAGTTATTGATTAGAAATAATATCAGATTATAGAGATAATACTGGATTGTAATAACCAGAGTTATAGGTTTAGGTAACAATTGTAATAACTAGTGTTACAGGTCTGGATTGTAATTGTGAATATGAAATGTAAAAAAGGTGTGATAGGAATTAATCTTATCACACCTTTAAAAATATTAATTAATGCGGAAAATGGGACTTGAACCCACACGTGGTAACCCACACAAGAATCTGAATCTTGCTCGTCTGCCATTCCGACATTTCCGCTAACTAGATTATTGTATTCTAAGGCAGGGATTTTGTCAAGGCATAAAGAAGTGCGAGTTAGCATACACACTTAATTTAAAGAAAATTAAAAATTAATAGGAAAAATTTGAAGATAAATTAAATATTATTATTAAATATTATTTTTAAAAAGTGACAGTTATAGAATAAAATTAAAGATGAATTAAAAAATAATTGAAAAAATTGTAAAAAGTTGTTGACAAAGTGTTACGTAGATGATAATATAATCAAGTCGTTGGGAAACAGCGATTAACTAAATAAGCAGTCGTGGCGGAATTGGCATACGCGCTAGACTAAGGATCTAGTCCATATTGCTTGGGTGCGGGTTCAAGTCCCGCCGACTGCACTTTATTGAGGGAAGCTGGTCAGGCTTCCCTTTTTCTATATCCATATATAGATATAGAGAAGTAAATCTGTATATAGATTATGGAAAGATCTGTTTACGCAAAATATAGAAGTATCTTAATGGGCTTATTAATATGAAGGAGGACGAAAATGACCGCAGGGTAATGAGAATTACGCTGGTATATGAAAGGTTAAGTACATTTACAGAATAATATATTATACGGAATATTAATTCGTAAAATTACAGAAAAATGATAAATAAGGGAATGAGGATATTATGAAAAAGGTTTTGACAATAGCGGGGAGTGATTGTAGCGGAGGTGCTGGAATACAGGCAGATTTAAAGACATTTGCCGCACACGGTGTATATGGAATGAGTGTTATTACATCACTTACAGCACAGAATACAACAGGTGTGTATGGAATAATGAATTGTGAAAGAGGCTTTACGGCAAGACAGATAGATGCAGTATTTGAGGATATAAGACCAGATGCGGTAAAGATTGGAATGGTGTCTGAACCATACATAGTAGAGGAGATAGCAGAAGAATTAAGAAAATATAAAGCGGTTAATATTGTGTTAGATCCAGTTATGGTGTCAACAAGTGGTAAGAAGCTTATCACTAAAGAAGCAGAGGAAGTGCTTATTAAGAAGCTTATGCCGCTTGCAACAGTGATAACACCTAATATTCCAGAAGCTGAAAGCCTGTCAGGCATAACTATTAATGACAAATATGATATGGAAAAAGCGGCAGAAATCATCTATAAGAAGATAAATATTAATGATGGAGGAGTGGCAGTTCTTGTAAAGGGTGGTCATTCCATTAATTGTGCCAATGATTATCTGTATACAGAGGTTGAAACAAGCTGGTTTGAGGCAGAAAGAGTAGATAATCCTAATACACACGGAACAGGTTGTACATTATCATCTGCTATTGCATGTAATATAGCAGAGGGGTATAGTATTAAGGAGTCGGTTGCAAGGGCGAAGGAATACATAACAGGTGCTCTTAAGGCTGGACTTGACATAGGTAAGGGAAGCGGACCTCTTAATCATATGTATGTGCTTGATAAGTAAAATGATGTGGATAGGAGATTGATAATGGATAGTTTTATATATAGTATAAATGCGACAGTTCCTATATTTCTTGTGATGATTATAGGGTGGTTTATTAAACAGATAGGTCTTATTGACGACCATTTTGCTAATGTTGCCAACAGATATGTGTTTAAGGTGGCATTGCCGGCATTATTGTTCAGGGATTTGTCAAAGTCTGATTTTAAAGGTAAATTTGACCCACAGTTTGTATTATATTGCAGTATAGTAACAATACTTATGTTCTCATTAGTGTGGATAGGAACTGAGATATTAATGAAGGACGATACACAAAAGGGAGCATTTGTACAGGGCTCGTGCAGAAGCAGTGCCGCGATTCTTGGAATGGCATTTGTGCAGAATATGTATTCAGATACAGGAATGGCACCGCTTATGATTGTTGCGGCAGTTCCGTTATTTAATATATTTGCAGTTGTTGTACTTACATTTAAGGCACATCCGGCAGACGGCAGTGAGGCTGTTAAAGCTGGCAAGGGTGATAATATTAAGAAGGCATTTATTAATATATTAAAAAATCCGATTATTATAGGTATTGTCCTTGGCTTTATATCATCAATGCTTAATATGAAATATCCTGCAATTATTAATAAGACTATAGAAAGTCTTGCACAGACAGCAACACCTATAGCTTTAATATGTATTGGCGCAGGCTTTGAGGGAAGAAAGGCGTTAAAGAAGATAAAGCCTACTATTATAGCAACATTTATTAAGCTTATAGGACTTGCGGCAGTATTTATTCCTGTTGCAGTATTCCTTGGATTTAGAAATCAGGAGCTTGTGGCTGCACTTATAATGCTTGCATCTCCTACTACAGTTACAAGTTATGTTATGGCAAAGAGTATGGATAATGATGAGGTATTATCATCAAGTATAATTGTTTTGACGACAGTATTATCAAGCATAACATTAACAGGCTGGATATTTATTTTAAGAGCATTAGGCTTGATATAAAGTTGTTGAAAATGTAATAGCTATATGTTATACTTATAATAGTTATGAACAAAAAGGAGGTATTGTTGTGAAGCATATTAAGACAATCAGCAATCGCGTATTAAAGGATACAATGAAGCACGGCGGATGTGGCGAATGCCAGACATCATGTCAGTCAGCTTGTAAGACATCATGCACAGTTGGTAACCAGAGCTGTGAGAATAAGAATAACTAATAATTAGTTAATCGGTTAGTGAAGGGTAAGAGAGTGCTAAAGCATTTTAGACACTCTCTTATTTCTGTTAAGACAGTACATAGTTAGTATATGTCAGCAAGCTACAGGCATATTTATTAGCTGTGATTAAGAATAAATGGCTGTATACAGCCAATAGAAATTGAGGATAATTATGATACACCAGTATAAGAATAATGGATATAACATCGTGTTAGACGTAAACAGCGGTTCTGTACACGTTGTTGATGATATAGTATATGATATAATCGCACTTTATGAGAATTCAAGTGTTGATGAGATAGCAGATAAGCTTAAAGATAAATATAAAGAAGAAGATATCAGGGAAGCCTGTCAGGAGATAGAAGAATTAAAGGAAGAAGGACAGCTTTTTACAGAAGATATATATGAGCCATATATAGATTCATTTAAGGACAGACCTACAGTTGTTAAAGCTTTATGTCTTCATATTGCACACGACTGTAACCTTGCCTGCAAATATTGTTTCGCAGAGGAAGGAGAATATCACGGAAGAAGAGCTCTTATGAGCTTTGAAGTTGGTAAGAAGGCATTGGATTTCCTTGTTGCTAATTCAGGTTCAAGAAGAAATCTTGAAGTTGACTTCTTTGGTGGTGAGCCAACAATGAATTTTGAAGTTGTAAAGCAGCTTGTAGAATATGGAAGAAGCCTTGAAGAAGAGCACAATAAGAAATTCCGTTTTACACTTACAACTAATGGTATACTTCTTAATGATGAGATACTCGATTTTGCTAATAAAGAGATGGGCAATATAGTATTAAGTATAGATGGACGTAAAGAGATTAATGATCTTATGCGACCAACAAGAAATAACCACGGAAGCTCATATGACATTATAATGCCTAAGTTTAAAAAGGTTGCTGAAAGCCGTAACCAGATGAATTATTATGTCAGAGGTACATTTACACATAACAATCTTGATTTTTCAGAAGACGTTCTTCACTTAGCAGATGAAGGCTTTGAACAGATTTCAGTAGAACCGGTTGTTGCACAGCCTACAGATTCTTATGCGATAAGAGAAGAAGACCTTCCAATTATATTTGAGCAGTATGATAAGCTTGCCAAGGAGATTATTAAGAGAAAGAAAGCGGGCAATGGCTTTAATTTCTTCCACTTTATGATTGACCTTAACGGAGGTCCTTGTGTGGCTAAGAGATTATCAGGCTGTGGTTCAGGATGTGAGTATCTTGCTGTTACTCCTTGGGGTGATTTCTATCCCTGTCATCAGTTCGTTGGTAATGAAGATTTCCTTATGGGTAATGTTGATGAAGGCATAACCCGTAATGATATAAGAGATGAATTTAAGAGTTGTAATGTATATTCAAAAGAAAAGTGTAAGAACTGTTTTGCCAAGTTCTACTGTAGTGGTGGGTGTGCCGCTAATTCTTACAACTTCCATGGTAACATCAATGATGCATATGATGTTGGCTGTGAAATGCAGAAGAAGAGAATTGAATGTGCAATTATGATAAGAGCTGCGATGGCAGAAGATTAAAAGAAATGTTGAAGGGAGTATTAATAGTAAAATGAAGTACAATTTAACTAAGAAGATAAGCTATAGCATTATCATTCTTGTACTGCTTGTAGGACTTTCGCTTACAGCTATATTCGGAATGAACGGCAAGGGCTATGGCAGTGCTAAGGACATCAACTTAGGTCTTGACCTTGCAGGTGGTGTCAGTATTACTTATGAGATTGAAGAAGATAACCCAAGTTCCCAGGATATAGAAGATACTATATATAAGCTTGAGAAACGTATCGAGGGAAGAAGTACAGAATCTCAGGTCTACAAGGAAGGCGAGAACAGAATTACAGTAGAAATTCCAGGTGTTACAGATGCTAATGAAATTCTTACAGAATTAGGAACACCAGGTTCACTTGAATTTCTTGATTACACAGGTTATACAGCGTGGTCACAGGGAGAAGATTACACACCACTTCTTACAGGTTCTGACGTAAAGACAGCACAGGCTTACACTAATACATCATCAACTGACAGCACACCATATGGTGTATCGCTTACATTTACAGATGAAGGTGGAGATAAGTTTGCTGAGGCAACAGCTAACAATATCGGAAGCAGAATATATATCGTATATGATGGTTCAGTTGTAAGTTATCCAACAGTTAATCAGGCTATAACAGGCGGTAATGCTTCTATTACAGGTATGGAAACATTTGATGCGGCAGATAATCTTGCTACATACATAAGAATTGGTTCTATTCCTCTTACACTTAATGAAGTAAGCTCTAATATCGTAGGTGCACAGTTAGGACACGATGCAATCCGTACAAGTCTTATAGCAGCAGCTATCGGTTTTGCATTATTATGTGTATTTATGATTGCTATATACAGAGTGCCAGGTGTTGTTGCAACACTTTCACTTATTATATATACAACATTAGTATTATTCCTTGTAAGTGTATACGACCTTACATTAACACTTCCAGGTATTGCCGGTATCATACTTGGTATTGGTATGGCGGTTGATGCCAATGTTATTATCTATACACGTATCAGAGAAGAGATAGCCGCAGGAAAGAGTGTTGAGAATTCTATTCTTGCAGGTTACAACAAAGCTACATCAGCTATCGTTGATGGTAACGTAACAACACTTATTGCAGCTATTGTACTTTACATATTTGGTACAGGTTCTGTTAAGGGATTTGCAACAACTCTTGCAGTAGGTAACATTGTTTCAATATTTACAGCACTTGTAATTACTAAAGTTATTATGAAGCTTCTTTATAACTTTGGTCTTACTAAGCCATCTATGTATGGAAAGACCGCACATAGAAGAACATATGACATTCTTTCAATTAAGAAATGGACTATCACAGTTTCAATCGTGATTATTGTTATTGGTTTCATAACAATGGGAGTACAGAGCGCACTTGGCAACAGGGCACTTAATTTCAGCCTTGAATTTGTAGGTGGTTCAACAACAAGCTTTACATTTGAAAAGGAATATTCACAGTCAGAAATTGAGAATGATATTATTCCTGTAATCAGGGATGCGGCAGGCATAACAGAAGTACAGCAGCAGAAGGTTCAGAACTCAAATAAGGTTTCATTTAAGACAACAGACCTTTCACTTGAGCAGAGAGAAGCTGTTGAGGAAGCTGTAACAGCTAAGTTCCCTATTGAAGATGGTTCAATAGTTGAAACAGATACAATCAGTTCATCTGTCAGCAGCACTATGAAGAAGAATGCTATACTTTCAGTAATTCTTGCTACAATAGCAATGCTTATATATATCTTTGCAAGATTCAGGGATATCAAGTTTGCACTTGCAGCCGTTATGGCTCTTTTACAGGATGTATTAGTAGTTATTACATTCTATGCAGTATTCAGAGTACCAGTAGGTAACACATTTATTGCATGTATGCTTACAATAGTAGGTTACTCAATTAACGGTACAATCATTATATTTGACCGTATCAGGGAAATGTTAAAGAGTGCTAACTCTAAGACTAATATTACAGAGCTTGTTAATTCAGCTATAACAAGTACATTAACAAGAAATATTAATACAACAATAACAACTCTTATTATGCTCGTTATGTTATACATACTTGGTGTAACATCAGTTAAGGAATTCGCACTTCCACTTATTGTTGGTATTATCGTAGGTTTCTACTCATCAGTATTCCTTACAAGTTCATTCTGGTATATGCTTGGTGGAAAGAACAGAGGAGTTATTGACGAAGCAGTTAATAAAAGAAAAAAAGCAGAAAGCATAGGAAAAGACGGAGCCCAGGTATAATAAATAATGAATATAATGGCTTTGTAAAGCAGTAAAATGGTGCATCAAACGATGCACCATTTTTAATACAAGTAATATTGTATGTGGCTTTAGTCCGAGCTAAAAAATACAATAATATAAACATAATAAAATGTAAGAACAAAGGAAATGCAGATGTGGCATAAGTGTCAGATGTGCAGTTGAAATTGAATATAGAAGCAAAACAGCTGCACTGGCATAGTGTATTGCAAGCAGGGTGCTTTGCAGCCGTCGGCGCTTAGCGGCTGTATTTTAGCCGCTTATGTGTCCGCTACGAGCTGCAACGCAGCGAAAGCGTGCCCTGCGGTAATACACTATGCCAGCGCAGCGTCCGTCTGTCAATCAATCACACCACACCACATCAACATTCCCCCAAGAATGGAGACAACCATGAACAGCAAATGGATGGTATACGCCAAAAAAGCAGATTTTAAGCAGATAGCCTCTGAATACGGAATAGACCAGGTGCTTGCCCGTATAATAAGAAACAGGAATATATGCGGCAGTAAAGATATAGATATGTATCTTAATGGAAATCTTAATGATGTACATAATCCGCATAGTATGAAAGATGCTGATAAATTTGTTGATATTATTACTAAGAAAATAGAGGAACATAAGCCTATAAGGATAATAGGAGATTATGATATTGACGGAATATGTTCCATTTATATATTATTCTGCGGTTTAAGGGCGGCAGGAGCAGATGTAGACTATGTTGTACCGCATAGGATAAATGACGGTTATGGAATTAATGAACATTTGATAGACAATGCAATTAACGAAGGAATTGATACAATCGTTACCTGTGATAATGGAATAGCCGCATATAATCAGGTCAGGTATGCAAAGGATAATGGAATTACAATGATAGTAACCGACCACCACGATGTTCCATTTGAAATGAAGGACGATAAAAAGGTATATATTGTACCTCCTGCAGATGCAGTTATCAACCCTAAACAGGCAGATTGTTGTTATCCATTTAAGCTGCTGTGCGGAGCAGGCGTTGCATATAAGCTTATAAGCCTGTTATATGACAGATTAGGGCTTGATAAGAAAGACCTTGAAGATTATATCGAATTTATGGCAATAGCCACTGTAGGTGATATAGTCGACCTTATTGATGAGAACAGAATAGTAGTTAAATATGGTCTTAAGCACATTGCACACACAGCGAATACAGGACTCAGGGCGCTTATAGAGGAGTGCCAGCTTGATATTAATAATATAAGTTCATATCATATAGGCTTTGTAATAGGACCGTGTCTTAACGCCAGCGGACGTCTTGACACAGCAAGACAGGCGATTGAACTTATGCTTTGCAGGGATAACGAAAAGGCGCATAATATGGCAAAAGAGCTTATAGCCCTTAACAATGAAAGAAAGTCAATGACAGAGCAGGAAACACAGAAGGCAATAGAACTTGTAGAGAATACAGGACTGCTTAAGGATAAGGTGCTTGTTGTATATTTAAAGGACTGCCACGAGAGCATAGCTGGAATAATAGCAGGCAGAATTAAGGAAAGATATTACAGGCCTACATATGTCATTACCAATGCAGAGGACGGGGCAAAAGGCTCAGGACGTTCAATCGAAGGCTATAATATGTATGAAGAAATTAATAAATGTAAAAATGTTCTCACTAAATATGGTGGACATCCAATGGCGGCTGGTTTATCATTAGCAATATCTGATATTGACATATTCAGAAAAATGCTGAATGATAATGCGGTACTTACAGATGAGGACTTAATTCCTAAAATGTGGATTGATGTGCCAATGCCTGTATCGTATGCCAATATCCGTCTGGTCAATCAGTTAAAGCTGCTTGAACCATTTGGAAAGGGTAATGAAAAGCCGGTATTTGCAGATAGGAACTTATATGTAAAGACAGCCTCGGTTATTGGAAAGAATAAAAATGTTCTTAGATGCCAGTTAGAAACAGAGGACGGAACTCTTGTGCCTGCTGTGCAGTTTGGAATTAATAACATAGATGATATTCCAAGGGCAGGAATGAGAATTTCTATAATATATTATCCGGATATCAATACATTTAACGGAATAATGTCATTACAGATAATTATAAAGGAATGGAAGGAAACAATATGAGAGAGAGAATGAAGAAACTGACAGCCGCTATTCTTATGCTTGTAATGGTCAGCATAATGTTTACAGCCTGTGGCAGTAACAGCAGTGATAAGTCAGACAATGCAACACAGGAAAGTACAAGTGAGTATGTAAGCGAAGACATAAAAGTAGCTGCACTTAAAGGACCTACAGCTATCGGAATGGTTAAGCTTATGAGTGATAATGAGGATAATAAAACAGCCAATAATTACACATTTCAGATAGAAGCGGCGGCAGATGCATTTACAGCAGACCTTATAAAGGGCAATGTCCAGATTGCAGCTATGCCTTGTAATGCGGCGGCAACACTTTATAATAAGAGTAATGGCAAGGTGTCCGTTGTAGGAATTAATACACTCGGCGTGTTATATATACTTGATAATAAGGGCGAGGTAACTAATGTAAGCGACCTTAAAGGACGTACAATATACACAACAGGTAAAGGAACTACACCTGAATACACATTAAGATACCTTTTAAATGCTAACGGAATTGACCCTGATAAAGATGTGAATATTGAATTTAAGTCAGAGGCTTCTGAGGTTGCGGCTATTATGGCATCAGCTAAGGAAGAAACTGTAGCTATGCTTCCACAGCCATTTGCAACAACAGTTCTTATGAATAACAAGGAAGCAAGAATAGCGCTTGATGTTACTAAGGAATGGGAAAATGCATCAAAGGACGGAAGCACAGTAGTAACAGGTGTAATCGTTGTCAATACAGAGTATTACAATAACCATAAGGCTGCGGTTGACAAGTTCCTTGAGGAATATAAGCTTTCAGCAGATTATGTTAATGCAAATGTAGATGAGGCTTCAGCACTTGTAGAAAAATATGACATAACAAAAGCCGCAGTTGCAAAGCAGGCAATACCAAAATGCAACATAACAATAATAACAGGCAGTGATGCCAAAGACAAAATAAGCAAATACTTAAATGTTCTTTACGAAGCAAACCCAGCTTCAGTTGGTGGAAAGCTTCCAGAGGACAATTTCTATAAATAAAATATAAGAATGATGCGTAGTTAAAGCAGTAAAAAGGCAATTCATTAGCAGAAGAAATCGGTAGATACGATAATTCTGTATGGATTGCCTTTTTTATGTCGTCAATGCGATATTGAGAGTTTCTAAGTATGGTATTGATAGTATGTATTTATTATGTTGTAAAATATTTATTGCTATAATTAACAAAATGTTGTAAAAGTACCATACATAAATACTATAAAAATAATTAAAATATATTGACAATACAGATGAATGATATTAATATATTAAATATAGCTATAGAATAATAACGCGTTGGAAGCTTCTTACGGTGCTTAACAATACAATTTAATAATGTTAAACAAAGAATATTAGATAAATAATGTTAAATAAAGAATACTGAACAAAGTAAGAATATTAAATCAGATAATAATATTAAAGAAAGGCGTACAATGGGTAAAAATAACAGTATACAGCCAGATGTTATATTAAAGCATTTCTGGAGGGACAATAGAAGATTTGCTGATTTATTTAATGCGGTAATATTTAAGGGAGAGCAGGTGATAAATCCTAATGAGCTTAAGGAAATGGATACAGATGTATCAGAGGTCATTAAATTAAAGGGTTATAGTGAATCGATAAAAAGAAACAGGGACATAGTAAAGAAGATGTGTAATGGAGTTGAGTTTAATATATTAGGCTTGGAACTTCAGGACAGAACGCATTATGCGATGCCATTAAGAACAATGATATGATGACGGGGCTTTCAGATAATATGAAACAATTCTTTTCAGACTACAGACTGAATCTAATACAGATACTTGAATCAGATAAATACATATTTTATAATGAAGATGTAAAAGATGTATTTAATATTACAAGAAATATTTATCAGAAGAATTTCCAGAATATATATAAAGAATATAATAATAAACTTGTTGACAGCGAGGTGCTGGATTTAATAGGTGTGATTACATCATCGAAAGCACTGCTTGGAATAAACAGGGAACAGAGAAAAGGAGGCGGAATTGATATGTGTACTGCGTTAGAAGAACTTAGAATGGAAATCGAAAATCAAGGTGTTCAAAAAGGAATGGAACAGGAGAGAAATAAAGCAATAATTGCAATGCTGGAATTAGGGCTTACTAAAGAACAGATTTTAACAAAGTATTCTAAAGAAGAAATAGAGGAAGCCGAACAGCAGATGACTTAAGTTAATAATTAAAACATTAATAATTGAAGTATTAATAATAAAGATTTAATTATAATGATATTAATTGTAATGGCATTAAAATATAATTAAAGTCTTTAATAAGAATGACAGCCGCTTATAATATTAAGCGGCTGTCATATTATCAATGCGAATGTCTATTAATATATTCTGTCTTGTATTTAGAGTAAACAATCTTCTGGCTGTTATAAAGACTGTAGTAGCCAGAGAGCATATAACTTATTGCCACGCATATAATTACGAATTTCATTGAACCAGAGCCAAACATTTCAATTGATAATATAAAAGATGTGAGAGGACAGTTGGTTACACCGCAGAATACACTTACCATACCACACGCGGCACATAAGCCGATAGGAAGTCCGAACACAGGTGCTAGAAAGCTTCCAAGAGTTGCACCGACAAAAAGTGTAGGAACAATCTCACCGCCTTTAAATCCACCACCTAATGTAATGGCTGTAAACAGCATTTTTAAAATAAAGACATACCACGCACAGCTTGATATAAAGCTTGCCGCAATCATAGGAGCGCCAGCACCAAGATAATCAGTAGTACCTGTTATGTATCTTAAAATAATAACAAGCACACCAGCGACAATAATACGGATATATGGGTTATTTATGTATTCGGCATATATTTTGGCTGATGAATGAAGCATATAACAGAATACAATGCTTGCGAGGGCAAATATTACCGACATTATCATAAATCTTATTCCAGTAGATATGCTTAACTCACATATTTCACTTATTATAAACTTAGTTGGTGTTATATTAAACAAACCAGCTACACCAGAAGCAATGAGTGCAGATATAATGCAGGGAACGAGTGCGGCGTAATACATAACCCCGACACTTATAACCTCCATAGAAAATATGGCTGCGGCTATAGGAGTTCCGAAAAGAGCAGAGAAACAGGCACTCATTCCGCACATAATCATAATTCTTGTATCTTTGTCGTCAAAATGTAATATTTTGGCGATAAGATTGCCTAGGGAGCCGCCAACCTGCAGGGCTGCGCCTTCTCGTCCTGCTGAACCACCGCAGAGGTGTGTAAGCAGTGTTGATATTATAATAAGCGGAGCGACACGGACAGGAACTTCTGCATTGGACTGGATTGCAGTTATTACAAGATTAGTTCCTGTATTCTTGTCTTCGTGCGTAAAATGGTACATAAGAACGATTATAATACCAGCAGCAGGAAGGAAGAATAAAGTGTAAGGGTGTTCGGTCCGAAAACTTGTTACATATTGCAAAGCTTTGTAAAATAATGCTCCGATAAGTCCGATAAAGCTTCCTGTAAATAAAGAGCAGAGAAGCCATTTGATAAGTGTTAAGGCTGCCATTCTTGCTCTTTGCAGTGTTTCAAGAGTAATATCAGGACTTATATCTAATATATCATAGAGTTTTTTCATTAGATTATCCTCTTTTCTTAGAGTGTTCTCATTAGTCGAACTTCTTTTTGCTCATATTGCTGTTGTGGTATTCAGGGTTATTGGTAACATCTTCTGTAAAGAATTCAGGCACAGTGTAATTATCAGCTTCTTCTATAGTGTTAAATTCAACCTCTGCAAGAACAGTGCCACTGAATACTCCCTCAAATATGTCAAGTTCAATAGTATATCCATTGCCGTCAGGAATTTCATAACGCTTTTTGGTAATTATATTGCCGTCAGCTTTTTTAATCAAATGTTCATACGAGTCTTTGGTGAGTGGAAGATTATATTCTTCACGGGCCATCATGCCACTGCCTTTATAAGTAAGATAATAATCATCATTATCACGTCTTACCCTGATTACCGGTTTAGTGGAAAGATAACCCTGTTCAATATATCTGCAATTATAACTGTCCAGATTATCTGGTAATTGTGCAACTAAGAATTTACGTTCTATTTCCATAGTGTGCCTCCATTTTCTAAATTTCATAGATGATATTTTTATAGATAATATTTTATGAATTTATTAATAATATAAAAAAGACTGCCACCTAAGTGACAGTCGCAATATCCACTATCGAATATTAATTATTTAGCTGAGTTAACAGTATCCTTTAAAGCCTTACCAGCCTTAAACTTAGGTGCCTTAGAAGCAGGGATTTCAATAGCCTTACCTGTCTGAGGATTCTGACCTGTTCTAGCAGCTCTTTCAGCAACTTCAAAAGTACCGAAACCAACTAACTGAATCTTGTCACCATTCTTTAACTGTTCAGCAACAGTTTCTGTGAAAGCCTTTAAAGCCTTCTCTGCATCCTTCTTTGAAAGTTCAGCCTTCTCTGCGATTGCAGCAACTAACTCTGTCTTATTCATAATAAACTACATCCTCCTTAAATGAAATAAGTAATAATAAGTATAGGTTATTTATACTCCATATAGGTAATTTTGTCAATAAAAAACGCTTAAGAATTGCCTTTTTTCGGCATTTTTCGCCGTTTTGGATATTGGAATTATAATGTTAATTCGCCCCATTTATCATACAGTTCATCAAGCTCTTTGCTAAGAGCTTCTTTCTTGGTGTGTATTTCCATAAGCCTGGCTGTATCACTGCTTATGGCAGGGTCAGCGTACATATTATCAAGCTCCTCAATTTCAGCCTCAATTGAAGCAATGCGTTCTTCAGTACGCTTGATTTCATTTTTAATCTTCTTTTGCTGTGCCTGTTTTACCTTTTCTTCCTGCCAGTTAAGCTTGGAACTGGCTGAACTGCTGGATTTAGAGGAGTTATCAGCTATTGGTTTTGCTCCTAGTATATCCTTTTTTTCAAGATAATAGTCATAATTGCCAATATAATTAACAACAGTCTTATTAGCAAGTTCGATAATTCTTGTTGCAGTTGAATTAATAAAGTATCTGTCGTGTGATACGAACAGGACAGTACCTGTGTAATTATTAAGTGCATTTTCAAGAATTTCCTTTGAAGTGATATCAAGGTGGTTAGTAGGCTCATCTAATATAAGGAAGTTGGCATTAGACAGCATAAGCTTGGCTAATGATACACGTCCGCGCTCGCCACCGCTTAAGTCCCTTATATACTTGAATACATCTTCATTGGTGAATAAAAATGCGGCAAGGGTATTTCTTATCTGTGTATTATTAAGGTCGGGATAAGCGTCCCTGATTTCATCAAAAATGGTCTTGTCAGGGTCAAGAACGTGGTGCTCCTGATCATAATAACCGATGTTTACTTTAGCTCCAAGATATATTGAACCTGAATCAGCAGGAATAATTCCATTAATTAATTTTAATATTGTTGTCTTGCCTGTTCCGTTGCTTCCGATAAGTGCTACACGCTCACCACGCTTAATCTGGAAGCTTATATTATCAAAAAGAACAGTGCCGTCAAAACCTTTAGTAAGGTTGTCTACAGTAAGGACATCATTGCCGCTGATTACGTTAGGTTCAAGCTTAATATCCATTTTGTCGTTTAAAATCTCTGGTTTATCGACAATTTCCATCTTGTTAAGCATTTTTTCACGGCTTTCAGCCCTTTTAATAGATTTCTCACGGTTGAACTGCTTAAGCTTTGTAATAACTTCTTCCTGATGTTTGATTTCGCGCTGCTGGTTAAGGTATTCCTTTAACTGCATATTGCGCAGGATAGCTTTCTTTGAAGCATAGTCAGTATAGTTGCCTGAGAATACAGTGGCATTGCCATTGTCTAACTCGATAATCTTGCTTACTATCTTATCAAGGAAATATCTGTCGTGGGCAACTATAAGTACAGCACCACTGTAGTTAAGCAGATAGTTCTCAAGCCAGCTTATAGACTCCATATCAAGGTGGTTGGTAGGCTCATCAAGAAGTATAATATCAGGCTTTGATAATAAAAGCTTGCCAAGGGCAACGCGTGTCTTTTGTCCGCCTGATAAGGTATTTACATTGAGTGTGAAATCTTCTTCTGTAAAGCCAAGACCTTTAAGTACACCAGTAATCTCGCTTTTGTAAGCGTAACCATTGTTTAATTCAAACTCGTGGTTAAGGTCTGAATATTTCTTCATAAGTGCTTCAAGAGCTTTATCATCTGCGGATTTCATCTGGTTCTCGATACTTCTTAGCTGGGCTTCCATATCAAGGATATATTGCTTCACAGATAACAGCTCGTCATAAATGGTGTTGTCTGAATTAAGATTTTGCTGCTGGGAAAGGTAACCTAAAGTTTTGTCCTTAGCTAAGGTTACAAGTCCGGTATCAGCAGGTTCAATTCCAGTTATAATCTTTAAAAGAGTAGACTTTCCAGCACCGTTGATACCAACGATAGCTGCCTTTTCGTGGTCTTCAATATTAAAAGAACAGGATTTGATAATAACATCTGTTCCAAAAGATTTACTTATATTATTACAGGAAAGAATCATAATAACAGTGTTCCTTTCTTTAATTATGCTTTCATTAAATGATAATGAATGATAAAGATGTCAGAGGGCATAATGCTTATCCTGCAGTTATGAATAATTTGGTGCCTTTATGACACTGTATCACTACATTTTTTAATCATAATTAATTAAATTATACTTGCTTTAACAATAAATTGCAATTTTTTTGACTTATTTCTTCCTATAATGTATTATTAAAAAGTTAGACTAAGATAAGTGTATTAAATTAAGAAATGAGGAAATGAATGAAATTTGACGAGTTAAACATTGATGAAAGAATATTAAGAGCTATTGAGGATATGGGATTTGAGGAAACTTCACCTATACAGACACAGGCAATTCCTGCTGTATGTGAAGGTATTGATGTTGTCGGACAGGCACAGACAGGTACTGGTAAGACAGCGGCATACACAATTCCTATGCTTATGAAGATAGACCCACAGATAAAAAAGCCACAGGCAATTGTACTCTGCCCTACAAGAGAGCTTGCTGTACAGGTGGCTGAGGAGATAAGGAAACTTGCCAAATATATGAGTGATATTAAAGTCCTTCCAGTATACGGCGGACAGGAGATAGTAAGACAGATAAAGTCATTAAAGACTGGTGTACAGATTATTGTCGGAACTCCGGGAAGAGTTATGGACCATATGAGAAGAAAGACTGTTAAGTTTGATAATATTAATATGGTTATTCTTGATGAAGCTGATGAAATGCTTGATATGGGTTTCAGGGAAGATATGGAAACAATTCTTACAGAAACACCAGAAGACAGACAGACAGTAATGTTCTCAGCTACTATGCCAAAGGCTATTATGGATATTGCAAGAAACTTCCAGAAAGATGCCAAGATTATAAAGGTAGTAAGAAAGGAACTTACAGTATCAAATATAGAACAGTTCTATTATGAAGTAAGACCTAAGAATAAGACAGAAGTATTATGCAGGCTTATTGATATATATAATCCAAGGCTTTCAGTAGTATTCTGTAACACTAAAAGACAGGTTGATGAGCTTATATCAGAGCTTAAGGGCAGAGGCTATTTTGCTGACGGAATACACGGTGATATGAAACAGCAGCAGCGTGACAGGGTTATGGATGACTTTAGAAGCGGCAAGGTAGATATACTTATAGCAACTGATGTAGCCGCAAGAGGAATTGATGTTGATGATGTAGATATGGTATTTAACTATGACATTCCTCAGGATGAAGAATACTATGTTCACAGAATTGGAAGAACAGGACGTGCAGGAAGGTCTGGAATGGCACTTTCATTTATAAGCGGCAAAGAAGTGTATAAGTTAAAAGATATTGAGCGTTACTGTAAGACTAAGATACTTGCAAAGCCAGTTCCATCATTAGATGATGTTAAGAACACCAAGCTTGATAATATGTTTGATAAAATCAGACAGACAATTGAGGAGGGTGGACTTACAGATATGGTTAATCTTGTTGAAGAACACGTTAATCAGGAAGAATATACATCTATGGATATGGCAGCAGCACTTTTAAAAATGCTTATAGGTGATACCCTTGACAGAGAAGATGAAGTAGAAGAATTCCATTTTGATACAGATAAAGATGATTCAAGAATGGTTAGACTCTTTATTAATGTTGGAAAAAAGGATAAAATAAAGCCAGCCAATATTCTTGGAGCTATTGCAGGTGAATCTGGTATGCCTGGCAAGCTTGTCGGCGCGATAGATATGATGGATAACTATACATTTGTTGATGTACCAGCTATACACGCAGAGAAAATTCTTAAGGCAATGAATGATAACGTACAGATTAAAGGACGCCGTGTTAATGTTGAGAAGGCTAACCAGTCAAGAGGCAAGGGCAGAGGAAAAGGCAAGCATAAGGACAAAGCAAGAAAGAATAAATAAATGAAAAAACAGGTGACATTAAGCAGTATAAACAGGGCAGAAGTATTAAGATACTTAGGATACAAAGGAATAGGAGCAGATGAGACAATAAACCGCCTTATAGATGAATGTGAGGCGGAGGTCTTAAAAGCGGCAGTTCCAAGATATGTATACAGGGTTGTAGATGTAACTCAGGTTGATGAGGGTGTAAGGCTTGAAGGGACTTCTGTTACATTAAAGGGAAGCTCAATTAAAGAACATCTTAAAGGCTGTGATAAGGCGGCACTTATGGCAGTGACAATCTCTGACGGCATAGACAGAATGTTAAGAATAATGCAGGCATCAGACCTTGCCAAGGCTGTAATATCAGATAGTATGGCAAGCGCGGCAATTGAACAGGTATGTGATAAGGTTGAGGCTGTTATTAAAGAGGAGCTTCCAGAATATAACCAGACCTTCAGGTTTGGAATAGGATATGGCGACCTGCCTTTGTCACAGCAGGGCGAATTCTTAAAAATACTAAATGCACCTAAGCTTATAGGGCTTAATGTAGGAAAGACCGATATGATGACACCAACTAAGTCTGTAACAGCAGTTATTGGACTTACAACTGGAGAGGTCAGCGCACAGAAAAAAGGCTGTATGTCGTGTAACCTTAAAGGTACATGCAGATTCAGGGAAGCAGGAGGACATTGTAATGAATAAATTAAAAGAACTTTTACAAAAGGATTATGTAATTCTTGATGGTGGTATGGGTACTATGCTTCAGGCGGCAGGAATGAAGATGGGTGAAACACCAGAAATGCTTAATATTACTGAACCAGAACTTCTCATTTCCATACACGAGCAGTATCTTAAGGCGGGTGCAGACATAATATATGCCAATACATTTGGCGGCAACAGATATAAGCTTGAAGAATGTGGACATTCAGTTGATGAGCTTGTAACAGCAGGAATTAAAAATGCAAAGAAAGCGTGTGCCAATGTAAAGCCACAAGCACTTGTAGCACTTGACGTAGGACCTATAGGACAGCTTCTTGAGCCAACAGGTACATTAAGCTTTGAGGAAGCTTATGAAATGTATGCTGAGATAGTCAAGGCTGGTGAGGCGGCAGGTGCAGACCTTGTTGTATTTGAGACAATGACAGACCTGTTAGATGTGAAAGCGGCAGTGCTTGCGGCAAAGGAGAACAGCCAGCTTCCAATAATGACTACTATGACATTTGAAGAAAATATGCGTACATTTACAGGATGCCAGATTTCTTCATTTGCACTTACAATATCAGGACTTGGAGTGGATGCATTAGGTGTCAACTGTTCACTTGGACCAAAGGAGCTTGAGCCGGTTATTAAGGAACTTACAGGCTGGACTAATCTTCCAGTTATAGTAAAGCCTAACGCAGGACTTCCTGACCCTGTTACTAATGAATATAATGTGACAGCAGAGCAGTTTGCTGAATTTATGAAGGACTTAAGAAAGTACGGCATTAAAATATTCGGCGGCTGTTGTGGAACAACTCCTGAATTCATAAAATGCTTATCAGATATGTTACATAAAGAAGGCAATTTAGCAAAAGAACCAGTGAAAATACCATCGGCTGTATGTTCAGCTACAAGCACAGTTATAGTTGACCAGCCAAGAGTTGTAGGAGAGAGAATCAACCCAACAGGTAAAAAGGTATTTAAGCAGGCACTCTTAGACAATGATATGGATTATATACTCGGACAGGCATTGGAACAGACTAGCGCTGGTGCTGATATTCTTGATGTCAATGTCGGACTTCCGGGAATTGATGAAAGACAGATGATGGTTGATACTGTGAAAGCACTCCAGTCAGTTGTAGATGTGCCTCTCCAGCTTGATTCAACTATACCAGAGGTTCTTGATGCGGCATTAAGAGTGTATAATGGAAAGCCAATTGTCAATTCGGTTAATGGAGAAGAAGACTCTCTTAATAACATTCTGCCAATAGTTAAAAAATATGGTGCGGCAGTAATTGGTCTTGCTCTTGATAAAGATGGTATTCCTAAGAAAGCAGAAGACAGAGTTGCCATAGCAAGAAAGATTATGGACAGGGCAATGGCTATAGGAATTCCTAAAGAAGATATATACATAGACTGCCTTACACTTACAGCCTCAGCTGAACAGGAGGGGGTAATGGAGACACTTAATGCGCTTTATGAGGTTAAGCATGCTCTTGGCTTAAGGACAGTGCTTGGTGTATCGAATATATCTTTCGGACTTCCTAACAGAGTGCTTGTCAACCACATTTTCTTAACAATGGCTATGCAGAATGGTCTTGACCTTGCAATTATCAATCCTAACATATATGAGATGATGGGTGCAGTAAGGGCATATAAGCTTCTTGCCAATATAGATAAGAATTCTGTTGATTATATTAAGGCTTATGCTTCAATGCCTAATGTAAGCAAGATTAATCCTGTGAATACGGCGGCAAATGCAGCACAGGGCGGTCAGACAGCGCAGGCAGGCGGAAGTGTTAATCTTAAGGATAAGAAGGGCAGTTATACCTGTGATGACTTGTTCTATGCGGTAGAGAAAGGTCTTAAAAATGAAGGTGCAGCAATAACAGAAGAGCTTCTTGTAAGTATGGATTCTATGGATATTGTTAATAATGCCTTGATTCCTGCGCTTGATAAGATAGGCGAGGAGTTTGAGAAGGGAACATTATTTCTGCCACAGCTTATAATGGCGGCTGGTGTTGCACAGGGAGCATTTGAGGTTATAAGAAAGCATATGATTATGAGTAATAATGCACCTGTGAGCAAGGGAAAGATTGTTATTGCGACTGTTAAAGGAGATGTTCACGATATTGGAAAGAATATTGTAAAGGTACTTCTTGAGAATTACGGCTATGAGGTTATTGATCTTGGAAAAGATGTTGAATATCAGGCTGTTGTAGATGCGATTAAAGAAAATGATGCGAAGCTTTGTGGTCTGTCAGCACTTATGACAACAACACTTGTTTCGATGAAAAAGACAATAGAACTTATACACGAGAACAATCTTGATTGTAAGGTTATGGTAGGAGGAGCAGTGCTTACTCCTGAATATGCTAAAGAAATACACGCAGATTTCTATTCAAAGGATGCAAAGGAGTCTGTGGATATTGCTAAGAGAGTGCTTGGATAGTGTACATTTCTTTACTTTTTAGCAAAATCGTTATATAATTAACATTAATTTTGAAGGCTGATGGGAAGCTGGTAATTAGAGGGTTCCCATCTCCTTTTTGTAGCAATGTTGCGCAGGAATGGAGAATGTTATGGAAGAGAATAAGAAAATTTCATCGGCTGTTATAAGAAGACTGCCAAGATATTACAGATATCTAGGCGAACTTATAGAAAGTGGTGTGCAGAGAATTTCATCTAAAGATTTAAGTGCAAGAATGAAAGTTACAGCATCACAGATAAGACAGGATCTCAATAATTTCGGAGGCTTTGGACAGCAGGGATATGGATATAATGTAAAGTATCTTTATGATGAGATAGGCAAGATCCTTGGGATAGACAGAAAGCATAATATGATAATAATAGGTGCTGGTAATCTTGGACGTGCCATTGTTAATTATACAGACTTCGAGAAACGTGGTTTTGTTATATGCGGAATATTCGATAACAATCCAGAGCTAAAAGGTCAAAGTATTCGCGGAATAGATATAATGATGATGGACCAGCTTGCCGATTTTATACATAAGAACGATATAGAGATAGTTGCATTGACAATACCAAAGCAGGCAGCTAAGGAAATCGGAAAGCAGGTTGCAGATGCAGGAATTAAGGCTATATGGAATTTTGCACATACAGATCTTAACCTGCCAGATGACGTAATAGTTGAGAATGTACATTTATCAGAAAGCCTTATGAGACTTTCTTATACAATAGCCAATAAGCACTCATAAAGATATTAAATCCAAAGGGGGAATTGATAGTGTCTAAGATAACTTATGAATTGTTAAAGAACAGTGATGTATTTAAGAATATTCCGATTCTTACGCTTGATGAGCGGTGGTATCACCTTATTAACGAGAAGAATAAGACAGATGAGATTGCGTATTGGGAGAAACAGGTTAATGAACTGCTTAAGAAGCAGGGAAGAATTAATAATGACATTAAAGATATCAAGAAGCTTAAAAAGCAGCTTATCAATGATGTTGTTGAGAATATGGAAGACGATGATTCAAGCAAGCAGAAGCAGAAGCGTATGAGCCAGAACCAAAGACTTATACAGGAGTCTAAGGACAAGATAGCTTCGCTTGAAGATGAACTCTTAGAAGTACCAAGAGAATTGGCAAGGGCTAACGAGAAGCTTCTTACAGAGACACTTAAAGCCTGCTATGACAGAATGAATGCCAATACAGAGGATATAGAGGTGCTTGATAAGTGGATTAATGCTACAAGAGTCAAGCTTAAGAAGAATATACTCATAAAGCAGGATAAGGAAACGGTTAATAATAATATGTATTCCCTTATACACGATATTATCGGACCTGAGAATTGTAGTGCAGTTGACAGAATTAATGAAGGCAATGTAGGAGATAAGCAGGAATGAGATATGTATTAGATGCAGCTTCTATGAAGAATGTGGATTCTTATTCTATTAATACTCTGGGTATACCATCAGTTGTGCTTATGGAAAGAGCCGCACTCTCAGTGACAGAAGCTATTGAAAGCAAGGTTAAAGGTAATATACATACAGACATTATATGCGTATGCGGACGTGGCAATAATGGAGCAGATGGACTTGCGGTGGCAAGACAGCTTTATATTAAGGGCTACAATGTGGCTGTTTATATACTTAACTCACACTCCTCTACCAAAGAATTTGATATACAATTGAACATAATAAAGAATCTGGGCATAGAATGTATTAATAGCCCGGATTTTTCTAAATATGGGGTTATTGTAGATGCCTTATTTGGCAATGGTTTATCAAGAGAACTGGCAGGAGAAGCGAGGAAAGTAGTAGATACAATTAATAAATGCAGTACATCAGTGTGTTTACAGTATACGCAGAATATGTGCAATAATGGAAGCAGGATTGTTGTGGCTGTTGACATACCATCAGGTATAAGTGCATCGACAGGTGCTGTTATGGGAACTGCGGTTAAAGCTGATATAACAGTAACTTTTGGCTTTGAAAAAATCGGACATATATTATATCCAGCAGCTTCATATTGCGGGAAAATTATAAGAAAAGATATAGGTTTTGCACAATATCCGGATATGACAAGGGACATTTTCACATATGATTATAGTGATATATCTGATATGCTTCCACCAAGAAAGCCTGACGGCAATAAAGGAACATTTGGCAAGGCACTTATAATAGCTGGTTCAAGGCTTTATGGAGGTGCGGCAGTATTAAGCTCAAGAGCGGCGGCGCGTATAGGAGCAGGGCTTGTAAGAACCCTTACGCATATAAGCAATCGCACGGCAGTTATAACTGGCAATATGGAATGTATTGTTGATACATATGATACTGATGAGAAACAGGGGGATTTTGTTAATAATACAGAGGCATTAGTGGATAAATGTGTCTGCTGGGCAGATGTTGTGTGCATAGGTCCGGGGCTGTCTATGGAAGAAAGTGCAGTAAAGCTTGTAAGAAGTGTGTCAGCAAAGAAGAATATCAAAAAGCTGTATGATGCAGATGCTCTTAATATAATCGCCAAATATAAAATTGCGCTTGATGACAATAGTGACAATAAAGATTGTGAAGCTGGCGGCAATAGCGGTAATGCCTCATATAAAGATGATATGACGGATAAGAATGTTGTTGTTACACCACACATAGGAGAAATGTCACGTCTTACAGGACTTGATATTGCAAAGATAAAGAATAATCCTATAGATACAGCAAGAACATATGCAAGAGAACATAATTGCATATGTGTATTAAAAGATGCAAGAACTATTGTTTCTGATGGAGAAAGAGTGTATATTAATATGTCAGGCAATGATGGAATGGCAACAGGTGGTTCAGGAGATGTGCTTTCAGGCATAATAACAGGACTTCTGGCACAGGGACTTCCTGTATTTGAGGCTTCGGCACTTGGGGTATATATACACGGATGTGCAGGAGATGAAGCCGCCTTAAGCAACGGTAAGTATTCTATGGTTGCAGGCGATATTATTGACAATATTAAAAATGTGCTTATAAAAGCAAGAGGTGAATTATGAGTAAGTATTACAGAGTATATGCAGATGTAGATTTGGATGCAATAAGGGCTAATTGTATCGAGCTTATGAGCAAGACAGAACCTTCAACAAAGGCGCTTGCAGTTGTTAAGGCAGATGGCTATGGACACGGAGATGTGGCTGTATCCAAGGCAGTAAGGGATTTGGTATATGGATATGCAGTTGCTACACTGGATGAAGCTGTTAATTTAAGAGAAAATGGAATAGATAAGCCAATACTTATATTAGGATATGTTGAGCCTGAGGAATATGAGGCATTGGTTAAGAACGAAATAGATGCAACAGTATTTGACTATGAAACAGCCAAGGCGCTTAATGATGTTGCTTTAAGACTTGGAAAGGTAGCTTTCTGCCATATCAAGGTTGATACTGGAATGAGAAGAATAGGTCTTGAGCCAGATGAGAGTGGTGTTGAGATAGTTAAAAAGATAAAGAATTTAAAGGCACTCAATGCAAGGGGCTTGTTTACACATCTTGCAACTGCTGATGAGAAGGATAAGACAGCTGCATTAAGACAGATTGCAAAGTATGATGCTTTTGATGAGGCGTTGAAGAAGGAAGGTATATCGTTTGAGATAAAGCATGTATCCAACAGTGCAGCTATTATAGATATGCCACAGGCTAATCATGGAATGGTGCGTCTTGGAATTGCTTTATATGGCATGTACCCATCAGATGAGGTGAATAAGTCAGCAGTAACGCTGAAACCAGCACTACAGCTTAAAAGCCACATAGCTATGGTAAAGACAATTCCAGCAGGAGAAAAAGTAGGCTATGGTGGAACATTTGAAACTAAGAGAGAAACAGTTCTTGCAACTGTTACAGTAGGCTACGGCGATGGATATCCAAGGTCATTATCATCAAAGGGATATGTGCTTATTAATGGCAAGAAAGCTCCTATAACAGGAAGGGTGTGTATGGACCAGATGATGGTAGATGTTACAGATATAGGTCCTGTCAACCGTGGTGATGTTGTAACATTAGTAGGAAAAGACAAGGATGCAGAGATTACAGTTGAAGAGATTGCTGCCTTGGCAGGAACATTTAACTACGAATTTGTGTGTGACCTTGGCAAGAGAATTCCAAGAAATTATTATCTTAATGGACAATATATTGGAAGCCACGATTATTTTCACGAGAACTGGAAGTTAATAACAGATTAAAAAGCAGTGGAATATACAGTATATTCATAAAAATAATTAATAAAATAATTAATTAACAAACCTGCAAAATAATTGAATACACGCCCGAAACCTTGGCAATACTTTGAGTATAAACAATTAAGTAAATGCTTTGGGAGTGTGATATAAGTGGTAATTAAACGTGGGGATATATTTTATGCAGATTTAAGACCTGTGGTGGGTTCTGAACAGGGAGGCATAAGGCCTGTTCTTATAATTCAGAATGATACAGGCAACAGGCATAGTCCGACAGTTATATGTGCAGCTATAACATCTAAGATGAATAAAGCTAAGCTGCCAACGCACGTTGAGATTGATGCGTGCCATTACGATATCGTAAAAGATTCAGTTATATTGCTGGAACAGTTAAGAACAATAGACAAGAAAAGACTTAAAGATAAAGTATGCCATCTTGATAATGAGATAATTAATCAGGTTGACAAGGCATTGAGGGTTAGTCTTGAGATGAACCTGAAACAAGATTGACGATGTAATAGGATATATGGTATTCTATAGGGAATAATTGTATAATAATATAATTATCTAAATAACGAAAGGAAATGGATAGAACTATGAATGATGGCCATCCCGCGGATGGGAACCAAGGATTGTTTTCTGGCTTATTTAAGAAGCTTACTAAAGGGAAACGGGACGAAGATGTAACAGAAGAGATTATGGATATGGTTAATGAAAGCCATGAACAGGGAGTTATAGCTGAGAATGAAGCTGAGATGATTGGCAATATATTTGAATTTGCCGAGAAGCAGGCATCAGATGTTATGACCCACAGGAAGAATATAGTAGCACTTGATGCTTCACTTACAGTTAAAGAGGCATTTGATATAGTGATGGAAGAAAGCTACTCAAGATATCCTGTATATGATGATGATATTGATAACATAATTGGCATATTACATATCAGAGATCTTCTGAGGGTATACGTTAAAGGTAATGATAAGGATAAGAAGCTTTATCAGGTTAAAAATCAGGTTATGTTTGACCCATTCTGTATTCCGGAGACAAGAAGCATAAGTGTATTGTTTAAGGAAATGCAGTCAAAGAAGAACCATTTTGCTGTTGTTGTTGATGAGTATGGACAGACAACAGGAATTATTACAATGGAAGATATACTTGAAGAGATAGTAGGTAATATTTTTGATGAATATGACGAGGAAGAGGAGCAGATAAGACAGCTTTCTGATGGCAGTTACGAGATGGACGGCCAGACACCTCTTGAAGATATTGAAGAAAAGCTTGATATCAAGTTTGACTGTGAAGATATTGATACTATCAATGGATATCTTATATATAAGCTTGGCAAGATTCCTGATGAGAATGAGCAGTTTGAAACAGAGTGCGGGGGATATATATTCCGCATATTATCCGTTGGCAATAAGATGATTCAGAAGGTGCTTGTAAGCAAGGCAGACAAGAAGGATAAGGATAATGAAGCCAGATAAGACTAATAAGCTTATAAAAAGGCTGGCGGCAGTATCTTTGTGGCTGATAATATGGCAGATTGCCAGTATGATGACAGGACTTGAGCTTTTGCTTGCAAGTCCTGTTACTGTATTAAGGACACTGGCAGGTATGCTTGTTACAAGACAGTTCTATGGCATACTGTCTGCAAGTGTTATGCATATTATGGCAGGTCTTATTGCCGGCTGTCTGATTGGAATATGTGCAGGAATATTATCTGCACGGTTTGATTTTATGAAGGAGTGGCTAGGCATTGCCGTGCAGTTAATGAAATCACTCCCAGTTGCCGCATTTATAATACTTGTGCTTATGTGGTGGGGTTCTAAAAATGTTACATTTATTATTAGTGCAATGGTTGTAATACCAATGATTACAACGGGCGTAAAAGAAGGCATTGATAATACAGATAAGAAGCATATAGAGCTTGCCAGAGTATATGATATGACTGTATTTAACACATTCAGATATGTATATCTTACAGGTGTATATCCGTATATTACAGCACAGTTAAAAGTAGCAGTCGGAATGTGTTTTAAAGCTGGAATATCAGCAGAGATAATAGGTCTTGTGTCAGGGACAATCGGTACGCAGATGTATTATGCCAAAATGTATCTTTTATCTGCTGAGTTATTCTCGTGGGGTATAGTTGTAATTGTAGTAAGCCTTGTTATAGAAAAATGTATTATATGGCTTGCAGAGCTGCTTTATAAGTGCATACAGCGTATATAAAATTGTTAAAGTGGTTAAAAATATGAAAATATTAAAGTTATCAGATATATCAAAGCAGTACAATGACATCACAGTTCTTGATAATGCTAATGCAGAATTTACTTCATCTAAGATAACCTGTGTTATGGGGCAGTCAGGAGCTGGAAAGACTACACTTCTTAATATTATAATGGGAGTTGTTAAGGCAGATAAAGGCATAGTGGAATTCGTTAATGATAATGGACAAAGCATTAAGCCAGGACTTTCAGCAGTATTTCAGGATTGCAGGCTTATAGAGCATCTGACACCAGTTGTTAATGTTAAAATGGTGCTAAAGAAGAATAAGAAGAATTCTGCCGGTGACGGGGCTTTTGCTGTAAAAGGTGAACTTTTAAAGCTTCTTGATAAAGAGGCACTGGATAAGCCCTGTAGTGAATTAAGCGGCGGTATGAAAAGGCGTGTTGAGATTGTAAGGGCAGTTATGGCTGAGTCGGATATAGTTGTTATGGACGAGCCATTTGCTGGCCTTGATGAAGTTACAAAAGATAAAGTTATTAACTATATAATGAATAATATTAACAATCGTGTTGTGATAATATCCACACACGATGAGGAAGATGTAAAAAAATTAAGTGCCAATGTGCTTTTTGTTGACAATAAAGCTGGCAGTTGCTACAATAATGTGTGATTTTAGATGACTGTCATATATTGGCAGTATGGAGGAAAGAGATATGAGAAGAGTAGTATTTTCAATTCTAGTAGACAATTCATCAGGTGTTCTTAGCCGGGTATCAGGCTTATTCAGCCGAAGAGGTTATAATATTGATAGTCTTACAGTTGGTGAGACACTTGACCCTAAGCTTTCAAGAATGACAATAACAGTAACAGGTGATGATGACATTCTTGAGCAGATTGAAAAGCAGCTTGCTAAGCTTATTGATGTAAAGGAAATCGTAGAACTTCCTCACGATGAATCTGTATGCAGAGAACTTGTTCTTATCAAGGTATTATGTACAAGAGAGGAAAGACAGCAGATAACAACTATGGCAGATATATATAGAGCTAACATAGTAGACGTTGCTAAGAATTCTCTTATTATTTCACTTACAGGAAGCCAGAGCAAGATAGATTCATTTATCGCATTACTTGATGGTTTTAAAATTACAGAACTCGCAAGAACTGGAATAACTGGACTTGCTCGTGGTGCTGCAAATTTAAAATAAATTATTTATTACATTCGGAGGTATTTGTAAGATGGCAGAGGCTAAGATTTATTATCAGTCAGATTGTAACTTATCATTACTTGATGGTAAGACAATCGCAATCATCGGTTACGGCAGCCAGGGACATGCACACGCATTAAACTTAAAGGATTCAGGATGCCACGTAATTATCGGTCTTTATGAAGGATCAAAGTCATGGAAGAGAGCTGAGGAGCAGGGCTTTGAAGTATTCACAGCAGCAGAGGCAGCTAAGAAGGCTGATATTATTATGATTCTTATCAACGATGAGAAGCAGGCTAAATTATATAAGGAAGATATCGAACCAAACCTTGAACCAGGCAATATGCTTATGTTCGCTCATGGTTTCAACATTCACTTTGGTTTAATTAAGGCTCCTAAGGGCGTTGATGTTACAATGATCGCACCTAAGGCACCTGGACATACAGTGCGTTCTGAATATCAGGCTGGTAAGGGAACTCCTTGTCTTGTAGCTGTAGAGCAGGATGAGACAGGTAAGGCTCTTGATATGGCACTTGCTTATGGTCTTGGTATTGGTGGAGCAAGAGCTGGTCTTCTTGAGACAACATTCAGAACAGAGACAGAAACAGACCTCTTCGGTGAGCAGGCAGTACTTTGTGGTGGTGTATGCGCACTTATGCAGGCTGGTTTTGAAACACTTTGCGAAGCTGGTTATGACCCACGTAACGCTTACTTCGAGTGTATCCACGAAATGAAGCTTATCGTAGATCTTATATATCAGTCAGGTTTTGCTGGAATGAGATATTCTATCTCTAACACAGCTGAATATGGTGATTACATAACAGGTCCTAAGATTATCACAGAGGATACAAAGAAGGCTATGAAGAAGATTCTTTCAGATATTCAGGATGGTACATTTGCTAAGGAATTCTTACTTGATATGAGCGAAGCTGGTGGACAGGTTCACTTCAAGGCTATGAGAAAGCTTGCATCAGAACATCCTTCAGAAAAGGTTGGCGAAGAAATCAGAAAGCTTTACAGCTGGAACAACGAATCAGACAAGCTTATTAACAACTAATTATAAGCAAAATATAAACCCCTCCTTACTGTATTGGTAAGGAGGGGTATTTTTTGTAATAGGAATTCTGATGGATTACTGCTTATTCTCGAATTCATCCTTGTTCTCATCATATTTTTTCTTATATAAATTTCTGGTTCTATATGCCTGTGTTATAATAACAACTCCGATTATAATAATGGCAATTATTGTAACTGCTAGTTGTTTGATATCTGGCTTGCTGGTTGTGACATCATCAGCAGTATCCTCTGGGTCAACGCCAAATTCAACATCTATAGGTTCGTCCGTCTTTGTTGCAACCTGATCCTTATATGGTGTGACATTTTCCATCATATTATTAGTTGTATCCAAGCCGACAAGAGTTCTGTAAAGTCCGAATGAACGTGTATCGAATTGTCCATTAAAGGTTATTGCATAACCGCTGTCAAGCATATTAAATGAATAAGATATCTGTGATACGTGTTTTTTGAAAGCTTCCTGCAATACCTGTACAGAAGTGCGGCCGCCAAGCTTATCAAGAGGTGTATCTACATCAAGAGTTATTGTGTTATCACCATAAAGATGATAATAAGCCTTTGGAACGTCCCATAAGCCATACTTGGAAGCTGACTCAGGATACATATCAGCATTATTGGAAGCCTCTAATGCTTCCTGTATTGCGGCGGCATATATACGGTGCCCGCCGTGTCCATATTCACCATTGAAATCCTGTGATACACATACTAAAGGCTTGAACTTTCTTATACATTCTGTTGAATACGCGATAATATCATCATATACATACTGTGATTTGGCTTTTTCAAGGCTTAAGGAGTATAAGTCCTCAAATGTTCCTTTAACAGGATAATTCTTAATTCCACATTCCCATAGACCATCAAGTTCCTCGTGCTGTCTTACAGGTTCGGTGAGAAAGAAATCGCACATATAAGCAATCTGTACATTAAGATTTTGCTCACCGCCGTAGTTAGTAAGAACTCCGCCTAAGAATAATATCTCATCATCAGCGTGTGTTGAGAATACAAGGATATCTGTCATTCCGTAGAGAGGTGCTTCCCATCTTTGCACATTGTCAGAAAGATTTCCCTTGGAATATGCGTATATGTCAGATATCTGCATACCCTCTGGTACATTTATTGTAATATCACGGCTTCCGTCTTTGATATCCTTATAATCGTGAAGAAATCCATTTTCTCCACACTTAACAGTCTGGCTGTTATAAGTAATTGTATAATTAGTGACTTCACTGCTCCAGATTATGTAAAGCCCATAAATATCCTCGTCTGCCTTTACATTTACTGTGGCATTAGGGACAAGATTGATAGTTGTATCATATGAGCCGTCTGTTAAATTCTTAGTGTAATTAGATACACTGCCATTATTATTAACAGATACAGTTATGTCTATAGTATGTGCTGTATCACTGTTAGTTGTGGCAGAATTTCCAGATATGATGTCTGGTGCATTTGCAATATTAGCAGTACTGCTGTCCGCGGCATAGGAAATGGTGTGTGCAGACAACACTATTCCGATGGCGGAAAATGCAATGACAGCAGATTTAAGTAGCTGTTTCATTATTAATCTCCAATCTGTGTATATTTAATATTTATATTGTTTTTACCATATGGTAAAATAGCATATTATGCGCATACTTTCAAGGAAAGATGTAAAATGGCACGTTCAAATAGATACGTTTTAATTAGACAGAGGCGTTTAAATTAGACAAGTATGTTTAAATAGCAATAACAGACATAAGGAAAGAAGATATTAGTAAAATGAGGCTGAGAGTTGGAATATGTAATAACGAAATAATAAATGCCCAGACAGAGCTTGTCATAAGCCATATTAAAAAGGTACATAAGGATGTAAGCTTTACTAAGGTCAATATAGGAAACGGCAGACATTTTAATACATCAGGAATGGCAGGATTGCCTGAAAATGTATTATATAATATGAAAGATGTTATGCCGTGGGCAGTGGCTGTATCCGATGCAATATCAGCAGGTTATATAGATGTGGGAGTTACAGGTCTGAATGAACTTTTTACTAATGATATGTCTGAAATATTAAAATCGGGTGTTGCGCTTAGTGCGATAACAAAAAGACGTGACACAAGGGCTGTGCTTATAACTAAGAAGAAACGAAGAAGTACTGATACAGATAATAAAGTAAAGCTTTATACGGACAATTACGACAAGCTTAAAAGGTGCAGATATATTTATGATAATACCGAGTGCGGGCTTTTAGATACAATAGAGGAATGCATTGATATGCTTATGGAAAATGAGTGTGACGGGGTATTTGCAGGAAGCGATAATGTAAGAATGTTAAGGCTCAACCATATAAGGGGCTGTGAGTATAATTATGTGGAGAATAATGTATACATACCGGATACAGGGGAGGCGGTGTCTGCAATAATTACCGCTGATGATGATGAAATATGCAGTATTATGGAGAAGGCAAGCGATGAAAAGACTATAAAGATAATAGATATAGAAAGCACATTAATAGGGCGTATTAAGTCTTACGGAATGGTAGACGATGCGAAGGTGATTGTATCATTTAATGGTAAAAATGCTTTCATTGCCGCCAATATATACAGGGGTGATAAGAGCTTCCGTTGTGAGGTGAAAGGTGAAGATGTATATATTGAGAGAATGATGGATAAACTTGTCAGACAGATTTTGCATAAATTAGCGTGATTAATATTGACAGATATGTTATTATTAAAATGTTGAATTATATATAGACTAGATGGGAATGGTAATTTATGGAATTTAAGAAGATAAATGAAGACAAGTTTCAATGTCTGTTATACGAAGAGGATCTTGAATATAATAACATAACACTTGATGATTTCTTTAGAAATGATACAGAAAAGATACATAATCTGTTGGAAGTTATTATGGACGAAGCACATAAGAATATAGGAGTTGAGCTTGGTGGCGGAGTTATGTCATTACAGCTTGCGCCACAGCCGGACCATTCAATTCTTCTTACTGTATCATCAGGAAAAGAAGATTTTGGCAATATGTTAAAGCAGGCAGGTGAGAGAGCAGCAAAAGCTTTAGGTGACAGGCCAAAGAATGAGAGCAATGTTATAAAGAATGGCGGCGAGGATCTTAAAGCTCCGGAGTTCGCGGCATTTGACAAGTTAAAAGATATATTTGACCAGATGAAAGACACACCTGAGGCAGAGAAATTTATAAAAGAAGCTAAGAAAGCTAAAGATAATAAGCCAAAGGTCAGTGATGTTGTGACTGTAGGCTATGGCGTATATATTCTTGACAGCTTTGAGGACTTTGAAGATATGTGTATGGTATGCCCTAAAGTATGGGGAGTTGCCAATGGAATATATAAGAAGGACAACCAGTATTATCTTGTGCTTGAGAAGGGAAGATGTGCCAAGGAACGCTATAACTCAATATGTAATGTTATAAGCGAGTATGCACGCCTTGACTCAGAGAAAGAGCAGAGAGTTATATGGGTTAAGGAGAATTGCGAGACGATTATAAAAGCTAATGCGATTAATAAAGTTAAGAAGTATTTATAATTAAGGGAGAAGAATATGAGGTATCCACATTTTCTTGACTGTAATGGAAATATAGGCTTCGTTGCACCATCATTTGGCTGTGCAACGGAGCCTTATATTACAGGTTTTAAAAAGGCACAGGAAAGATTTAAAAATATGGGCTATGGAATAGTCAATGGTCCTAATGTATATGAGGCAAATGGAATTGGAATAAGCAATACACCAGAGCTTTGCGGACAGGAGCTTACTGATATGTACACATCTGACCAGTCTGATGTGTTGATATCCTGCGGCGGTGGTGAGCTTATGTGTGAAATTCTTGGTTATGTTGACTGGGATAAGATTGTTAAAGCTAAACCTAAGTGGTTTATGGGATATTCTGACAATACGAATTTTACATTTCTTCTTAATACAATAGCTGATACAGCAAGCATATATGGACCTTGTGCGGCGGCATTTGGCGCAGACCAGCTTCATAATTCACAGCTTGATGCAATAAGTGTGCTGACAGGAGAAAAGCTTAATATAAGCGGTTATGATATGTGGGAAAAGGAGTCTTTAAAGACAGAGGACAATCCTACACCAGCGTACAACCTTACTGAGAAAAAGGTGCTTACAGCCTATATAGGAGATAGGAAGCTTGAGAATAATTCAGAAAGCTTTAATAATATAAAGGTATCAGGCAGGCTTGTAGGTGGCTGTATGGACTGTCTTGTCAACCTTTTAGGAACTAAATACGATAAAGTTAAGGAATTTAACAGCAAATACAGTGATGACGGTATTATATGGTTTCTTGAAAGCTGCGACCTTAATGTATTTTCAATAAGAAGGGCTATGTGGCAGATGGACAATGCAGGCTGGTTTAAAAATGTTAAGGCATTTGTAATTGGAAGACCACTTGTATACGGACAGGAAATGATGGGACTTGACCAGTACAGTGCCATTATTAAAACAGCAGGAAGATACAATGTCCCAGTAATTATGGATGTGGATCTGGGACATCTTCCACCAGCAATGCCTGTAATAAGCGGTGCATATGCAGAAGTTTCTGTTAAAGATGATAATATACATTTTTCATATAAGTTAAAGTAATATATAAGAATGTAAAGAGTTAAGATATCTTGCAAATGTATGGAATATACTGTAAAATAAATAAGATTAAGCGTTAAATATATAAGTATATACTTCGCGGATAAAGGAGGATTTATAATGGGAATGACAATGACACAGAAGATTCTTGCGGCTCACGCAGGTCTTTCTGAAGTTAAAGCAGGACAATTAATTGAGGCGGACTTAGACCTCGTACTTGGTAATGATATTACATCTCCAGTTGCCATTCATGAAATGGATAAGATGACTGTTAAGACAGTATTTGATAAGGATAAGATTGCACTTGTTCCAGATCATTTTGTACCTAATAAGGATATTAAGTCAGCAGAGCACTGCAAATGCGTAAGAGAATTCGCAGCAAAGCACGATATTACTAACTACTTTGAAGTAGGACAGATGGGTATTGAGCACGCACTTTTACCAGAGCAGGGACTTACAGTAGCTGGCGATGTTATTATCGGTGCTGATTCACATACTTGTACATATGGTGCACTTGGTGCATTCTCAACAGGTGTAGGTTCAACAGATATGGCTGCAGGTATGGCAACAGGCAAGGCATGGTTTAAAGTACCATCAGCTATTAAGTTCAATCTTACAGGAAAGCTTAACCCTTGGGTAAGCGGTAAAGATGTAATTCTTCATATTATCGGAATGATAGGTGTTGACGGAGCTCTTTATAAGTCTATGGAATTTGCTGGTCCGGGAGTATCTACACTTACTATGGATGATAGATTTACTATTGCCAATATGGCTATAGAAGCAGGTGGAAAGAACGGAATATTCCCTGTTGATGATCTTGCAAGAGAGTATATGAAGGAACATTCTAAGAGACCATTTGTTGAATATACAGCAGATGACGATGCAGAATACGATCAGGTAATTGATATTGACCTTAGCACAATTAAGTCAACAGTAGCATTCCCACATCTTCCAGAGAATACACACACAGTTGACTCTATAGATGATATCAAGATTGATCAGGTAGTCATCGGTTCATGTACTAATGGACGTATTGATGATTTAAGATGTGCCGCTAAGATATTAGAAGGCAGAAAGGTAGCAAAGGGCTTAAGAGTAATCGTTATCCCAGCTACACAGAAGATATATATGCAGGCTATAGAAGAAGGTCTTGTACAGACATTTATTAAGGCAGGAGCAGTAGTCAGCACACCAACCTGCGGACCATGTCTTGGTGGATATATGGGTATCCTTGCAGAAGGCGAGAGGTGTGTATCAACAACTAACAGAAACTTTGTTGGACGTATGGGACACGTTGATTCAGAAATATATCTTGCAAGCCCTGCTGTTGCAGCAGCAAGTGCAGTTACAGGCAAGATAAGCCAGCCATCTGACCTTGGTTTATAATATTGTAATTAAGACACTGAAATATTAGAACATACATAATTATTATGAATTATAAATGTGTACGAATACACAGGAAATGAGGAGTATATGAAAGCAGAAGGAAGAGTTTTTAAATTCGGCGATAATGTAGATACAGATGTTATCATTCCTGCAAGATATCTTAATTCTTCAGACCCAGCAGAGCTTGCTACTCACTGTATGGAAGATATCGATAAGGATTTTGTGAAAAATGTTAATAAAGGCGACATAATTGTTGCTAATAAGAACTTTGGATGTGGTTCATCAAGAGAGCACGCACCTATAGCTATTAAGGCAGCAGGTGTAAGCTGTGTTATTGCAGAGACATTTGCAAGAATATTCTACAGAAATTCAATTAACATCGGACTTCCTATTATAGAATGTCCAGAAGCAGCTAAGGCTATCAATGCAGGTGATGATGTAGCTATCGACTTTGACAGCGGCGTTATCACAGACAAGACAACAGGACAGACATTCCAGGGACAGGCATTCCCAGAATTTATGCAGAAAATCATAAAGGCTGAGGGACTTGTGAATTATATCAATAATAAATAAAATGCATTGCGCACCGGAGGCTGCTTAACGGACAATGACTCTATTGGCTTTTTGGCAGGACGGACGAAATACAACAAAATAGCGGCTATATATCAACATCAGGCACGCTCTCGCTACTCTCAAACGCAGCTGATACTAAGGTGCTAAAGGACAGCACCTAAGTACCGGCGTTTTCAAAGTACCTGATTAACGATATATAGCCGCTATTTTGTTGTATTTCTGGGTGCTGGTAGAAGATAGATGTAGATTGTTTAGTGGTAAGAGCAATCTGTATGTTCTATGATATGTAATTGTCTATAAGATAGATGCATATAGTTTAGTGGCAAGCGCTCGTTGCGCATTGTATGTTGGGCGGGTATAGGTGTAGACGTGGGAATATAGAATATATTCTATATTCTGTATGAATTGGGTTCTGACCTCCTAGGTTGAAGGATAGTTAATGGCTGCTGATAATAGTTTACAGTATATAAACTTGTAGATTAGCTGGTCATAAAATGAAATTATAATACAGAAAATATAGAAATAAAAATAACAGATATAACACAATTAAAGTGGTTGAAATAATTGCAATGTTGTTATAACTGTTATGTCTGTTATTTATTGGGAAGCTAAGTGAATAAGATAAATACCGTTTAAATGAATAGACACCCAGCGGGCGGAATAGCCAATATATCAAAAGTCAGGTACTTTGAAAACGCCGGTACTTAGGCGGTGTCCTTTACCGCCTTAGTATCCGCTGCGTTTGAGAGTAGCGAGAGCGTGCCTGACGTTGATATATTGGTATTCCGCCCGCGTCCGTTGTCAATTAAAATATCCGTTGTCAATTAAAATATCCGTTGTCAATTAAATTTACAAGTCCCCTAATTGTCAATTATTTCCCATTTTCCGCCAGCCCCTTAACATACTCAATCACCCTCTTGGAAATCTTCACACTATTATAAGTAGCCGCATAAGTAATATGCGATATATCCTCAATATAATTTCTCGTATAACTCACCGGAAACACCGGCTCTAACATATCAGCCACCTTATTATAAGCGATAGCCGCCTCATATTCTGCCCCATACGTACCTATTATAAAATCCCCATTAATGTGAATTCTGCTCTGGAACATTATACGTCCGTTTTTTTCAATCTGGCTCACGCCATTATATTTATTGACAACACACACATTTTCATATCTGAAATCGTGTTCGTCATTATTCCTGAAAATGTAATCTTTTCCCTTAACTGAATGACTGCGTATTCCAAATCTTGATAAAATGCTTGTCTGCATACCATAATCATTTACAAAATAATAACCGCCACGGCTCATAATTGTGTGGTGCGAATAATAGAAAAGGTCATCAATGGAAAATATAAGGGTATTCCCCGGCTCAAGAAAATACAGAAATGCCTTGTCGCACAGGTATATAGGTGTTTTAATATATATGCCATTGTCACGGAAATTAATAAGGCTTATGAACTTAGAATAAGGAAAATTAATATGACATTCGGCATAAGATGAAGTATGAAGGTCAATATCAACATAATATACATCAGGCTTTAAGAGTATATCACAAGCAGTACAATAAGCCTGTGAGGCTGTATTTTCATCATCATAGCTTCCAATGCTTATATGTTTATTCTTATATGTTATTGAAACCCTGTAGTATACAGAGCCGTCTTTTTTGCTGGTCTTGTAAACACCTTTAGCCAAGTTGTGGGTTCTCCTTTAACGTGTTTTAATTATTATAATATGCCGGATTTCAGAAAGTGGTTAGATTTACTGTTCTCCTTTAATGTATCTAGATTATTATTCTATCATATATTAGTGATATGTTACCTTGATTTTATAATTAATACATTGCTGTCTTAATAATATTGTATATATTAGTTAGCCAGAAATTGTCTAATATTTATCAATCCTATAAATTATATGATAAAATTAGTAATAATTCAATATACCTATTGTTTTTCGTATCATTCCTGTTGTATAATGATTTCTGTTTAAAGCATTTTTAACAGGAATCCAGTTAGTGATGAGAAAGCTGTTCCATTTGCCGGATGTTGTTCTGGCAGGTACATATGTATGTGGGAGACGGTAATACATCAGCTTGACTGTGGTTCACCCCAATAAAATAAGAAGGTGGAATAAGAGATGAGTTTATTTTACAGAAGTACAAGGGATGATAGTGTAAGAGTAACAGCCTCACAGGCTATATTAAAGGGACTTGCTCCAGATGGTGGATTATTCGTACCAGAATCTATTCCTTCATTAGATAAGAGCTTAGAAGAACTTTCAAAGATGTCTTATAAGGAAGTTGCTTATGAAGTTATGAAGCTTATGCTTGATGACTTTACAGAAGAAGAGTTAAAGAACTGTATTGACAAAGCTTATGATTCTAAGTTTGATACTGAAGAGATTGCACCATTAGTTAAGGCAGAGGGCGCATATTTCTTAGAGTTATTCCATGGTGCAACTATTGCATTCAAGGATATGGCTTTATCTATATTACCACACTTACTTACAACATCAGCTAAGAAGAATGATGTTAAAAATGAAATAGTAATACTTACAGCAACATCAGGAGATACAGGTAAAGCAGCTCTTGCAGGTTTTGCAGATGTTCCAGGAACAAGAATTGTTGTATTCTATCCTAAGAACGGCGTAAGCCCTATTCAGGAAAAGCAGATGGTTACACAGAAGGGTGCTAACACTCACGTAATCGGAATTAAGGGTAACTTTGATGATGCACAGACAGGTGTTAAAAATATATTTGGCGATAAGGAACTTGAAAAGGTTATGAACAATGCCGGTTTCCAGTTCTCATCAGCTAATTCAATCAATATAGGACGTCTTGTTCCACAGATTGTATATTATGTATACGCATATGCAAGACTTCTTGCTAACGGAGAAATCAAGGCAGGCGAAAAGATTAATGCAGTAGTTCCTACAGGTAATTTTGGTAATATCCTTGCTGCATTTTATGCTAAGAATATGGGACTTCCTATTAATAAGCTTATATGCGCTTCTAATGAGAATAAGGTATTATACGATTTCTTTACAACAGGTGAGTATGACAGAAACAGAGATTTCGTTCTTACAACATCACCATCTATGGATATTCTTATCTCAAGCAACCTTGAAAGACTTATCTATAGAATAGCAGGCAACAGTGCTGAGAAGAACAGCGAGCTTATGGCTTCGCTTAAAGAAACAGGCAAGTATGAGATTACTGCTGATATGAAGGCACAGCTTTCAGATTTCTATGGCAACTATGCTACAGAGGCAGAAGATGCTGCTACTATAAAGGATTTATATGAAACTTGCGGATATGTTATAGATACACATACAGCAGTAGCTGCTACAGTTTATAACAAGTACAAGGCAGACACTAAGGACGAAACTAAGACAGTTATAGCATCAACAGCAAGTCCATACAAGTTCACAAGAAGCGTAATGGAAGCAATCGACCCTAAGTATGCTTCAATGGGTGACTTTGAACTTGTAGACAAGTTAAGCGAACTTGCCAAAGTAAAAGTTCCTAACGCTATCGAAGAAATCAGAACAGCTCCAGTCCTCCACAACACAGTATGTGAAGTAAGCGAGATGACCAATGAAGTAAAGAAATTCTTAGGAATATAATTTAATCCTCAGTAATTTCTATTAAGAATAATTCCAACCCCAATAAAACTGCTGTGTAAATCAGGCAAATCCCCAGATTTACACAGCAGTTTTTTATTTAATAGGAAATTCGACTTATAGGACAAAATGTGTTGATAGAAACCGCTCTCAGCGAGGGAATGTGCGTTGCCCATTATATATATTTTTTTAGAACATTTGAATTTATATTCCCAGTAAAGCCAATCAATATGGCTTGTTCTAATGGCTGTAGTTATATTTATATTATATTATATAGATGTAACTGCATTAGATAATTATAGTTATTGCAGATGCAGCATCCAAATTTAATGTATATCTCTGTTAATCATACATATATGTAAAAATTGAAAAAATCAGACATAACTCATATGCACAGCGCGGCGGTGGTGGTGCGAAGCGGCACTTTTGAAAGCAGATTGTGATATTTCTTAGACTTTCCAACATCACCCAGCAACCATCGCACACGGATGTGCGATGGAGCGAATACGCAACAGGACGTTGCGTCTGAGCGTTTGCGTCCCTCATAACCACAACAAAAGGAAAGTCTTAGAAATACCCAATCAGCTTTCTAGTGCCCGAAGCCCCACCACCGCCGCGCTGTGCATATGAGCTATGTCGTCCGTAAGTTTTTAATATTAATATTTATATTTATATTTATATTTGTATATATATTCAACCCACTCTAAATCTAACAACCACATTCCCCACTCTCATCTCCAAACACTTAATAAAGTTTATAATTTATTTATACAAAAAAATCAAATTAATTGTTGACATCCCCCTTGCAAAGTGATACCTTAATTATGTTGATATTAGCACTCCCAATTATTGAGTGCTAACAACAAAGAAAAGGAGGTATGTCATGGAGCTTGATGAACAGCTTGATGAGCGTAAAGTAAAGATACTTAAAGCAATCATTAAGAACTACTTAGAAACAGGTGAGCCGGTTGGTTCAAGAACGATATCTAAGTTTACAGACATGAAGCTTAGTTCCGCAACAATAAGGAATGAGATGGCAGACCTGGAAGAGCTTGGTTATATAGTTCAGCCACATACATCAGCAGGAAGAATTCCTACAGATAAAGGCTACAGATTATATGTAGACGATTTGATGTCTGAGAAAGAACAGAACATAACCCATAGAGAGAATGAGGTTGCTGTTAAAGAACAGGAATTAAGTTCAATGAAGGATATGTTAGGTGAGAAGGTTGAGAAGGTAGAAGAGCTTCTTCAGAATGTTGCCAAGGTTCTTGCCAAAGATACTAATTATGCAACTATGGTAACAACACCTAAGGTAACAGGCAATAAGCTTAAGTTCGTCCAGTTATCACAGCTTGAAGCCAATAAGATATTAGCCGTAATAGTTATGGAAGGTAATCTTATAAGGAATAAGGTGATAACAGTAAGCGAGGATTTGTCACAGGAGAATTTGTTAAAGCTTAACATTCTTCTTAATACAACACTTACAGGACTTACTCTTGAACAGATGAATTTGAGCATTGTTTCAAAAATGGAAAATCAGGCAGGAGAACATATTAATCTTGTCAAAGAAGTTCTTGATGCAATTGTTGATACAATAAGCAGCGCAGATGATTTAAAGATATATACAAGCGGTGTAACCAACATTTTCAAGTATCCAGAACTTAGTGATTCAACCAAAGCCAGTGAGCTTATATATGCCTTGGAGGAAAAGCAGAGTCTGTCAGATCTTGTTGTTGATGATGACAATAGTGTTGATAAACAGGACAGCAGTTCCAACAATGGTATTCAGGTATATATAGGAAATGAAACACCGATTGAATCTATGAAAGACTGTAGCGTTGTAACAGCAACATATGAATTACAGGATGGAATGAAGGGTACAATTGGTATTATTGGTCCAAAGCGTATGGATTATGAAAAGGTTGTAGAAACCTTGAAGAATATGAGAACGCAGTTGGATGATGTATTCAAGAAATCATAGAAAGGTGAGGAGATAAGGTGTCTAAGAAAGATAATAACATTAATAATGTTGATGAAGCAGATGTTAATATTAATGATACAGATGTTACATCAGATACAGATAAAGACGCTGATACTGTAGAAGCTCAGGGCTCGTCTGACGCAGATGTGAAGGCAGAGAAATCTGACAACGCAAGTGATGCGGAAGGAGCGGAGGAAACAGTTGATATAAATAATAAAAAGGACCAGAAGGACGCTGTGATTGAGGATTTACAAGATCGTTTGAAGCGTCAGATGGCTGAGTTTGACAACTACAGAAAGCGTACTGACAAAGAAAAGTCAGCAATGTTTGAAATGGGAGCTTCGGATGTAGTAAAGAAACTTCTTCCGATAGTAGATAATTTTGAACGTGGCTTTAAGTCAGTGACAGAGGAAGAGTTACAAACACCATTTGCCAAAGGTATGGATATGGTTTACAAGCAGACAATTAAGATGCTTGAAGACTTACAGGTTAAGCCAATCGAGGCAGTTGGTTCAGAGTTTAATCCTGAATTCCATAATGCAGTTATGCACGTGGAAGATGACTCTCAGGGCGAGAATATTATCGTTGAAGAGTTCGAGAAGGGTTACACATATAGAGATGTGGTTATCCGCCACAGTATGGTAAAGGTTGCTAACTAATACATCAGAATATTTAGTTGATGTATAATGGTATGAGCTTTTACCAGAAGTAAAGTATGTGGACAGTTGTGATATAGAAAGAAGCCGTTTACAGGCTTAGGGCTTATCAGAACAATACACATACTTGTAACAAATAGAATTGATATTATTAAACAGTATGTCTATATAAGACATAGAAAGGAAGATAATTATGAGCAAGATTATTGGTATAGATTTAGGTACAACTAATTCATGCGTAGCTGTTATGGAAGGTGGTAAGCCAGTTGTTATTACTAACACAGAAGGTATCAGAACTACTCCATCAATAGTTGCATTTACAAAGAACGGAGAAAGATTAGTAGGTGATCCTGCTAAGCGTCAGGCAGTTACTAATGCTGATAAGACAATTTCTTCAATCAAGAGACATATGGGTACAGATTACAAGGTTGATATTGATGGTAAGAAGTACACACCACAGGAAATATCAGCTATGATTCTTCAGAAGTTAAAGGCTGATGCTGAGAGCTATCTTGGTGAGACAGTTTCAGAAGCTGTTATCACAGTTCCAGCTTACTTCAATGATGCACAGAGACAGGCAACTAAGGATGCTGGTAAGATTGCAGGTCTTGATGTTAAGAGAATTATCAACGAGCCTACAGCTGCTGCTTTAGCTTATGGTCTTGATAATGAACACGAACAGAAGATTATGGTATACGACCTTGGTGGTGGTACATTCGATGTATCTATCATTGAAATCGGTGATGGTGTAATCGAAGTTCTTGCTACTGCTGGTAACAACAGACTTGGTGGTGATGATTTTGATAATGCTATTACACAGTATATGTTAGACGACTTCAAGGCAAAGGAAGGCGTGGATCTTTCTACAGATACAATGGCACTTCAGAGATTAAAGGTTGCTGCTGAGCAGGCTAAGAAGGAATTATCAAGTGCTATGCAGACTAACATCAACCTTCCATACATCACAGCAACAGCAGAAGGTCCAAAGCATTTTGATATGACACTTACAAGAGCTAAGTTTGATGAACTTACACACGACTTAGTAGAAAAGACAGCTGAGCCAGTTAAGAATGCACTTGCAGATGCAGGCCTTACAGCTTCAGAACTTTCAAAAGTATTATTAGTTGGTGGTTCTACAAGAATTCCAGCTGTACAGGATAAAGTAAAGCAGTTAACAGGTCACGAACCTAACAAGTCACTTAACCCAGATGAATGTGTTGCTATCGGTGCTTCTATCCAGGGTGGTAAGCTTGCTGGTGATGCAGGTGCTGGTGATATCCTTCTTCTTGATGTAACACCACTTTCACTTTCAATCGAGACAATGGGTGGTATTGCTACAAGACTTATCGAGAGAAATACAACTATTCCTACAAAGAAGAGCCAGATATTCTCTACAGCTGCTGATAACCAGACAGCCGTTGATATAAATGTAGTACAGGGTGAAAGACAGTTCGCTAAGGATAACAAGTCACTTGGACAGTTCAGACTTGATGGTATACCTCCAGCAAGAAGAGGTGTTCCACAGATTGAAGTTACATTTGATATTGATGCTAATGGTATCGTTAATGTATCTGCTAAGGATCTTGGAACAGGTAAGGAACAGCATATCACAATAACAGCTGGTTCTAATATGTCTGATGAAGATATCGATAAGGCTGTTAAGGAAGCTGCTGAGTTTGAAGCTCAGGATAAGAAGCGTAAGGAAGCTATCGAAGTCCGTAACGAAGCTGACTCTATGGTATTCCAGACACAGAAGGCTCTTGACGAAGCTGGCGATAAGCTTGATGCTAACGATAAGGCAAATGTTGAGGCAGACCTTAATGCACTTAAGTCACTTGTTGAATCTACAGATGCTGAGAATATGACAGATGCTCAGGTTGATGAGATTAAGGCAGCTAAAGAAAAGCTTATGACATCAGCACAGAACCTCTTTGCTAAGATGTATGAATCAGCTCAGGGTGCAGGTGCAGCAGGTGCTGGTCCTGATATGGGAGCTGGCGCAGGTCCTGATGCTGGAGCACAGGGTGGAAGTGCACCTTATGGTGATGATGTTGTAGATGGTGACTACAAGGAAGTATAATTAAGTGATATATATGATTGTATCTATGATTATTGAAGGTTATAATATCAGAGTTAATGTAATTAACAATGATTAATTATGGAGTTATACAAAGACTTCTTAAGACTTGACAATTATAGATGAAATCAGAAAGGAAGTCAGGACTCATATCAGAGTACCTGACTCCTTTCGGGTATAGAAAGGCGGAACCTATATGGCAGAAAAGAGAGATTATTACGAAGTCCTTGGTGTGCCTAAGGACGCAGATGATGCAGCGATTAAAAAAGCATATAGACAGTTAGCTAAGAAGTATCACCCTGATATGAATCCGGGAGATAAAGAGGCTGAGGCTAAGTTTAAGGAAGCATCAGAAGCATATGCAGTTCTTAGTGATGCAGACAAGAGAAGACAGTATGACCAGTTCGGACACGCAGCATTTGAAGGCGGCGCAGGTGGAGCTGGCGGTGGCGGCTTTGATTTTGACTTCGGTGATATGGGCGATATATTTGGTGATATATTCGGTGGTATGTTCGGAGGCGGTTCAAGCAGCAGACGTAACAGCAACGGACCAAGACGTGGTGCAGATATAAGAGTTAATGTAAGAATTACATTTGCTGAGTCAGTTACAGGAACTAAGAAGAAGATAGATGTAACACTTAAGGACGAATGTTCTAAGTGTCACGGAACAGGTGCAAAGCCGGGAACAAGTCCTGAAACTTGTAAGAAATGTGGCGGACGTGGACAGGTAACAGTAACACAGCAGTCATTCCTTGGAATGATGAGAAGCGTACAACCTTGCCCAGATTGTCACGGAACAGGTAAGATTGTTAAAGAAAAGTGTCCAGACTGCTATGGAACAGGTTATATAAGCAGCAAGAAGACAATTGAAGTTAATATACCAGCTGGTATTGATAATGGACAGTGTGTCCGTATTCAGGGCAAGGGCGAGCCAGGTACTAATGGTGGTCCAAGAGGCGATTTATTAGTAGCTGTAATGATATCAGCAGATCCAGCATTTGAAAGAGATGGATATAACATTTTCTCAGATGTTGTAATAAGCTATCCTACAGCAGTTCTTGGCGGAGAAGTCAAGGTAAAGACTGTTGATGGTGAAGTTATATATGAAGTTAAGCCGGGAACAGCTTCTGGTACAAGAGTAAGGCTCAGAGGCAAAGGTATGCCAACATTAAGAAATCCTCAGACAAGAGGAGATCATTACATTACACTTATTGTTGATATTCCTACAAAGCTTAATAATGAACAGAAGGAAGCACTTATGGCATATGATAAGGCACTTACAGGAGAGGAACATAAACATCCTAAGAAGAAGGGCTTCTTTAAATAAATGCATAAAGTTCTTATAAAAATACAAACGAAATATATCATTTCATTGTCGTTTTTAAAGAATTATGATATAATCAAAGACACTGAGAAGTATCAGTCGAATAATTAAAAGAAAGGGGCTATTATTATAATGAGTAATATAGCAGATAAGTTTGAAGAACTTGGAGTAATTCCAGTAGTAGTATTGAATGATACAAAGGATGCACTTCCATTAGCTAAGGCATTAGTAGAAGGTGGTCTTCCATGTGCAGAAGTTACATTCCGTACAGAAGCAGCTGAGGAATCTATCCGTCTTATGCACGAAGCATATCCAGATATGGTACTTGCAGCAGGTACAGTACTTACAACAGAGCAGGTTGACAGAGCTGTAGCAGCTGGTGCTTCAGTTATCGTAAGCCCAGGTTTTGATCCAGAAATCGTTGATTACTGTATCTCTAAGAACATTCCTGTAATGCCAGGTATCGTAACACCATCTGAACTTGCTCAGGCAGTTAAGAGAGGTCTTACAAGAGTTAAATTCTTCCCAGCTACAGCAGCAGGCGGAATTAAGATGATTAAGGCTATGTGTGCAGCTTACACAACAGTAAGAATTATGCCTACAGGTGGTATCAATACATCTAACCTTGAAGAATTCTTATCTTGCGATAAGATCTTCTGCTGTGGTGGTTCTTGGATGGTTAAGGGCGACTTAATCAAGGCTGGAGAATTCGATAAGATTAAGGATATGACAGCTGAGGCAGTTGCTTTAGTTAAGGAAATCCGTTCTAAGTAATTAGTTCAGACTACATAATTCAGATTATCGCTAAGATGACAATTGAATAATGTTATTTAAAAGGGCTTCATATATCTGTGTGACAGGTATATGAAGTCCTTTTTTGCGTGCATAATATACCTTTTAGAGTACCACATATACCCTTTGCTACATATTTCATATGATATATGTATAATAAAATATGTAAATATTGACTTATAGGACAAAATGTGTTGATTAGTTAAAGGTTAAGGGAGGGGATATCAGTGAGAAGGTTATATGTATTTTTGAAATATCAATATAACAATAAAATGTTGTTGTGGCTTATCATTATGTCGCTTACGTCAGTGGCATTTACATATGGAATTATAAAAGCCTTTAGTGGAGTTGTAATTACAGGCTTATGCGCAAAGGATATGCTGTTAATAGGAAGCAGCTATAATTTTCCAATATACGCGGGTATAAGCGTAGTCAAAATAATAACAGTTACTTATATAGATAACAGAGCTGATATGCTCATACGATACAATTCAAGGAAAGAAATATTTATATATCAATGTGCATCTGCTTTGGTTACGGCATTTATTGATGTAGTAATTATGTATGCTGTAGGTGTATTTTTTGCGTATATTATGCTTGGTGTATATGATAACTGGCAGGAGATGGGAAGCTGTTTTTACAGAATGGTGACAAGAAGGGATTTGCCGCTGGATATTGGAGTTAGTGATGTCTGCATATATTTTAATATGATAATCAGAAAGACATTGATAATATGGCTGGTGTCAATAGCTGGTCTGTTCAGTGAAATATGGTTTAAAAAGCTTAAGACAGTTATAGTTATGGTTATATTAATATGTGCATACAGCAGAATGAGCAGTTACGGATTTATGAGATTGGATCTTAGGGTGATAGAAATGTATGATATGCCTCAGGTTATTATTAAAACAGCGATATTACTTATAATATGTATTGGCGTAGTGGTAACAGGTGCAGTTATGTCAAGAAAACATCAGTATTATAAATGATTTACAAGTTATACCCTTTTGAGAGCATAATATACCCATTGCCACAAAAGCATTATTAAAGGGTGTAATATACCAATATGTGAAGAATAATATAATGTCAAAGAAGCTTAATAAGGGCGGTATACAAGGGAGGATTGCTATGAAGAAGCTGTTAAAAATTGAATTAGACAGAGCGTTAAATAATAAATGGTTTTACATATGTCTTGTTATTGGCTTAGCCTGTGTTGTGAAAGATGTCTATTCAGTAGCTTATTATACTAAAGAAGGATATGATTTGTATGTCAATATGCCATATTACCAGTTTCCCGGTGTATATTGCAAATGGTTTGTAACTAACTGTAGTTCTATGTATAAGCTATTACATCTGATATTTCCACTGCTTATAAGCGTGCCATATTCATATACAATATATTCGGATATCAAGAGCGGATATGCCGGCAATATTGTAAGCAGGACAGATAAGAAAATGTATTATGGAGCTAAGCTGATAACACAGTTTATTACGGGTTTTCTGGTTGTGTTTATTATATTGGCAACATCATTTATTGCAACTGCGGCTGTGCTTCCGATGGAACATCCGACAATAACATCATTTACATATGGTGTACATATAGAAACGTGGATAGGAAAGCTGTTTTATACAAAGCCATTGATTGGTGCTTTTGCAGCTGTATTGCTTGAGGCTGTTACATTTGGCGTTATAGGCTGTATAAGCTTTGTATTTGCTTATATTCTTGCCAATGGAATAATGGTAATTATAATATATTACACAGAATTTATTATAAGCAGTGCATTAGGCAGGCCATATATGATGGATATGTCAAGAATAGGACTTTTTAAGGGGATATATATAAAGCCATTCTTCATAGAAATGCTGGTGCTTATAATAATTATAGGTATTTCTTATATAGCAAGGGTGAAGAAAAAGGACATATATTAGGCGTTAGCAGGAGAAGAGTATGAAGAAACATTTTAAGAAAATAATAATCGTAATGCCTGAGAAGTACAGAGTTGTAACATCAGAAGAGCTTGTTGATATGTATCCGTATACAGCAGATGTTATTGCCAATAAGGAAATGGATAATATAGAAATACAAAATGTGATTTTAGTATATGTCAATATGAATGTATATGATTATGATGCGTATAAGACAGCAGCTAAAAAAGGTGACTGGACTTTATTCTGGTCAATAGAAGCAGACAATGGATGGAGAAATAACACATCTTTGGATATGTATAAGGCATTTACGCCTAATATAGAAGAAGGGGAACATCAATATATATTTACATATATTGTGACCAAAGCCTATATAGACAGCTATAAAAATGTTTCACCAGAGGAATTAAACTACAAGTTACAGATTAATAAAACACCGGTTGTTTATTATAAATTAAATAAAGAAAGGATGGAGGCAGAATGAGAAACGATATAAAAGGATATATTATATCAGCAGTGCTGGTAGTAGTACTTATTATTTCGGTAGTCGCAGGTTATAAATATGGCTATTTAGATAATATATTTAGAAAAGATACTTCAAATATAGTAAAGAATGGCAGCAATACAAAGGTTACAGTAAGCACACAGGATATCAATAAGGACGAAGTTACATTGTTAAATAAAGGTGATACATATATGCTTGAGTATAATTCTGAAAAGATAACAGGAAAAGAAAATTCTGATGCCGATTATTGTTATAATGTAGAATATATAGATGGTTATGTGTCAAGAGAACTTCCGTCGGGGATGAGTATCAGCTTTTACAAGCAGGAAGAAAAAGAACAATTGACTGCTGATTATAGCTTTAAGGAGGGATTTTATTATGTAATGGCTGAAGTGGATATGACGAATTTAAAGCAGGATGTTAAAAATATTGCTCCAGCAGGTATAAGTATAGGTAATTTTATTGATGGTAAGTTTAAAAATACAGGTGAGGTAAGAGGGATATCATCTGATGGTATTTCAGAGAATGGTGTTATACAGATGAATTACCAGCAGAAACAAAATATTAAATTGTGTTATATAATTTCTGATGAATATGTAGATGAAAATCTTGTTGTTCAATATGAAATGATTAATAGAAATAAATACAATGGAGAAGTTCCATATCTGGTGATTAGTAAATAAAAAAGTAATAATAAAGGAAGCGCATATGAATATTAAAAGATTTATAATCAATGATATAAAGAGGTCTATAATACATAACAAATACCGCATTTTTATATGTGCAGGAATTGTATCAGCACTTATGATAACATTTTATTCATATGCTAATTCTAACAGAGCGGCAAATGAAGCTGGCATTATGCTTTCCTTTTATGATTACATATTATATGTGATAAGAGGGGTTGTAAGGGTTACTGGGCAGAATGTTAACAGGCTTGAAATTCCATATGTATGGATATCCCTATGTGTAATGAATGGCATTATGGTTCTTGATTATATGTATAGCGATATGAGAGGAATTGGCAGGAATGTGCTTGTATACAGCAGAAAGAAAAGCGTATGGTGGCTTAGCAAATGTATTACAACGGTCGTATCGGTCAGCATAGTATATATTTTTATATATATTTCTGCCTGTATTTTTAGTATAATTGGCAGAGGCGGAATGTCGGGTGTGCATACAGATACATTTAGAATACTATATCCTAAAGATACAGCATTTATGTCATCAGATATGGTAAATAGAATGTCTGTTAAAGTGTTATTATATGTGGTAATCTTTCCGTGGCTTATATCAGTGGCAATAGGACTTTTCCAGCTTGCATTAAGTCTGTATGTGAAGCCGGTGTTAAGCTTTATAATAGTTATTATTATAGATGGCTTATCGGTATTTTCTAACAGTATACTATTATGGGGCAACTGGTTTATGGCGGAACGCTGTGATATTTTTGTAAAAAACGGACATAACACAGGTATTATATTAATTATGGCTGTAACGCTTGGCGCAATATCAGTTATAGCTGGCGGAGTTAAATTAAAAAATAGTGACGTCATATAAAATTATAATTTGAATAGCTTTAGTTTTAATTTCGACAGCTTTAATTACGGTTATGAATTATAGAAGGGAGCAGGGCGGATATCGGATATGCTTTACAGGATAGGAATATGTGATGATGATAATAGCATATGTGTACAATTGGCGCAGTATATAAAAGATTATTTTGATGTAAGAGAAGATAATGCAGATGTGTATACGTGGAAATCTGGTGGTGATTTAATTAAAGATTTAAACGACAATATAGAACTGGATATATTATTCCTCGATATAGAGCTGCCAGTTATGAATGGAATATCCATAGGCAGATATGTAAGGGAGGAGCTTAATAACGCGGTATTGCAGATAGTGTATATATCATATAAGACAAGCTATGCTATGCAGCTTTTTAATATTCATCCATATGATTTTCTGATTAAGCCTATACAGGAGGAAAATGTTGCTGAAACAATAAGTTCATTATTGCAGATAAGCAATGAAGACAGGCGTTTTTTTACTTATAAGGTTAATAAGGTGATTAATAAGGTACTGCTTGGGGATATAGTATATCTTGAAAGTGACAGGAAGCATATAAGAATTATTATGACAGACGGTACTGTTAAGGAGTATGTTGGCAGGTTAAAAGAAGAAATGGAAAGCCTGCCAGAGTATTTTATACCAATTGGGCAGTCTTATATTATTAATTACAGGCATATAAAGGAATGTAAGCCGGAATATGTTGTTATGGATAATGGGAAGCAGTTAGGAGTAAGCCGTGGATATAAAGCAGATGTGACTGCCAAAATATTAAAGCTGGGTGTGTGATGGTGTACAATATTATAATTATATTTTTGCTTATCAGAATAATCAGGATATTGCTTGCAATTGATTATTCTAATATATTTTTTGAGAATAAGAACAGGAAGGCATTGGTGATTATGGCTGTGACAGTATATGTATTGGCTGTAATTACCGATGTTGTATTTGAGTCGTTATATATAAGGATTGTTGAAGAATTTATAATTATATATCTTATTATGAATACATATGAGGGTGAGATTGTTAAAAAGCTGGTATTATCAGTTATGAATGTTGCCCTTTACTGTATTACAGATTTTGCAACAGCTTTTATGCTGTTTGGAACGATTATTCCCAATGCCGGCAGTGTCAGCAATGAGTTCATATCTATTCTTTTATTATATCTTTGTATTGTTATAATTAAGAATATATATAAAGTAAAAGCTGGTGGACAGTTTAGCGGGCAGTGGATATATTTATTGCTTCTTGCCATAATCAGTATATCAATATGGTACATTATAGCCAAAGGCATTATAGCAACGCATAATGGAATGATGTTTGTTGGCGGAGCATTGCTTGTTATGAATATAATGTCATACAAATTGTTTGAGTATGTTACGAATTCTTATGAGTATGAGCGAGAGAATGAAAAGCTGAAAGAGCAGATGGATATATATGAGTGCCAGATAAGTAACAGCATAGCTAATGACAGGGAAGTCCGTGAGTTAAGGCACGATATGAAGCACCATTTAAAGGAACTTCAGATATTAGCAGAAGCAGGCGAATACGACAGGTTAAATGAATATATAAGTGCAATGACAGATGATGCGCAGGTTCTTAATAATATGATTGGAACTGGAAATGTAGCGTTAGACGGAATTCTTAATTATATGTGCGGCAAGGCGCAGAAAGAAAATATACAGGTTACAAGAAAGATAACAGTTCCAGAAGATGCGGCATTAGTTCCTTATGATATGAATATTATACTTGGCAATCTTTTAGATAATGCGATTGAGAATTCCTTAAAGACAGATGACCCAAAGATAGATATTGTTATTAAGTACAATATGGGTGTGCTATGTATAAATGTAATAAATAGTTGTATACACGACCAGAATATCGTCAATGGGAAATATATTTCGACCAAGAAGGATAAAGATAAGCTTCACGGTTATGGAATTATTAATGTTAAGAAATGTGTTGCAAAGTATAATGGAACAGTTGTATTTGGCAGTGATGATAATAGCTTTAAGGCGGAAGTGTTATTGTATATATAAAGAAGATAATATATAAATGTACAGAGAACTTGATGTTATATATTAAGTAAATAATATAAGTAAACAATATATATATAAACACCTTAATACCAGACATAATCGGATATTCTAAAATGCGAATATCAGTTTATAGAGGTATTAAGGTGTTATTTATATTTATCTGATTATTAAGTCCCTGTCATTGATAATTAGTTATCCGCAGTAACCTCAGAGTTAAAGGTTTCTCTGTTGACAAGACCTTCCTGATTAGCAACGATAGTTGTACATACAGCATCACCAGTGATATTAACGGCTGTTCTTAACATATCAAGAATTCGGTCAATACCCATAATAAGGGCGATACCTTCTGTTGGAACACCTACGCTCTGGAATACCATTGCAAGTGTTATAAGACCTACAGATGGCACACCACTTGTTCCGATTGAAGCAAGTGTAGCTGTTACAATTACTGTAACAAGGTCAGATGGAGAAAGTGTAATTCCAAATATCTGTGCTACAAATATTACGGCAACACCCTGCATAATTGATGTACCGTCCATATTAACAGTAGCACCAAGTGGTATTGTGAAAGATGATATTTTCTTGCTTACACCAAGCTTTTTATCAAGTGTGTTGATTGAAAGCGGAATTGTTGCATTTGATGTAGCTGTTGTAAATGCGAAGTTCATAACTGGGAAGAACTTCTTTAAGAACTTAAATGGATTAAGTCTTGTAAAGAGGAATAAAAGTAACTGGTATACTACGAAGCACTGGATAGCAAGTGCGAGTATTACGCAGCCCATATATTTAAGCATTGGAACAAATGCGTCAAAACCAATATTGGCAAATGTTCTTGCGATAAGGCAGAATACACCGACAGGAGCTGCCTTCATAACTGCCATAGTCATTTCCATCATAAGGTCATTGAACTGGCTGAAAAAGTTAGCTACAGTTGATGCCTTATTACCCATTTTTGCTAAAAGAATACCTACGAATAATGCAAATACGATAATTGGAAGCATATCAGCAGTTGCAAGTGATTCAACAGGATTCTTAGGTATTATGTTAAGAAGTGTTTCTGTAAGCGGCTGTTTCTCAGCGATAGTTACACTGCTTGTAGATACATTTTCAATTGTAACACCAATACCGGGATTGATGAGCATAGCAACTGATAATGCAACTGATACAGCAACAGCAGTAGTAAGAAGATAGAAAAGAATAGCTTTAATACCTACTTTACCAAGTGTCTTAGTATCACCGATAGCCATACTTCCGCATATAAGTGAGCAGAATACAAGTGGAACTACAAGCATCTGCATAAGGCGGATAAAGCCTTGTCCGATTACATAGAGGACACCCTCAACGATAACTGAATCACGGATATAGCCTGCTGGCATAAAATAGTGTATTAAAACACCACTTATTGCACCAGCTATAAGCGCGATGAATATCTTAGTAGAAAGACCCATAGGCTTTTTTGTGTTTTTTGAAGTGTTTTCCATTCTTTAGTGGCCTCCTGATAAATTAATATATTCTTTAAGAGCATCTTTCCAGTTCTTAGGCTGTTCAATATGTTCAAGTCTTAACATCATATTATCAAGAACTGAATATACTGGTTTATTATTGTTGGCAGGAACAAGCTTTAACTTGTCTGTTGCATTGGCATATTCAAGAATAGTCTGTGCATATTCAAGACGGCTGCAAGAACCCTGGCATACAGCGTGGTATATTCCAAGACACTCATTTTTGATGAAATATTCAATAACCCTGGCAAGCTCAGAAGCACTTGTAGGACACGCATATTCATATTCAGATACAGTGAGTTCATTTACAGAAGGATCTTTAACTGCTGAAAGCACAGTGTTAAGGAAATCCTGTCCTATTCCATATACCCAGCTGCTTCTAAGTATTACATAACGTGAACAGAAAGACTGTATATAAGCTTCACCGGCGAGCTTGCTTTTTCCGTATACATTTCTAGGATTAGGTGTATCAAATTCATTATAAGCATGATCTTCTATACCAGAGAATATATCATCTGTAGATATGTGAATAAGCTTTGCACCGATAGACTGTGCCATAACAGCAAGGTTTCTTGTTCCTACAGCATTTACTGCAAATGCTTTGTCGGGATTAGCTTCACAGCCTGCAACATCACTGTAACCAACGCAGTTGATAATGATGTCAGGGCGGTTAACTCTTGCATAATTGTTGACAGCCTCAAGGTCTGTAACATCGACTTCGTCAACATCAGTAGGGAATATTTCATACTCACGGCAGTCTAAGAGAGCAGAAAGTGCAGTACCAACATGGCCTTTAGCACCGGTAATCCATATTTTTTCCATATAACCTCCATTCCAGCACTAACGCTTTCGCATAGCGCATTAAATATAATTTGTGATTTAGCTGCATATAATATATGTTAAAGAATAAGCTGGATAGCTTATATCATAATATGTGTATATGCAAACAATTAATTATACAATAAACTTGTCATTTGGCAAGTATTTTAAAAATGAAAATTATGCCAGAAGACTTTAAAAAGTTATAAATAATTGCTAGTTATAAAAATTATATAAATAGATTACAATATTGGCAAGGTATGGTACAATATATAAATATATTGATTTTATTAATTAAAGAGGTTTTCAGATGAGTTTTGACGTAAAAAAGAAGATAGAAGAATTGAATAAATCGGACATAATAAGCGGCAGTAATGCAAGATATGATATTGTCCTTGAAGAAGAATTAAAAGATCTTAATTCAGCAGGTATTATATTAAGACATAAGAAATCAGGAGCGAGGGTTGTCGTTATATCTAATGATGATAATAATAAGGTATTTTCAATAGGTTTTAAGACACCACCATTTAACGATACAGGAATGCAGCATATAATTGAACATTCAACATTGTGTGGTTCAAGAAAATATCCTGTTAAAGATCCATTTGTTGAACTATGCAAGGGTTCACTTAATACATTTCTTAATGCTATGACTTATCCAGACAAGACAGTATATCCAGTGGCAAGCTGTAATGATACTGACTTTAAGAATATTATGGATGTATATATGGATGCGGTGTTCTATCCTGCAATGTATGAAAAGCCAGAGATATTTATGCAGGAAGGCTGGCATTATGAGCTTGATAATGTAGATGATGATATCAAGTATAATGGTGTTGTATTTAATGAGATGAAGGGCGCATTTTCATCACCAGATGATGTGCTTTCAAGATATACATTTGTATCATTATTCCCGGATACTGTATACAAGAATGAATCGGGCGGTGACCCTGAGGTTATACCTACACTTAAGTATGAGGATTTCCTTAAGTACCACAAGGAATATTATCACCCATCTAACAGCTATATATATATCTATGGCGATATGGATGTTAATGAAAGACTTGAATATCTTGACAGGGAATATCTCTCAGATTTTGATGCCTCAGAGGTTGATATTGATGCCAATATAGAAAGACAGGCAGCATTTGACAAGCCTGTATATGAAACAAAGCCTTATGCCATAACAGAAGATGAGCCATTGGAGGATAATACTTATCTTTCATATAATGCAGTTATTGGAACTTCTGTAGATGCCAAGCTCTATCTTGCATTCCAGATACTTGATTATGCACTGGTTATGACACCGGGAGCACCTGTTAAGCAGGCACTTTTAGATGCAGGCATAAGTACTGATGTGTATTCAAGCTATGAGACATCACTTTACCAGCCTGTATATTCAATAGTTGCCAAGAATTCTAATCTTAAGGAGCAGGATAGATTCATATCAGTTATCAATGAAACATTAGAAAAGCTTGTTAAGGACGGAATTAATGAAAGAACAATAGAAGCCGGAATTAATTATTACGAATTCAAATACAGGGAAGCAGATTATGGTCCATATCCAAAGGGACTTATGTATTACCTTACTATGATGGATAGCTGGTTATATGATGAAACAAAGCCATTTATCCATATCGAGGCAGGAGATACATTTGATGAGTTAAAGAAAGATGCCAAGAATGGATATTTTGAGAAGCTTATAAAAGAATATCTTCTTGATAACAACCACAAGTCAATTATAAGCCTTGTTCCAGAGTATGGGCTTGAGAAGGAAAAGGAACAAAAGGAAGCGGACAAGCTTGCAGAGTATAAGAGCACATTGACTAATGACGAATTAGAAGAGCTTGTTAAAAAGACAAAGGAGTTAAAGGAATATCAGGATACTCCATCAAGCCAGGAAGATCTTGAAAAGATACCAATGCTTGAGCTGTCAGATATTAAAAGAGAGCCTGCTAAGGATTATAATGATGTTAAGAGTGCAGAAGGAATTAAGATAGTACACCATAATATATTCACTAATAAGATTGCATATATTAATCTGTCATTTGATACTAAGTGTGTTCCAGATGAACTTATACCATATATGGGATTGTTAGGCTCATCATTAAGCCTTATGGATACTAAGAATTATACTTATCCAGAGCTTACTAACGAGATTAATATTAACTGCGGTGGTCTTGCAACAGGAACAGCTATATATAGTGATAAGGTTGATTTTAGTAAGAATACAATTGTATATGAGGTTAAGAGTAAGGCGTTATATGAGAAAGTTCCATTTGTGCTTGGTATGATGGAAGAGATTATGTATAATACCAGATTTGATGACTATAAGAGATTAAAGGAGATAATTGCAAGAATTAAATCAAGACTTGAAGCTTCTCTTATGGGACAGGGACATTCAATTGCTATGTTAGAGTGCTGTGCACAGTTCTCAGAGTCGGCTTATTACTCAGAGATATTAAGGGGTTACAAATATTATGAGTTCATTAAGAAGCTTGATGAAGAATTTGAACAGAATAAGACACAGATAGTGGATAAGCTTAATAAGCTTGTTGGATATATATTCAATAAGGATAATGTTATAGTAAGCCTTACAGCAGATGATGAAGGCTATGACTGCTTTGTTAAGGCATTGTCAGCCAAGAGCTGTAATATCAAAGATGAACATTGTAAGACAGCGGTAAGAAGCTTTACACCAGTTAATGTAAAGACTGGATATACATCAGCATCACAGGTTCAGTATGTTGCAAGATGTGGTAATTTCGTAAAGGACGGCTATAAGTATACAGGAGCACTTAAGGTGTTAAAGGTTATATTCTCTTATGATTATCTCTGGATTAATGTAAGAGTTAAAGGCGGAGCTTACGGCTGTATGAGTGGTTCATCAAGAAATGGTGATTTCTATATGGTATCTTACAGAGATCCTAATCTTGAAAAGACTAATGATATATATGAGGGTGCGGCTGATTATATAAGGAATTTTGATGTCAGCAGGAGAGATATGGTTAAGTTCATAATAGGAACTATAGGAGAGATAGATGCACCTCTTACGCCATCAGCTATGGGCAGCAGATCATTTACACATTATATGTGCAATTGCACACAAGATATGTTAAGAAAAGACAGGGAAGAAGTTCTTGATGCGACAGTTGAGAGTATAAGAGAGCTTGCTCCACTTATAGAATCAGCAGTTAGGCAGAATTATTTCTGCGTAGTAGGTAACCAGAAACAGGTTAATGAGGCGGCAGATTTATTTGATGAAATAAAGCCTCTTATCGGATAAAGGATATGGATATATAAGGAGAATACGATGAATTTAGATGAAATGCTTAAAGCCAGTGGAATAAGCGGCGGTGCTGCTTCTGGCAATGACAATGTGAAATCAGGATTTGTAACATTTATTGGAAGACCTAATGTTGGCAAGTCTACGCTTATGAATAATATTATAGGGCAGAAGATTGCGATAACATCTAATAAGCCACAGACAACAAGAAACAGGATACAGACAGTGTATACAGATGAGAGAGGACAGATTGTATTTGTTGATACACCGGGTATCCATAAGGCTAAGAACAAGCTCGGCGAATATATGGTAGGAGCTGCTGAGAAGACTATTAATGAAGTTGATGTTGTGTGCTTTATAGTAGAGCCAACAACATATATCGGAGCAGGTGAGCAGCATATTATAGAGAAGTTAAAGAAGGTAAATGCACCTAAGATATTAGTAATCAATAAGGTTGATACTGTAAAGAAAGAGGAGATACTTCCTGTAATCGACTGCTATAATAAAGAGCTTGAATTTGATGAGATAATTCCAGTATCAGCAAGAAATGGCAGTAATGTTGATGACCTTGTAACAACAATATTCAAATATCTTACTTATGGACCTATGTTCTATGATGAAGATACTGTTACAGACCAGCCATTAAGACAGATTGTTGCAGAACTTATAAGAGAGAAGGCACTTCACGCCCTCAATGAAGAAATTCCACACGGAATAGCTGTCGTCATAGATACATTTAAAGACAGAAAGTCACCTAAGGGCAAGATTACAGATATAGATGCAACAATAATATGTGAAAGAGATTCACATAAGGGCATTATCATCGGCAAGGGTGGAGAAATGCTTAAAAAGATAGGAACTAATGCCAGATATGAGATAGAAAAGCAGCTTGGCAACAAGGTTAATCTTAAGCTCTGGGTTAAGGTTAAGAAGGAATGGAGAGACAGCGATATTCTTATAAAGAATTTTGGCTATGATAAGAAAGATAACAAGACACAGAATTAATCCGGAGGTGGCAAGGTGGCTGATGTAGTTTCTGTCACAGGATTTATATTGTCAAGCATGCCTGTTGGGGAATATGACAGACGAGTTGTCATACTCAGCAGGGAACTTGGTAAGATAGCGGCATTTGCCAAAGGAGCAAGACGTCAAAACAGCCACCTTATAGGAGTTACAAGACCATTTATATTTGGAACATTCGAGGTGTACAGGGGCAGGGACTCATACACAATACAGAAAGCTGATGTTACGAATTATTTTGAGGAGCTTGTAAGTGACCTTGATGGTGTGCTGTACGGATATTATTTTGCGGAGCTGGCAGAATATTATGGCAGGGAAAATCTTGATGCCGCAGATATGATTAATCTTTTATATGTTGCATTTAAGGCACTGGTTAATAAAGCATTACCCAATGAACTTGTAAGATATATATATGAGATACGGCTGATAGCCGTTAATGGAGAGTGTCCGGATTTCTTTAGCTGTGCAGGCTGTGGAAGTGAGAAGGAGTTACAGTTATATTCCTACAAAGAAAATGGAATGTACTGCGTGAACTGCGCCGCCTCATCGGGTGACGGAATAGTGCTTCAATCTTCAACCTTGTATACACTACAGTATATTATTACAGCACCACTTACAAAGCTGTTTACATTTGTTGTAAAGGCTGATGTACTAAAGGAGCTTAAAATGGTAGTGAATAGAATAGAATTTATTACGTTTGATAAGCATTTCAAATCCAAAGAAATGCTTGATATTGGTTAAGGATATATAGGTTATAAGAATATATTGGTTAAGATATTACCGATTGAAGTTAAACACAGGACGGGAAGGAAGATTTATGAGTCACAATAACCAGAAAAAGATAGCAGCTATTAATGATTACTCAGGCTTTGGAAGATGTTCTATAGCTGTAGAGCTTCCGATTATATCAGCTCTTAAAGTGCAGTGTTGTCCACTGCCCACATCAATATTGTCTAATCATACAGGGTTTGAAAGCTTTTATTTTGAGGATTTTACAGAAAGTATGCCGGCTTATATAAAGGAGTGGGAGAAGCTTAATCTTAAATTTGACGGAATATGCACAGGCTTTCTTGGTTCACATAAACAGATTGAGATAGTCAGGTATTTCTTTGATACATTTAAGACACCTGATAATATAGTAGTTGTTGACCCTGTTATGGGTGATTATGGCAATCTGTATGCCACATATACTAAAGAAACCTGTGAAGAGATGAAAAAGCTTGTGAGCTATGCTGATATTCTTACACCTAATCTTACAGAAGCCTGTATATTAACAGACAGGGAATATAATGCAGAGTACAGTAATGAAGAGCTTGAGGCAATTGCTAAGCAGTTATCAGATATGGGACCTTCAAAGATAGTTATAACAGGAATTGTAAGAGGAGCATATATTGCTAACTACTGTTATGAGGACGGCTGTGGCGGATATGAGATTAAGACAACCAAGGTTGGAACACAGAGGTCTGGAACAGGAGATATATTTACGGCGATAATTGCGGCAGATGCAGTTAATAAAGTTAATTTCCACGAATCAGTAAGAAAGGCTTCACAGTTCATAAAGAAATGTATAATAAAATCAATAGAATTAGAGATACCGGTTACTGACGGAGTGTGCTTTGAGGAGCTGCTTACAACATTAAGATGATTAATGGATAAGATAATAAACTATCAAGATATTAAAATATCTTGATAGTTAAGACATTTGATAATAATAAGAGATAATTAGAAGAATGTTAATGTTAGATAATTTAATAAAAGAAAGAGAGAACAATTATGGAGATATTATATAAGGTACATAATAATCTTTATGTTAATATGACTAATAAATGTCCATTTGCCTGTACATTTTGTCTTAGACAGACTATGGACAGAATTGGTGAGTCGGACAGATTATGGCTTGAAAGAGAACCACTTGTAAGTGAGGTTATAGCTGAATTTGCCAAATGGAATCTTGATGATTTTGGTGAAGTAGTATTCTGTGGTTTTGGCGAGCCTACAGAAAGCTGGGATAAGATAAGAGAGGTAGCAGCATTTATTAAAAAGACTTACAATAATAAGCCAATCAGAATTAATACTAATGGCGCAGGTAATCTTATCAATGAAAGAGATATAACAAAAGAAATGGCCGGTCTTATAGATACTGTATCAATAAGTCTTAACAATCCTAATAAAAATGAGTATAACAAGCTTGTAAGAAGCAAATTCGGTGATAAGACATTTGATGGGATGATAGATTTTGCGAAGAAATGCGTAGCTAATGGGCTTAAGGTTGTTATGACAACGGTTGACACAACTATATCACACGAGGAAGAAGCACAGTGCCAGATAATATGCGATAAGATAGGTGCTTCTTACAGAATACGTCCCTGGGAGTCATAATTACACGATATTCACAGTTGAAATTATACAAGGAATGTTATAGAATTAAAAAGATTATTGTGAAGATGCGAAAGATTATGGTGCATATGTGTTAAGTGCCTTATCACCTTATCAATAGATGGCATCTGTATCTTTAGGAGGATTATTGATATGGAAAAGACAATGGAAAAGATAGTAGCTTTAGCAAAGGCAAGAGGATTCGTGTATCCAGGTTCAGAAATCTATGGCGGACTTGCTAATACATGGGATTACGGTAACCTTGGTGTTGAGCTTAAGAATAACGTTAAGAAGGCCTGGTGGCAGAAGTTCGTACAGGAAAGCCCATACAATGTAGGTGTTGACTGTGCAATACTTATGAATCCACAGACCTGGGTTGCTTCAGGACATCTTGGTGGTTTCTCTGATCCTCTTATGGATTGTAAGGACTGCCACGAAAGATTCAGAGCTGATAAGCTTATTGAAGACTGGGCAGATGAGAATAACTATGAGATAGAAGGTTCAGTTGATGCGTGGTCACAGGAACAGATGAAGAACTTTATTGATGAGAAGAATATATGCTGTCCAACTTGTGGCAAGCATAACTTTACAGATATAAGACAGTTCAACCTTATGTTCAAGACATTCCAGGGTGTAACTGAAGATGCTAAGAATACAGTATATTTAAGACCAGAAACAGCTCAGGGTATATTCGTTAACTTTAAGAATGTACAGAGAACATCAAGAAAGAAAGTACCATTTGGTATTGGACAGATTGGTAAGTCATTTCGTAACGAGATTACACCTGGTAACTTTACATTCAGAACAAGAGAGTTCGAGCAGATGGAATTAGAGTTCTTCTGCAAGCCGGGAACAGACCTTGAATGGTTCAACTACTGGAGACAGTACTGCATAGACTGGCTTAAGGCACTTGGAATTAAAGATGATGAGATGAGAGCAAGAGATCATTCACCAGAAGAACTGTGCTTTTATTCTAAGGGAACAACAGATATTGAGTTCTTATTCCCATTTGGCTGGGGTGAATTATGGGGTATCGCAGACAGAACAGATTATGACCTTACACAGCACCAGACAGTATCTGGCGAGGATATGTCATACTTTGATGATGAAGCTAAGGAAAAGTATATTCCATATGTTATTGAGCCATCACTTGGTGCAGACAGAGTAACACTTGCATTCCTCTGTGCAGCTTATGATGAGGAAGAACTTGAAGGAGGGGATGTAAGAACAGTTCTTCATTTCCACCCAGCATTAGCACCAGTTAAGGTTGGTATCCTTCCACTTTCTAAGAAGCTTAATGAAGGTGCAGAGAAGGTATATGCAGAGCTTTCTAAGTATTACAACTGTGAATTTGATGACAGAGGTAATATTGGTAAGAGATATAGAAGACAGGATGAGATTGGTACTCCATTCTGTATAACATATGACTTTGAGTCAGAAGAAGATAATGCTGTAACAGTAAGAGATAGAGATACTATGCAGCAGGAAAGAGTTAAGATTTCTGACCTTAAGGCATATTTTGAAGACAAGTTTACATTTTAATATAGGTATTAATTTATGAAATGTGTTAAATGTGGAACAGAATATGAGGGCAATGAGTGTCCCAGATGTAACGGACCTGTAATTAAGATTAACAGCAGTGATTATATGGCAAGGCGTAAAGCATATGAAGAAAGCCTTGCAAGAAAAGAGGCACAGAACGCTTTAAATAGTGCAGAAGAAGATGGTAATGCATTAGCTGGTGAAGCAGACCAATATGATAAAGATGGCAAGACAATACAGCAGGGGAAGCGTACAAAGAAGCGTTCGCATAAGGTAAAGAATTATGATGAAGGTGTCTTTGATATAACTAAAGTTGATTTTAATGATGTGGCTGATAAGTTAAAGGCTGGCAGTGAAAAGCTTGCCAGTAAAGCTAAAGGAAAAGCCCGGCAGGAAAAGGCTAAGGCCAGAAAAAATAATAATGCTAAGACGGATAATAATATTAAGACGGATAGCAGGATAAGACCACAGACAAAACATTCATATAAGAAAGCAGGAGTAGCTGTCGCCATTGTTATAGTGGCGATAGCTGCTATTTCATTAATTATGGCTGTTTTGTTAAGGAAGAATTCACATATATATATGAGTGACGGAAACCGCATATATGATGTATCTTCACTTGAAAGCCAGTATATATGTGATGTTAAGGATACATTATTTGGTCTTGATGAGGTTACATTTTATACACCGGAATGGCCGGAAAATATATCTAAGGACAGTGTGATTTCAAGTGCGGCAAGTCCGGATGGCAAGTATTATGCGGCAGATGTGTATAATGATGAAGATGAGTTATATTCGTTATATGTATGGTCACAGGACGGCAGTGTGGAAGTTGTAAGCAATATATATGCACACGAGATATATTACCTTTCAGATAAAGGCATTATTATTTACAAGGAAACAGAAACTATCAATGACTCAGGGAAGATAGGCGGACTTAAGCTGTCTATGGCAGAGATTACCAAGGATAAAAGCTCTGGAAGTCTTGTAGGAAAGACTGATACAATAGAAGCCAGTCTTACACAGGCATATGTATACAGTGACAGCGATACAATTATAATACTTGATGGCGATAACAGGCTATATCAGTACAATTATAGTAATAAGAAGCAGACATATGTAGCAGATAATGTGGATAATATATATCCATTAAGTGATACAGATGGTGTGTATACTAAAGGTGCAGGACATCTGAATACATCTGACAAGGCTGATGAATATATATATAATTCACAGGACAATAATTATATTGTTAGTGTTAAGAATGGCACAGCACAGCAGCTTGAGGGCATTAATGGTGCTAATATGACATATATTATAGACAGTAAGAATGATTACATATACTGGGTAGGTAATAAAAAGGTGTCATATGCAAAGTATAAGGACGGCACAGTGTCAGATAAGAAAGAGCTTGACAGCATAGGAAATATGCAGAATATAGTATTCTTAAAAGCTTCAGGTGAGCTTGTATACATCAATGCAGATGCAAAGCTTATCAATGCAGTGAAGGGTGAGAAGACTGTTATTGCAGAGAATGTGAAGGACGGAAGCTTATCACTTATTAATAATACCAAGGAGTCTGTTACTTATATAGATAGTGACGGACAGTATTATTTAAAGACACCATCAGCAAAGAAAGTGCTTATGGGAAATGTTACAGATACAGTTAATACATCTGATACAAGTCTTTATAGAAAGAGATTGTATTATTATGATTCTGACAAGACATTATATTCGTGCGACTTAAAGGGTGGCTCAAAGAGCCAGATAGGAACAGTGGACAGGCTGTGGATTGGAACACATTAAAGCATTACATTTTAATGGAACAGACATTATAGTATTATTCACAGGCTTTAAGGAATAATAAGATATATAAGGACATATATAATAACAAATGTTATAAGAGGTTATTATTATGTCCGGATATATGAAAGTGTTAGCAGAATGTACAGATAAAGCAGGACATAAGGACAGAACAGGACATATAAAAAGAATTACAGGTATAATAACAGCTATAATTATGTTAATTACAACGGCTGTTATTGTGCCTGTTTTTTGCTGTGCAGAGGAAGTATCAGGACCAGACATAGATACACCTTCTGCGATACTTATGGAGGCGGCGACAGGACAGGTAATATATGAAAAGGATGCCGATACAGTTCTTGCGCCTGCAAGCATAACAAAGATAATGACACTTATACTTATATTTGAGGCAGTAGAGGACGGAAGCATTAATATGGAAGACCCTGTAACGGTGTCGGAATATGCGGCTTCAATGGGCGGAAGCCAGGTGTTTCTTGAACCGGGAGAGATACAGAGTGTAAGGACTATGATTAAGTGCATAGCGGTGGCAAGTGCGAATGATGCGTGTGTAGCAATGGCAGAACACATAAGCGGGGCAGAGAATGTATTTGTTGATAAAATGAATGAGAAAGCCCGTGAACTTGGAATGAGCAATACACATTTTATTAACTGCTGTGGACTTGATGTTGACGGACATACATCAAGTGCGAGAGATGTGGCGATTATGAGCAGGGAGCTTATTAATAACCACCCACAGATAAAAGAATTCAGCAATATATGGATGGAGAGCATAACACACGTTACAAGAAAAGGCGAGAAGGATTTCGTGCTTACCAATACTAATAAGCTTATGAAACAGTATGCCTATGCCACAGGCTTAAAGACAGGTTCAACAAGCAAGGCAGGCTGCTGCCTTTCAGGAACAGCCAATAAAGACGGAATAGATCTTATAGCAGTTGTTATGGCAGCACCGACAAGCAAGATACGATTCAGTGATGCGATAACACTTCTTAATTATGGTTTCAGCGTGTGCAGCATATATAAAGATGAAGAACCGCTTGATACAGAGAGTATTAAAATATCATCTGGCAAGCAGGATGAGATTAAGATAGCAAAGGAAAAAGACTATTCATATATGTTCATTAATAAATATAACAATGATGATATAAGACGGGAGTGCATAATTAATGACAACATTAAAGCTCCATTAAAAGAGGGTGATGAGGTAGGAGTTATTAATTATTATTATAAAGAGGCTTATATTGGAAGTGTCAAGATAATAAGCTGTGAGAATGTTGATACAGCAGGCTTTATGGACTCTGTTAAGAAAATATTTAAAAGCTTACTTTAATTAAAGTAGTGCCATTTGCCGTATAATATGCTATATTATTAAATAATATGCATTAAGGAAAGCACAAGGACACAATTATGGATTTATTTGATTATATGCGAAAGACTAATCAGGAGAATGATTCTCCTCTTGCGATGAGATTAAGACCAAGAACTTTGGAAGAGGTCGTAGGACAACAGCATATTGTTGGCAGGGATAAGCTTTTATACAGGGCCATAAAGGCAGACAAATTAAGCTCGATTATATTTTATGGGCCTCCAGGAACTGGAAAGACTACATTAGCCAAGGTTATTGCCAATACGACAAGTGCGGATTTCTGTCAGATTAATGCCACGGTAGCAGGCAAGAAAGAGATGGAAGATGTTGTAGAGAAAGCAAAAAATAATCTTGGAATGTATGGTAAGAAGACAATACTTTTCGTAGATGAGATACATAGATTTAATAAGGGACAGCAGGACTATCTTCTGCCGTTTGTGGAAGACGGAACTATTGTGCTTGTTGGTGCAACGACAGAAAATCCATATTTTGAGGTTAATGGGGCTTTGATTTCAAGGTCCATAATATTTGAGTTAAAGCCATTGTCAAAGGAAGATATCAAAGAGATACTAAAGAGGGCTGTATACGATAAAGAAAGAGGTATGGGAAGCTATAAGGCTGATATAGATGACGAGGCTTTAGAGTTTCTTGCTGATATAGCAAATGGTGATGCAAGAAGTGCACTTAATGCGATAGAACTTGGAATACTTACAACTGACAGGTCAGAGGACGGGCTTATACATATAGATTTAAAGACAGCAGAACAGTGTATACAAAAAAGGGCTGTCAGATATGATAAGACAGGCGATAATCATTACGATACCATATCGGCATTTATTAAAAGTATGAGGGGTTCTGACCCTGATGCGGTAAGTTATTATCTTGCAAAGATGTTATATGCAGGTGAAGATATAAAGTTTATTGCAAGAAGAATAATGATATGTGCAAGTGAAGATGTAGGCAATGCAGACCCTAATGCATTAGTCGTTGCTACAAATGCAGCACTTGCAGTTGAGAGAATAGGTATGCCGGAGGCAAGGATAATTCTTTCACAGGCGGCGTTATATGTTGCCTGTGCGCCTAAGAGCAACGCCTGTTATATGGCAGTTGACAAGGCTATGGAGCTTGTTAAGACGACCAAGACAGCACCAGTGCCGGCACATTTGCAGGACGCACATTATAAGAGTGCTTCAAAGTTAGGACACGGCATAGGTTATAAGTATGCACACGATTATCCTAACCACTATGTGAAACAACAGTATTTACCTGATGGACTTGAGGACGCGAAGTTCTATGAACCAACAGATAATGGATATGAAAAGCAGATAAAGACACACTTAAAAAAGATTAATTCGGAGACGTAGAGCTGATGAGAGAGTATATTAACAGACTTTCAAGAGGAAAGTTCAGATATGACATTCCAGATATAATACAACCTGATGATGTTATTATAGAAGAGGTTATCTGTGACACAATACATAATGCAGAATTTCATATACAGGCTGGGGATGTAATTAAGGGGGTAGTATACTCTGACAATGCCAAGGTGACAGTGCTTACACCGTCATTTGCAGGAAAAGACAGTGATATTAAGTATGTTATAGATGCAAGGGGACTTTCAGAGGGGGACAGCATAGAAGGAGAGTTTACGCTTGTTACTAATGCAGGAGAGAAAGAAGTATTATACAGCTTTACAGCAGTTAAAGAAACAGTAGATACAAGCCTTGGAAAGGCGGATAACCTGTTCCATTTTACTAATCTTGTACAGGTTAATAAAGAAGAAGCAGTAAGCTTATACAGGTCCGATAAATTCAAAAAGATATTCTTACAGGGTGATGATGTATTAAATAATCTCTATGATGTCCTGTATGACAGGGAAAATGTATACGAGTCAATGGAGGAGTTCTTAATAGCAATTAAGAAAAAGCCGGCTCTTACTTTCAGCGTTGATAATAATATAAGAGATTATAATATAGATGGTGCTAACGAAAAGGACAGCATAATTATAGAAAAGAACGGCTGGGGCTATATAAAGCTTGATGTAGCGTGTGAAGCACCATTTATTAAGATGAAAAGAGGAATAATAACCTCTGATGATTTCATAGGCGATGTATACGAGCTGGACTATATAATAGATGATAAGCTTCTTCACGCAGGCAATAATTATGCGTATATTATAATAAGCTCTTACAGTCATCAGGAAGTAATAGAGATTACAATAAATGGAAAAGAGATTGTTAATGACAGTGGCTTTGATGAACACAGAGAGATAAGAACTGCGAAGAGCAGGCTTACAGCAGAATATCTCCAGTTCAGAATGAAACGCATAACCAAGCAGGAATGGGTTATTAACACTAATAAAATTCTAGACAGAGTCCGTGGTTTGAAAAAATCGGACATAATATTTGATGTGATACAGGCTGGTGTTAATTTCATATCAGGTGATGATTATAACGGAAGCAGAATTCTTGAGAACATTAAGGACAAGGTATTAAGCGATGTTGATAATCATATTGAGTTATACAGTCTTTACCTTTATGTAAGCACTCTTGAAAGAAAAGATGCAGGATATACATCAGATGTGGCACAGATAGTTACTGAGTGTTATGAACACGGGTATGACAGCTGGGTGCTTTTGTGGATATTATTCTATATAGACGGACAGTCTGAGAATAATAAGAGTATTAAGCTTATAAGAATAAAGGATTGCTTTAATGATGGCTGTATAAGTCCGGTTATGTATTTAGAGGCACTTAATATATATAATGCACAGCCAGAACTTTTAAGGGTGTTTAACAGATTTGAAGTTCAGGTGATAGCATTTGGCATTAAGTACAATATGATTACAGAGAAGCTTGCAAAGCAGGCGGCGGCTGTAATTGCCAATGAAAGAATTACTAATAAAGATAATATAGAGATATTAAAAAGACTTTATACAATATATGAAGAAGATGACATATTAGAAGTATTAATATCCCATATGGTAAGGGAAGGAATAGCTGGTGAGGAAGCATTTCCATTTTATGAGAAAGCGGTTCTTAGAGGCATAAGAATAACGAGATTGTATGAGTTCTATATGGCAAGCATAAAGAAAGATATAAAGGTGAGAATTCCAAGAATTGTCCTTTTGTATTTTACATATGACTCAGGCGTTAATTATGAATGGAAGTCCTTCTTATATGCCAATGTTGTCTATAATAAGGCGTTTTATAAGGATATATATGAGTCGTATGAGCAGATGATAGAGCTGTATCTTTATGAGCAGTTAAAGGATGGCTGTATTAATAATGATCTTATGTATCTTTACAGACAGTTCTTAAAGCCACAGCTTATCAATAATGAAACGGCAGAATATGCGGTTAAGTTAAGATTTATGTACCGTGTAACTGCTGATTGCAGTAAAGTAAAAGCTGTTATAGTAAAATGCGGCTATATGAAAGAACCTGCAATATATGAGATGACAGGCAATGATATATATATTCCGCTTTATACCTCTAACTGTTCTATGGCATTTATCTGCACAGACGGAGTTATAAGAAGAAACACGGTCAATTATGAGATAGAAAAGGTATTAGAAGAACCTCTGGATATAACATTATTAGATGAGTATGACATTAAAGAACCATATATAGCTTTATTCAGGGCAGAATATTGCAGAAAGAAGCATATATATAATGCTGATACACCAGCTATATATAAGAAGGCGGCGCTGGTGGAAGGTGTTACATACGAATACAGACAGCTTATTAATTCGTGGCTTATTGAATATTATAAAGAATATTATGATGGTGAAACCTTTAATGATGAGTACAGTGACCTTATTAAAGAGGGGCTTGATATTAATACAGCGCAGGGACTTATTGAAATACTTTTAGAATACGGAATGTATTATGAGGCAAGGGAGCTTATGGAACGCTACGGCTATACAATAGTTCCAGCAGGCAAGATATTTAAGTTTATAGTGCACGAGCTTACTGCTTCGGTTAATAAAGAAAGCTATAAAGACATATTGTGTGAATATGTGTTCAGGAATCATCTGTATAATGAGCTGGTGCTTGAATATATGGTTGATAATTATAATGGTTCAGACAAGGATATGTACAGGCTGTGGAAGAGCGCATCTGATTTTGGCGTAAATGTTAAAAATCTTTCAGAGAGGGTTATCTCCCAGTATATGTTTACGCAGGATAAAGATTATTATGATAAGCTTACACAGGTATTTACCGATTATTATAATAAAGGTGCATCACAGCTGATAGCCAAAGCATATATAGCTTATAATTCATTTTTATATTTTATTAAAGGCAAAAATGTAAGTGACATAACATTTACTGTTGTAAAGGAATGTTACAAAGATAAGATTGGTGTTCCTGTAATATGCCTTGCCGCGTGGCTTAAAAAGGTATCAGAGAATATAAAAGAATTGAATAAACCGGACATTAAAGACGTGGCACAGAACATTCTTGATGAATTATGTGCCAAAGAGATAATCTATGATTATTATAAACGCTTTAATAGTGTCCTTAATATACCTTATAATGCGTGCGGCGTTACAGTACTTGAGTATTATGGCAATCCTGACAATAAAGTTGTTATTAATTATAAGGTCAATGATGCTAAGGAATATACAAGTGCAGTTATGAAATGTGATAACTGTGGAGTATTTACACACAAACTTTCATTGTTCTATAACGACAAGGTTATATATAATTATACGATTGGAACAGACTCTAATACGAAGGAATATAACATATTGTACGATAATCTTAATGATGGTGATAATAAGGGAAGATTTGATGCAATTAATGAATGTCTTGCAAGCGAGGAGCTAAGGGATATGGTTACATTAAAGAAGCTTATGGAAAGCTATGCAGTAGAAGATTATGTGACAAAGCAGTTATTTGTACCAGAGAATATGAGGCAGTAAGACTAAATTCCTGCTAAGAATGGAGATAGTTATGAACGATACAGATTTGATAATAGGAGCGGAGCTGCTTGAGGATAATATACAGATGTGTGTGTATGACAGTGAGTTAAAAGCACCAGTGGCAGCAGATACCGAAAAAGACAAAACTTTATCTGAGAATATAAAAGCTGTTATGACTAAAAGAAATGCCAGCAGTGTAGCTTCTATATGTGTTGTTGTTCCTGATTTTACCAAAGATACGCTGGAGGTTGTAAAGGAGGAGCTGTACAATGCAGGTATTGCAAAAGAGCAGTACCAGATAATAAGCAGAATAGAAAGCTTTGCATATTATGCGTACAGCCAGAAGAAGGAGCTTTATCAGAATGGTACAGTGCTTATGGATTACAATGCTTCGGGAATTGATATATACAGATTGTACTGCAATAAGATTGGTGATATGCAGTACATATTACAGGAGCATACAGTAAGCCAGCCAGAGGGAAGCACAATAGAAAATGCTTCACATTCAGTTACACTGTATATGACAGAATATTTTAAGAAGCACAGGGCTTCAAGTGTATATCTTACAGGTATGGGATTTGATGTGGACAGGCTTCCAGATGAATTCACTAAAGTATTAGTTACAGGAAGAAAAGCATTTGTTGGACAGAACTTATATGTAAGAGGTGCGTGCTTTGCGGCGCTGGAGTATATATACCCACAGGTGTTTGGCAATGTGTGTCTTCTTACAGATGGCAGGATAAAGGCTGATGTTGAAACGGATATATCAGAACACGGACGTCCTATGAAGTTCAGGATTGTCAAAATGGGAACTAACTGGTATATGGCAGAAAGAACAATGGATTTTATTATTGAAGATGTGTCAGTTATCAATTTCCAGATTGTATGGCCAGACGGAAAGTACATAGAAAAGCAGGTTGATATAAGCTCTATTCCTTACAGGGAAGGAAAGACAACAAGAATATCAATGAATGTGAAGGCTTCTTCACAGGATAAATGTGTTGTCACAATAAAAGACCTTGGTTTTGGTGAGATATATCAGGCATCGGATAGTGTTATAGTTGAAGAACTGGATTTAAGTGAGGCAGATGTATGAGTGCAATGATTTTGTGCAGGGGGAAGGTCGCAGACAATCCTTTATATATAAGGCAGTCAGGTATCAGATTGTATACAGAAGAAGAACTGTGTTATTATATTTATAATAATGTATATATACTTACTAATGATTTTATCAATGATGAGCTTATATCATTTCTCAGGGATGAAGTGGGGAATACAGCACTCGCCCAGAGATTAACCACAATGAAAAGCAATAATGAGCTGTTGGCAAGTATGCTTGTCACAATACTTAAATCAGTTGATTATTATTCTTTAGAGCAGATTGAAAAGATAAGCGAGATACTTAATACGCTTGATAATCAGAATGCTTATGAAAGACTTGGATTAAGAGGGGACAGTTTTCTATCTAATGAATGCTTCTATAAGGCGGTTGACTGTTATAAGCAGATTATAGATGAATACAGTAATGCTGCCCCTGCGGCATTCCTAGCTGGCGTGTATCACAATATGGGTGTTGCACTTGCAAGAATGTTCTTATATAATGAGGCTTCATACAGCTTTATGAAAGCATATGAGATAGGACAGCATAAGAATTCATACCAGTGTTATCTTGCGGCAAAGTGGTTTATGGATAAAGACGGAAGTGTCATTAATGAAGATGTGCCAGAGGAGGAGTATATCGTAAGAAGAAAGATAGAACAGCTTATGGATAATTCTGCTTATCAGGACGAGATTAGAAAACTTAATGACACAGAGAAGTATAAAAGTGCAGGAGATGTGGCAGGGTATCATAAGGTGTTAGATGATATTCTTACCAATTGGAAACAGGATTATTATAAATATACTGCGAGGTGATAAAACAAGTGGGATTATTCAAATTCTTAAAAAATAATTATGATAGTGATGAGGATTTAAAAGACCTCGAAGAACTTGTGTATGAAGATGAGAATGGATTTAAGAACAAACGCTCAATTAATGATATGATACACAGCTATCAGGTTGGTTCGGATACTGGCAGTAAGCATAATGATGATCTGGAAGAAGAATTATACAAGACGGCTGTCAGTGATACATCAGTTAATGAATCCAAAGGGCTGACAGAAAAGACTAAGAAACAGCAGGCAGATGCGTTAAAGGAAGAAGAAAAATATGACCACCTGCTTAACAGCATACAGGCGCAGACACTTATAAGAACGGTTGATAAGGTTAATCTTGGCGGAACAGTTAATAATGATACTCAGGATAATCTTGAAGAGGTTGACACGGCAGGATTTTCGGGTTCAGAGGTTGGAAGCTTTGTTAAAAGCCAGTGTGATATTATGGAGGAAGCCTCAAGATATATAGAGAATGCCAAGGTCGAATATGACAGTGTAACTGATTATTATGAGGATATCCAGAAAATCGAGAATGCACCAGAGGACATAAAGCTTAAGCTTATGTATGCGGCAGACCGTGTTGATAATCTGTCGGTTGACAGGCGCATTTTCAAATCACCAGAGAATAAGCTTTCCAACAAAGTGTACCGTATGATGGAATCTTATGAGGAAGATTTTCCAGAGGCACTTGTAAAGCTGAGACGTGATGAAGAAGATTATAATACAGTATTAAAAAATGTAAGAATGATTAAGGGTGAGAGGTCAATGTACCGCATAGAGGCAAAAGACCTTGTAAAAAAGCAGCTTAGAATTAAGAAATATTCTGTACTTGCACTGGCACTGCTTGTAGGTGTATTTGTTATATTTCTGCTTATATCAGCAGCTTCTCCGGATAATGAACATATAGGAACATTCATAACAGTTGTAATACTTGCACTTACTCTTTCGCTGGGGCTGTTTGCTTATCTTAAGTCAACGGAACGAAACGTATATGTTACAGAGGTGAAGCTTAATAAAGCAACGGCACTTCTTAATAAGTACAAGATAAAGTATGTAAATGCGGTAAATGTGCTTGAATATGAATACAGCAAATATGCGGTAAAGAGTGCATTTGAGCTTGAGCAGAAGTTTCAGGCATATGTTGAGATGAAAGACGAACAGCGTAAAATACTTGAGATAACAAGTAATCTTAACGAGGCAGAAGCAGAGCTTACAGATGTATTAAGACAGCTTGGCGTAATTGATACACATATATGGATAGGACAGGTTAAGGCGATACTTAATCCTAAAGAGATGGTAGAGGTAAGACATAATCTTTCCATAAGACGCCAGAAGCTAAGAGAACAGATAGAATATAATGAATCAAGAATAGAAGATGCAAGAAATAATATTAAAAATGTGACTAAAAAGAATAAGGCACATGCTAAGGAAGCTATGCAGGTGCTTGAGATTTATGAGAAAAGACATAAGAATAATTAAAATAATACTTGCGAAATATGAGCATTGTGTTACAATTGAGAGTGGTTTTTTGCGAAATGATTAACAATGTGTAAATAGCGCAAGAAGGAGGATAAGATGAAAGAAAGACTTGATGCAATCAAAGAAAATGCGTTGTCACAGATAAAGGCAACAGATTCTCTTGATAAGTTAAATGATATTAGAGTTGCTTTTCTTGGTAAAAAAGGCGAGCTGACAGAAGTTTTAAAGGGTATGAAGGAGGTAGCTCCTGAGGACAGACCTAAGGTAGGACAGATTGTCAACGAAACAAGACAGGCAATTGAAGAAGTATTAGAGGCTGCCAAGAAAGACCTTGCTGCTAAGAAGAGAGAGCTTCAGATGAAGGCAGAGGTAATTGATGTAACACTTCCAGCCAAGAAAGCTGAACTTGGACATAAACATCCTAATATGCTTGCGCGTGAAGAAATAGAAAAGATATTTATCGGAATGGGATACGAAGTTGTAGAAGGTCCAGAAGTAGAATATGATTACTACAACTTTGAGGCACTTAATATTCCAGCTAACCATCCAGCAAAAGATGAACAGGATACATTCTATATCAATGATAAGGTCGTTCTTAGAACACAGACATCACCTGTTCAGGCAAGAGTTATGGAAAAAGGCAAGCTCCCAATAAGAATGATTTCACCTGGACGTGTATACAGAGCTGATGAGGTTGATGCAACACATTCACCTTGCTTCCATCAGGTTGAAGGTCTTGTAATTGACGAGAATATAACATTTGCTGACCTTAAGGGAACACTTGCAGAGTTCGCTAAGGAGTTATTCGGTGAAGATACTAAGGTTAAGTTCAGGCCACATCATTTCCCATTCACAGAGCCTAGTGCCGAGATGGATGTAAGCTGCTTTAAATGTGGAGGCAAGGGCTGCCGTTTCTGTAAGGGCGAGGGCTGGATTGAAATCCTTGGCTGCGGAATGGTTCACCCACACGTATTTGAAATGTGTGGAATTGATAAAGATAAGTATACAGGTTTTGCGTTTGGTGTAGGTCTTGAAAGAGTTGCCCTTCTTAAATACGAAATCGATGATATGAGATTGTTATACGAGAATGATACAAGATTCTTAAAGCAGTTCTAATTAATAATAAGTGGAGGATAAGTATGGATACATCTATTAAATGGATAAAGGACCTTGTTCCAGGTTTAGAGTGTACAAATCAGGAATTCAGAGATGCTATGACTCTTTCAGGTACTAAGGTAGAATGTTTTAATGAGCTTGATAAAAATCTGGATAAAATTGTTGTAGGACAGATTGTTTCAGTAGAAAGACATCCAGATGCAGACAAGCTTGTAGTGTGTCAGGTAAATGTAGGAAATGAAACTGTTCAGATAGTTACAGGTGCTCCTAATATTGAACCGGGAACAAGCGGACAGAAAGTACCAGTTGTTCTTGACGGCGGACGTGTAGCTGGCGGACACGATGGAAGCCCACATCCAGAAGATGGAATTAAGATTAAAAAAGGTAAGTTAAGAGGCGTTGAGTCTTATGGAATGATGTGTTCAATTGAAGAACTTGGTTCATCAAGAGAATTCTATCCAGATGCAGCAGAAAATGGTATCTATATATTTGGTGATGATGCCAAAGTAGGAGAGAGTGCTGTAGAATATCTTGGACTTGACGATACAGTATTTGAATATGAGATTACTAACAACCGTGTAGACTGCTATAGTATTCTTGGTATCGCAAGAGAGGCAGCAGCTACATTCAGAAAGCCATTCAATCCACCAGTTGTCAATGCTACAGGCAACAGCGAAGATGTTAATGACTATATTAAGGTTGAAGTAGAAGCTAAGCAGCTTTGCAAGAGATATACAGCAAGAGTTGTTAAGAATATAAAGCTTGCTCCATCACCAAAGTGGATGCAGCACAGACTTATGACAGCAGGTATCAGACCTATCAATAATATAGTAGATATCACTAACTATGTTATGACAGAATATGGCCAGCCAATGCACGCTTATGATTATGATACAATTGCTGGTAAGAAGATTATTGTAAGAACTGCTGCTGAGAATGAGAAGTTCGTTACACTTGATGGACAGGAAAGAACACTTGATTCAGAAGCACTTCTTATATGCGATGGAGAAAAGGCTATTGGTCTTGCTGGTATTATGGGTGGAGAGAACTCAATGATAACAGATGATGTTAAGACAATGCTTTTTGAAGCCGCAACATTTGACGGAACTAATATAAGAAAGTCAACTAAGAAGATTGGTTTAAGAACAGATGCTTCTGGTAAGTTTGAGAAGGGCTTAGATCCAGAACTTGCACTTGAAGCTATGAACAGAGCCTGCGACCTTATAGAACAGTTAGGTGCAGGTGAAGTAGTTGGCGGTGTTGTTGATATATATGATGAGCCAGTATCTAAGAAGAGAATATCATTTGAACCAGATAAGTATAATGCACTTCTTGGAACAAATGTATCAAAGGAAGATATGCTTTCATATTTCAAGAGACTTGAAGTAGAATATGATGAAGCTTCTAATGAGCTTATTATTCCTACATTCAGACAGGATCTTAACAGGGATGCAGATATTGCAGAGGAAGTAGCAAGATTTTTCGGATATGATAATATTCCTACAACACTTCCAAAGGGTTCTACAACAATGGGTAAGATACCATTTGAAAGAAGCATTGAAGATGTAGCAGGTGAAGTTGCACAGTTCTGCGGCTTTTCACAGGCTATGACATATTCATTTGAAAGCCCTAAGGTATTTGATAAGCTTAAGCTTGCGGCTGACTCAGAATACAGAAAGACAGTAGTTATCTCTAATCCATTAGGAGAAGATTTCTCAATAATGAGAACGCTTCCTGTTAATGGTATGCTTACATCATTATCAACTAACTATAACAGACGTAATAAGAATGTTAAGTTATATGAGCTTGCAAAGGTATATCTTGCAGCAGATGATGTTAACGAGCTTCCAGATGAGAGAGTTATGTTTACACTTGGAGCATTTGGAGATGTTGATTTCTTCCAGATGAAGGGTGTAGTTGAAGAATTCCTTGAAAGAATTGGAATGAGAGTTAAACCAGAATACAATCCAGAGGCAGGAATTACATTCCTTCATCCAGGACGTCAGGCAGAGATTATCTATGACGGAACAAAGATTGGTTATATGGGTGAATTACATCCAGATGTAGCTGATACTTATTCATTAGGCGAAAGAACATATATTGTTGTTATTGACCTTTCAATTGTAACTAAGATGGCAAGCTTTGACAGAAAGTTTGAGGGTATTGCCAAGTTCCCAGCAGTTACAAGAGATATAAGTATGGTTATGCCTAAGTCAGTTCTTGTAGGAAAGATTGAGAAGATAATCGAGAAGCGCGGCGGCAGCATACTTGAAAGTTACAAGTTATTTGATATATATGAAGGTGCTCAGATTAAAGAGGGCTACAAGTCAGTAGCATATTCAATATCTTTCAGAGCTAAGGACAGAACACTTGAGGATAAGGATATTACACCAGTAATGGAGAAGATATACAAAGACTTAAGCGATAATGGAATTGAACTTCGTATGTAGTGAGCGTAAGCGCAAATTCGTGAGTATAGTGTGTATATTCGAGAATATAGAGTGCACAATCTGAATAGAGGATTATTATGGATTTACATGATTTTTATTATGATCTGCCAGAGGAGCTTATAGCACAAGACCCTCTGTCAGACCGTTCAAGCTCCAGATTAATGGTTCTTGATAAGAATACAGGAGCTATAGAACATAAGATATTCAGGGATATAACAGAATATCTTAAGCCGGGTGACTGCCTTGTAATTAATGATACCAAGGTTATACCTGCAAGACTGATCGGTGAGAAGGAAGGAACAGGTGCTGCCATTGAAGTACTTTTATTAAAAAGACTTGAAGACAGACAGGATACCTGGGAAGTTCTTGTTAAGCCGGGAAAGAAATGCAAGGTTGGTGCAAGGATAATATTTGGTGGCGGAAAGCTTACAGGTGAGATTATTGATATAGTTGAGGAAGGTAACAGACTTATACAGTTTAGTTATGATGGCATATTTGAGGAAATTCTTGATGAATTAGGACAGATGCCTCTTCCACCATATATCACACATAAGCTTGAAGATAAGAACCGATATCAGACAGTATATGCCAAGCACGAGGGTTCAGCAGCAGCACCTACGGCAGGACTGCATTTTACAAAAGAGCTGCTTAAACAGATAGAAGATATGGGAGTGAAGATTGCAAGAGTTACTCTTCACGTAGGTCTTGGAACATTCAGGCCAGTTAAGGTTGAGAATATACTTGATCATCATATGCACTCAGAATTCTATCAGGTTGATAAAGAAGCGGCAGATATAATTAATAATACAAAGGCTAATGGTGGAAGGGTTATTGCTGTAGGAACTACAAGCACAAGAACTCTTGAATCAGTAGCTGATGAAAATGGACATATACCAGTTAAGAGTGGCTGGACAGAAATATTTATATATCCAGGTTATAAGTTTAAGGCAATAGATTGTCTTATAACCAATTTCCATCTCCCAGAATCAACTCTTGTAATGCTTGTGTCAGCACTTGCAGGAAGAGAAAATGTTCTTAATGCTTATGAAGTTGCAGTAAAAGAGCGTTACAGATTCTTTAGTTTTGGAGATGCTATGTTCATTAAGTAGGCATTTGATGTTTACAAAGTTACAATTAACTTAATAACACTAATAAATGTGAGTAGTACAGATGATCGCGGCTGCAAGTGTCGAAAGACCGCAGGTGAGGAAAGTCCGGGCTTCGCAGGGCAGGATGCCGGATAACGTCCGGTGGAGGTGACTCCAAGGCTAGTGCAACAGAAATATACCGCCAGTGCTTAACACTTAGTGTTAAGTCTATTGGTAAGGGTGGAAAGGCAGTGTAAGAGACTACCGTGGTATTGGTAACAATACTGGCTATGTAAACCCCATTCGAAGCAAGACCAAATATAAAGCGATACGGCTGCCCGTCGTGCTTTTAGGTAGGTTGCTTGAGCCTGCTGGTAACAGCAGGTCTAGATAGATGATCATCAGTAGTCAGGTCAAAGCCTGACTGGACATAACCCGGCTTATAGTACTGCTCATATTTTTTTATTTAATAGGAAATTCCAATAGAATTCCATATTAAGTAAAAGGCACTATGTGCTGGTGATACGAACTCGCGTGAAGCTGTAGTTTGTCGCAAGCGACAGCACCCGGTGCGAGAATGTGCTGTGCACATTCTTTTTTATAATAAGAAATGGATGGATAGTAATGAACAATAATGATTATAAAGATAACAATGAGAACTTAAACAGTGAGAACACTGTGGATAATAAAAGCAGCCAGAGCGGTGGTCATAGAAGAAGTAACGTCCAGCATACTGGCAGTAATGCAGCTAACAAGGACAATAACAGCCGTCACAATGTAAGTGAAGGCAGTAACAATAATTCAGAACATCACAGCCACCATAGCAGTGGGGAACATCACAGCCACAGCAGTGGACGAGATGGAAGCCACCACAGCGGTGAAGGCCATCACAGTCATAGTGGCAGTTCATATGGTAATGGCCATCACAGCAGCCACAGTGGTAAGAAGAGATTAACAAAACAGCAGAAAAAGAAACGTACTATAACAATTGTTTCAATAGTAGCGGTTGTTGTAGTTATTATAGGAATTATAGGTGCTAAGGGCTTATCTGATGCCAAGGGAATGTTAAAGAATGCTAATGAGTTAAAAACTGAGATGACTGATATGCTTGGAGCTGTAAAATCACAGGATGCTGAGGCAGCTAATACAGCAGTATTAAAGCTTGACAATACAACTCATAAGATAAGCAAGACATTATCAAGTCCGTTATGGAAGATGGCAAGCCATATTCCAGTTGCAGGAAAGTATGTTAAGTCAGTAGATACACTTATAGGACTTGTTGAAGATGCATCAGATGATATTATAAAGCCAGCGATAGCAACAATGGCAGAATATCCTATGTCAGGTCTTAAAGTAGGTGATGGATTCAGTGTAACAACAATTAATGCTTATCTTAATCTTTTAGAGCAGATACAGCCAGTAGTTGACAATATGACTACTAAGATGAAGAAGGTTGAACTTCCGGGAAGTATGGGAGAAATGATATCTTCTTATAGTGATAAGATAACATCACTTATGAGTATGTACACAGATTACGAAGATTACATTCCATTAATGAAAGCGTTTATCGGCGATGGAAGTGATAAGGTATATTTGCTTGCTGCACAGAATACAGCAGAGATAAGAGCCGCAGGTGGTTTCCCAGGTTCAATCGGAACAATAAGGGTAGAAGATGGTGTAATGTCAATTGGAGATTTTAATCCTGTTAATGATGTATTGGCAACATATCCACCAGATGCAGCTAATGTTACAAGAAAAGAATTAAAGATATTCAATGATACATTAATCTATTCAAGAGATGCAAGTTTTGACCCTGATTTTGAGAGAGCTGCTCAGATATGGGCTTTAGCTTATGAAGCTAAGAACGGAGAGAGTGTAGATGGCGTACTTTCACTCACACCAACTATTATACAGAAGGTTCTTAGAATATCAGGACCAATTACACTTCCTGACGGAACAGAGCTTAATGGTGATAATGCTGTATCGGTATTACAGTATGAGCTTTATTATAAATATCTTAGCGACAGAGGTACTAATGTTAATTATGATGATGCCAATGAATATGTTGACGGCCTTTTTGCAGAGACAGCCAAGCAGGCAATGGCAGTATTGGTATCAGGCTTTGATTTTAAGAGAATTAATGAATATGTAGATATGTTTAATGAAGGTGTTGAAGAGAACACAATTATGCTCTGGTTCGTAGATGAGCAGGAAGAGCAGTATGCTAAGGATGCAGGCTGTTCAGGTAATCTTAATGATGACCCGGCTAATCCGGAAGCAGGAGTATTTTTCAGCTTATATGAGCCTTGTAAGTTAGGCTGGTTCTTAAATATTGATACAGAGATGAGTGAGCCTGTTATTAATGCAGATGGAACAAGAAGCTATGATATTACTGTAACATTAACTAATACAATTCAAAGAAGTAATATAACAAGAGCAGGTGGCTATATTCTTGGAGGATATGGTGGTGGAATAAGAGGTTTTGTTCATTTATTTGCACCAGCCGGTGGAACTATAGGTGATTTTGAGACTAATAATGGTCTTAAGATAACAACTGATGAATATGATAATCTTGAGGTTGGTTATAATGTTGACCTTGTAGTAGAAGCAGGTTCACCACAGGTAATAAAGTATACAGTGACAACAGCAGAAGGTGTTGATACACCACTTAAGATTCGTACAACTCCTACATTGCAGGCGTACAGATAGAATATGTAAGTACAGAATATTTTAGAAAATGTTATATAGGTAGGTTGCAGTGTGTGCAGCCTGTTGATTAAACAGTATATATGAAATAAAAAATGCCGTTTTGATATTATGTGAAATATCAAAACGGCATTTTTTACTTTATAAGCAGAAGATTACATTAGAACTTGCAGCTTATATCAAAACTCTATGGAAATTGTACTGAGGCTGTTATTTGCCAGTATATTTCTCTTCACAGTATTTACATCTGTACACCTGCTTAACAGGGTCAGAAAGAACAAATACCTGGTCAAGACCCTGCTCAATAGAAGTAATACATCTAGGGTTCTTACATTTGATAACATTAGTAATCTGTTTTGGTAATGAAAGAGATTTCTTATCTACTATCTTTCCGTCTTTTATAATATTGACAGTGATATTATGGTCGATAAAGCCTAATACATCTAAATCAACAAGGTCAAGTCCGCCCTCAATCTTGATAATATCCTTCCTTCCCATTTTACTGCTTCTTGCATTCTTGATAATAGCAACCTGACAGTCAAGTTCGCCAAGACCAAGGTTGTTATATATCATCATTGATTTTCCGGCTTCGATATGGTCTAATACAAAGCCTTCATTAAGTTGTCCTACATTTAACATAATTACCCTCCTATATTTACTGGTTATTAAGACCGAGAAGTGTCATAATAAGAGCCATTCTTACATACACACCGAATTGTACCTGCTTAAAGTAAGCAGCTCTTGGGTCATCATCTATCTCTACAGATATTTCATTTACACGAGGAAGTGGGTGAAGAACATACATATCCTCTTTTGCAAGAGCCATTTTTGATTTATCAAGTATATAGAAATCTTTCATTCTGAGGTATTCATCTTCTGAGAAGAATCTTTCACGCTGTACTCTTGTCATATATAATATGTTAAGCTCAGGCATAGCATCTTCGAGATTTTCCATTTCAACGAATTCAGCATTGTTAGCTTTTAATACATCATCTCTTATATAATCAGGTATTCTTAATTCCTTAGGAGATATAAGCACGAATTTAACATTTTTATACCTTACAAGTGAATTGATAAGTGAATGAACAGTTCTTCCGAACTTAAGGTCACCACAAAGGCCTATAGTGAAGTTATCAAGGGAACCACGGAGTTCCCTTATAGTCATAAGGTCTGTAAGTGTCTGTGTTGGGTGCTGGTGTCCGCCGTCACCTGCATTGATTACAGGTATAGAAGATTTGCTTGCTGCAACCATAGGAGCACCTTCTTTAGGATGGCGCATAGCACATATATCTGCATAGCAGGAAATTACCCGTATAGTATCAGCCACACTTTCGCCCTTTGATGCTGAACTTGAGTTAGCAGAAGAAAAACCTAATACAGACCCTCCAAGATTGAGCATTGCTGCTTCAAAACTAAGACGGGTTCTTGTACTAGGTTCATAAAATAAAGTTGCTAACTTTTTACCATCACATACATGGCTGTATTTTTTAGGATCTTTAGAAATGTCTCTTGCAAGATTAAGTAAATCTTCAAGTTCTGTGACGCTTAAGTCTAGTGGACTAAGTAAATGTTTCATTAATTGTTCCTCCACAAGTATAAATTATTGTGCTCTTGGCACTCTGCTATATATATTACTATTAATTAGATTAATTCTCAATTGTTATTTTAAAAAAAATGTGATAAAATTATGAATATTTGTGATATGCGCGGATGCGTTGCATAAGAATGGAGGAGCAATATGTCTAAGATAATATTAACAGGTGACCGTCCAACAGGAAAGCTTCATGTTGGTCATTATGTTGGTTCATTAAAAAGAAGAGTAGAATTACAGAATTCAGGTGAATACGATAAGATATTTATTATGATAGCAGATGCTCAGGCACTTACAGATAATGCTGATAATCCTGAGAAGGTACGACAGAACATAATAGAGGTTGCACTTGATTATCTTTCAGTCGGCTTGGACCCAGCTAAGTCTAATATATTTATTCAGTCGCAGATTCCACAGCTTACAGAGCTTACATTTTATTATATGAATCTTGTTACAGTTTCAAGACTTCAGAGAAACCCAACAGTTAAGTCAGAGATCCAGATGCGTAACTTTGAAGCGAGCATACCAGTTGGATTTTTCTGTTATCCTATAAGCCAGGCTGCTGATATAACAGCTTTTAAGGCTACAACAGTTCCAGCAGGCGAAGACCAGGAGCCTATGATTGAACAGACAAGAGAGATTGTAAGAAAGTTCAATTCAGTATATGGAGAAGCTTTAGTAGAACCACAGATACTTCTTCCAGATAATAAAGTATGTTTAAGACTTCCAGGTACAGATGGCAAGGCTAAGATGAGCAAGTCACTTGGCAACTGTATATACCTTTCTGATACAGAAGAAGATGTTAAGAAAAAGGTTATGAGTATGTATACAGACCCAGACCATATTAAGGTATCAGACCCAGGTAAGATAGAGGGTAATACTGTGTTTACATATCTTGATGCGTTCAGTACGGAAGAAGACTTTGGATTATTCTTGCCAGAATATAATAACCTTGATGAATTAAAAGACCACTATAAGAGAGGCGGACTTGGTGATGTTAAGGTTAAGAAGTTCCTTTTAAATGTTCTTAACAGGGAATTAGAGCCAATCAGAAATAGAAGACACGAGTATGAGAAGGATATTCCTTATGTATATGAGATACTTAAACAGGGAACTAAGAATGCTTATGAAGTAGCAGAACAGACATTAAGTGAAGTTAAGGCAGCTATGAAGATTAATTACTTTGATGATGTTCAGCTTATAAAGGCACAGTCAGAAAAGTACAGCGGATAATAAAAAGGCACTGTGCCATATATGTATTCAGGATATGAACACATATAGCACAGTGCCTTTTGTTTTAATAAGAGATTAGCTTAGGGTTATGACAAATTCTCCATTAACTAATCTAATTTTTTAATAACCATATTGTTAGGACGTGATATTTTAAGTTCTTTGCCGTTCATAACAATAAGTCCTTTGGTGTAGTCTACAGTAAATATTGTTATTGAATTGCCTTCATTATTCATAGATAAAAGGTGCTTGTCATCTGGGAAAAGACATATGTACTTAGGATAATCACCACTTACAGGAAGTGAGTTAAGTGTAACTATCTTTCCTGTAGCCTTGTCCACAGAATATATTGTAGCGGTGTTATCACCGGCATTAGAGCAGATTAAGTTATTGCCTGAATTAGTGAGGCATATATCTGAAGCTGCACTGTTAGACTTATGGTCACGTCTTACCGTGAATATATTCTGAATCATCTCAAATCTGTTCTTATCAGAAGAAGCATCATAAGAATATACATTAATATAATTCTTTAATTCACATACAACATAAGCAAATCGTCCATCTTCTGAGAATATCATCTTTCTTGGGGCAGATTCAAGCTGTGAACGTATAATATCAAAAAGCTTAAGCTTTCCTGTTGTATGGTTAAATTCATAAAGCTTTATCTGGTCAATTCCAAGATCACATACACATAAAAGTTCTTCATCAGGTGTAAAGCAGGTATGGCTTATATGAGGCCTGAAATTACGTTCAGCAACGCTTCCAAGACCTTTATGAAATACCTCATCAGCTATATCGCCTAAAGAACCGTCAGCATTAATGTGCATTACGGTAATCTTGCCATCGTGATAGCCGGAAACAACAAGAAAACGGTTATCCTTAGTAACAGAAATATGACAGCCTCTCATTCCATTGATAGAAGCAACATTCATAAGTTCAAGAGAGCCGTTCTCAGTAATAGCAAATGCAGAAACACCCTGATCACATATTGCGTATAAATACTTCTTATTAGAAGATAATGTTATATATGAGGGATTATCAATTGCAACCTCACATCTTTCAGTTATTCGTCCTTTTTCAACGTCCATATCATATATATGAATACCTTTGCTGCTTTCGTGGGTATAAGTACCTGCATAAGCCACATATCTATCGTTCATAAGTAACCTCCAATCAAAATATAACGTATAGTCAAGATGAGTTAAATAACCGTGTATTCACTAAATTATATGTATATATTAGCATTTTTCTTTATGTTTATCAAGGCAGACATTGACTAGGATAATGTCACGTCCGATAGATTTGATACATCTAAAAGGAATAACATACACAAATTCGCGTCCAAAGAAGCCGCAAAGCCGTCCGGGACCAGGAATTATTATAGAATTGATACAGCCATTTTTAGGGTCAAAGTCAATATCAATAACACAGCCTATAATACAGCAGTCTTCTTCGTTGATAACCTGCTTGTTTTTTAATTCAAATATCTTCATAAAGCACCTCATTTTATATAAATGTGCTTAATATAAAATATGTATTTTTAAAGAGAAAAGTGCATATAACAGGCATAATAATGAAATATTAATGAACAAATGTGTTGCGGGTTTGACACACAGATTGGCATAGGCTATCATACTAAGTAATAAAATTGATAATAAGGGAGGAAAATATATGTATTATTTTTATGATGCAACATATATACTCGTTCTTATAGGTGCAATAATAAGTCTTATAGCATCTATGAATGTTAAATCGACATTTAACAGATATGATAAGTATAACAGCCGTTCAGGGCTTACAGGTGCTATGGCGGCACAGGAAATATTAAGAGCGGCAGGAATTACTAATGTAAGAATTGAGAGAGTAAGCGGTAATCTTACAGACCATTATTCACCAAAGGAAGGAGTTCTTAGATTATCAGACTCTGTGTATAATTCTACATCAGTAGCAGCTATTGGCGTGGCAGCTCACGAATGTGGACACGCTATGCAGTATGACGAAGAATATTTTCCAATTAAGATAAGAGCGGCAGTAATACCGATAGCTAATATTGGTTCAGCTCTTTCGTGGCCAATAATTCTTTTAGGTTTATTCCTTGGAGCTACAGGACTTATGCAGCTTGGAGTAGTGCTTTTCTCACTTGTTGTAGTATTCCAGTTTCTTACACTTCCAGTGGAATTTGATGCTTCAGCAAGAGCATTAAGAACCTTAAGAGACCGTAATATGCTTGAACCTAAGGAGCTTACTGGTGCAAGAAAGGTGCTTACAGCAGCAGCTTTAACATATGTTGCAGCACTTCTTACATCTATTCTCCAGCTTTTAAGACTTGTTCTTCTTACAAGAAGAGATGATTAATATATAATAAGCAGTTAATTGATAATAAAATGGATATTATATGTAATGACTGATATTAAATATGTATATAATTGCCAGCCGACGACAGTATAAAAGTACATTTATGTGGTAATGCTTGTAATATAAGCGAACTCAAATGTATGCCTTTCCACTAAAGATAAATGTTCGCAATGTCTTTAGGAGGAAAGGTTAATGGCTGGTGTAAAAGTTACGATATGTGGTGTTAATACGCAGGAGTTACCTCTGCTTAGCGCGAAGGAGAAGAAAGAGCTTTTATTAAAGATAAAGGCTGGTGACCAGACGGCAAGAGAGAGATTTATTAAAGGAAATCTCCGTCTGGTGTTAAGTATTGTTGGCAGATTTTCCAACAGTAATGAAAATGTGGATGATTTATTCCAGATTGGCTGTATAGGCCTTATAAAATCGATAGATAATTTTGATGTATCGCAGGGCGTGCAGTTCTCAACTTATGCAGTGCCAATGATTACTGGGGAAATTAAGAGGTATCTTCGTGATAACAGTGCAATAAGAGTAAGCCGTTCATTAAAGGATATGGCTTATAAGGCACTTTATACAAAAGAACAGCTATTAAAGAGCAGGCAGAAAGAACCGACAATATCTGAGATTGCAAGTGAGATAGGAGCATCTAAGGAAGATATTGTTATAGCACTTGAGGCTGTATCTCCAACCGTTTCATTGTATGAGCCGGTATTCAATGAAGGTGGGGATACATTATATGTCATAGACCAGATTAAAGATAAAGCAGATGGGGAAGAGAACTGGGTTACACATCTTGCGCTGGACTCTGCATTTGCAAAGTTAAGTGAGCGTGAACAGCAGATAATAAGAAAGCGTTTTTATGAATATAAGACACAGATGGAGATAGCCGAAGAGATTGGAATATCACAGGCACAGGTAAGCAGGCTTGAAAAATGTGCGCTTAAGAATATGAAAAAGCATATGTCTTAACAGCATAGCCTGTATTAATAAAATAATAAGTAAGCAAAGAGCTGTCGCACAAAGTATTATTTATATAATTAGGAAGATAGGAACAGGCTGTTAATATCTTTATATTGTATAGATTATATCTGGTACGGCAGCTCTGATATTATATGTTTATGTATTGTATAGTGTTACGGACAAAAGTTTTTTCGGCACAGTAAGGATTTTGACCATAATATAGATTAATTATTAATTAGTACGATGGTGAGTTTATAGAATATTTTATAGATATTTTGACATAACAGCACCAGTGGGCTATAATTCTAGTAGTTTATTGTATTTAGGGGAGGTTTGTGAATGAAGTGCCCATATTGCGGAAAAGAGAATACAAGAGTAATAGATTCAAGACCTACAGATGACAGCTCTATAAGAAGACGCCGTCAGTGTGATGAATGTGGAAAGCGTTTTACCACATACGAGAAAGTAGAGACGCTTCCTCTTATAGTCGTGAAGAAAGATAATAACAGAGAACCTTATGACAGGGAAAAGATAGTTGCTGGAATAGTCAGGTCGTGCCATAAGCGTCCAATATCAATGACACAGATTAATGATATGGTAGATGACATTGAGGGACAGATATTTAATATGGGGGAGAAAGAGATACCTACAACAACGATAGGTTCTATTGTTATGGATAAGTTAAAGGATTTAGATGAAGTTGCATATGTAAGATTTGCTTCTGTATACAGGGAGTTTAAGGACGTTAATACATTTATGGACGAAATCAAGAAAATACTTAAAAAGTAACAAATACTTAAAAGTAACAAAAGCTTAAGAACAGCAGAGAGGCTGATAGGAAAGGTAGTAATTACAGATGTTTAAAAGATTTTATCCGGATATGTATATAGACTCTGCATACGATATAGATTACAAAGGGCTTTATGATAAAGGCTACAGGGGAATTATATTTGATGTTGACAACACACTTGTTGAACACGGAGCACCAGTTACTGAGCGTGCGAAGAAGCTGTTTAGTGATTTAAAGGCTATGGGATATAATACCTGTATAATATCCAATAATAAGGAATACAGGGTTAAGCCGCTTGCAGATGAGGTCGGTTCATTATATGTAAGCAAGGCAGGAAAGCCATCTCCTAAGAATTATATTAAAGCTATGGAGTATATGAATACTGATAAGTCTGACACATATTTTGTCGGGGATCAGTTGTTCACAGATGTGTGGGGTGCTAACAGGGCAGGAATTAAGTCTGTTCTTGTAAAGCCAATAGACAAGCACGAGGAAATACAGATAATTCTAAAAAGAAGGCTTGAATGGATAGTTCTGCATTTTTATAAGAAACATATTAAAAATGAAGATAGTAAAGCAGGTTTCTAAGACATATATTTATTGTAATTTCATAATATATGAATTTATCTTGGATTTTAGATATAAGTTCATAAGAAAGGAAGTAGGATTTTAATGATAGATATTAATGGTACAACAAGAGTGTGTGGTCTTATAGGCAATCCGGTGGGACATTCAATTTCCCCAGTGATACATAATAGTCTTGCACAGCTTATGGATATGAATATGGTGTATACAACCTTTAAGGTTGAAAAGGGCGATGTTGTCACAGCAGTAAATGGAGCGTATGCACTTAATATATTAGGACTTAATGTAACAGTTCCGCACAAGCAGGAGGTTATGGAGGCACTTGTGGATATTGATCCGCTTGCTAAAGCTATAGGGGCTGTTAATACGCTTGTAAGAACAGATAATGGCTATAAAGGATATAATACAGATATATTGGGCCTTGAAAGAGAGCTTATAGATGAGGGCGTTGTGCTTTTAGGAAGCCGTTGTGTAATTCTTGGTGCAGGAGGAGCGGCAAGAGCAATAGCATTTTTATGTGCAAAGAGCGGTGCTAAAGAAATATATATGCTTAACAGAACCAAGGAAAAGGCTTGCGATATAGCCAAAGCAGTTAATGACTATTTCGGAAAAGAATGTATCAAGCCGATGCTTATAAGTGATTATGATAAGCTGGAAGCTGATGATTACATTGTGATACAGACTACAAGTGTTGGACTTTATCCTAATGTAGATGATGTTGTAATTGATGATGAAGCATTTTATAAGAAGGTCAAAGTCGGAGTTGATATTATATACAATCCTAGTGAAACACGTTTTATGAAAATGTGTAAAAATGCCGGAAAGCCAGCCTACAATGGTTTAAAAATGCTTTTATACCAGGGAGTTGCGGCATATGAGTTATGGAATGACGTAAGTGTCACAAAAGAACAGGCAGATAAAGTATATAACAAGATGAAAGAGGAACTTGGAATTGAATAATATTGTACTTATTGGATTTATGGGAAGCGGAAAGACGACATTTGGCCGCTGGGTTTCAAGGCGGCACAATAGAAAGTTCTATGATACAGATGAGTATATCGAGAAAAAGCAGAATACAACAATAAGCGAAATCTTTGCAACAAAGGGAGAGGAAGCTTTCAGGGATATGGAAACCGAAACGGTAAAAGAGTTATCAGATACTCTTGATAACTGTGTCATATCTGTTGGCGGCGGACTTGTGTTAAGAGAGGTCAACAGGGAGCTTTTAAGAAAGCTTGGAACAGTAGTATATCTTAAGGCTTCTGAGGAAGAACTCTGCAAAAGGTTAAGCAAGGACACCAAACGTCCATTATTACAGGGCGGCGGACTTCACGAGAAGATACATAACCTTATGGAGCAGAGAGAAGATATATATATGGATGCGGCAGATATGATAGTTGATACAGAGAAGATGTCATTTGAGCAGATGTATACAGTAATCATTAAGAAAATGGAGGACTAGCAATGAAGATACTTGTTATTAACGGACCTAATATTAATTTCCTTGGAATAAGAGAAAAAGGAATATATGGCAATGATAATTATGACACTCTTGTTGATATGATTAACAAGAAAGCAGAGGAGCTTAATGTTGAAGTTGAGGTATTCCAGAGCAATCACGAGGGTGCAATTATAGATAAGCTTCAGGAAGCTTATTACAATGATGTTGATGGTATTGTAATTAATCCGGGAGCATTTACACATTACAGCTATGCAGTAAGAGATGCACTTGCTTCGATAGCGGCAATACCTAAGATAGAAGTGCATATATCCAATGTTCATACAAGAGAAGAATTCAGACATACATCTGTTACAGTGCCGGTATGTCAGGGACAGGTTGTAGGACTTGGGCTTAGAGGTTATCTGTATGCGATGGAAGCGTTAACAGATATGAAGAAGAACAATTAATAGAGGATAATGAGCATATTGAACCTATAGCACGGTTTTGCTATAGGTTCTTCTTTGTAATGGGCAAAATAAAAGAGCCTGTACACGAATGAAAGTGTACAGGCTCATTTTAAGAACTTATTATGTGATAAAATAATAATAAATATCTTATAGGTCTTAATCTTTAATCTGATTAATTAAACACGTGAAATATATTCACCTGTTCTTGTATCAATCTTAATTGTATCACCCTGGTTAACAAATAATGGAACTAAAATTTTAGCACCTGTTTCAAGGATAGCTGGCTTTGTAGCACCTGTAGCTGTATCACCCTTAACACCTGGTTCAGATTCTGTAATCTGAAGTTCAACAGTGATAGGTGGCTCAATAGAGAATACATTGCCGTTGTGTGAACAGAGCTTAACCATTTCGTTCTCTTTAACGAACTTAAGTGAATCACCAACATTCTCAGCAGATAATGCAATCTGTTCAAATGTCTCTGTATCCATAAAATTGTAAAGATCACCATCTGAGTAAAGATACTGATATTCTCTCTTCTCGATATGAGCGAGGTCAAACTTTTCTGTTGGTCTGAAAGACTTTTCAACAACACCACCACTCACGATATTCTTTAACTTTGTTCTAACGAAAGCAGCACCCTTACCAGGCTTTACATGCTGGAATTCGATAATCTGCCAAATGTTATTATCCATCTGAATTGTTAAACCATTCTTAAAATCTCCTGCGCTTACCATTCTTTGGTATACCTCCTAATTATCATAACTATTATAATTTTATAATAAAATGAATAATTTGGCAACCTCTTTTTTGTTTATGTTAATTTATTCTTTGGATTTAAAGGTTGAACAGACAGTATCGCCAGCATTTACGGCTGTTATGCCTGATATATCAACGTGGTCAGCCTGACAGGCTTCGTTATTATTATACACGCAGTTGCGTGCGGCGCACTTTATCTGAAGATTAAGCTTAGGTGAAGCAGTATTATTTTTAGCAGAGTCCTCTTTGTAAGAATAGCTTCCACAGCAAGTTTCACTGCACTCACAGGCATTGCTTCCCTTTACATCAATACCGCTAAGGCAGCAGCAGTTATCATCATTGTGTACACAGCTACAAGCGTTACAGCTTAAATTAGTCATAATAAATTACCTCCTGTTAATCTTTAACTTAAGTGTCTGGTAAATGCTTTAATAAATAGAACATTTGCAATACACAATAGTAGTATTAACAAGAGGTAATTTATTATACGTTACAATATAAATTGTATGAAATTTTAACTGATTTTGCTAAAGGAAATACGTCCCTTTTCGCCGCTGTAATAGCGGATAAGCACCTTGGCAATTATCTTTTCTTTCTTAACATATGTGTTAGTCCAGTATCTTGAGTCCTTGGAGTTATTACGGTTATCACCAAGCATAAAATAACAGCCATCAGGAACAATATAAGTGTGAGTTTCGCCGTCATCATATATATATTCTTTGATATATGGCTCATCAAGCTCATCACCATTGATGTATACGTGACCTTCCTTAATCTGGACTATTTCATTAGGAAGACCAATAATACGCTTAACATAATTCTCTGACTCATTATCAGGGTATTTAAAGATTATAACGTCACCGCGCTTTGGTTCGCTGAATTTGTAAGCAAGTCTGAAACCGAAAAGACGGTCACCTTCCCATATTGTATCTCTCATAGAGCCTGATGGAACTTCGGCGTTAATGATTATGAAATTCGTGCAGAGCAGGGCGATAATAGCCGCAAATACTACAATTTTAATGAAACTGAAGGCTTCTGATAATATAAATTTAACAACAGAATACTCCTGCTTCTTATTATCATTATCTGTATGTCTGCTGATATTATCAGAACGGCTGTAGGAATAATCATCATCGTCATCTTCAATATCATCATAATCATCATCAAAATCGATATAATCTAAATCATCTTCATCAGGTGTATTGTTGTTATTAGTAGTCATACGTTAGTCCCCAATCTAATTGATATACGGGGCGAATGAATTCACCCCGTATACTCTATCATATGTTAAATTGTATTATTTTGCAAGTAATTCCATAATCTTATTACTTCTTGCAATGAATTCAGTCATCTGGTTTCCTGAAAGTGGAGCGTGGCTTATAAGTGCAAGGTCGTAAAGCTGTTTGCAGATAATATCAGTATTCTCACCATCTTTATTGTTAAGAATATACTGAACAAGGCTGTTATTAGCATTAAGAATTAAAGTCTGTCCTGTAGAACCAAACATTGCTGGATCCATTCCTGACATACCATACATCTTCATCATATCCTGCATACGTCTATCCTGCTCAGAAAGAGTAATCATTGAAGATACAGAAGCATCCTTTAACTTTTCAACCTTGATATTAAGGTTGTCATTGTTAAGTGCCTTCTTAAATGTAGCTGTAAGGCTTTCAGTTGCATCTTTTAATTCATCTTCGCTTGTTTCTTCCTTAAATATATCAGAAAGGTCAGTATCAATTCTTGCAAATTTAAGACCCTCGTTCTTGCCTTCAAGATGAGTGATGAATGGCTGGTCAATATTGTGAGTAAGAATAATAGCATCCATATTCTCTTTCTTAAACATATTGATGTACTGGCTCTGTTCCTTCTCATCAGTTACATAGAAGACTGTATTCTCGTGCTTTTCCTTATTAGCTTCAAGGTAATCCTTAAGTGTTAAATATTTGCCTTCAAGGTTCTTAAATATAATGTAATCATTCATCTTCTCAGCGAACTTTTCATCTTTTAAGCAGCCAAATTTGATGAATGGGTTGATGTCATCCCAGTATTTCTCGTAGTTCTCACGGTTAGTCTTGCACATACCAGAAAGCTTATCAGCAACCTTTTTAGTAATGTAATCAGAAATCTTCTTAACAAAGCCATCATTCTGGAGTGCAGAACGTGATACATTAAGAGGAAGATCTGGACAATCAATAACACCCTTTAAGAGAAGAAGGAATTCAGGAATAACTTCCTTGATGTTATCTGCAACGAATACCTGATTGTTGTAAAGCTTAATTGTTCCTTCAATTGACTCATATTCTGTATTAATCTTAGGGAAGTAAAGTATACCCTTTAAGTTGAAAGGATAGTCCATATTAAGGTGAATCCAGAATAAAGGCTCTTTATAATCGTTAAATACCTTGCGGTAGAATTCCTTATATTCATCCTCAGTACATTCATTAGGGTGCTTAGTCCAGAGAGGGTGGATATCATTGATAGCAACAGGTCTTTTAACAATCTTAGCCATCTTCTTGGCTGGAACTTTCTCAACTGTTTCTTTAGTTCCGTCCTCTTTTTCAACTTCTTCTGTAACAGCTTCCTTGATAAATGTATCAAGAACAGTATCCTTATTTGTTACATCTTCCTCTGGAATTTCTTCTGTCTGCTCGCCGGCATCTTCATTAGTAAGGAAGATTGGTACTGGCATAAATGAGCAATACTTTTCAACTACTTCACGAGCCTTGTATTCATTAGCGAATTCGTAGCTGTCTTCATTTAAGTAAAGAGTGATAGTAGTACCAGGAGTTGCAGCTGTTCCGTCAGACATATCATATTCTGTACCGCCGTCACATTCCCAGTGAACTGCCTTAGCACCTTCCTTGAAAGAAAGAGTATCAATAGTAACCTTATCAGCTACCATAAATGCTGAGTAGAAACCAAGTCCGAAGTGACCGATAATCTGATCATCATTAGCCTTGTCCTTATATTTTTCAAGAAATGCTTCTGCACCAGAAAAAGCAATCTGGTTAATATATTCTTCAACTTCACCATCAGTCATACCGATACCATTATCAATAATCTTGATAGTCTTATTATTAGCACTGACCTTAACATCAATCTTATATTCGATATCATCTGGTGCTTCATATTCACCAATCATATCAAGCTTCTTAAGCTTTGTTATGGCATCACAGCCGTTAGATATAAGCTCTCTGTAGAAAATATCGTGGTCAGAGTACATCCATTTTTTAATTATTGGGAAAATATTGTCACTGTTAATAGATAAACTTCCGTGTGTATTAGACATAATTATTATCTCCTATCTTTTAAATATTCATTAGATGTAAAGAATAAATATATGTATCTTTATATCCTTAATTAAGTCTAAGTTTAATATTGTTAAAAGTGGAAGTCAAGTAAAAATTAGCACTCAAATCTAATGAGTGCTAACAAAGGCGGAGATAACACAGTAAAATCAAGGCTTTAGAAAAATATTAAATATTAATAAACTGACTATAATTCTTCAAAATCAAGTAAAGCATTAGCAAGAAATGTCTTAACATACTGGTCGAAGGCTGTATCAAGCTGCTTATCTAATGTAAATATATTAAGGGAAGTTCCTGTAATAATATCTACATGGCCTTCCTGATACTTCATATTAATAAAAAGACCATTGACATTCTCAGGCATAACAGCGATGTTATTCTTCGTGATAATGTCTGTGACAAGGTCATCAGAGGCAAGCATAACAAGCTTCATAGCGGCAGGAACTTTATTGCCCTTAATAAGACTAAAACAGAATGGCTTGATATTACTCCATTCTGAATAAGACTTTTCATTATTATTAAGATTATCCCATTCTTCATCAGAATAGTATTCTCTGTTAATCTGTCCATTAATAGTGTATGAACACGCGGTTTTTATTGTGGCTTCTGACAGAAGCATTTTATCGAAAGTATCCTTAATAAGAAGCTGGGACATAAATACTTTAGTGTCCTTAATGCGAAGTGAAATCATTAAATCCTCATTTCTGCGCCAGCGGGGCGCGTGATAATCTATAGTAATGCCAGTAATTATAAGCTGTATGAGTATACAATAAATTATATACGATATAAAGCATAATTTGTATATTTGTAGTATATTGTAAAAGGATAAAAATGTCAATCACGAAACATTTTCTCAATGACATCTACAAGCTTAAACAGAACAGTTGAGATAATGCAGAGTATAACAATGCTCATAGATACATAAGTCATCTTGAATACCTGCGAACCATATATAATAAGGTAGCCAAGTCCCTTATCAGCGGCTAGGAATTCGCCGATTATTACACCTACAAGGCAAAGGCCGATATTGACCTTCATATTGCTTATTATTATCTGCTTAGAACCGGGAAGTATGAGTTTCTCAAGAATATCTTTCTTAGTGCCGCCGAGTGTCTTAATCAGAATGATTTTTTCTTTGTCAATTTCTAAAAATCCAGTATATATGTTAATTATCATACCAAATATGGCTACAGATATAGCAGTTATGATAATAGCTTTCATATTATTGCCAAGCCAGACGATTATCATAGGGGCAAGTGCTGATTTAGGCAGGCTGTTAAGCACGATAAGGAAAGGCTCAAGACAGTCTGATAAGCCTTTCCACAGCCAGAGAAGAATAGCCGCCCCCATTCCGACAATTATAATAAGGAAGAAAGATAAAAATGTTTCAAAAAGTGTCGTCCATATATGAATGAATATGCTTTTATCTTTAGCCATAGCAATAAAAGTTGTGCATATTCTTGATGGTGAGCTGAATATAAATGGATTAAGAATACCAGTACGGGTTGATATTTCCCAGGCGGCAATAAACGCCACTAAAATCAAAAATCTTAATACAGTAATGGAAATTTTATATAATCTTATGTGGTTAAGATATTGTGTACGGGAGTTTGAAATGTCTTTTTTATTGATAGCTTTGATAGATTTATTCATTGTATATCCTCCCATATTTCATTAAAATATCCTGCAAATTCAGGAGCCTGTCTTGAAGTGAATGGTGTCCGGTCAGGAATAGAAAGGTTAATATTAACAATTTTTTTAATATGTGCAGGTCTGTGTGAAAGAATAATGACACAATCGCCCATAGAGATAGCTTCCGATATATCGTGTGTAACAAGAATGGCTGTCTTTTTCTGCTCTTTAATGATTTTGCCGATATCATCAGATACTTCAAGCCTCGTCTGGTAATCAAGAGCGGAAAATGGTTCATCAAGCAGTAGAATATCCGGATTAAGTGCAAGGGTTCTTATTAAAGCCGCACGCTGGCGCATACCGCCTGATAATTCAGAAGGATGGACATTGCAAAACTGGTAAAGCCCATACTCTTTTAGCATATTGTCAACATTTTCCAAATGTTCCTTATCTTTAAGATGATTAATTTCAAGACCGAGTGTCACATTTTTATAAATAGTGCGCCATTCAAATAAAGTATCCTTCTGTGGCATAAATCCAATTCTTGGAGATACAGAATTATCGTGTAAGATATCCTCGTTAAAAACAACCTCACCTTTCTGTGGCGAAAGAAGCCCGCATATAATGGAAAGCAAGGTTGATTTGCCACAGCCGGACGGTCCGACTATAGATGTAAAAGACTGCGGCATAATATCAAGATTGATATTATCAAGCGCAAGAATTTCGCTTTTCGGTGTATTATATGCAAAGGAAATACCCTTAAGCGACAACAGAGGAGGAGATGAATTGGTGGGGAGAGCTTTCATAAATAACCTCTTAGTATAAGTATTGTTATTATAATTTATGCGGTGGGGGTGGAAATGTGAAAATGTGCTTGCAATGGGAGTAAAAATGTAGTATATTAAATGTATAGAAATAATAAAACAGATGAAGAATTAAAGCGTTATAGATTTATTGTCCCAATAAATAATGCTAGTCTTTAATCTTATTCATTCGAATAAGATAAATTCCACAAAGAATTAAAATTAAATAAAAGTCAGCGAATTAATAAGTGTAAGTGCGAATGTAAAGCAGATTGCTTGGTGAAGGTGTAATGGACTATGCGAATATTTGATTAATATAATTTAATATATATTGAATAGAATAATTGCATTTGATAGCACTATATTAGTAAAAGGAGGAGTTAATGAGATTTCAGAGAGTAACTACACATCTGGCACAGTCAATGACAAAGCTGGATGAAGATAAAGCAATGAGGGATGACTATGCTAAATGTATACTTGCAGACCCACAGATATTAGCCAATATAGTAAAGGTAATAGTGCCGGAATTCAGGGAGTACAGCATAAAAGACATAATTCCCTGTATTGGTGAAACAATAGTATCCTTAACAGTTCCAGAAAGACTGTGTATTAAAATTGAAAGTGACGGAATAGAGGATATAGATATCGAAAATGGAAAAATCATTTACGATATAAGATTTCCATTGTATTATAATAACAGAGCTATTAAAATACTTGTAAATGTGGAAGCACAGCGAAGCATTTCATATGCAACACTTGGATATCACATAGAAGCAAGAATGATATACTATATGGCAAGACTTGTATCATCACAAAAAAATGTAGAATTTATAAATTCAAATTATGATGATATAAAAGATGTATACAGCATATGGATATGTATGGATACTAATGCAGAAGAAGACTCAATAATAGAATTAGGTTTACAGCCAAGGGTAGTCTATGGAAAGACAAGCTGGCTTCCACAGCGAAGCATAATGAATGGTGCTGTGATAAGAATACGAGGAAGAGCCGATGTTGAGGAGTCGAAAAATAAGCTTATAGCAATGTTGGAAATACTATTTTCTAACAGGCAGAAATATGATAAAATGAACCAGTTAGAAGAATATGGACTAGAAATGACAACGGAATTAGAAGGGTGTGTGAATGATATGTGTAATATAAGTGATTTGCTGGTTGAGGAAAGTGAGGAACGTGGAAAGAAGCAGGGAATATTTTTAAATCAGATAGATTTAGTTATAAAGAAAGTGAAAAAAGATAAATCCCTTGCGCAGATAGCTGACGAATTAGAAGAAGATGAGAGCAATATAAGAATGATATATGAAGCAGTTAAGGCTAATGCACCAGAGTATGATGAGAATAAGATATATAACCAATTAATAGAAGAAAATAATGATATATTAAGATGATAAATATAGTATTAGTTCTTTCGCTTAAGAATTAGAGAAAGAACTAATACCAGGAGAAATTAAATAAAGCGGTATAATTCCTCCTTTACAATTACACCAAATAAGAGTACAATAATTCAAGTATGCTACTATGGCTCAGTCGGTAGAGCAACTGATTCGTAATCAGTAGGTCGCCGGTTCGATTCCGGCTAGTAGCTTGTAACAGTGAAACTTGCGAGAATGTCAGACAGGATATTCTCGCATTTTTTTAGGCGTGATTTGCAGCGTATGCTGATAATAATATAGAATGTTCTTTTTTAAGAACATTTTCCCGCAAATCACATAAAAAATAAGTCAATCATCTCGAAACCAGCTAAAATCAAGGGGGGGGGTAAGACATTTAATTAAAAAAAGAGATGGAAGCCAGCCTTGTTGACATTATTAGACAAGGTTCGTATAATTGTACAGAATAATAAACGCCAGAGTAAGTATTCAAGGCGCAAAGGATAGGAGATAATATGGAAACAAATATCAGACAAGATAACAACGAAGAAGTAGAAATTGATATTATGCAGATCATAAGGATGCTGTTATCAAAGATATGGATAGTAATTGTAGCAGGTGTTGCGACAGCAATAGTTGCATTTGGAATAACAGAGATAGCAATTACACCTCAGTATCAGTCATCTATTAAATTATATATAATCAACAGACAGAATGGAACAACAACAACACTTAGTGATATTCAGTCATCAACACAGCTTGTAAAAGATTATAAGGTTCTTGTTACAAGTCTTCCAGTAGTAGAACAGGTAGTTAAGCAGTTAGATTTAGATATATCACCTGATGCACTTGTTGGTAAGATTTCTTGTGAAATCGAGACAGATTCACGAGTTCTTCAGGTAACAGTTACAGATACAGACCCGGAAAGAGCTAAAGAAATAGTCGATGCAATCGCAGATGTATCAGCTAAGCAGATTACATCAGTAATGCAGATTGAAGGCGTTAATGTAATCGAATATGGACGAGTTGCAAATGCACCATCAAGTCCTAACGTTAAGAAGAATACAATGCTTGGTGCAATAGCAGGTATTGTAATAGCAATAGCAGTGCTTGTAGTCAACTTCATTCTTGATGATAGAATTAAGACATCAGATGATGTTGAAAAATATCTTGGCATAACTAATCTTTCACTTATTCCATTAACTGAAGAAGAATATAATGGACAGCCAAGCAGTAAGAAAAAGAAAACAAGAAAATAGGTAAACAAGAGAGTGTGAAAGGATTAAAAATATGCAGACAATTAATATAGAAACTAACCAGCAGGATGATTATCAGGTAAGAGAAAGCTATAGAAATTTAAGAACTAACATATTCTTAAGTGGTAAAGATACAAAGGTAGTAATGTTTACAAGCTGTGGACCTAACGAAGGTAAATCAACAGTAACAATGAACCTTGCTTCATCAATAGCAGATGGCGGCAAGAGAGTATTATTCATTGACTGCGATTTAAGAAAGTCAGTTCTTGTAGGACGTTACAGAGTTAAGAAGGGTGTTAAGGGATTGACACATTTTCTTTCAGGACAGAACACATTAGAAGAAGTAATATATCAGACAAATGTGCCAGATATGGATGTTATTCTTGCTGGTCCTGTGCCACCTAACCCATCAGAGCTTCTTGACAGTCCATTATTTAAAGAAACTGTAAAGCAGATGAGAGAAAAGTACGATTATGTAATCATCGATACACCACCTCTTGGAAGCGTTATCGATGCAGCTATCGTTGCACAGGTATGTGACGGTGCAGTTCTTGTAATCGCAGCTAACCAGGTAAGCTACAAGTTTGCACAGAATGTAATGGGACAGCTTAAAAAGACAAAGGTTAAGATAATCGGAAGCGTTCTTAATAAGGTTGATTTATCAGAAAATGGTTACTATGGAAGATACTATGGCAAATATTACGGTAAGTACTATGGCAGCTATTATGGACATTATAACAGCGAGGAGTCACCAGATAAATCATTTGAGAAAGCAAGAAATGCTTCATCAGCAAGAAAAAATACTAACAATGCTTCTAAGCCAGTTAAAAGACAGGCAGGAAGTGTTGGCGAAGTAGCCGCAAGAAAGAAAGCCAATGCGGCAGGAAACAATACTAATGTAAGAAAGAAGCCATCAGCAGATGAGTTTGATGGGGATTTTCTTATGGATTATGATGAGAAATAAATAACAATAATATATAGATAAATATAAGATTGGAACGAGGATAAGATGAAAGAAAATAAGGGCAGGATGAGTAGAAATAAAAATGTAAGTATGTATGTAGGGGCATTTAATATAATAATGCTCCTGATACTTACATTACATTTTGCATATATGTGGAATAATGTATACAATACAATGCTTAAGACACCATTTATGGGAAGTGGTAATAAGCTTATGGTATTCACAATCTTTCTCCTTATCTTTGTTACATATAAAATGTGGGGCGGATTTAAGCTTGGATACATTAAACTTGTTAATCTTGTATTCTCACAGTTCCTTGCACTTATAACAACGGCAATTGGAGAATATCTTATAATAGCTTTAACAGCGGGACGAGTTGACAGTATGGGACGACTTGCAGGTTTAATAGCGGTTTCAACATTGATTGATTTAGTGTTCTGCGTATTGTATGACCTTGTTGGGATAAGGATATACGGAATGATATTCCCACCAATAAAATTATTACAGATTAATGGCGTTCATAAGAATCATTTACGTTATAAAATATCTAACAGAAGTGATAAATACGAAGTTTGTGAAGAAATATCATATAAAGAGTCATCAGATGTAATATATAATAAAATACTTCAATATGAAGCAGTTCTTCTTAATGATATTCCAAATAACGAAAGAAAAGAAATACTTAAATTCTGCTTTGAAAAAGATATTCCGGTATATTATACACCTAAGATACAGGATATACTTGTAAGAGGTTCAGAAGAGATTAATCTGTTTGATTCACCATTATTCCTTGCTAAAAATGTTGGAATGACAACAGGACAGGCATTTGTTAAAAGAGCGATAGATATTGTAGGTTCAACATTAGGACTTATAATATTATCACCGGTATTTCTTATAACAGCAATATGTATAAAGTTAGAGGACGGCGGTTCAGTGTTTTTTATGCAGGACAGATGTACATACGATGGCAAGGTGTTTAGAATACATAAATTCAGAAGTATGAAAGAAGATGCAGAAAAAGATGGAAAGCCTCATCCAGCGACTTCTGATGACGACAGAATAACTAAGGTAGGTAAATTCATAAGAGCAACAAGAATAGATGAACTTCCTCAGCTTGTTGATATCTGGGTTGGAAATATGAGCATTGTAGGACCTAGACCAGAAAGAGTTGAACACGTTGCCAAATATACAGAAGATATTCCAGAATTCGGCTACAGACTTAAGGTCAAAGGCGGACTTACTGGTTATGCACAGGTATATGGCAGATACAATACAACATCTTACGATAAGCTTAAGATGGATCTTATATATGTTGTAAACTATTCACTTATGCTTGATTTCCAGATAGTGCTTGAAACTGTAAAAATAATATTCAGCAAGGAAAGCACAGAGGGCTTTACAGAAGAGAATAGCAAGATAATGAATGAATATGGACAGGCGCTGGAAGCTGCAAGACAGGAGAGTGCGGCGACTAGGGAAGATAATTAGAGGATAAAATAATGAGAGTATTAGTGCTGGCTAACAGAGATTTTGTATTATACAACTTTAGAGTGGAATTATTAGACAGATTATTAAGAGATAATAATGAAGTATATATATGTCTGCCTAACGGACCTAAGGTTAAATATATGACTGAAATGGGATGCAGGTATATTCCGATATCGATTGATAAAAGAGGAACTAATCCATTTAAAGATGCACAATTAATAAAAGATTACAAAAGAATATTTAGAGAAGTCAAGCCAGATATAATACTTACATATACGACAAAAGTATGTATTTATGCGGGAATAGTAGCAGGGAATATGGGAATACCATATCTTATGAATGTATCAGGACTTGGAACGGCAGTAGAACAACCAAGTATATTACAGCCATTAATGATTAGTCTGTACAGAAAAGCGGCTAAGAAAGCAAAATGTCTATTCTTTCAGAATGAACAGAACAGAGAATTTTTTATCCAGCATAAAATGTATAGCGGGCATTATCAAATGATTCCAGGTTCGGGTGTTAATCTTGATAAATGGAAGTATATGGAATATCCAAGTGATGATAATGGAATACACTTTTTATTTGTAGCAAGAATTATAAAGGAAAAAGGTATAGAAGAATACCTCAATTGTGCTAAAGTAATTAAAGGGAAATATCCTAATACAGTGTTTCATATATTAGGACCTTGCGATGGTGAGTATAAAGAAATATTAGATGATTATGAAGCAAAAGATCTTATAAAATATCACGGAGAAGTAAGTGATACATCTGAATATTTAAAATTTGCTCATTGTACAATTCATCCATCGTATTATCCTGAGGGAATTTCAAATGTTTTATTGGAAAGTGAAGCAAGTGGACGTCCTGTAATAACAACAGATAGAGCAGGTTGTAGAGAAACTGTTGAGGACGGAGTGACAGGATTTTGCTTTGAAACAAGAAATACGCAGAAACTTATTGAGGCTGTTGATAAATTCGTTAATATGAGTAATGCAGATAGACAACAGATGGGTAAGAATGCAAGATTAAAGATGGAACGGGAATTTGATAGGAATATTGTTGTTAAGGCTTATTTAAAGGAGATATATGATATTAAATGATGTGAGGGATATGAAAAATGAATATATTATATGTTATAAATAGTTTAGTTGGTGGTGGAGCAGAAAAGTTAATGAATGATATGTTACCCATTGTAAAAAAAACAGGGAATAATTGTGAATTATTAGTTTTTGATTTGAATAATGCAAAATATTATGATTCATTGATAAATAATGGAATTAAGATTCAAAAAGTTCCAGATAAAAATGTCATACAGAAAATTATATATATTTATAAATATATAAAAAGAGGAAAGTTTGATATTGTACATGTGAATTTATTCCCATCACTTTATTATTGTTCATTTATAAAACGTTTTTTTTTGAAAAATACGGTATTTATATATACAGAACATAATACTGATAACAGAAGAAGGCATCATAAATGTCTGAGATTAGTGGAAAAAAATATATATGAACCCTATGATTATATAGTATCAATAAGTAATGGGACAAAAAATAAACTTATAAGGTGGCTGGGGGAATGTAATGATACATCTAATAAATATATTGTAATAAATAATGGTATTAATTTAGAAAAATTTATATATACTTTTCCAATAGATATAAATAAAATAATTTCTAATTATTCGGACGAAGATAAGGTATTGTGTATGATAGGATCATTTACTGAACAAAAAAATCATATGTATATGCTTGATGTTATGAAAGAGTTACCTTCAAATTATAAGCTTATTTTATTAGGAGATGGAAAATTAAAAGATAAAATAATTGAAAAAATTAATGTGGATAATTTAAGTGAGAGAGTAGTAATGTTGGGGTTTAAAAATGATATAGCACCGATAGTAAAAGCTTCTGATTTAGTTGTTATTCCATCCAAATGGGAGGGATTTGGTTTAGTGGCAGCTGAAGCAATGGCATGTGGCAAACAAATTGTGTGTAATGATGTAGATGGACTATCAGAAGTTGTAGGAGATATTGGCGTAAAAGTAGACATAAATAATAAAAATGAATTTAAAGATGCAATAATACAGACGATAGAACTTGGATATGATCAGCAAAAATGTATTGATCAGGCAAGTAGGTATGATATAAAAAATATGGTAAAATTGTATATAGATTTGTATAATAGAAGTATTATGGAGAGGAATAATGAATGAAAAATATAAAATGTTATGGAATTAGACTGATATTTACTATGTTATTATGCTCATACTCTATATTACAAGTTTATTATATAAAAATAGAAAATATACATATAAGTTTAGCAGATATTTGCTTGCTTTTAATATTACCAGTGAGTATAATTGCTTTTAATTTTTACTGCTTTAAAATTAATTTACCAACATTAGTTTTGTTATTATTAAGTGGATTTCAATTATTATTTTTATACACATTTTCGCGATTGGATTCAGGTACAATAGTTAATACGGTTCATTTTATTTTAGTGTTATTTGTATTGTGTTTTTTTATTAGAAATATATATAATACTAAATACGGTATCAAATTTGTAATCATAATAAGTGTAGTATCTTCTGTATATTTAATATTGCAATTTATATTATTAAAAGTGTTTAATATATATATTAGTGGACAGGTTGATTTTTTAGCAAGCAGAACAGCTGTGACAGGTAGAATAAGACCATTTTCTTTTTTTAGTGAGCCAGCAGCATTTGGATTTTATGCTACATATGGACTTGCTACATGTTTATTTACAAATAAAGAATCTGATAAAAGAAAAAAATGGTTGATAGTTATAATTACAGTTGCTTTATTAATTTCAATGTCAACTACGTCTATAGGTTTAATGATAGTTGTTTGGATGTTGTGGATATTTGATTTTTTAAAAAATAATAATAAGATAAAGGTAAAATATTTGTTAATAGTATTTTTGGGCTTTTTAATATTATTAATTTTAGGATGGAGATTAAATATATTTAAAACTATTTATGAACATACATTTGAGGGATTATCATCTGGAAAAATGGCAAATGGTTTAAGTGGACGAATAGGAAATCTTTCATATGCGTGGAATTATCATACAAAAACAGCAAGTAAATGGTTTGGTGTAGGGATAGTTGATTTGGATTATTTTATACCAGCATTTGCTAGAATATATATATATTATGGGATAATAGGGTATTTGATATTTGGATTTTTTTTCGCGGTTTGTTATAAAAAGACCGGTAAGTTGGGTAAAGTATATATAATTATTACAATGGTTGCAGCATTATTCTCTGATTCGATTTTTGGCGCGCAAATGTTTACATATATGCCTATAGTTATGAGTGAGAAATATTTAAATAATAATTAAGAAGGTTATAGTAAAGAAAATTATGAAAAAAGGAATTGTTCAAATATTTTTTAGCAATATTATATTTATGTTATTTGGTGTGATTAATAATTTTATATTACCCAAATATTTATCTATTAATTCATATGCTATGGTAAAAACATATTTATTATATATGAGTTATGCAGGTTTTTTAGGCTTCGGGTTTATGGAAGGGATGTTTTTGTTTTTTGGTGGAAAGAATATAAGAGAAACCAAAAACTTGGGGTTTGGAAATAAATTTAAGACATTTTTGTATATACAAATATTTGTGGCTATAATAATAGCTTTTGTTGGAATTTTTGTTAAAAATTCAATTATAATATTTTGCTCAGTGGGATTGTTGCAGACAAATATAATTAATTATATTAAAAATTATGCTACAGCTGTAGGAGAATATAAAATTTATTCAATAGTAAATAGCTTTGAAAAAATTGGTGTTTTATTATTTAATATTATATTAGTTTTTTTAGTAAAAACAGATGACTTTGTATTATATATATTGGCAGTAATAGCTGTAGGAATATTGGAAATATTATATTCCGTTTTTATTATAAATAATAAGGAAAAGGGAATTTTTAAAGGGAAATTTTCATTAGATGAAGCAAAGTTGAATATATCAATGGGAATCGTATTATTAATAAGTAATGGTATATCGACTTTATTTACAGGAATTGATCAGTGGTTTGTAAAATTATTTATGACTAGTTTTGATTTTGCAGTGTATTCTTTTGCAGTAAGTCTTGAAAGAATAGTTGGTTTGTTTATTACTCCAATAATACTTGTTTTATATAACTATTTATGTAGAAACAAAAATTCAGATGAATTAAAATTTTTAAGAGAAGTGTTGTTAATATGGGGTGCTGTAATATTAGTAGCTATTTTTCCTGTCAAATTTTTTGTTAAAATGTGGATTGCTCAATATGAAGTATCTTTGAATATTATAGCGATATTATTTATTGGACAGGCAATTAATTGTATTATTAATGGTATTTATACTAATTTATACAAAGCAGAAAAAAAACAAAAGATTTTATTGATACAAATGGTAGTTATGACATTATTGTCAATTATATTAAATGCTGTATTCTATTATATATTTAAAAGTTTATTAAGTATAGCAGTTGCGACATTAGTAACTAAAATTATATGGTTAATTTGGTGCGAAGTTGATTGTAAAGAACAAAGTTATGGGATTTATGGTAATATATCAATAATTATAATGTATGGTTCTTTTTTAATTGTTGATGCTATGAATAATTCAGTAATTTCTTGTGCGATTTATTGTATTATTATTTTTGTTACAGTGTTGATTTTTATGAGAAGTACATTTAAAAGATGCATTTGTGAAATAAAAAATTTATTGATCTATAGGAGATTATAATGGAGAATGAATTTGAAAGTATTTTGTTTGTAACGGATTTTTATTATCCACATCCAACTTCTATTGGAATTTGTGTAGATAAATTAGTGGAAGAATTTAAATTAATGGGGAAAAAGGTAACAATAATATGTTATGATAATGAAATTAAAAAAAGAAATATTGTTGTAAATAATGTAGAAATTTATTTCATAAAACAAAAAATTGGAGAAAGAGTAAAAAAAATTGCAGATAAACAAAAAAATAAATTGTTTAAAATATTACTAAATTATTTAGGGATTTTTTTGGTTAGATTTGGTCAATTATTGTTTTTTCCTTGGTGTAGAATGTCGTCAATAATTGTTCCACTTAGATATTATTTTAAAATAAATGAATTGTATAAAAAAAATAAATATGATATGATCTGTTCATCCAATGCTCCATTTGATGGAACTTTAGGAACTTATTGGTTTAAGAAAAAAAATCCGGATGTATATTGGGAGTGTTATATTTTAGATACATTTTCAAATAAAGGTCAGACAAAATACATTTCAGCAAAAACAAATGATAAAAAAGGATGGAAATGGGAAAAAAAATTTTTTGATAAAGCAAATAAAATAATAAATATTAAAGGTGATGTGGAGCATTATTCTAAGAGCAGATATGATATATATAGAAAGAAAATGGTAAATACAGATGTGCCATTATTTGATCTAAAGCATTATGAAGTAATACCTAAAAAAAATAATGAGAAAATAAAAATGATTTATGCGGGTAGGTTGCTAGAACACTTATCATCTCCACAGTACTTATGTGAATTATTATATAAATTGTCTAAAAAGATTGATTATAGTATGGATTTTTATTCAAGTGGTGATTGTGAAAAAATAATTGAAAAATATCAAAATATTACTTCTGGAAAAATAAAAAGATGTGGATTAATTGATCATAATGAATTGTTAGAAAGGTATAAAAAAGCAGATATACTTATAAGTATTGGTAGTAAAAAGGCAGATTTAACACCATCTAAAATATTTGAATATATGTCAATGGGGAAAAAGATTATACATATAATTAAGAATGATAATGATATATGTGTAGAAAGTTATAAAAAATATCCCAAGGCATTATTAATAGATGAAAGAGATAATGTAGAAGAAAATATCGAAAAAATAATTAAATTTATTAATTCAGAAGATTTAGAAATAGATTTTAATACGTTAAAAGAGGCTTTTATAGAAAATACGCCACAATATACTGTAGAATTAATGTTAAAAATAAAGTAGGTGAAATATAAAATTGGGTCAAGTAAAAATATTATTAGCAACAGATTCGTATCATAGTTATCCAACTGCAAATGGAATATGTGTAGAGGAAATTGCAGATGAATTATTAAAACAAAATTTTGAAGTTCATATATTGTGTTTCAGGCATGAAAAGGAAAATATAGAAGACATTTGCAATGGTATATATATACATAAAATAAATATGGACATTGTAAATAAACTTAGATTTAAATATGAGAAAAATCCAAAGTCAAAAAAAAGTCTTATTTTTAAAAAAATTATGATAACTATAAACAGAATACAGGCTGTTTTATTCATACATTGGTTTCCTTTAAGAAATCCATTATTTTGTAGCCGTTATTTAAAAAAAATGAAAAAACTACAAAAACAATATAAATATGATATAATTATTGGATCATATTGTCCGTTTGAAGCAGCATATGCTGTTTCTAGAATAAAAGAAAATGATAATGTGGTTACAGGTTTATATTGTTTGGATTCATTTACAAATTTAAAAAAACGATTTTTTATGACAGTAGATTTTCAAGATAAGAGAGCTTGGAAATGGGAAAAATTATTTTTTGAAAAAAGTGATTTTATTATTAATTTAAATTGTCACAGAGAACATTACAAAAAGGAACGATATAAAGATTTTTCAGATAAAATGTATTTATCAGACATTCCGCATATCATAAAGAGAAATTATTACAATAGTGAAGAAAAAGAAAATCAAAATGAAGATAAGATTAGAATTTTATATGCAGGTGCTTTAAGAGATGAATTAATAAAGCCGTTACTAGAATATCTAGAACCATTTTTATGTGAAAAAAATATATATTTAGATATATATGGTAGAAGTACAGGAGAATTTTTTGATAAATATTGTACAGATAATGTTAGAGAGCAAATTCATATGAAAGGTTTTGTTCAGCATGATGAAATTATTAGACAGGAGTATAGCAGTGATATACTTTTAAGCCTTGGAAATTCAAATACAGATTTTATTCCGAGCAAGATATTTGAATATATATCATTAGGCAAAAAAATTCTGCACATTTATAGTTATAGTAAAGATTCAGCGCTTCCATACTATGAAAAATATAATAATTGTTGTTGTATAAATATAAATGATGATTCTGAATATAATAAAAAATTAATTAAAGATTTTTTGAAAAAACCAGAAAGGGAAATTTCGTTTGAAGAAATAGAAAATGTATTTATTCAGAATACACCAGGATTTACAGTTGATATTATAAAAAAATATATAAAAAAGAAATAAAGGAGAAAATATGAGTAATTTAAGTGGAAAAACATTAATGATAACAGGAGGTACAGGTTCTTTTGGAAATACTGTACTTAAGGGATTTTTAGAAAGCGACATAAAGGAAATAAGAATTTTTTCAAGAGATGAAAAAAAACAGGATGATATGAGACACGAATATCAAGCTAATTATCCAGATTATTCTGATAAAATTAAATTTTATATAGGCGATGTTCGTGATATTCAATCGGTGAGAAATGCAATGCATGGTATTGACTATATTTTTCATGCTGCAGCATTAAAACAGGTTCCATCGTGTGAGTTTTTTCCTATAGAAGCAGTTAAAACTAATGTGCTAGGAACAGAAAATGTGTTAACAGCTGCAATAGATGAAGGTGTTAAGACGATAATTTGCCTTTCAACAGATAAGGCTGCATACCCAGTTAATGCAATGGGAACATCAAAAGCAATGATGGAAAAAGTTATTGTTGCTAAAAGTCGTACAATAAGTCCAGAAAAAACTAAAATATGTTGTACAAGATATGGTAATGTATTATGTTCGAGAGGTTCTGTTGTTCCTTTATGGATTGAACAAATTAAAGAAGGAAAACCTATTACAATTACTGCACCGAATATGACTAGATTTGTTATGAGTTTGCCAGAAGCTGTGAATTTAGTTATGTTTGCCTTTGAAAATGGAGAATCAGGAGATATATTAGTTCAAAAGGCACCAGCTTGTACAATAGAAACTCTGGCAAAAGCAACTGTTGAATTATTTGATCCTGGACATGAGATAAAAATTATAGGTATTAGACACGGAGAAAAAATGTATGAAACCCTTCTTACAAATGAAGAATGTTCACATGCATATGATATGGGCAATTTTTATAGAGTTCCATGTGATAAGAGAGATTTGAATTATGATAAGTATTTTAGTAAAGGTGATGCGAGTAGAAATACATTGACAGAATTTAATAGTAATAATACAAAAATTCTTGATGTAGAAGAAGTTAAAGAAAAATTATTGACTTTGGATTACATAAAAAATGAATTGGCAAATTGGGGGAAATAATATGAAATTTTTAGTGGTTGGCTGTAATGGAATGGCAGGACATATCATTTCAATATATTTAAAAGAAAATGGAAATTGTGTGGAAGGATATGCAAGATCAAGTTCACCATATATTGATACGATTATTGGAGATGTAAATAATGTAGAATTATTAAAAAAAACAGTTGTAAATGGTAAATATGATTCAGTTATTAATTGCGTGGGCTTGTTAAATCAATTTGCAGAAAAAAATAAATCACAAGCGGTATTTGTTAATAGTTATATTCCGCACTTTTTAGCAGATATTACAAGAGATATAAATACGCAGATAATTCATCTTAGCACAGATTGTGTTTTTTCTGGAAAGAAAGGAAAATATACAGAAGATGATATACCTGATGGTGCAACATTTTATGACAGAACTAAAGCATTAGGAGAAATTGTAGACGATAAGAATATAACGTTGAGAAATTCAATAGTTGGTCCGGATATAAAAAAATCAGGAATTGGATTGTTAAATTGGTTTTTACAACAGGATGATGAAGTTAATGGTTATGTAAATAGTATATGGACGGGGCAAACAACACTTCAACTTGCTAAAACAATAGAGTATGCAGCAAAATATAAAATTTCGGGACTATATAATATGGTTCCAGATTCATCTATTAATAAATATGAATTACTTAAATTATTTAATAAATATATAAGGAAAGATACAATAACCATTATGCCAGTTAATAATGAAAAAGTTGATAAATCATTAATAAGAACAAAATTCAATGATTTTAAATATAATATTCCAGATTATGAAACGATGGTAAAAGATTTAGCACAATGGATGAAAGAACATAGTTATTTATATCCGCATTATAATATAAAATGAAAGGTGATTATTAATGGAAAAAATAAAAAAACTTAAAGTAATGACTATAATAGGTACAAGACCTGAGATTATTAAAATGTCGGAAATAATTAAAAAATGTGATGTATATTTTGAGCATATATTAGTGCATACAGGTCAAAATTATGATTATACTTTAAATGAAATATTTTTTAATGATTTAGGAATACGAAAGCCAGATTATTATCTGGGAGTTGTTGGCGATAATATAGGTCAAACAATGGGAAATGTTATTTCAAAATCATATGAATTAATGAATAAAATTAAACCAGATGCTATTATTGTATTGGGAGATACAAATTCTTGTTTGTCTGTAATATCAGCAAAAAGATTAAAAATTCCTGTATTTCATATGGAAGCAGGTAATCGATGTAAAGATGAAAATTTGCCAGAAGAAGTTATAAGAAGAATAGTAGATGTTACTAGTGATATTAATTTATGTTATTCTGAAAATGCAAGAAAGTATATTTTAGATTCTGGTGTAAGACCTGAATATACATATGTTGTAGGTTCACCTATGGCGGAAGTTTTAAGCAAGAATGAAAAGAAAATAGAACAAAGCAATATTTTAAGTGAATTAGGACTAGAAAAAAACAAATATATTCTGTTATCAGCACATAGAGAGGAAAATATAGACATAGAGAAAAATTTCTTGACACTGATGGAATCAGTTAATGAACTGGCAGAATATTATAATATACCTATTCTATATTCTTGTCATCCAAGAAGCGAAAAATATATAAAACTGAGAAATTTCCAATTTGATAAAAGAGTAATAAAACATAAACCATTAGGTTTTTTCGATTATAATAATCTTCAAAAAAATGCTTTTTGTGTGGTATCTGATAGTGGAACAATTCCAGAAGAAAGTTCTTATTTAAAGTTTCCTGCGGTATCAATTAGAACATCTACAGAGCGACCTGAAGCTATGGAAAATGGCAATTTTATAATTGGTTCTTTATCATCAAAGGAAGTATTACAAGCAGTGGATTTAGCAGTTTCAATGTATGCAAATAATGAAACAATTGATAGTGTTGAGGCTTATAGTAATACAAATGTTTCTTCAAAAGTTATAAAAATAATTCAAAGTTATGTTGGAATAATAAATAAAATGGTTTGGAGAAAATAATTGAAAAAAATTATAAAAAAATTTATTAATATAATTTTAAGAATAAAATATAATATAAATAATAATTGTTATATAGAAGAAAATGTTAAATTGCTACATGCTAAATTGCAAAAAAATATAATATTAAGTAAAGGATGTAATGTTGTATGTAGTAATATAGGATGTTATACTTATTTAGGAGAGGAAACATATTTGCCATATTGTAAAATAGGTAAGTTTTGTTCAATAGCACCTAATGTAAGGTTGGCGGCGGGGTTACATCCTATGACGTTTATATCTACACATCCTGTTTTTTATAATCAATATAAGAAAGCAGGAAATATAGAAAGAACACATATAGAGTTTGAAACATTAAAAAAATTAGAAGACTCAGATAATTTGTTATGTGAAATTGGAAATGATGTCTGGATTGCAACAAATGCATTGTTAGTGTGTGGGAAAGCTCCACTGCATATAGGAAATGGAGCTATTATAGCAGCTGGGGCAGTTGTTACCAAAAATGTTCCTCCATATGCGATTGTAATGGGAGTACCAGCTAAAATAGTGGGGTATAGATTTCAAGAGGATATCATAAAAAAAATAAATGCTTCGGAATGGTGGGAAAAGGACGAAGAATGGTTAAATAAAAATTGTCATACTTTTAATGATGTGAATGAATTTTTAAAATTGTTCGAGTTATAAGGCGTGTGTTAAAAAAATTAAAAATTAAATTCTTTGTCAAAAGAGGAGGGTAAAATCCCATATTGAAAACCTGGTGCGATAGCATCAGGTTTTTTGTGCCTGTTAAGTTGTTGCTAATTGAATTCTATTTCTAAAGTGAGTGGACCTTATTACGTAAACGCTCCAACCCAAGTACCTTGACTTTTAAAAGACCGCTAACCACGGTCTTTTTGTTTTCTGATATATTCTGGCAGTTTGGGTGACCATGGAAGAAGATCTTCCAGAAATGAGCGGTCTGTATCATCCATATGTGACGGTATCTGGGTCAGCAGATATTCAAAGTACTCATATGGCTTTAAGTTATTAGCTTTGGCTGTCTCTGCTATGCTGTATATTATTGCTGAGGATGTCGCTCCATTGATTGTGTCTATCATTTCCCAGTTCTTCTTACCTATACAGAAGCCTCTTATTGCACGTTCCGAAGCGTTATTATCCATTGGCACTTCTCCGTCTTCAAGAAATACCCTGAGATATTTTTCCTGATTGAGTGCATATGTGACAGCCTGTTTCAGTTTGGCTGTGCTTGCTTTTCTTTCGTTTGTAAACGCTCCAACCTATGTACCTACAAATACTCCGAAAAATTTGATATAACCATAATAATCCAGTTGCACAAGTTGTACTATTTTAACGAATTGTACAATTCGTACAACTATCACAAATTTTTCAGGAGGTTATAATTATTGAATGCTAAGGAGCTGGAAACACAGCACAATCTTAAAAAGTGGGCAGCCATAATAAAAGAATGCCGTTCAAGCGGCATGAAAATACTTCAGTGGCTTGAGATCAACAACATATCCAAAGACCAGTATTACTACTGGCAGAGGAAACTCAAAGAA
>JBNMLJ010000003.1:0-118074 GCA_050874785.1 Lachnospira sp.
CCGCCACTCAGTCATAAAAGACTTCAAACCGAAGTAATCTGTCTTAAATGCTTCGTTCGACTTGCATGTGTTAAGCACGCCGCCAGCGTTCATCCTGAGCCAGGATCAAACTCTCATAAAATATGTTCTGCTTCACAAAAACACTCAAGAGTTACTTCGTAACTCCCAGATGTTTTTCAAAACATCAAGTTTGCCTTGTCAGTTATAAACTAACTAGCTTAATAGTTTCCTTATACTGTGTTTAAGGATTCATTCAATTGCTTGAATGATGTTCACAAAAGATGCATACTTAATTCTAATGAATTCTGTACTCATCTCGAAATTCTAAAAAGAATTTTCAAGGTTGTCTTTCTGTTCAGTTATCAAAGTTCATTGCTTTCAAGCTCAGTATTTATCTGTGTTTGAGAAGCTTTTGTGTCGCTGTCGTATCGCGGCGACTTGATTATAATAGCACCACCCCTCACATATGTCAACAACTTTTTTTAACTTTTTTTAATTTTTTTGAGATTTTTGTTAATTTAGCAAAGCTAATTCTTTGCGAATCCGCGTATTTACTAGCTTTGCAGCATTTTAATATTTTCCTTGATTTTGGAGATTTTTTATTTTTTTACCTCAATTTAATCTGTTTTTCTTATATTTATGGCTTAAAATATCCTTTTCTTTTTTTGCAATAAATTGAAATCTTCCCCAATTTATAATGCAGTTAAGCATTATTCGTGTCCCTGCCACTCCTGTTTCTGGTTAATTATATCCATTTTTCTTATATATAATGAACCTGCTGCTATGCAGAAGATTGTTATTGCCGCCATAATAACCACTCCCAACAATATGTTATATCCTTCTGGACTGTATATTCCATTTCTTAAGGCCATACAATATATGGATATAACAAATGGATTATCTGAAAATGCGCCTATAACAAGATATGACATCACAATAACATATCCGATGGCTGGTGATACAATAAGTCCGACTGTAATCTGGATAATGCAGAAGGTTATTGTCATAAGCAGGCTCATAGCCATAAGGCTTATCACCAGACCTGTCAGATTAGTGTTCTGTATAATAATCTGTTTGTCCATAGAAATAACCGAATAGCATACTTCTGGTGTCGGTGCAAGCTTAACGCCTCCCGTGCATATTCCAGCCACTATAATTACAGCATACAATATTGCATAACTTAGCACTGCTGTTAATATGCCCCATATACATTTGCTTATCCACCAGTTAAACCTGCTTCCTGTTCTGACGATAATATTCTTTCCAAATCCATACAGGTCTTTGATGACATAATTGCCGACAATATAAGCGACAAATATATTAGGAAGCATATACACAGAGGATATGTCTACGGTTTTAATCACACTATTATCATATTTCTTGACGCCCCTTAACACCCATAAAATCATATCTCCACACGTATACGAGTCAATATGTCTGCTGGAGCTGCATATCATAACAAAATATATTACACATACCGCATATATTATTCCAAGCATTGCAAATCTTTTCCATTGCTGTACAATGCCCTCTCTTATGTCGCTTTTTATCTGCCACCACAACATCTACATTCTCTCCCTTATCTTTCCTGCAAAGTTATCATTTTACTACACAATCTATGTCCCTAAGAATTCCTTTTTCTTAAATCTTACTGCCACGTTCACTAGGACAAATATTATTACCATAACTATCAGCGGATATATTATATTTACACCCAAGTTTAAGCCAACCTTGTATGTATAGCTTGATACCTGATAACTGCCAAGTATTAAGCCAGGGCTTTCAAAGCTTCTGTCTATAGTAATTAATGCTATTGCAGATATATATCCTGCCCATTCTTTATTGGTACACCACCATACTCCGATCATTACAATTCCCGTTATTAAAAAGCACTGAAATGTCTCTATTACATATGCCACCAGCAGCATAACAAATGATGGCTGTTCTTCACATACTTTTCCAAGCCATTTCGCACAGCGACTATATTGTTCTCCCCAATTATAAAATGTATTTGTCCGCAATAAACCCACAATTGTGGTTAAAGCAAAGACATATACCGTAAAAAACGTACACAAAATGAGTAAATCTATCACGCATCTTTTCCATACATCATTAACTGTGCGTTCCCTGACAACCTGCATTATTCTCTGGTTATGCCTTTCGACAAATAATGTATAAAACAACAGCAATGGAACACCAAATGTATCCACCACATGCAAAATACCTATTATATAAACATCATATAAGCACGGCACTCCTCCACCGCTCCCAAGCTGTCCATTAAAATTAATAACAGCAGCAATCGTCATTGCACCTAATATAATAGCTGTAAACCTTGCCTCATTTACCCGCAATAAATCAACCAATCTTTTCATCATACCACCTGTTATTGCAATTCTTCACGTTCCATTATTCCTGTCTTATATCCAGTTTAATAAGACTCTTAATCTTTTCAAAGTAGCCTCTGTCTTTGTTCTGATTATTACTTTCTTCCATAAATGAAGTTGAAAAATATATATTGTCATATGAAATGTCATCTCCATACACCATATCCCTATACACAATCTTTCCCATATCCTTATCATAACTAGATGTATACTGTTCAACCCACTTATCTTCCTCAAAATATACAAACACTTCTTCTTTTTCCTCACCAGGCTGTAATGTAATTTTAGAAGCCGATTTCAAGGTAAATGCATCTGGTGCATCTGCACAAATAGGTCCTCCATCATGCGCCCCTTCCAAGCGTCTGTATTTCATCACAGAATCCTCCATTTTTATGCTATACAGATTCAGGCTGGGTATATTCAATGTGTATTCACTATTATTCTCATTTTTTATACTAAGCTTTACAAAAAGAGCTTTCCTCTCAACCCCACGTTCACTGTCTAATATATTCCCCTGCTCATCTATATAATCATCAGTTGCTACATAAAGCAGGAATTTTCTTATATTATCATATGCCGCCTGTGATGTAAGCTGTTTTAAATCACTAAAATCATCTGTAATAAGGGCATCTGTAACTGTAAATGATAACGTATCATTTCTACTGCCAATTGTAACCTTAGCCGTTTCCCCAGTCTGTACCAGTTCCGGCATATAATCTTTATTACACTCCTTATAACCTTCTGTATATACGTGTGGTGAATTGTCAGAAACCATATCAGATTGTCCAGATGATTCACTGCTATTCGATTTTGATGATGCATTTTCCATCATCTGATATATATCATCAGTACTTTGGCTGCTACAGCCTGATACCAGCATTAATGCACATAAAATAGCAAATATTATACTTTTTCTTTTCATAATAAACTCCTCTTTACAATCCCTTAATATCATCAAGAACTATAATTTCGTGTACAGGATAATTAGACAGCACAATACGAATCTGTGACTTTTTCAACATCCATCTTCTATCATCCCGCAACACTCCTTGGGACATTATAAAATGCAATACAATTTCCCTTTGTTCTCCCGCTTTAAGCTTTATGCTTGTTAATTCTCCATTTTCCATCGTTTCTCCATATGTCAATACACCAACCGGATATATCTCCAATCCAAGATGCTCTAAAAGTGTTTTTGATAATTTGATTTCCTTATCTGTTTCATTCTTAACATCAATCTTTGCTATGAAATAATAAGTATTACTATTATTTCTGCTTTTCGGGAGAAGTTCTGAGCCATATTGGCTGTTTGCTTCTTCCTGCGGCATATATTCTACAGAATTAACTTTTATGCTCGTCTCGCCCGTTCTTACCCATTCTCCCATTGAATGTACCTGCTGCTCTGGCTTTGGAAATCTTTTATTGACATCTATGTACCCTGCAAGCCACACACCAGATACCGCTAATATCAGGCAGGCTATAACAACGCGCTTTATAATTTTCTTTTTAGAGTGCATCATTCTTCACCCCTCTCCACACATATATAACAAGATCAAACAACAAAACCACGCATATAAATATCACATAACTCTGCCAGTAATTTATTGCCCCCTGATCAATCCTGAACAATCTCCATGGAGCTGCCCCTTTTATATATCTATATTTAACAGGAATCCATGTTGAAACTGCATTAATGAATTCACATAATACACTTGGAAACAACAGTACAATAAATGCATTATTAACATACAGCGATACAACAAGCGACATTGTTGCCATCAGTCCTGCACATATAAACTGGAGAATAAAATATAACAAATAATATATATACGGATGTGAGAATAATATATATGACCATATTCCATTGCCATTACAGGGAACAGTATGACTGATTGCTATAAAAGATGGAACCACTGCTGATGTAGCAAGCAAATCCAGTATTAACGGAGCAACTGCCGCCGTTCCACCTGTAAGAAACACTGCAATGTATTTGGCTGATATGTAATTAATCTTTTTGGTTCTTGTATAATAATTCTTTACAATCCCCTTTTTATAATCTGTATAATATGTAACGGCGTAAGGCACAACAGCAAGTAACGGAATAAGCCTGACATATAATGTGTAATGCCAGCCTTCTCCCATTGCCATCCACATATTATTAACGTTGGCTACCGTTTCAAGATTGCCCGTTTTATAAAAATGTAATGGGTCGAGTGCCGTTGGTAATACCTTCTGAAAAAAATGTAATGCACTTATAACTATACCTATCAGGAGCGACACTTTTAAGCCTGCACTTTTAAATGCCCTCTCCAGCTCTATTTTTAACATCTGCTTCATAATATCCTCCATTCCTGCGCTAAGTGCGGTGATATAAAAAAATCCAGCACATAGAATTCTTCAAATCTCTATGCACTGGATTATATCATACGCATTTTGCGATATTCGGTTAATGTAAAAAGTTGTATTCATTAATGTAACTTTTTGCATATCAAATGCTTATCTTTGTCTGATACACATTTTCAGACACATTTTCCTTATAACTGCCTCCATATTTCTTAACAATACGGCGCACATTATTAATGCCCCTGCCGTGGTCTATATAATATATGGCTGGCTTCTTTTCTGTGTCTTTCAGGTAATTATTCTCTATTATTATTATAAGCTTTCCTATGCTCTCTGTTATAATTATATGTATATAACCACCTGTATTAATATTATTCACAGCTTTAATGCTGTTGTCTAACAGATTACCTATTATAACTCCTAAATCTCCCATATCCACACTAATCTGCTCTGGAACTTCCGCCTCACATTCCACCGAAATGTTATCAGCAACGCCACTGAGCTTGTATGTCAGAATGTTATTGATGACAAGATTATTACAGTATATTTTCCCCTTAACCATATCGACACTTCCTATCATTCCGTCTAAATAATCAAGTGCCGCACTGCTGTCATTCTGTACTATAACACTCCTTAAGGAACTAAGCCTGTTCTTGATATCGTGCCTTATATCCCTTAATTCTTCCTGTCCTGATTTGATATTATCGTATATTTCCCTGTTAGTCTGCCGCTCACGTTCAAGCATAATAAGCTCATAACTATGACGGCTGTTCTGTTCAATCATATTGATAAACATCGCTATTATGTTAGTTATGCACCATAGAATAATAAGAACTGCCAGCACAATTGGTCTTGTGTCAGCATATTTATATGCCATTTTGCTTACCATAACACCTGCCACAGTTATACCAAGTGACGTCACAGCTATAGCTGTCCCTGCAAGCCTTCCAAGCTTTATACCTATATACTTATCATATATATCAGCAAGTATTACAATTAGTATTCTTACCATAATAATACAGCTTATTTCTCTGCTAATGTCCGAACTGTACTTTTCAATTCTCGTAAGAGAACAGTTCTCCAATATCAGACGAACCAGAATATTAACAGTAACCGACATACTTATATGATATGCGGTACTGGCTGTTACCGTGTATACATCAAAAGCACTATACTTAAAACCTGCAAGCATAATAACAAGAAGAAGTATATACATTTTATAGCTGTTGTTAATCAGAAAACTGTACATACATAATATATCAACTGCCGCCAGAAGAATATTATAGATATAATAAACAGCTATTTTAAAATAACTTAACAGCCGTACATTAAGCCCATATGAGCTATCTGCTGGTTTCAAATGTTCCACATATATATAATTCTTCTGATATCCCATATATATAATATAGTCTATTATCCCCGCCAGCATACACAATAAAAACATCTGATTATCTAACATATCTTAAGTGCACCTCTTAATATTAAACTACCAGAGCCTTCTGCTTTTGCCTCTCTCTGATGTTATATAGCTCGTATAATCTGTCATAAAATCGTTATATCTTCCACGTCCCAAGTCCAGCCTTATCTCTTTGCCATCTACGCCTCTCCTGCACCAGACATTGGCTTTATCAACCCTGCTTACATATCTGTAATTAACAATACAGCCACTTCTTGTCTTTCCAAATATCAGCTCTGGAAGTTCATTGTATACATCATTAATCTTTCCATAGAACTGATATTCCATATTAGTGGTTATAAGGTTAATTATTCTTTTAGACGACTCCATATACACGATATCGTCATAGTATGCACTGACCAACTCTCTGTTACATCTGAATATAAGCTTGTCATCTCTTGAATTAATTACATCTTCAAGCTGTGTTACAATCTTGTCCACCTTCTGCATTGTAACAGGCTTCACAATATAATTAAAAGCGTGTACATCAAATGCTTCCGCCATATAATCTGTATGGCTTGTCGTGAACACTACTATTGAATTAATATCTGACTGTTTAATATACTTTGCCAGCTCTACACCATTATCCGTCCCAAGTTCAATATCAAGAAAATAAGCGTCATAGTGCCTATTGTTAAGCTCACGTTTTATGTCATCAACGCCAAAATATACGTCTACTTCTGCTTCATATTCTGTTTCCCTCAATCTGTCATCAAGCAGATTTTCCAATGTTCCCGCCTGTATCTTATCATCTTCACATATAGCTATACGCATATTATTCCTCTGTCTATGATATTATCATCTTCATTATAATATTATTATCGTATATAAATTCCAAAAAGCTGCTGCTATGAATCTGTGCAAGTATATCCGAAGCCCATACATTATTGCCAAATGCTGTAACTATGGCAAATACTACCCACACTATAATAAGTCCTTCAACTATACCTGCTATTGTTCCGCACAATTTGTCAGCCTGATGAATAACCGGAAGCCTGCTTATTACGCCTGTCACTCCCATAAACACCTTAAGAATTATGTATAATATAACAAATACTATGCAGTAGCATATTGCATTAATTATGATAGCACTAAGCTGTGCCGCAAATATCTGTGCCGCCATCTCTTTTATTGTAACCTCAGCCGATGTTCCTGCTGAGTCTAATATTTTCATAGCCGCTGACTCTGTTATATTGTCAGAAAGGCTCTGTGGAAGCTTCATATATTCACTTATGGCATCAACCTTTGACTGTATAGCATCCTTGTATGCAACAACACTGCTGTCTATAACCTGTGAATCGTCTTCTCCATATTTCCTGCCGTCTTTTATAATATTTTCATATATACTCTGTGTAATACGCTCGTCTATATCCGTATCGTTCTTTACTTTTTCACTTACTATTGGTGATGCAAATGTTGTGACAGCTATTGTTATAATCATAGCAACGAGCGATGCCGCCATTCTTATTGCACCCTTTTTCATTCCATTAAAAGCCGCTATACATAAAATAGCCGCAACGCATATTAATACCATACCTTCTCCTGTTAAATATTATAAAATTACCGCTATATTTAATATAATTCATTATCCGCTATTCAGTCATTCCAAGCAATATTTCAGGCATTATTCATTATTACACTGACATATATATTGTGCACCAGCGCATATATTATTCAATAACTTATTATCTAATAACATATTATTATCTAATTGCAGTTACTTGAGCTTAATATTCTGGATATACTTGGTGTTAATCAATATATATTCGCCTCTTGTACCTGTTGGAAGCACCTTACTAGCCGGCATATCAAAGCTCATATTGGCAACATTCTTTCCTTTAAGATTGAATACAGAAAATGAAGTTGAATTATTCATAACTACGCTTGAACCGTCAAACTGTATATTATCAACCTGCGTTCCGAATTCTGCTTCACACACCTTTGAACCAGAGGAATTGTATACAACCATTTTATATAATTCTCCTGAGTCTGAGTTATCCAGCACAAGACCAATATAATCTCCGCCAAAGAATACCCTGTCTATTGTATTGTCTATCTGTATTTCCTTTTCAAGACTTGGATATTCCTTTATCTTATATATGCTTATTACATTTTCTCCAACTGCTACTGCTATATTATTGCTTAAGAACTGGACATCTCCAACAAGCACATCATTATAATGATTGAAACCACCAACAACTCGCTCAGTTTCGTTCTGTCCTACCTCCGAAAAGTTGTAGAACACCACATTAGTCTTAATCTCCTCACCGCTTACATATACATATGAGGCGATAAGCTTGGCTGAGTCATTGGAAATGCTTATATCAAGCGGATATCCATCTCCTGCAAGTGTTGTCTTTACGCTGTAGATTTTATTGCCTTCCTTGTCGTACATATTGATGTAGTTGGCTTCATTATCTTCAAGCACCGCAGCAACTGCGCCATTAGCCGCAACCTCAATCTGCGATATAACAAGTGAAGTATCTACTTTTCCTATATTGCCATTTTTATTAAAAATGTATATCGTATTGCCGTTAATATCTCCTATTGCAACGCAGTCCTCACATATCTTAACCTGTGGCTTCTGCATAGAATATGTCTGGTTCCACAGTGCCTTGCCCTTGGCTGTATAATATGCCGCACCATCATTACTGTATCTTATATAGCCATCGCCATATGCTATATAGCCCGAAGACTCAATATCCTCCCTGTTAAGAGAGCCTGTAACTGAATATGAAGTGAATACATATCCATCGATAAGCCTCATAACAAGCACTACTGCAAGCGCAATTACAATCACACCAATAACAGCTATTATGACCATATGTCTTCTATGCTTCTTAATTCTGTGTTTGACAATCTCATCATCTGCTGTCTCGTGCGTAGCCGCCTCAGCAGTATTATTCATCTGTATTACTTTTCTTACCGGAGCATTCTTATCTCCATTAAATCTTGAACTTCCTGAAATTATATCAGCCATCTGTTGTCCCCTTTATTGTAATCAAGGCTTAAAAGCTGATTTTATTATACATTATCCCCATAAATATTCAAGGAAGTTTTATTTCTTGTCCGACATATAACACATTGGCATCATCTAATTCATTATACTTAAGAACCTCTGTATATTTAGTTGTAGTTCCATAATGCTTCTTGCATATGCTCATAAGCGTATCCCCTGTCTTGACTGTGTATACATAAGCTGTACCAGCCGCCGTATCATCACCTGCCGAAACACCCTGTGCTGTCTGAGCTGTCTGGGAAGCTGTGCTGCTGTCTGAGCTGTTCTCATCGCCTACGCCATTTGCGCCGCTTGTGCTGTTTGTACTACCTGCGTTATCTGCGCCGCCTGCCGAAACACCAGAATTGCCGGAATTGCTGGAATTGCCGGAACTGTCGTAATTACTTCCTGTGCTGCTGGAGTTGTCCGCATTTTTGACGTCATCTTCATTCTGTGATGTGCCTGTATCGTCTTTAGTCGGATACACATCTCCTGACAGCTTGTTCACTGTAACTGTGTCATCCTGATTGTCTGACTGGTCTGTATCATTTCCCGACATCTGATTCATAAGAGTATTAATCGACTTGTCGAACTGCTTCATCTTCTCATAACTGTTCATAAGATTAATTCCAATAACAATTATGACTACAACAAGAAATGTACTCATAACATACATAAATGAACTGCTTTTCTTCTGTTCGCGCAGCTCATCTTTTTCTTTGATTACATTTCTTATTGTCTGCATAACCTTATCAGTCTTGGAGTCCTCACAGGACTTCTTTCCATTACGCTCAAGCATATATTCCTGCATTTCGTAATTGCGCTCATAAAAGCACACATAACCCTTCTGCTTTCTAAGACTTCCATTTTCATACAGGTAAAAATGCTCCTCTTTACAGGCTGTATCCACAAGATATAACGTCTTCATCATACCCGCAAAATTATCAAGATGAATTTTCTTAAGCCTTGCCATTCTCTCACTTGTTACCTCTGGCACAACTGCAAACCAGCCTACAACCGACAGATTTGGAAAATATTTCTCTGTATCTGAATATATTCTGTTCCATACATTTTCATCAAAATGTATTCTCTCCCCCTTATCCTCTACAACGGATTTAATTACTCCCTTTACAAATACGCATTTTTCCTCGCTGTCCTTCTGCAACTCGCCTAATAACACGCCAGCCTGCTCTATCATTGGATTATTATATGCAATCGAATTGATATATGTAAACGCATAATCTTCTATGTATATTTTCTTATCAGAGCTTACATCACCAATCTGCTTTATATTCTTTGGTCTTCTTATGCTTGTCACACCTTCTTTTACACGGTGCGAATTCTTATCCGACTCATCTTTATTACATATAATCTCAATCATACCCTCCTCATTCCTGCGCTGATATTAAGCAATAGACACACAACAATACATACTGACAGCGCACATATGTATTGCCGCATTAGGTATGTCCACTTTTGATATTTGCATAATAGCACCATAAACTTAAGAATTTTATCATAATATGTCGGCTGGATAATTTAATTTTATTTTTTGTAATATTTTTTAATACCGCTAAATATATTATCTTAAAAATATATTGCAAATTGTGCGAAGAAGTGAGGTCTTATGAATTATTATTTTGATTCTTCCAGCGAAAAAGCTGCTTTATTATTAAGCATACGACTTAAGTCAATAATAAACACTAAGAAGAAACCTAATCAGGAAATTGTAATTCTATGTATCGGCAGTGACCGCTCAACCGGCGACAGCCTTGGACCTCTTATTGGGTACAAGCTAAAGAAGACATCACAATGCGGATTTTACATATATGGAGATTTAATGCACCCTGTACACGCAGGCAATCTTCAATTATATATAGACAAAATTAATGAAACCTTTGTTGACCCTTTTATAATTGCGATTGACGCTTCTCTCGGACGTGAAGAACATATCGGACTTATCACTTTAGGGGAAGGTCCTTTAAAACCGGGACTTGGGGTCAAAAAAAGGCTGCCTGAAGTCGGAGCTGTTCATATTACCGGAATCGTTAATTCTTCCAGTAATTCTAATCACTCCATACTTCAGACAACCCGTCTTTACCTTATAGTCCAGCTTGCTGATGTAATATTTAACGCACTCAATGCACTGCTTATATCTGGCAATATATTAATTCTTGCCCCAAAAACTATAGCCTGATAGTTATTTCCTGTTCTTATATACAGCCATTGCCTGCGAAATAGTCTGCGCTTCTCCTGAACTGATAATATTATCAAGTTCTGTTAAGCGCTGGACATTAACAAATTCTTTACCAAGATAAGCTTCATAATTAGATGATATATATATTCTCTGCTGTTTGATTAGGTCATCTAACTTCATATATTCATCTTTCTTCTTGGCAAGTTCTTCTCTCATAAGATTAAGCTTATCTAAGTATCTGCTCTCTACCTCTTTAACAAGGTCTGGCTTTACAGTTTCTTCAAATTCCCTTAAAGCATTCTGCTTCTCTTCTTCGGTCTTTTTAATATTATCACCGATAGAATTAATTCTGTTATCAAAGCTTTCAAGCCCATACATAGCTTCGTCTTTATCTTTCTTGATTGAATGTTGTGTCTTTTTGATTATTCTTTTATTATCCCTTATCTTATACTTGGTATCCCTTGCCGCCATAATAGTATCCTTATGTGCAAGTATAAGGTTAATATATACACTTCTTCCAACTATAAGAAGCAATATTCCCATCACGCCAGCATATATAACTGGTACATATGCTGGTATAACTGGTACTAAATATAATGCCGCAGGTATTAATGCAAATACTATGAGCAGAAATAAAGTATAGACTAATACATCTCTGACTTTTCTTGAAATATACAATGCCATAAAAAATGAATTATTAGCAATACGAGGTATATTCTCCTGAATAAATGCTTCATTAATCTCATTCTGAAGACTCTTATTCTCAGCTCTTAAAGATGCTGTCTCAGAAGCTATTCGCTCTTTAATACCCTGCATCTTAGCTTTATCTCTGTCTGCCTGAACCTGCTTAATTGTGTCTTTATCCTGTGAAATCGCTTTATCATAACCTGCGCATATAGAGTCTGTACTTTCACTTATTCTTGACGAAATCTCATCTTCCATAGCTTTAGTGGCGCTATCTATCTCCTTGGTTATATCCCTGATACTTACGGACATACGCTCAAGACGTTCTTTCTTTTCAGCGTGTTCATTAATATCGCCAAGAATCTGCTCTAAAACCTGCTGGTCACCATTGAGTATATTCTGTTCTGCCATTATCTGCCTCTATTTTATATTAATGGTTTCTGTAGTAGTTAATAAGACATCCGTCAAGAATTATCTCACGCTCATCATCTGTAAGCTCATCCATTTTAAGTTCAAATTCTTTCATATCTTTGTTAACTACATATGCTTTCATTGATGTAGCCTTATTCTTAACCGCATCAGCTATCTTCGGTATAAAGATATAATCTCCATTAGCAAATGGAAGTTCTCCCTTATCTATTATGAATGGAAGCATCCCCCAGTTAATAAGGTTAGAACGGTATCTCTTAGTAGCGTACTCATTAGCTATATTAGCCCAGCCGCCGAGAACCTTCTGACATGATGCTGCCTGCTCTCTTGCAGAACCATCACCTGGCTTAACTGCAAATATTGTGCTTCCCACACCAACATTTTCTCTGCTTACATCATAAGTTTCTTTAATCTTATGCATAATATCTCTTAACTCTGGAAGTGCTTCTCCCATACATTCGCCAGCTTCTCTTGCCTTCTCTGCCTTCTGTACTTCCTTGGCACGTCCAACATATGCCGGGTCTTTTCTTGAAAGAGCAAATTCTGCAAGTCCTAAAGGATTAGAACGGTATGATGATGTCTCTCCTGATGGGATAAGTTCATCTGTTGTTGTAACTGGGTCGTGGATTTCTGATACAACCTTGATAATTAAGTTCTCTGGGAGTGCTACCATCTCTGGCCAGTCCTTAATATTAGGGCCAAACTGTATTTCCTGTTCTGGATCTGCTACACCCTTGCTGTCAAATACTCTGTTAGCATATATAGCACTATCAAAATGATATGTTGGTCCTGTGAATTCTACATCACAATCTGTAGCTGCTGTAAGGAATCCCTTATTAGCTGCTGTAGCTGCAATAGATCTTGCATCCATAAGTGCAACTGATGATATCTGTCCATTCTGTAACTTAGAACCTTCTCTGTTAGGGAAGTTTCTTGTAGAATGTCTGATAGAAAAGGCATTGTTAGCAGGTGTATCACCAGCACCAAAGCAAGGTCCGCAGAATGCAGTCTTAACAATTGCACCTGTCTCCATAAGGTCAGCAAGACGTCCATTTCTTGCAAGTTCCATATATATAGGTGTACTTGCTGGATATACGCTTAATGTGAACTCGTCTGCACCTATTGAATGACCTCTTAATATGTCTGCTGCCGCACAGATATTCTCAAATCCACCACCTGCACAACCAGCGATAATTCCCTGGTCTACATAAAGCTTGCCATCTTTAATCTTATTAGTAAGCTTGAAGTCTACCTGTCCGTCAAGACTTACAAGTGCCTTTTTCTCTACATCTCTTAAAATATCCTCAAGGTTAGCATTAAGTTCATCAATAGTATATGTATTACTTGGATGGAATGGCATTGCTATCATTGGCTTAATCTTACTAAGGTCAACATATACAACTCCGTCATAATATGCAACACTGCCAGGATTAAGTTCCTTGTAGCTCTCACTTCTTCCGTGTATATCATAGAATTCCTTAATCTTCTCATCAGTTCTCCATATTGATGAAAGACAAGTTGTCTCTGTTGTCATAACGTCAACGCCAATCCTGAAATCAGCACTTAAGTTAGACACGCCTGGTCCAACGAATTCCATAACTTTATTCTTAACATATCCGTTAGCAAATACCTCACCTATAATTGCAAGTGCAACGTCCTGAGGACCTACGCCCTTCATTGGCTCACCTGTCATATAGATAGCTACAACACCCGGCATATTAATATCGTATGTCTTATTAAGAAGCTGTTTAACAAGTTCTGGTCCACCTTCACCCATTGCCATAGTACCAAGTGCACCATAACGTGTATGGCTGTCTGAACCAAGTATCATCTTGCCGCCTTCTGCAAGCATTTCTCTTGCAAACTGGTGAATAACGGCCTGATGTGGAGGTACATATATTCCGCCGTACTTCTTAGCACATGTAAGTCCAAACATATGATCATCTTCATTAATTGTTCCACCCACTGCACATAAACTATTGTGACAGTTAGTAAGTACATAAGGTATTGGGAACTTCTCAAGTCCTGATGCTCTTGCTGTCTGTATAATTCCTACGAATGTAATATCGTGTGAAGTCATCTTATCAAACTTTATCTTAAGTTTGTCCATATTATCTGATGTATTATGGGATTTAAGAATTCCATAGGCAATTGTATTCTTTGCCGCCTCTTCACTTGTGATATTACTGCCTGTCTTGGCAGCTACCTGTGCTAATGCTGTCTGGCTATCTTCAATAATTTCTGTTCCATTAATGAGATATGCCCCACCTTTGCTTAACTTAACCATTGATTATTGTTCCTCCTGAATATTATGTATGTTATTAAACATCTAGCTATTAATTAAATGCTTTTATTTTATAAATAAGGTGTAACCTTATTCTTTATAGCATTAATAACATCTTCTTTAGCTTCTCCCGGCTTCCAGCCTACATTAACTGTATCATTCTTATATCTAGGAATGATGTGCATATGAAAATGGAATACCGTCTGACCTGCTGCCTCACCATTATTCTGTACTATATTAAGTCCTTCATAATCCAATGACTGTTTATACGCTTTGGCAATCTTTGTAGCAACCTTAAATACGTGGGCTGCTGTATCTTCGTCCATAGAATATATGTCATCATAATGGTTCTTTGGAAGAATTAAAACGTGTCCATCTGACGCAGGACCTGCATCAAATATAACCTTTACAATATCATCTTCATACAATGAATTAGTTGGTATGTCTCCATTAGCCAGCTTGCAGAATATACAATCATCTTTTTTCATAGAGCATATCTCCTCCCGTTTAATATTTACTTATTTTATGTTTCAGTATATACTCGTATAATAACTTAAAGCAAGGTCGATTACAATATTATTTGCTTTAAAAGACAAAAAAGTACCGCCAAATGGCAGAATGGGGATTGTAATGCTAACTTTTAACGAATATACAACTATAAACAATAACTGTAGCGATAATAAACAGTTATCTGATGCGATTAACAGCGTATCAAACGCCGCTCTTGAAGAAAGTTCTGTAATCTCTCACGAAATCAAGAACCATGCAGCCTATTTAAAGACCTGCTACCAGCTTCTCTCAAGCCGCAATGATGAACTTCGCAGTAACAAATTCTGGAATAATATGGGTTCAACAATAGATGAACTTGTTAATTATCTTGAAAGAACATCTGCCTACAGATACAGCTTCAAACAAAGCGAAACAGTAAGCTGTACACTATCTGATATCATTAACACCATTAACGAATATATTAAATCAAGATACAATGGTCTTATAACCCTTGATACTTCTAATATCAGCCCAGAGTGTAATTCAGCTTTAATATATGCCAGCTCTCATTTTCTTAATATTGCCTTAAATGAAATCATTGATAATTCTTACGAAACCGCTGGTGAAAGCAACTGTAATACTTATGGTTCTGATGGCAGTAATAATAAAAATGATACTAATACTAATAATAATAATGATGATAATAGTAATAACAGTAATAATGCGGCTGACACTTTTATTAATAATACCAGCAGAAAATGTATACTTATATTGTCCGCTATAATCTCCCCTGATATTAAAGGCAAGCTGCTTCTTTCAATAAGCAGTAATGAAACTGATAACTTAAGCTCTATTTATCAGCTTAACAATATCAGCTCCTGCTTTAACAATGACATTAACGATAACAACTGTAACCGCCCTGGACTTAAAAGTAAGCTCTGCAAGCCTTTCTACACAACACGCAAGGGTCATGCTGGTCTTGGTCTTTCAATTGTGAACCAGATATGCCTTTTAAGCGGCATTGACTGGAATATCGTATCCGATAATGATGTAGTAACTACAGTTTTCGCTTTTAATCTTCAAAATTAAATACTTCGTCTAACATTCTTAATGTTCTGAAATTACCTTTGGCTGTCATATCTCCAGTCATAAATGCCCTGTGGAATGTAATTCTTCCCTGAACTATGCGGTCAAAGGTTTCTTTAGACATTTTACCAATAACATCAGCTTCCATATCCTGACCAAATTCTACCGTAAGATTACTTCCCTGAACATCAACGATAATATTCTTATCCTTATCGCTTATCATAAACATATATCTGCCATTATAATTAAGCTGTGGCATAAAATGATTTCTGAATACGCTAAGATAATAATCATCTCCGCCATTCTGTTCATCACTAAGCAATTCTTTATATATGCTTGCAAGTGACTCTATATCCTCTTTCTGTGTCTTAACAAATTCATCATCAGATGCATACTTAGATAACTGTTCACTCTCCTGAGGTGTGAAATTAACAACCTCTTTAATAACATTCTTTCTTATGGTCTGACTGCTTGAAGGAAGATTTCTTAAGCCCTTTGATATAGTTCTGTATATATTTTCAGCATATTTTTCGATTATCTCTTTGTACTCGTTATTAAATTCAAAATCTGTTGTATCGTCTACATAAGCACTTAATGACTCACCTACAACTCCGCCTATTATCTCCCACGAATTGCTGAGTGCCGTAACAACTTCACGTTCTCCATATGCTCTTGACATAACTACCGGGAACATATATGTCGATGATGTTCTGCTCTTGTCTGCATATAACCAGCAGGAGTCAAGGAGTGTCTGCATATAGCCTCCCATACCTACCCACTCAACTGTAGTAGCAAACACAACTCCGTCTGCCTCAACTACAGACTGTGAAAGAGTTGTAATTGTATTCTTTATCTCATAAAGATTATATCTTGTAACGTGAACATTAAGTTCTTCTAACACTTCCTGAATTCTGTTAATAACAACAATTGTCGGGTCATCTACAAGACCACGTCCACCATAATATATGTTTACATTCATATAATTAATATCCTCCCAAATATACCTGTTATCAATTAAGCTTTCCGATAATTGTATCACAAGTATTGGATTTTGGCGACATTTACTATACTTACTTTATACTATATTTACTTTAAACTCATATGCCGCAAGCTTTAATATATCTCCATTATTAATATTAACTCTTGTATGCACCTTCAGCCTCTCACCATTAATATAAGTACCATTAGTCGAATTCATATCCTCTACAAAGAAACCTTTATCGCTATACGAAAAACAGGCGTGAAGCTTGCTTATAACCGGATTGTCTATGTATATATCAGAAGCTTCCCTGATACTTCCAACTGTGCAGGGAAACTTACACAGACCAATGGTATTATTGGCATTATCATATTCTCCATTATCAGGTCTTACATCAGGAAACAAATCCTCTGTCAGACCTTGAAGGCAAAGCTTATTATTCTTATTATCTTCTTCTGCCAGTGATTTGAGATAGTCGCTTAAAAGGATTGTATGCTCACATTCTTCTGCCCTATTGTCTACATTTTCCTCATTATCTTTAATGACCTCTGCCGTTACAAGCTCATTATCAATCTCCTCGTTAAGGTCAAAACGATAAGGAATTTCGCTGATATTTTCTGACTTCTCCTGCTTCAAATCCCCAACAAGCGCACCAGCTTTATCTGCAATATAGAACAGAATAATTCCAACTGCAAGCACAGCCACTGATACAACTGTATCCAGCTTTACAACCGCATAACTGCGAAACAAAAGATTTGCCGCTGAATTATATAACAATAAAACTGCCGCCGCCTTTAATATAAGCTGTGTCTTTCGGTCAATGCATTTATTATATTCCTCAACACCAACCGGCTCCGGTCTTACCGCTGATAATATCTTACCATTAGCATATGGTCTTTTATCTTTAATATCTGTATACGGCTCATCAGTATTGCTTCCTTGATTAATATTTCTTTGGGAACTAAAATCCGGTACACTATCCGATTTTCTTTGGAATTTAGAATTGACGGTACTCTCATTATTATTTGAACCCCTGCAATTTACCACACTATCAGCATTATTGAGAACCTTAGAGCCTGCCTCTCCTGTACTATTGAAAGTATTAGTATGCTCACCACTTTCCACCGTATTATCAGAACTAACTTTATCCACTGAATTACTTTCACCATCATTATCTTCAAATAACTGCATAAGATTATATGGTGTGTAATCTCTTACGAGAATTCTCTGGTACGCTTCATAGAATTTTACAAGTCTTATTTTTTCAATCGAATGGTCAAATCTTTCTAATATATATTCGTACAGACTTCGCATTTTCCCATAAAAATCAATATTATTGTCAAGCAGGGAATACATAAAATACACTTTCTTATCCACTAAAGAAATGTATATACATCTTGGGTCTAATATTACACGGTCAAGATTAAGCATATATTCATCTACAACTCTTGCCATCTTAGATATATTGCCAAGCAGCGACTTCACATCATCCATATTAACCTTGCCATATTCAAGCAATGTGCTTAACTGCTGTTTTGAAGTTATGTCATAATATATACATTTTCTTGAATTAATCTCGTTAATGGAAAATTTGAGAAAATAGTCAGGGCTGTTTCGCATAAGCATTTTCATCTCATACTCAACCAGCTCATTGCTATCGGTTATATCAACCACAGCATAACTTATATTATTATTCCTTTCATATTTAATGCTTAAATCCTCACCACAATACTGGCTCATTATCCAACCACCTCCATAAGAGCATTTGTCTTTCGTATTAACTGGGCATTATCGATTGTATTTACATTTTCATTAATATTACATATATCTGACAGACCTGTATAACTGCTTATGACCGGAAAACTGGCACTACACACTATGCTTTCGTTCTGCTCATACGCCCTGTCATCATATATATGTATGTCACGAAGGAACATAGTCCTGTCAGCCGCATACCTCTCTCCTCTTTTAAGCAGCTCTTTCCTTGCAGTAATATCTCTTTCCTTTTCATACTCTATCGATACCTGACTTATTGTATTTCTTATAATTATCCTATCGTGCATATAAATCCCAACACTTATCAGTGCAATAATTATCATTGTAAATATTGGAACAATAATTGCATTTTCTACTACTTTCATACGCTTCTCCATTTCTTAAATACTGACAACTGTTCCTCTTATAAAGTTCTAAATATAGTTCCACCGCCATTAAAATCACATATTATCATCAGGACTTCCAGCAAATATACAATTTTATAAACAGCCCTATCAACAAAATCACATATTAATTATGGCACTGCCAATAACACAGCACACTAATGACATCAATAAAAATGGTATATATGGCATAGCCGTCCTTAGCTTCATTCTTCCTTCTGCTATCAATATTCCACCAGCGATAATCATCAGAAACATAGATAACAGCACTGTCTGTATCGTTACATACATTCCTTTAAGCGCAGTTATATAAGCTATTACCATTGCATCAGCCTCACCCGTTATATGTGTTATCCTTGCGATAATATAAAGACCTGCTCCTATAATAACTGCTGGAATATAATAATCTCTAACCAATAAATGTAGTTCTAATTCTCTGCCAGCAATAACACCCGCTAAATGTAACAGAATAATGCCAGCTCCCATAACCACAATACTTATAATGTTAATCTTTCTTCTTTTTATATCTGCGTATGACATCGCTGCAAGCCATATAATCAAATATAATGTCTTTAACATATGCTCCCCCTGTCTTATTCCTGACACTTTTCACATAATCTGCGGTCACTAACACTGTCTTTACTTACTTTCTGAATATTTCTTTTAAGTTCAGCACAATTACGCGAGCTGTGGTATCTTGTCCCATATAATGTGTAATAAATTGCTGTTGTATCTTTTGTCTGTCCGCAAAGTTCACACGAATAATATTTAGCACCCGAAGCATTTCTTAAAATATCAATACCCGACCTGTCGGCCTCTAATATGTATCTTAACAAATAAGTACATTCCTTATCAGTATGATATACTTCACCTCCAGCCGTAATGTACACATACTCCTTATCTGACACATTTCCTGCAAAATTATCTTTATCTTCTCCAAGCCACGCATTTATCCTCTTTCTGTCAGTAACTCTTATTGTAGACAGTCCAAATATATCAAAAGGATTTTTAATACTGTATGTAAGCTTTATATCTATAACCGAATTATTATTTAATATCTTAGAACTCATAAACATAATTCCAGCATTACCACCTGTTATGTTATGTTCAGCAGCATAATCAGTTCCTATCTCTTCTATCAGCAGTCGTCTTATTTTCTCTGCCGCCATTCCCTTTGGGACATTTCCACTATTTTCATAAACATATACATAGCCTGCACATTTTCTTAATGTCACATAAAAGGCATTGTTGATATGAATTCGCACTGCTATAACCTGCATAATAAACATAATTGACATAACAGCATATATAAACAGCGGAATTACAATTGCCCCCTCCACACTTGCCGAAGCATTTAAGTTATGTGCCTTGCTACACTTTATGGTTCTTGATAATATTCTTTTAATTACTGGCGTTATTAAATTCCTGTAGTTATGGAGTGTCCACATAATACTATGCACTCCATTTTCTTTATTCTCTGGGTAAATCTTATCTTTCCTCCCTTCTTAAATATAATCAACCAACTTATTCTGTGTAGAAAGGCACATTTGCTAAATATAGCTGTATGACAGCTTCTGCCTGTATACACTGCCTGTTCCATTCATCTTAAAATATGCCGCTCCGAAAGCTTCATATATGTAATTCTTCATTCTGAATTCACTGTGTCCATACATAATCATTCTTAGTTCCATTAATGCTGCAATGCGGTAATTTCTGTCCGATTTGTTCATAAATGTAATTAACAGCTTTAAATACTCTTTATAACTAATGCCATTACCCCTGCCATTTTCATCAGTTTCATTATTATCTACAGTCTTATTATTCACTACTTCATTATTACTCACTGCCTCATTATTACCTACAGCCTTATTATTACCCACTGTCTTATTATTACCCACTGCCTCATATGACGTAATATTATTTATCAGTGCTTGCAAATTCAGCTTTTCATCTAGTAATGAGCTTAGCTGTAATATCCAGTTATCACTATTCTTAATAAGAGCTATTGTTTCTCCTGCCAGCAATTTCCTTAACTCGACTATAGACTCAGCATATGCCCATATCGAAACAATAATGTACTGCACAAGCCTGACTGCCAGATTACAGCCAGTAACTCCCACCAGTGCCGCCGCCAGCATATAAGCCTCAGACATCTTATCCTGCGCGCTTATAAGATAAGACAGATTAACCCCCTCTCTTATAACAGATAACTGATTAATCACCTTGTATACATTCTCTCTGTCGTTATGTTCACCGCCGATAATATATTCCATTTCATAATCTAATAAAGCACTGCTTCCTGACCTGTCATTATCACCCGATGATGTGTCCGTATAACAACTAAAATGCTTTGCAGCATATTCCGTGCTTAATACATTTTTCTTTAATGCTCCACTCAGAACTATCAGAACTGAAAAGCTCATCCATTATAAAAGCAAGAGCTTCAGGCTTTACTTCTGATAACTTGCTCTCGATAGCAGGCTCACTAAAGTGGGCTACAAGCATAAGTGCCTGAAATTTCTCATCTTCTGTGATTGGCTGTCCCTGAACAGAATCCACAGTAATATTATGGATTTTTCCAATCATATAATTTGACAATTCCTTGCCAATAACCAGTCGATTATTGAGCTGATCAATGTATGCCCTTGTCTTTGCAATCTCTTCTACAGGAGCATAAACACAAGCATCAATCAGCCTCTGACCATCAAACAATAATCCCGACAGCTTGGTGGATACTCGTGATACTCTGCTGCGGTAAGTATTCACATTCACACCTAAATACTCAGCTATGGTGGAATTGTTCAGTTCCTTGCCAGCATACAGATATATCAGTCTGTCCATAGGGTTCGACACCCAGACAAAACTGTCAAAATATTTTTTGACAGACTGAAGTATCTTCATGTACTCAGGATCTGCGAAAATATCAGGCTCCTTTGTAATCTTCTCTTTCGCCAAGAAGAATGCCTCAAAAATATTTCCACTGTTCATAGAATTTCAACCTCCATCCTACTGCATCACTCACAGAAATTTGTCAAATTCTGTGGTGGCAGATTTTCCATGTTATAATGCCATAAAATAAAGCCTTTTCAAGCTATAATTTCAAAGGCATCTGCTTTTACATCAAAGATACAATCAGATTGAGCATCGGGAAGTCAGCCTTAGTTCCCCGATGCATCTATAACTACCCATAAGCTGTTGGGAAATGCCAATATTAGCTTTAACTACATAACTGGGAATGCATGATATATTTGACTGGGAAATCGCAGGAAATATTTAGATACAAAGATACCAGAGCCAAGACACACTTGCTCGGTAAAATATAATATTATGTTTTTCAGATGGTACTAACTCCTGAAACTGCATTATAAGTGCAAATAGCATTCGATATTACTGAAATATCTCACATAATATCTTTACTTGCACAAATGGCAAACAATCGCCTCAATACAGCAGGCTCTATTAATATGAAACGACACCAGTACGACAGAACACAACATAGACCCGCTCATCATAAAATCAGAATGTATTATTTCACGATAGAATCACTTAACACATAATCAGTACATATAAAATCATGGCATTTCTAATTAAGACATTTTTAGAATAGCTGTAACCAGTATAGCTCAACTTATTTTATACAAGAATATATCTGCTCACGATAAGGATAGCTCTGTTCAGAAGAGAATTGCTTCAAGTACTTATGATTAGACATATTGGAACATATAGAAAAAGGTAGCTACCGCAGTGGTAACTACCCGACATATTAATAATCAATATCTTTGTTGAAATCAATTATATCAAGTATATCCTCTGGTGGAACATCAAATTGCGTATTGCCATCAAATTCAATATCATATTCCTTATTCCAAAAATATACACCGGCATAATATATTACAAATTGATATGCAATACTGTCCTTCTCATAATCTGCAATCTTGGCATATGGAAGTTTAAACTTTACTATGCAACTTTTACCATTTTCTTTTAATGGATTATATAACTCTGGATATTTATCTTTTAAAGCCCAACGAGCCAATTCTCCTCCAATACTTTCACAAAACTGGTCATATGCTGCATACTCACCTTCAAGCATCGACATATTAGTAAAAAAACATACTTGTGCCTTTCTATCATAACCTGCATACTTTCTATTGTACTCACTTTTTACAATATCAACTGCTTTTTGTATCTCTTCATCAGAAAGTTTCATATTCATATAAGCACTTTTAAGATTTGAGCAATAAACATCCCAATCATTAGTTTTAAGTCCATCTTTCAAAAGTATACTCTTTGAACTTACTTTTGTAGCATGATAACATACGATGTCATATTTTTCTAAAATAGTATTCAACTCATCGTAAAACCCCGTAGCTCTAAAAGGTCCATAATAATCCTCAATAGCACACAATATGTCATTATTGTGCTTTGCTTCTTGACACTTTATTCTATTAACCACATCATTCGATAAAACTGAAAATGACTCATATATTTTATTCTTAACTTCTATTGGTATAGTACTAACATCAGATACATCTATTAGCATAAATCACATTCCTTGAATTCTTTCTTTATATAATTTCATTAGTACCGCTACACAAGCAGACTCACTTTTATATGCTTCTGTATCCTTTGTAAAACCATACGCAGTCATAACGGCTTTATCATTTAACTGATGTGCTCGCCTAAGTTCTGGTGGCATCAGTACTTCATCGTATAATTCAGCTAAATCACTATTTGGATACAAAGCACGTGCATCTAATATCCCCTGAGCTGTTTGCTCTATTTTTGTTTTCTGCTCAGGTGTAGGTTCACACCAAATAAAATTATTGTATACAACATCCTTGGAATATCTATAATCACTCTTTAATCTACCACATACAGCTCGCATCCAAGACATATGTACATTTGATATAAGAACACCAAATTCATATAAACTTGCATCTGGTACAATTTGAACTGCATCAGTAACTATAGTCTCAGATGTCATAAATCCCATCGGAACATATCTTCTTTTCTCTGAAGATGTTCTTGGGATTATAATATAATCCTTATTATCTGGCTGTGTTATCTGAGCAAATAAAGTAGGTGTCTGGGCAAACTTTCTTATTCCTGCAGCCTTACTACTCTCTCTAGCTTCCATACACTTCTTTACTCTATCATACACTAAAGGACAACTCTTAATATCAGCAGGTGCTACTCCCTTTAACCATAAACACCATCTCTTCTTGTTATGCAAATATTCTACCGCACCAAGCAATGGTCTTATATACTTCTTAGCGTGTGGTTCTCTTTTTATAAAATCTTCGTAATCCTCATCTTCTATGATAAGATAACCACCATCCGCAGGTTTATTTCCATAAATCATTTTAGACACATTACATAAAGGTTTATTTCTACTCTCTATTAAGATGTCTGGTGCATCACATAAATATGCATTAATATTATCTACTATCTTATAATTATCTCCTGTATATAATTTCTTAACCTTACGATTAAAAGTAGCAAATCCTATGATAACACAATGAACATGTGCTTTTATTTTTGCCTCACTACCCCATACAAAAGTCTTATATGCAAAATTAATTTTCACATCAAGCAAACTCCACAATCTAGCTACAGTTTCTCCCTGTGTTATTGAATTTGTTGATACAAACGCACACTCCACAAAAGTACCTTTTATATAATCTGAGGCTTTCTTATACCATGCTGCTACAAAATCTAAATTCTTAATGCCTGGGAATATTAACTCCATATCTGATTTCTGTTCATCAGACATATAAGTGAAACCTACAAAAGGTGGATTACCAATTATATATGATAATTCATGAACTGATATAACATCATTCCAGTCTAACTCTAAAGCATTCCCCTCTTGTATGTAAGCATTTGTCTTTAATGGTAAGAAGTCTAAATTCATATGTATTATTTCTTCTGTTTCATGTAACATCTGACTCTCTGCTATCCAAAGAGCTGTACGACCTACTGTCACTGCAAAATCATTTATCTCAATACCATAAAATTGGCTAATAGAAACCTTAACAGGATTATATGCTACTCCAAATATAATCTGTCCAGCTAAGTTTCCCTTATCACAAGCTAAGATTTCCTTAATAACCTTATTTTCAAGTCTACGCAAAGAAATATAACTCTCTGTTAAGAAATTTGAACTTCCACAAGCTGGGTCAAGAAATTTTAAGTTTGCAAGTTTTTCCTGAAATTTTTCAAGTTTTTCCTTACGGTTCTTTACAACTCCTACAGAACATATACTTTCAAATTCAGCATACAAATCGTCTAAGAATAAATTATCTATTACATTATGTATAATAGATATAGGTGTATAATGCATACCACCTTTGCGTCTTGTTTCCTGATTTAATGTACTCTCAAATATTGCTCCAAATATTGTAGGGCTTATCTCACTCCAGTCAAAATCAGCAGAACATTTATTTAATAAAATATCCACTATGGTCTCGTTAAATCTTGGAATTATAATATGCTCATTTGCAAAAAGCCCTCCATTAACATATGGAAAAGCTAAAAGGTCAGGATTTCCATAAGGATCTCTATCCTCTTCTTTGGTATCTAAGATTTTAAACAACTCTACCAAAGCATCTCTGACATTATTAGTGCCTACCCTAGCAAGATAATCATGAAACATTGCATGTCTACCAAATATACCTGCATCCTCAGCATATAAACAAAATACTAAACGTACACAAAGCTCATTTAAACTTTTTAATACCTCATCATCGTCAGGATTATTATATTGCTTGAGAATTTCATCATATAATTCTCCTACAAGGTCACCAGCCTGTAGTGATATTTCCATTTCACGATTTAAATCAGAGTTTTCCTTATTAACTAAGAATTGTAATAGATAATAGTCCCTACCTAAGTTTGCTAACTCTATTTTTAAAGGCTCTCCACTTGGTTGTTCCATATCATATACATAAAATTCCTTAAAATTACAAGTTACAACCCATCTTGGATGCTTACTTACTGGCAATTCAGTAATATATCTCTTAGCTTGTTGAAAAGGAGTCAACAATGTTCCGTCAGACTGCTTAATAGGTTCATCTAAGCTCTTATTACTTCCTTTTTGCTCAATTAAAACCTTAGTGTCAGCTATGTACCCATCTATAAAGGATGTATGCCCTAAGAAAACTCTATCCTCAAAAGATATATATTGTTCTGGATGTTCTATTCCTAATACATCTCTTAATAAACTCAGCCAAAATGGCTGACTCTGACCTTTTTCGTAACCTTTATCTTTCCACTCCTCAGCAAATGTTTTCGCTGCTGCTTTCTGCTCTCTATCTGTCATATTGTAAAAACTCCTTATATTCAAAATTAGTCTTCATTGATACTAAAATTCAAGACTAATTATATCATAATCAGCAGACCTTTTCATCCACAATTCATATTAGGAGTGTTCGCAAAAAAGAAGCACAATGAGCAACTTCTTGCACCATCACATTACATAAATTAAGGTTCCTAGCATACGCTAAACATTGTAGCAAAGAATCATATTTGCCATACTGCTTGCAGATATATATATCTCACGTACAGTAACCTTGCCCTTATCATCCTTTTCTTTAAGTTGTACACAGCATCTTGCATCGTATAACTGATACATTAATCTGTTCAGTTTCTTGTATGCTGCTCTTCTTTCAGATACATCCTCTAAGGCAGAAATTGCCTTAATAATATTGGCTTTCTCTTTCTTTAATTCCTTAACAAAAGAGGAAACATCTGATATCATCACATCTCCATTAATTGCCTCGTCTACAAGTGTCTCAAATCCCATAAATGTATTCTTCATAATAAAGTCTCCTATCTGTGTATATTTGTTTTCTGTCTGCCGGTACATATAAAATGTTACCGACAGACCTATTAATATTTGTTTTACGCAACAACTTCTGTTCCATCTGAAACATCCTTTGCAGGATCTGCATCTGCTTCTGACGAATCAGATGCACTATCCTCATTTGTTGCTACAGATGTGTCAGATGAAGCATCAGCAGTTGCTTCTGAGGATACCCCATTTGTGCTGGAAACATCTGTGTTTGCTACTTCAGCAGTATCCTTTGTAGCTTCAGGGTTAGCAGATACCTCTGCAGTTTCAGTAACCTCCTTGTCGGCTACAGTCTTTGACTTAGTAGCTTTCTTCTTACTATCTTTAGTCTTTGACTTATCAACTTTCTTCTTGTTGCTGGTATCAAAATCAAGCTCCATTGTAACTTTCTTTGGATACTCCTTTTTGAAATCATCGAATAAAGCCTTAATTCTTCCAACTGTTGATTTCTTTGACACATTACCTGAACCCATATTTTCTTTGTATACTGGTGGCTTTTCCTTCACCATCTCTGTAACATACTTATCAAATTCCTCAACAGTTACTTCTGACATTATTGCAACCTTTGCCAAGAAAATGATTGCTGGTATCATAGTTTTCTTGTAAATCTTATTGCCTCCTATGCTGCTTGCATAGTCAATAATATCCTCATACTTTTTCAGTTCTTCTGCTGTTCTGTTCGACAGGATATTCTCACAATAACTTTCCTGCTCTTTTCTTGAGATATTCTTCCAGTTATATGGTTCCTCACTAACTTCATTAAAATAGGCATCAACCAAAATCATACCCTGAATAATACACTCAAGATCTGCATTGTTCCTCTTCTGCATATCTGTAAAATCTGCTTGCTTTGTCAACAAATCACTCTTGCACATTTTATTAAGCCAATCAGCATTCTTGTAGCCAGCATGCCCCTTTAATAGCTGTACCTTAGTTAAGGTTGTACCATTATTTAAGCAGATAAACAGCTCAGAAAGTTCCTGTTCTGTAACCTCACCTGCATCCATGATATTAAATTCATAATTATCAAATTTATTTCTCTCTTCTTCACTCAATTCGTCATACTTCTTACCATCCAGCTCACTATGTAAACCTTCAATAGTAAACTCATTGTTATAAAAACCCTGAAGTGCTGTTGTTCTCTGTAAGCCATCAATAACTAGTGTCTCACCATTAAATTCAACAGTACATACTGGTGGAATAGGAAATCCTTTCATTACAGAACTAATAAGCAGACCTTTCTGTGCATCTTTCCACTGGTCATCTCCACGCTGTACTGCAACTTCTGTAGAAATGTCTTTTGTATTGACCTTCTCTAAATATCCCTTTACTGTTACCTTCTTCATTGAATTGTTTTCTGACATAATATTGTCCTCCTTAAACTTATATATTTATTTATTGCCTCTTGGCTATGAACAAATGATAATTTCCTAAATTTTCAAAATCCATTTACTAAATATTATTTTTTACATTGCTGTTTTACGGCATTTCTACATCCCTTTTGTAAAATCAGGGTGCAATTTTGACTTTCTTTGTAAAATTAGGGTGTAGTTTTAACTTCTATAGGTAAAAAAAAGACAAGGAAAAATCCTTGTCCTTATCCAATAAACCATTTAACTTCTTATATACAGAATTTACTTAGTCTATATTTATTTGTTTCAGTCTCATTTCTATCTGATGATACTTCTATGTTATACTTTGCCTTAAATTCATCAGCCGATAGCTCATCAAAATTTATTGATGTAATAAAACTTATAGCTGTACTTATATTGTGATCTTCATTGCTACATTTATATATGTAACAATTCCTATAGCTTTCTCTCATTTTTCTTATTATATTATTATAATGTTTATTTGCATCTGTGTTTCCAAAAGAATACCCTTTCAATGTCATTACCCAATCGCCATCATAATCAAGTAAAAAATTGATTATACTATCTTCGCTTTCCTGAGCTGTATCTTTCTCTCCATAAGAGAGCCATGACCTTTTTTTACCATCAACTTCTTTTTCAAGTATCTCTGTATCAAACCCATATCTATAATATTCATTATATTTTGGAATGTCTACAAATAACAGAGCTTTCTCATCTATCCCAAGTAATTTAAAAATATTCTTAACTATATCTTTAACATCATTCTCACCTTTTATATTATTATAATTAGTCATGAGGTCGACAAGCAGATTATCTTCATATTCTCTATACTCAGTTTTCTTTAACGCATTTGCATATGCTACAAAGCTATCTTCTGTAATGTCAAATACTTTTTTTATATGCTTTAAGCTGGAGAATTTCTCTACATATTCACCAGATAGTTTATCATACTTTATATTATTCTTTTTCCAATATGGCGTCTGATAACACAATGTAATGAATCTCAATGCTGCATACTTGCTGTTATATATCTTCTCCTCTTCCTCTAGCTGTTCTTGCGATTTTTCTAGCTCCTCTCCTTCATCTTTTTTTGCTTTCTTTATACTAACCTCTAATTCAGGTATACCACACAAAAGTCTTATTGATTGATAGTCATAAAATTTTGCTTCAAATTCATCTAGTCTGTCTCTACCTGTTTTCTCGCTAGGATCATCTAAAAATTGCTTTGCCCGTTCCCCATAATTATATATAAATTCATAAGTACAATTTGGATCTTTTGTCATACCATCGTAATATCTTTTATAGGTATCTGCATCTTGCGTATAGAAAATCTTATGAGCATAGCCATTTGCACAAACGGCAGACACGTACCCCATTTTACCAAAGACATCTACAAAGGTATCTGTAATAATCCTTGACTCTGAAATAATATGATGTAGCATTGCTACATATATAGGATTTGATACTATCTCTGCATATGCCACAGGAATATTTAAAGCCTTATACTGACTTTGCTGCCACTTAGCATATGGTGAGTAAATATTCCAATTTGATGTCTTATCAAAGACTTTTTTATTGAAACCAATAGCTTCTATTAATTTATTTTGGGATAACACTTTATACACTTTTCTTTTTTTCTTATTCTCTGGTTCATTATCATATTCCATCTTTTTTGTGTATTCTATTGTCATGTAGTCATACACCAGCCTAAAAGCCAACATTCGTAGCCATTCTGGGATGACACTATTATTCTTATACTGTTGCCTGATTTCCTTTACTATCTGACTTGCCTTGTCAAAATCCCTATCGGCACCTTCATCCAGTATATCTATAACACTTTGCTCATCAATCGTCTTGTTGCCTGTGGATGCAATATACTTCCTGAGAGCAATCTTTATCTCTTTGCTACCATACATTATATAAAAAGCTCCTTGCTGCGTTTTCTATATTATAACACAGCTTGGAGCTTGAGGTCGTATAAAATTATTATATGGTCGTATCTATAGAGTACAGACAAACCATCTATGCATTTTCCAGAAAAAGTACCCCTGTAATGCACCATATCAGCCCTAAATGGCGATATTTTACAGCACTGGAAGTAGTAGCCAGTACACAACAAAAAAGCCTGTGTGGGCAATAAAAAGCACCCAAGCAATAGCCAGTACTGCTGGGTGTTTGTGCCTCGCTACGAACCTGCAAGCCTAGTAAAATAGGCATCTACAGGGGCTATACGAAACTGCTAGTATAACTGCCCTGACTGCTAGGGATAGATAGGAATTTCCCCTATAGGTAGCAGGATACTTAAATCCCATAATCACTAATAATCCATCCATTTTACTACTAGTGAATGAACTCTGAAATTAATCTACAACCAGAAATTAAAATACTTATAAAAATTTAAACTCACTAAAATATTGAATACTAAGTGATGAAATCAAACTAACGATTTTTTAAATGAACTCCATGCCGGAATAAAATATTCAATTTTCACAAGAAAAACTCCAGCAAAATGACTGCACCAACAGATACAGTAAATGATATAGAAAATGAGAACTACCACACTATGCCGACTGCTAAAAAATGCACTGCCTGCCACATTTAGACAGGATCTCCACAGATTTTACGGATTAAAAATCATATCAGCTACAAAACGCACAAGAAATATTCACGCAACATATTTTAACTAACAGTTTTCAAATGGATATAATTGTAGCTGGAACACCTAGACAAATACATAGCAGAAATCCCATAGAAATAGTGATTTTCACAAGGTCGTAAAAAGTTGAAAAATTGTCGGAACTTTGCTAGAGCCGATTTGTGCCACTTTTAATAGCAGATGGCACAGTTACAAGGCAACACAATTTAAAGGGCTATATGGGGCGAAAATGCGAGCCAGAAACCGATAAAAAGTACCCCTGATACCGTTGAATATACAGGCATAAGAAAAGACCAGTAACTCCGAAGAATCACTGGTCAAAATAAACTGACAAAAAATCATTGGTTTTATGTAACAATTTTAAAGCTGTCCTGCTCTATGATAATAGCAATACTGCCTGAAGCAGGAGCAAGCCATTCTCCATGTACCTGCAAGGCATCATCGATATATTCAACCCTCATTCGTGAACCGACTGGCTTCGGGCTGTACGGGTCATCTATCGGAGCTGTCAGCTCCAAGACCGAGCCTTTAGGGTAACGAGCCATATAGACTGCTTTTTTATCTAATGGATATGACATATTATTGTTCCTCCTCTGCATAGTCCATAAGGCATTGTGGATTTAATGGAATCAGATGCCTCTCAATTATTGGAATATCCTCCGCCAAGATTGATGTGAATTCGCCATCATTGTTATGCCTTACACACATTAGATTACCAACAAGCATATCATATACTCCACCCATATCATCAACAACAAAACGATTAATAGGATAATTTTTAAGTTTGCCCTCGTCATTAGCGATAACATCTATCTCATCAGTAATGCTTAAAACAGTAATCAAACCATATGGCTCATCATAGTTTACATATCTTTGCTCTGCTTCTAAGGTGTTATCAACTTCAGCAAGATAGCCTTTATAAACTACACCCGACAGCTTATTCACTCTCAGCAAATATGCCTGAATTTTCTCCTGCTTCATCTGCAACCTCCTCAGCATCATCGCCTTCTGTGTCCATATCTTCAGTATTCACTGCTTCTTCCGTAGGTTCATTCATAAAACTACCCATAGCTGGCGAGTCCTCATCAGCACTTGCAGTATCATCATCAACCTCAGAGTTTTCAGAAGTTATTACATCCAAAGTCCATGCATCTTCACTTTCAAAAGGCTTGCCTACATTGTCAATGTCCCATCCAAAATAGTTACACATGGCAACAAACATAACCTTGAGTCTCTGATTTACATTTACAATCTTAATATTGCCAGAGCCACTTGCCTCCTCATAAGCAGGATATAAAGCGTTGGCAAAATCATTGATAAATGCTTTGAAAAGCTCAGGCTTCACATTATTCTCAAGAGCTATCTTTGTCATCACAATTACGATAGGAACATTGTTTTTACGCAGGAATTTGTTTTTGTTTTCAAACGCAGAATCAAGGTAATCTACGATTTCCATAATCATCTGCTGTTTTTCTTCATTGTAACTGTTCCTGATACTCTCTGCATATGAAAGCATAGATGCTGCGGAGATATTCTTAAACTCTCTCTGCTCGTGTCGCTGGTCAAGTAATGCCATGCCCTGCATCAACATCAGCAAATCATCTTCTTTGAGAGCCTGTTTCTCTGTAATATTAATAGCCTGTGTGAAGAAGTTGCCTGAAAGCAGAGTATTCACAAATTCCATCAGCTCATTGCCTAACTTAGCTTTTCCTTTTTGCATTGCTGAGAGAGCTACACCACTATTAATGTTAAAATACAACTTTTCAGCTTCTTCCATCGTGTAGTTTTCAATAGCCTGTACTGTGAATCTGTAGTTTTTGATAATATCCTGAAGCTCTTCTTCAAGCTCTGAATACTTCTTACCGGCAATATCATATGTAAAACCATCAACTTCTACAGGCTCAACTGAACCATGCAATGTCCACTCATCATTTAAGAATGGTATAAGAGTTGTCACAAGTCTCTGTTGTCCTTCGAGCACTTGATAACCAAAGATATCCTTGCCCTTAGAATCCTCGCCTCGCTTGTCTTTTAACAAGACAATCGGTGGAATATAGGAATCTGCAAGCATACTCCATACAAGATTTGACTTAAGAATAGGACTCCACATACCACTATGTCTCTGAAATGGCAAGGTGCATTGAAGCACCTTGTCATCAGACTCATACCATTTCTTCATTGTATTTACAGATACTGGCAGACTTGACCTATTCATCATAGCCACCTACCTTTATATCAAGATATAAATTCTCAAGTTCTTCTCTGTTCATACCAGCTAACTTTGCCATTGTGACATCCTCAAGCTCGTAGATTGTTGCTCTCAATGTTTCATCTGACATATCCTTAATATCATCAAGATCATCATAATCATCCTGCTCAGGGTGTGCCGTCATACTAACTGGTGGAACGATGGTATTTATATTACAACTGAACACATCATTTGGTGCGCAAAACTGGATGAGTGAGCCTTCACAAAAATAAGGCTTACTTTTACCTTCATCAAACTTATACTTTTCCACAGGCATCTGCATTGGCTGGAAATCACAAGCAGAAAAATCATAGTAACCTTCAGATAATAACTGCTTCATTATTTCCTTGACCTTAGCTGTTGGCAAATTACCAATCGTAAACTCACCGATGGCAAAAACATTACACTCAGTATTCTTTACTTTAAAGTGTAATCCACTTACAGCTTGCTTACTGTCCTTGGCAATCTGTACCAATCGTATATTTGTTCCGTTGAAAGGCACTCTCTTCTCAACAATCTCTTCAACCTTGCTTATTTCAAATAAGCCACCATTAACTAAAACTTTAACCATAATAAATCCTCCATTTCGTGTGTTTAATTTTTTCGTGTGTCTATCTATCACTCTGTTTGATGTGAATTGCAAGTTATTTTTGAAATTTTTCCACAGAAAAATTTATAGGATACCCCAAAGCTGGCTATTTCACTGGAAATTCCTCTGGATTTGCCCTAGCCCACTCACCAAGTCGATTGACTTCATTCAATACTTCAGACCAATCATCCTCATACAACATTTGAATAGTAGACCATAAGATTTGTAACAGCTTTCTTTTATCCTTAGCAGGAAATTCTCTCTTAGGCTGAAGCACAATAAGTTTTGTAATATCTAACTGCAATGAAGCATGGTCATAATCATACAGGTTAATCAAAAATGTAGATAAAACATTGACCTTGTCTCTTTTAATCTTTTTATTGGTTTCTGCACGATAACCTTCAAGAATATCTGTTATATCAGCATCAAAACCCTCCTGTTTCCAACGTTCCCTCGCCCTGTCAAAATAGACATCTCTTGCTCTGTCAATTAGTGCCATTTACTCAACACCTCCCAGTGGAATATGAAGAACCACCTGAGCAATCGTAATCATCGAGTAATATACTCTGACAAACTTTGCACTTTCATTTGGTGGAACAACAAGCTCATCACAGGTGCTGCATATGACTGCATCATTCATACCTTCTGCACGATAATACTTCGCTACCTTTAAGATTTCATCATAATGCCTTGATGTGTTTAAAACCTCCCAATCCCTCACACGATTTTGCTCGTCTCTGGTTTTAGGGAGCAACAACACGAAAGAATTGGGATGCTTTTCAGCAATAGTGTTTAATAACATTTTTCAATCCTCCTTTCAGAAAAATTCCCAACAATTCAGGGTTGTGTGGTATGTTAGCTCTAGCCTTAATTTCTGTAAAGATTGTCTTGAAATTCTTCTTGAGAAGTTGCATGAACTGTCAGTTTATTGCATGAGCTTATATAAACACCATGTTCAACTAAATCGCTAGCAAATCAACTGGCGATATGCCCATACCCCATGAGCTTTTGAGAATAAAAACTTAATGGAAATACTACAGGAAAATACAAAGACAATCGCATACTTTATTTCATCTGAAAAATACCTGATTACTACAACTACATACAAAAACATATGTAAATCAACATTTGAAGTTTTTAAAATGCTTTCCACTCTGGATGCCTACAAGAAATATTCATCGGCAGATAATAACCTTGAAGTTTTATATGCTGCATATATGTAAAAGAAAAGGACTCATCATATTTTGACAAGTCCTCATTTATTACTTTGAATGCTTAATCAACTGTAACAGAATCAATTGATTAAGCTTTCTTTTATCTTTTTTATCTTTCATCCGCCTCACATACTCTAGGTAATCATACATTATCTGAGCATGTTCCATTTTGGATGAGTCCAATGTGATTGCTCCTGATTTTGCCATTTCATAAATCAGAAGCAATAACTTTGTGTCATCGGCAGATAAGTTATACAATTCTCTGTTCATCAGTCTACCTCCAGCACCTCTTCAAGAGGCTTGCCACAGCTAAGGATAATGTGAATGATTTCTCCCATATAAGGATATTTTTTCACAATATCTTTTACAAGCTGTATTGACTCAGGAATGCCTTTGTTTGCCTGTAGCAGAGCAACCTTAACATTCACTTTGTCAAGGACAATGAAATCCAATAGTTTCTCATCTAAGGATTTCAATGCCCAATCAAGCTCTGCATTGTCGATGATATTTTTTGCAATATCTTCTGTCTGCAATGCAGAAATAGCATCTGCTACTACCCCTCCTTCAGCCAAATCGTCATAATCATCAAGCAATGGCTTTTCATTCTTATGATGTCTAGCCTGCTCCAGCTTTCTGAGCTTTTCTACCTTACGCTCATACTTGCGGAGGTCAAACACTACATTGCCATCTGAATCGTAGTGTTCCATTTTCACTCTCCCTGACAGTACCGCCTCAACGACTTCAAGGGTGCAACTACACCCTCTACTCTCGATACTGGCAATGTCTTTGAACATAGACCATAGACTGCCAGAATCTATGAAGTCTATTTCGTTAAATGAATAAGCTCTCAGTAAACTCATTCTGCATCACCTCCCATATTGTAAGCCTTTGCCTGTTCCCATGTAATCTCATGGAACATAGTTACACAGAGAACCAGCCACCAGTTCTCTCTAAAATCACGAGATGCATCATAATCAAAATCGTCACCTGCAACCTTCTTACTACAGCTACGATTACGACTATTCTGCTCAGATGTGGCTAATCTCACAGCAGAACTGTCGTTGAACCTAATATCATTAAAGATATGGTCAACGCAATATCCTGCTGGAATGCAATCAAATGCAAAATGAGCCAACGGAACGTATGTCCCATTCATACTCACAATTGCTTTCAATTTTCCATCAGTTCTTGGTGTGAAAGCAACCTTCTTTTTGCTGTTTGCAAACCACTTAAGGTATGTACCCTCACTCATCGTAGTGAAAGATATCACTTTATTATGGGTATTGTAATATGTCACAAATACCACAGTCTCTCCTTCTTTGTGATAAAACCAATTATAAGTACCATAGCTAAGACGCTCAGTACAAGTATAACCTCTCTCCGCCAACATTTTCTCTACCAGAGAAAGCTGCTCTACAAGTTTCTCCTTTGTATTTCCTTTAATCTCCTCAAATTGTTCTGTAACTTTCATATAAAGTCCTCCTAAAAAATAAATTGTTTGATGACAAAAATAATCAGAAATGAGGACTCTGAAAATGAACTGGAGAATAACAAGTGAACTGCAATATAATTAACGACTGCACAAAAAAGCAGGAGTACTACCCCACTTAAGGGATAAATACTCCTGCATCACACAAACAAAGGATACTCCTACATCCTACTTATAAATTTTTCAAGGTCACTCGCATAGTACAGCCTCTTATGGCTAAGTGGCAACCTCCTACAGGGAACTAAAACACCTTGTTTGTCAAGTTCCTCTAAGGTTTCATAACTTATAGCAAGCCTATTTCTCACCTCAGAACTTGACAAAAAGTACCCCTGCTCTGAATCATTAATACTACCACTACAGCAGTCAAGAATAAAATCTGTGACCTGACTGCTGGAGTAGTATCTCCGATTGCCAACCTTTACTGCTGGAACTAAAAGACCTACAGCCTCATAGTTCCTTAAGGTTGACTGCGAACAGCCGATAAGACTGCTCGCATCTTTTGTGGTAAGTAATGCTTTATTCATGCAGTACCTCCACATATTTATTTAGAACAGCCTCTTTGATTTTCTTAAGGCTTACACCCTCTAACTGCTTACACTCTTCAAAATTATTGGCTAAATCATACATATCAAAAGGCTGTTTTTTGATTATGTATGGTGTAGCTTCTGTAAGCACACCACAGATAAACTCATATAAAAATATGAGGATATTTGCCTGTGGTATATTAGACACACAACGCATAGCCTGAAGCTGTGCTATTGGTGTTGGTGGGGCTGTGTATCCTAACTCGCTAAAAGGACACTCATAGCGAGTTATTTTACCCCTCCGACTGATGGAGAATATCAAGCCTTCATCTGACAGCTCAATATCATCAGTTTCTGGCAGGAGAACTACATCCTGCCTACCACTAGGAAAAGTGATGGCTGGTCGACCATCATTTTGTATTCTTATTTTCCATTTCTTTATCAGCATACAAACTACCTCCCTTCTATATGCTGCAGAGCATCCCTGAAAATATGCTCATAACGATATGTGTCAAACATATCCAAGATGTTGTACTCTTTCAACAACTTGGATGTTAATGGCTTGTCGTATGGAACACCATACATAACAAGCTTACATCTGAGATAGTGAACACACATACAGAAATATCTCACCATCTCAAACACAGGATTTTCAGGCTCCTGTAGCATCTTCTCCCAGAGCCATACAGAACAGCTCATAAATGGAAGATAGATTAACTCTCTCCCTGAAAAATCCCCATTCTCAGCAGGGAAATCAAAATCAATTCTTGGGTATGTTATATGAATCTCACACCCTTTCCCTTCTTTACATGCCCAATTCTGCACATAAAGAAAAACATCTGCTCTCACAGTTGCTAAAGCATCAATCACTTCTGATGCCTCTACTTCTGTGAACTCCTTGTCCTCACAGACAGACATAATATCATTGAGCCTCTCAGCTCCTGACCTAAAATCCTTTATCCTCATAATTACAAGTCCTCCATTAGTTTATTTTTATACTTATAAGTGATAGAAATGGATGTGAAAACTTGATAAGGATATATACTTATAGACAGTAAAAGAGCTTGGGATTAAACCCAAGCTCCTAAAGCATAATTTTCTATTATATTATTTTTTCTCCAATTATGAGCTTCTGTTCTAAGCTCACTATAACTGCTTTCTTTTCTTTCATTATTAAGCAAATGAGTTAAAAACTCATTGTATGGCATTATCTCAATATGATGCCCAATCTCTTTGTCACCCTCAAATGCATATGGGATATTTCTTCTTGGGTCAAAATTGCATATCATCATTTCTCCTTTTTTGTATCTATAATAAAAAAACAGCACCCACAAATTGTTGTCTTCAATATCCTTTGATGTATCTGTCTCATAATATGGCAGGTTCATTTCACTCTTTATAACAAAAGGCTTAACAAAGCCATTATAATAGTAATAATAGTTCTTTATCAGAGGATGTCCAGCTTCTTGGCAAGATTTTCTATTCTTAGTAAATTCACTCTTCTTAAATTTATCTGTATAAATTCCTTTATACTGCATAGAAAAGATCCAGTTAAAATCTGTATGACGAAGATTATCCAGCATAACCTTATGCTCCTCATCCTGAAAAGGCACAGTATAATCTGTAGTAAGAAAATAAGGTGAATCAAGGTATATAAAGCCATCAGAATAACTCTGTATGACCGTATCAAAGTCCTCACTCTTAACAATGGTGTTTTTCAATGAGTCCATATATTTTATACCTTTTTCAAACTTCACCTGAGATTTTTTAAGCCTATACTTTTCCAAAAAAGTTGCATCTGAAGCATCCTGCTGATGGTATTTTTCATACTTCTTATCGTCCTTATATTTAACCATCAAAACATTTCGCAGATACTTCATATATGCTTCAACATCCATATCTATTGCATTAAACTGATTACCTCTGCTCTGCTTTTGCTTAAAGGAATTTAAAAACAGCCAAGCAACACCAATATCGTAAAACATTTCAATACCCTTAGTGGTAGCATTGTCAAAATCAAGCACTACCCCGATAGTTGCCTGTACATACTTGTCATGGATATACACATAATTATTTCTTAGGCGAATCATTACCTCTTCAAATTTCTGATTATCCAGATACTTCTCATATGCCTTAGTCTCTCTGTGTCTTTGCCATTGCTCCGCAGTATATAATTCCTGACCTTCGCTTAAGTCCTCACTCACAAAATTATTATGTAACTGTGCCAGTCTTTCACAAACCTCTTTAGAATCATGCGACATTGAATATAAAAAGCATGCTGCACCTACATCGATATCATTAACAACACTTTCATTTGCACCGACAGATGCTGCGACTGTACCAGTTCCTGAAAAGACATCAATAAACATTGGTAGCTGATTCAGCTTAGGAGCAACCCACTCAGTTGTAGTATCTGAATCAATCAGATTTTCTTCAGCTTCTTGCCTACCTGCTTCATAGTATACCCTTTTTATAGCAGTCGTAAGATATGGTTGCTTTTTACCATTTCTATTTAATGTGATGGAACTGTGTGAGTCCCTATTGACCTTCTTTCTGTAACGAGGGGATATGTGCCATTTGTTAAATATGTTCTCACGCAATCCAACTGCTTGTATAAATTCCTTATCTGACATCTCAGTATTTTTTTTCTTGGAATTACCCTTGTAAGCTTCAACCAAAATAAAAAAACATATTTTTTTAAAGAGAACTGGATATATTGCTCTGTCATCAATCATGCCCTCATTAACTGGATAATATTTATTCTTCCAGTTTCTCAACCAGCCTAAAGAATTCCACTGAATGCCTTTCCAAAAAATACCTGTACTTGAATAATTCAGAAAGTCCATAAATCCCCTGAACAGCTCATCATATATAATATACTCTTTATTTGTAACAGCAGTATCGCTAGTGAATTTCTCACTTAATACTTTATCTATGTAATCTTTCTCGTTGCCTGAAACCTTCTCGTAGGGTTCGTAGGTAAGCAACTTAAGCATTAACTCTATCATATGTAATCCTTTCGCTTATAAACTGTCTCTATTCTATCACGAAAGAATCACACTAACAATCAAATTACAGAGCTATGCTTTATTATACTTGCCTCGACCACTTAATACATACTCATCATGCGATTTAATGCTGCTTACAGCCTGATATATATTATAAGCAAATCCATGTTTATGGTAATAAGGAACAGACTGCGAATGTTTGTGATATATTATTATTGGCTTATTTTCAATATATGGCATTGGCTTGCTTATAATCCACATATGTTTAGTGTTTTTTGATTTAATCTCAATATAGTTATCTGTAACTCTAATAATATCATAATAGCTTCTACTAATAGCCTTGTATTTATTCATAATGTAAACCCTTTCCCTTTATACATTTAGCTTCTCAAAAATCAGTTTATATTTTTCAAAACTCTTTACCGACAGCTTATGCATCCTTTTTAACGAATGTCTAAGCGTTGTATATTCAATGTTGTATTTGACTGCAAAATCCTTACTTGATAATCCAGACTTTTCTATTGCATTAGCTAATCTCTTATCGTAATCACTGTCTATAAATAGCATATATTCATCCGCTATATCTTCATACGAAATCCCAATTGCTTCACAAACTGCTTTATAATTTTTTACAGAGGTGTAATAATCTTTGCATGTATTTTCATACTTCTTCATATATGATGTTCCACTATTCATACCAATTTTACTTGCTACATAATCAGCAGTAACATTCTTTTGAAGTCTATAATACCTAAGCCTACCTTGCCATGTATTTAAACAAATATCCTGCATATATCTATTTAAAGTAACTCCATTAGGTATTCCATAATCCCACCTAGGCTTAAATGATACAGGTCTGTATAAATACAATATATATTGATATGTCTGACTTAAATCATCATCAATGGAATCTAATGACCTAGTGCGTTGACTTATGTGGGTGCGTTTTACCACTTCCTGTGCCACCAGAAACAAATATGTTGTAACGGCATTTTACAAGTAATTCAAGAAAATCTGCCGCTTCCTTCGTTATAGAACCTAACTCAATTAATCTGTTAATATCTATTGGCGTATCATAGAACTTTCTTATCGTTATGACTGGTCCGTCTATGGCTATCGGCGATAATACCATATTCACTCTTGAACCGTCAGCCAGCCTTGTATCTACAATAGGTATAGCTTCATTAATTGTCTTATTCGACATAGCCGCTATTCTCTGCGCTATATCTTCAAGCTTGTCTCTGCTTTCAAATTGTTTATTCCATTTAGTTATCCTGCCTTTCTTCTCAATAAATATATCTTTATACCCGTTAATCATTATCTCAGTTATATCATCGTCTTCCAGTAACTCCTGCAATATATCAAGACGTTTAATAGAATTATAAAGCTGCTGCCTTAAAAGCTCCCTGTTATGGACAGATATAGCCCTATGCTGTGAAATCTCATATATACATACATCTATTACCTTATACAAATCCTCATCGGACACGTCCAAATTAATATCAAGCTTTTCATAGACTTTTTGTTTTAATTCAAAGAATAATTCTTCCATAATGCCTGCTATTCATACTTACTCCTTATGCTATGCTTAACTTCTGCCACATCATTTCTACACCATATCCAATAAAGAACTCACATAACCATACGCATCTGTATACATAATTCTTCTAAGGAAACCCTCATCAATTGTATCCTTCATCTTAAGATTAATTCTCATCATTCTGTCAACAACTGCCTCCTGTCCGCTTTCAATAAGATACCTTTTCAGATTATTAAATCTGCAATTCTCTATGTAATCTCCACTGTCAGATATATATACATTACTGCATTTGCCCATAATGCTCCAAGGCTTGTTAATTCCCTCTGATATATTAACAACAATATAATCATATTTTAAATTATGCGCCAGCTCATCCAGCAGACCACTTATAAGCCTGTCATTGACATACGATATATCATCAGCACATACTACCGCCGGTATGTAGTCAAATAACTCATTCTCCTTTATACATTCTTTAATCTGCTGTGTAAAATGCTCTCCTGCCTGCTTAAACATATAGAATACATCTGACAGGTTACTGCACCCGTCCGACATCATAATATGCTCAATGCCTGAGAATTCATCAAGATTAATAAAAAGTGTCCGTCCCTTTTTAGAATATGCCGCCGCCATAACCATTGCCAAAGTCACTCTTAAAGTCGAATTAAAACCATACACTCCGATATATCTGGTAACCTCCTCAGCCTTCTTGGTGCTATCTGGTCTTTGTCTTGTAATTGACCCTAAAAGCTGGTAAGCTGGCTGGTATTTACACACACCGATAAGCCCTTTCTCTTTCTTATCATTAATAATTCTTGCTTCCTTCTCATCTTCACACAGAACAATAACGCTGTTATCGTCTTTCTTAATATCCTCCTGATTAATGCCATATGTATATTGTTCTTCATTAACCATTAACACATCTGTCTTATTAGCTAAAATGTATCTGTTAAACTCATCCTCTTTGGTAAACACTTTAGCCCTATAGGGAATATCCTTACTGTCGTTAATTATTCCCATAAGCCTTTTGGCATAACTCTCATCATCGTCATATATCACGCATATATTATCTTTTGCCAAATACACTTTCCTCCATACACTATATAATCTTAATAACAGTATCTACAGCTTCATACTTTAAGATTTAACACCACCATAATTACTGCTCCAAGACACAAGGCATATGTATAATGAAATCTATGTATTATTGTATGTCTTCCCTGCTTTATTAAAGCGTTATCTCTTATACATACACCCTGTCTGCCTTTAATTACACCAACATTCTCTAATACACCTGTTAATACGCCGCATATCATAGCCGCACATATCAACCTCACAATATATGTAACACCAATCAGCAGTCCGCACACAGCCAGAAGCTTAACATCTCCTGCGCCTACGCCGTCAAATATATACACCATATACATAATTGCAAAACTTGCCATACCGCCATATATATACCCTCTCACATCACCTCCATACATCAGGCTTCCCATATTAATAACAACACCAATAATCATTCCTGCAATTATAATTCTATTCGACACCTTAAAACGTCTGTAATCATCAATCACCGCTATCATTATAATAATAAACATAGCGGCATATCTTATGTATTGCTCTGTCATATCCTCCTTAATTCCCCCATATCTTATTAGCCAACTTTATATATGAATTGCCCTACTGCAATACAGTTGTCTTAATTCTATTATTCTGTTTAATGTATAGAATTACCAATTACTGACTATACTTATAAAAAAGATGAAACGAGGTAATTCTATTGAAAATGTTCAGCAAGAAAAAAAATCCTGCTACATATGATGAAAAATATCTTGTTGAGGAAATTAATATGACAAAGGCTGCGCTTAGTGCCGCATATGCCAACTTTGATAACGCAACTGACCCAGACCTTATAGATTGTTATATATATCAATTGAATTCTGAGCAGAAACGCTATAAATACCTTCTTCAAAAGGCTAAAGAATCAGAAATATATGCGCCTAACATATATCTTATGCAGACATCTGATATATTCTGAATATCTGATGTATATTAAAAATATGGTGTACATTATATATACTATTTATTTAGTATATTGTCAATATGTTTTCTTATATTTTTTATATTTTTCTAATACAATTACTACATTTTACTATTTGACTTTTAAATACAGCTCGTTTACACTGTAGTTATCATTTATTTATATGCGATTACACATTAATATACTATAAAGAAAAGAGGGATACCTATGGATACTAATTTCAACAGCCAATCTGATAACAGCCCAGATTGGAAAGCCAATTCCAGACAGAAGAATAAAAGCAAGACTGGCAGTAAAAGCAAGTTATCTGTATTGACAATCGTTCTGCTTATTACTGCCATCGCTTCAATTATAGCCAATATTGTCCTGCTTGTTACCGACTCCAGAAGAACTGCTGATACTGTAGCAAGAATTGAGGACAAGGACATTGAAACTGCCCGCAATACTGAGAAGGACGATATGCTTAACCTTATCCGGAGCAGATTTGAGAGCGGTTCATCTACACTCGCATTATTAAAAGAACTTTATCCTAATAACATAGTATATGTCAATAGAAGCGGTAATTATGTATTTGCCGATATTAATCCTAAGCTTGCCGCAAGCGAATATGATAAATCAGCTTTCGCCCGCAATGATAAGGGATTGATGACTTACTCAGGAACTAATGCTGAGACATATACAGGAATTGATTTATCAAAGCACAATTCCGATGTTGATTTTGCAAAGGTTAAAGCCGCAGGTGTGGATTTTGCTATGATTAGATGTGGTTACAGGGCTTATGGCTCAGGACTTCTTGTGGAAGATACTTCATTTAACACTTACACAACTAACGCTATCAAGAATAATATAGATGTCGGCGTATACTTCTATTCACAGGCCCTTAACAAAGAAGAAGCTATCGAAGAAGCCAACTATGTACTTACTCTTGTAAAGCCTTATAACATTACATATCCAATCGCTATTGACGTAGAAGCTATAGAAAATGACAGCTTCCGTCAGGAAAATCTTTCTGCCAGTGAACTAACTGACGTAATAATCGCATTTTGCGACACAATTAAAGCCGCTGGATATACTCCACTGATTTACAGTAATCTTTTGTATTTTATGGATAATGTTGAACTTGACAGACTTGAAGATTATGATAAATGGTTCGCCGGATATCAGACTGCCTCTCCATATTATCCTTACAAATATACTATGTGGCAGTATACAAGCACAGGTTCAATAAATGGTGTATCAGGCAATGTAGACATCAATATTGCTATGAAAAAGCTGAAAAAATAATAATTAACAATAACGCGCAAGAATGACACTAGCAGCTATGCCTGCCGCTGTTGCAATTAATGCACCAGCAAGTGTCCAGCGCGTTTTTTTAATGCGTGCCGCCATATAATATACTGACATTGTGTAAAATACTGTTTCTGTACACCCCATAAGTATAGACGTTATAAGTCCTGTATATGAGTCTGTGCCAAACTGCTTGAATATATCAAGGCTAAGTCCGGTTGCGGCTGACGAACTGAACAGTCTTACTATAATAAGCGGCACTATGCTTGCCGGTATTCCAAGCTTTCCACACACACCGCTTAAAAGTCCGGCTATAAAATCAAGAAATCCAGAAGCTCTTAATACTCCGACCGCAACCATAAGCCCAATCAGTGTAGGTGCTATTGAAACCACTGTCCTCATTCCATCCTCAGCACCATTTACAAAGTTATCGTAATTATCACTCTTTTTGTACATTCCATATCCAACAATAATCAATATGACAAACGGCATTATATACGCTGAAATCCTAGTTATCATCGCTCCCTCCTTGTCATAAGCCTGCAAAATATAACAGCCGCAAGTGTGCTTATCGTTGTTGCTATTATTGAGGGAAATAGTATTGCGGTCGGGTCAGGACTTCCGTACTGGCTTCTGTATGCTATTATATTTACTGGAATTAACTGAATTGAAGAAATGTTAATCACAAGAAATGTACACATATCACAGCTTGCTATACTCTTATTCTCATTAAGCACCGCCATCTCTTTCATAGCCTTTATTCCTGCTGGTGTAGCCGCCCAGCCAAGTCCAAGAAAATTAGATATCATATTGGTAACTATATAACCAAATGCTTTGGAGCTGCTTGGAACACCCGGAAACAGCCATTTTATAAGAGGCTCTATCCTGTATTTGCACTTGTCTATAAGTCCTGATTTCTCTGCAATTTCCATAAGACCGCACCAGAATGCCATAATGCCAAACATAGTTATACATAATGTGACAGCTTCCTTGGCAGAGTCAAATGCCCCCTGCGTGACACTTTCTATATTGCCTGTGATAAGGGCGTATACAATTCCTATGATAATCATAAAGCCCCATAACCAATTAAGCATAGAACCACCCCACATATGTTTGGGATAATTCTATGCTTAATAATAATGTATTATTCTAATTAGACTGAACAATTGAATGTTCTTTTTTGAATTTTAATATCATCTCTCTTGTAAGACTTATTCCATCGTCTTCTAAGTCAAGGTCGTCTGCCTTAACCCACGTTCCAAGTGATAATTCATCTTCCTGCAATGTGATTTTATCATCGCCGTCAAGCTCACAGAAGAACCCTGAAAGCAGTGAACCGCTAAGTCCCCAAGGCTGGCTCTTGTAATATTTAAGGTTCTTGACCTTAAGTCCTACTTCTTCCATTACCTCACGCCTGACTGTCTGCTCTATTGTCTCTCCAGCCTCATTAAAGCCAGCGACCAGGGCATAATTCTTATATGTTCTTCCTGCATACTTTGTAAGCAGAACCCTGTCGTTATCTGTAACTGCCACGATAACCGCAGGACTTATCTTTGGGAATACCATATTGCCACATACCGGACACTTTACCATACGCTCTTTGTTATCGTGTATTGTAGGTCTGCCACATCGTCCACAATAATGATTATCCCTGTACCAGCCGTACAGATGATATGCTGTTATTGCGGCAAATGCTGTGGCTTTCGGTTTAGCTTTTCTAAATGAGTCTACCCCGACAAATGAAAATCCTTCCACTACTGATGTATACTCATTATGTACTTTGGAATCTGCCATTTCACCCGCATATTGTCCTCTTAATAATTCGCCTTTTCTCTCCGCAAGAAAATATTTCGTATCATCTACAGATAAAAGGTATGTAAATGAATAATTATCAACAGAGTCTTTTGATATGCCTGTCTTTATCCCCTGTATGAACTGCTTGTACAGTGGATAAACTAATGTATCTTCTTTAATGTACTTCGCAAGAAGTGATGAACCCTCAAAGAAGAAGATTACATCATTATCCTGCGGACTACATTCTACATATTGGTTATCAAGTCTATTAGGAAATATATCCTGTATCATTGTTCTCTCCAGCCGTATTACTAATTGTTATATATGTCCGATTTATTCAAAAATGTAGAATATGACATTCCATTTTCTCTACACTTACAATCTTAGAAATAAACCATCTCTTCCACTGGTGGCTCTGCATTTTCAACCTTTTCTACATAAAGAACAGGTCCTTTCTTCTTGTATGCCATCTGGAATTCATTCTTGATTGTTGCTGTAACCATTATCCACTGTCTATTCTCTAAAGAAGCAATGTTATTATAAAAGCTTATATATCCAATAAACTGTGTATCCTCAGCACAGCAGGTCATAACCTTACGTCCTGGTACAAAGTTCTTATCCTTGAAATATTTGTTCTTTAATACCTGACCCTTAAATCTTACCTTCTTACCAACGTATACATCTGGTCTTTCTGATACATCCATATACCATATTCCGTAATCAGCATCATCAACCTCGATAATATCCGCATTAACATCATAAGGAAGCTGCTCTGCAATTGACATCATCTCTCCCTTATCGTCCTCGAATACAATCTGAAGTGTGTTATTAAGTGCTCTCATACTTCTTCTGTAGCTTCCAAGATCCATACCTGACTTACATCTGTTAAATATAACCATATCTGTATACTTAACAGTTTCTGCAATTATTGACCTCATATTGTTCCACTGAAGATTAAATGCTGTAGCATCAATAAGTGTTATTGACTGGTATATCTCCCAGCCTCTTGGCTTAGCTGTTCCCATAAGAAGGGCTGGATCCCACATACCATTATACTCAACAATTACTATCCAAGGGTCATACTCTTTATCAAGTTCATTAAGCTTGGCTTCTGTTAATTCTTCTTTTTCAAGAACTACCATATCCACGCCATTATCTTTTAAAAGCTTCTCACTGTATTCTTCTTCGCCTTCCTCACATACGATAAGGAGCTTATTCTTTGCCTCTGCAAACTGTCCCATTGCTATAGTATCTGAGATAAATCTGGTCTTGCCACTATCTAACTGGCCATTTATTAAAAATATAGGAATCTGATACTCTTCCTGTGCCATTATATGTCCTCCATCTATTCTAACTATATATAACGCTGGGGGCTTATGCCCCCAGTCTGTGATGTCTGCGGATTGTCCAGTACTTTAACTTCCGCAATTATACATTAAATAATTCCTTAAGAGCATCTTCTTTTAATTCTGCTCCTATTACACATATTCTTCCTGTAAAATCAGGCTTGCCTTCCCTGATTTCATATTCTTCTGGTACAAGGTCAAAGAACATCCACTTACCATCTGTGCAAGGAAGCATACCCTTAGCTCTTAAGATGTTACCATAATCATCTGTCTCAGAAAGCTTTCTTAATATCTCTGAAAGTTCTTCCTTGTCATACTTGTTAGGAGTTTCTACGCCCCAGCTTGTGAATACTTCATCAGCGTGGTGATGACCGTGCTCGTGATGATGTCCACAGCCACATTCATCATCGTGATGATGGTGATGGTCGTGTTCTTCATCGTGGTGGTCGTGTCCGCAGCCACATTCGTCATCGTGATGATGATGTTCGTGCTCCTCATCGTGGTGGTCGTGTCCGCAGCCACATTCGTCATCGTGATGATGATGTTCGTGCTCCTCATCGTGGTGGTCATGTCCGCAGCCACATTCGTCATCGTGATGATGATGTTCGTGCTCCTCATCGTGGTGGTCGTGTCCGCAGCCACACTCGTCATCGTGATGATGATGTTCGTGCTCCTCATCGTGGTGGTCGTGTCCACAACCACACTCGTCATCGTGATGATGGTGATGTTCGTGTTCCTCTGCTACCTTTGCTGCTGCCTCTGCAAGCATTTCAAGTTCAAGGTTAGTAACATTTTCCATCGCATCAAGTATCTGCTTGCCATCAATGTCATCCCAAGGAGTTGTTATAATATGAGCATCCTTATTAAGTGATCTGATAAGTTCAATATCTGTCTTTAACTTAGCTTCTGATACATTCTGTGTTCTACTGAGAATAATAGTTCCAGCGTGCTCAATCTGGTTGTTAAAGAACTCACCGAAGTTCTTCATATATACCTTTACCTTAGAAGCATCGGCTACTGTTGAAGCACTGTTTAAACGGATTTCATTCTCAATGTGAAGGTCCTTTACAGCCTTAATAACGTCTGAAAGCTTGCCAACACCTGATGGTTCGATAATAATTCTGTCTGGGTGGTACTTCTCAACAACTTCCTTTAAAGATGTTCCGAAATCACCAACTAAAGAACAGCATATACAGCCTGAATTCATCTCTCTGATTTCAACGCCTGATTCCTTTAAGAAACCGCCATCAATACCTATCTCGCCAAATTCATTTTCTATAAGTACAACCTGCTCACCAGCAAGTCCTTCTTTTAAAAGCTTTGCAATAAGAGTAGTCTTACCTGCTCCCAAAAATCCTGATATAATATCTACTTTTGTCATATTATCCTCCATTCTGTCTATACATTTAACTAATAATTTACCTTACCTAATTTTAATTATACGCTTGTTGTCAATCCCCTCTTTCAAGTCTTAACTGTTCTGCGTATTCGCTTATCTTTCTGAGTCTGTGATTAACACCCGACTTGCCAACAGGTGGGTCTAACAATGCACCTATATCTTTAAGGTTCATATCCTCGTGTTCAAGCCTTACTTCGGCAACCTGTCTTAAGCTGTCCTTAAGGCTTCCAAGACCAACAGTATCCCTTATATATATTATGTCCTTAGTCTGCTTTACCGCCGCGGCAACCGTCTTGTTAAGGTTTGCAGTTTCGCAGTTAACCTTACGGTTCACGTCATTACGCATTTCTTTAAGAATCATAACATTGTAAAGATTCATCTGCGAAACATATGCTCCCATAAGATTAAGCACATCTGTTATGTTACTGCCTTCCTTCATATATACTATATAATCATTCTTGCGGACTGTAATCTTAGCATCAAGCCCGAAGAATATAAGCATATCACACAGACACTGCGCATCTTCTTCATAGTCGCATACTATTTCATAATGATAGAACTTATTAGGGTCGCTTATAGACCCTGCCGCTATAAAAGCACCTCTTATAAATGCTTTCTTACAGCAGTCCTTCTGCACTATTCTTGGGTCAACAAATACAGGTTCAATATTATCAAATGTTTCATCAGCCCATTTAAGTGTCTGCAATATTTTAGCGACATATTCCTGATTTTCTATTCTGATTGTTGTGTCGCGGCTGCTCTTTGAAACATATATTATATCGCCTGTATCAATATCAAATATCTGCTCTAATAATACTATAAACTTGTATCTTGCAATCTCGTTCTCAGTAGACATCTCTATCTGCATTCTTTTGCCCGATGCTCTCCTGATACGTCCTGACATTCCCATAATCGCAGCAAATTCAGCTATCTGGCAGTGTCTTGCCATATCAATTCTGGTGCTTAATTCTTCTTTAACATCTGAAGAAAACGACATTACTTATCTCCCTTTCTCTTAGCATCTTTGTCTATATCACGATGTTCAGCTTTACAGCCATATGGTGTACTTGCTATTCTTGCCGCCAGCTCATTGGCAAGTGTTACTGAACGGTGCTTTCCTCCTGTACAGCCAACAGCTATAACAAGGCTTGACTTGCCCTCTTTTACATAGTTAGGAAGAAGAAATTGTATAAGATCATCTATCTTATCAAGAAATTCTTTCGCCTCAGGTGCTTTCATTACATAGTCCTGTATTGGCTTGTCATTGCCTGTAAGCGGTCTTAATTCTTCAACATAATATGGATTAGGCAGAAATCTTACATCAAATACAATATCTGCATCTACCGGTATTCCGTATTTAAAGCCAAATGACAGCACAGTTACAAATAAATTGTTAAACTCCTTACGTTCAAGAATTATTTTCTGTAGCTCCTGCTTTAATTCTCTTGTAAGAAGTGTACTTGTATCAACAATATAATCTGCTCTCTGCTTAAGGAACTTCAACTGTTCCCTCTCAAGCTCAATGCCTCTGTCAACACGTCCGTCTTTTGCAAGCGGATGTGTCCTTCTCGTTTCTTTATAACGCTTTACAAGCACTTCGTCACTGGATTCAAGGAATAATATTTTATAGTTATACTGGCGTTTCTTCATATAATCAAGTACAGATTCGAACTCTGCAAGAGAATGTCCGCTTCTTATATCAACGCCTAATGCTATATTATTATAGCCGTTATCCTGTTCCTGACAGTCTGCCAGCTCTGCAAATTTAGGTATAAGTGATATAGGCATATTATCAACACAATAATATCCCTCATCTTCAAGCATATTTAATGCTGTTGATTTACCTGCACCTGACATTCCCGTTACAATAACTATCTTCATAAGTCCCTCCACGGCATTTAACTAAAATCTCCGAGCTTTATAACTTCCAGTTCAAGGTCTACGCCTGACTGCTGTTTAACTTTATCCTTAACCATATCAGTAAGCATACAAACATCCTTTGCCGTTGCATTGCCTGTATTAACAACAAAACCAGAATGTTTATCTGAAACCATTGCTCCGCCAACTGATACTCCTTTAAGTCCTGCATCTTCTATAAGCTTGGCTGCAAAGAAGCCTTCTGGACGTTTAAATGTACTTCCTGCACTAGGATATTCCAAAGGCTGCTTAGTTCTTCTCTTAACAGCAAGTTCCTTTATAAGTGCCTTGATTGTATCAGTATCACCTTTCTGTAATCTGAACGCAGCACTTACAACTATATAATCATTAGCTGCTATGCAGCTTGTTCTATAACCTAACTCAAGTTCGTCCCTGCTAAGGCTTATAAGCCTGCCGCTTCGGTCAAGTACATCGGCACTAACTATTATGTCTTTAATCTCTCCGCCATATGCACCTGCATTCATTCTAACTGCACCGCCTACGCTTCCCGGTATTCCCGTTGCGAATTCAAAGCCCGCAAGTCCCTTATCCGCCAGCTTGTTACCAAGTCTTGACAACATCATTCCTGACATAACCTTTACAGTAACATCATCAATATATTCTACCTCATCAAATGTATCTGAAAGCTGTATTACAACTCCCCTTATTCCTTTATCTGATACTAAAAGGTTGCTTCCGTTACCTATAACGCAGTATTCTATGTCCGATTTATTCAAAAATTGAATTAATGATTGTAACTCTTCAATAGAAGATGGCTGTACATAATAATCTGCACAGCCTCCAATTCTAAATGTAGTATGAATATTCATAGGTTCACCAGTTCTTACCTGTGTGTCACCCACAATTAATTTAAGATTATCTAACAGCTCATTGTTATCCATAAGCTTCTTACTCTCCAATCTTTTATATTAACCTAATGCCAGCTTGGCAGCTCCATACATACCTGCATCATTGCCAAGTTCAGCCTTAACAATCTTAGTATTCTTGCACGCGTGAAATGCGTATTCTTTATAATACTTAGCAACTCTGTCTATAAGATAATCACCTGCCGCTGATACTCCACCGCCAATACATATAACTTCTGTATCTGTCATAGCAGAAGCGCAGGCAATACCTTTTCCCAGATATCTGCATACATAATCGACAACCTTTATGGCACACGCATCTCCTGATTTAGCTTCATCAAATACTGCCTTAGCAGATATATAAGGAAGTGTCCTGAGTGCTGATGGCTCATCTGTTGCATTTAACATTCTTGTCGCTGTTCTGACTATGCCTGTTGCTGATGCCACCTGCTCAAGACAACCCTTATTACCGCAGTTACAGTATTCTGTCTCACCCTCTACTATAGGCAGATGTCCTATCTCTGCCGCAGCGCCATTGTATCCGCATATTGGCTTACCGTCTATTATAACTCCGCCGCCAACTCCTGTTCCTATTGTAACTAATACAACGCTTGAATATGCTTTGGCACTTCCCATCCAGTATTCACCAAGTGCCGCCATATTGGCATCATTGCCAACTTTAACTTCATAGCCTGTCATATCTTTAAAAGTCTGTGCAACATTAAATACACCCCAGCCAAGATTGACACATTTGTTGACTGTTCCATCTTCTCTTACCGCACCCGGAACTCCTATTCCAACGCCTCTAATCTCATCACAGCTTCGTCCTGCCGCTTTCATAAGCTCTGGAATATGTTCTTTAATGTCTGATAAAATAAGACTTCCGCCCTCATCTTTTCTTGTTGGTATCTCATCTTTGTATACAAGCGTGCCATCTGTTGTGAATACGCCGCATTTGCAGGTTGTTCCACCTATATCAATGCCAAGAACTATATCCTTAAATGAACTCATCTTCATCATCACCCCTCATAAGGTTCTCTTGTACTCTTCTATATAACTCCTTAGCCGCATTGTAACCCATCTTCTTCTGTCTGTGGTTTACAGCCGCAGCCTCAACTATTACGGCAAGATTACGTCCCGGTCTTATTGGAAGTGAATGACACACTACCTTATTGCCAAGATATTCTGTGTATTCTTCTTCAAGTCCAAGTCTGTCATATTCCTTGTCCTTATTCCAGTCCTCAAGCTTGATAACCATATCAATCTCCTGAGTTTCCTTAACACTCTCTACACCGAAAAGCGTCTTTACATCAATAATACCAATACCTCTTAACTCTATGAAATACTTGGTAACTCCTGGTGCTGAACCAACTAATGTTTCATCACTTACTTTTCTAATCTCGACAGCATCATCTGTTACAAGACGGTGGCCTCTCTTTATAAGCTCAAGTGCCGCTTCACTCTTACCTATACCACTCTCGCCTGTAATAAGCACGCCTTCACCATATACATCGACTAATACACCGTGTATTACTATACAAGGTGCAAGCTGTACTTTAAGCCATCTTATAACTTCTGCTGAAAATGAAGATGTTGACTCAGCAGACTTTAATATTGGAATCTGATATTTCTTTGCAAGCTCTATAATCTCTGCCTCTGGCTCTAAATTCCTACAAAAGATAAGGCATGGAATATTGCTTGATAACAACTGCATATATCTTTCATAACGCTCTGTTTCTGAAAGGCTCTTAAGATAAGCATATTCTACATTACCTATAATCTGTATTCTGTCATTATCGAACTGGTCATAAAATCCAGTGAGCTGTAACGCTGGTCTGTTAAATTCTGGAACGTGAATCCATATTCCCTTAACATCAATATCTGGTGTAAGGTTAACAAGATTCATCTTCTCGATTACCTTGAATAAATTAACTCTTTCTTTTCCGTTCATATCTACTCCAATCCTGCGCAATTATGCCACATTTTATATTTCATTGCCTTACTTAAGACTATATATCTTCTGACTATCTATTATTAATAGTTTAACACAGTGCAATTAATATTGAAAGACATTAAAATAACACATCAATGAAAATATTTGTATATGTTCTGCGCTACATTTTCTGTAATTCCTTCTGCCTCCATAAGCTCACTTACATTGGCATTACGGATTTTGTCAATATCAAGAAAATGTTTCATCAACGCTTTTCTTCTTGCAGGTCCGATTCCTTCAATTTCATCAAGAACTGAGCTTACCTGCTTCTTGCTTCTTAATGACCTGTGGTATTCTATCGCAAATCTATGCGCCTCGTCCTGAACCCTTGTTATAAGCTTAAAACCCTCACTATGCCTGTCTATTGGAATTTCTACATTATTATAGTAAAGTCCCCTTGTGTTATGATTGTCGTCCTTGACCATACCGCATACAGGAATATTAATATGAAGCTCATCAAGAACCTCAAGTGCAATGTTCACCTGTCCTCGTCCACCATCCATCATGATAAGGTCTGGATACACTGCAAAACCTCTTGCCTCCTCTTCACCCGCACGCTCTCTCATTCCTCTTGTAAAGCGTCTCGTGAGAACCTCTCTCATGCTCTTATAATCATCAGGTCCTTTGACCGTCTTAATCTTGAACTTCCTGTAATCATTCTTCTTAGGTCTGCCGTCCTCAAATACAACCATCGAACCGACTGACTCAACACCGCTTGTATTAGATATATCATAAGCTTCTGCACGCCTTATCGAATCAAGCCCAAGCCAGTCTGCTATCTGCTTCATGGCTCCAGTAGTTCTTTTTTCTTCAAGCTTAATCTTCTCCGCATCCTTCGTAAGTACCATAAGTGCATTCTTATGAGCAAGCTCAACCATCTTCTCTTTATCACCCTTCTTAGGCGTAATAATCGTAACCTTACGTTTCTTCCTGCTTGACAGCCAATCCGCAATTGTAGCTGAATCTTCTATCTCTTCCTGTGTCATTATCACATTAGGAATATATGGCGTACCGCCATAATACTGCTTCATAAATTCTGACAAAATACCGCTTCTGCTGTCATTCGTTGCAACCTTCATATGGAAATGCTCACGTCCAAGAAGCTTGCCCTGTCTTATAAAGAATACCTGTACAACTGCATCTTCCGCGTCCATCGCACACGCAATTACATCTCTGTCTGTTGCATCATCTGCTGTTATCTTCTGCTTCTGTGCAATCTGCTTAACACTGATTAATAAATCCCTATATTTAGCGGCTTCCTCATATTCCATACGCTCGGAACAATCCTGCATTTTATCTGTCAGCTCATTAATAATCTCGGAATAATTACCATTAAGGAAGCTGATTACTTTATCTATATTTTTCTTATATTCATCTTTGTTCACATAACCCTGACAAGGTGCATTGCACTGTCCGATATGATAATTAAGACAGGGTCTGTCCTTGCCTATATCTTTAGGAAGCCTTCTGTTGCACGTTCTTACCTTGTAAAGCTTACAGAGCAGTTCAATTGTCTCCTTGACAGCTCCTGCTGATGTGTACGGTCCAAAGAATTTGCCAGTTCCGTGCTTCATTGTTCTTGAGAATAACACTCTTGGAAATTCCTCTCCAATGGTAACCTTAATAAAAGGATAACTCTTGTCGTCCTTTAACATCGTGTTATATTTCGGTCTGTGTTCCTTTATAAGATTACATTCAAGCACCAGCGCTTCAAGCTCAGAATCTGTCACGATATACTCAAAATATGCAATATGTGAAACCATCTGGACAACCTTAGCCGAATGATTTTTATTGCTCTGAAAATATTGCCGCACACGGTTCTTTAATATCTTAGCCTTGCCGACATATATAATTGTGTCGTGTTTATCGTGCATAATATATACTCCCGGCTTATCTGGGAGCTTCTTTAATTCTTCTTCTAGATTAAACATTCCATACCTCTAAACCTCTTTGCGAAATTTCCCACCATAGTAAACCATATATGTCCAATTTTGCTTCGTCAACTTGGACTGTTCGGCTTCTAAAATATTGTCTAAAAAATAAATAGGTGTTTTGTGCAAGCACAATTTATTACTTGCGCACATTATACCATTTACTTATTACTCTCACAAATCTATTTTTCTACTATTATATTTTATTGTTTTTTATATAAAAATACATATTCCTAAAACAAACAAATAGAATTATTTTATCCAAACATCTTATATGTTTAAATGTAACATTTTTCTATATAAAAGCACTAATAACATTACCCTACAAGAAAATAAAAAAGTGCATAAGTTTTGTCATTATTTCACATAACTTACGCACTTTGCATATTATATATTCTTATTTATGATTTCAAATAAATATTTCAACAGGCTAATTTTTTTCGTAAATTCTTTCACACCCATCATCATCTGTTAACTTTAACTTATTACCCGACAATTCATAACTAGAAACATCACTACCTATTTTAAGTCGTCCATTTTCAGCAATCCATTTTGCAGACTCTCCATCAGCAATTGCTGAACCATCACTAAATAATTCTATTTTATTGTCAGTTATATTGCAATATCTTATATTTTGTATAGTTGGACAATTTTTAGGAGTTTGTTCAACAAAAACCCACTTACCTATTAATTGCTCTTGCGGATTACTAGCTGTTTCCTTTTTTCCACATGCACTAAAACATACTAAAACTAAAGCCAAAACAGTTATTATTATTTTTTTCTTATTCATTGATTTTTCTTCCTTTCCCTTTTATATAAATTAATGTAATTATTTTTACATAATCAAAACATAAAGATTATTTTCGATATTTCAACATCTCATAAGTGCCGAATTGCCTACTTTATTAAATATCACTTGGTAAATATATTTACTTTGATTTTTACAATCAAAAAACATATCTTGTAATTTCATTCATTACGTTTGACCAATATACAATTTCAACATTCAAATACATAAATCTTCTTCATTTAATTCTGTAGTTATTTGTCACTTGACTTTTACAACAATCTGATAAAGATAATAATATAAGAGATGGACATAATATCGGAAATATTTTTTTATATCTAATTTTCCACCTCCCTCTACAGTTTGAATAATTCTATTATTTTTGATTTATTTTCTTTGAAATTATACATATATATTTTTCCATCTTTAATATCTATATAATTTCCCTTAAAAAAATTATCTTTTACAAATGATTGATTTGTACTTGTCATAGCCGTTCCAATATCTTTTTTATTTTTTATATCGTATACTTTATATCCTTCGTAATCTTCATACAATATTACATCTTCATATAGCTCTTTTTTATATCTAATTTCTGTACTCTGTAATTCCTTAATCCATTCACCATCTTTATTTATTATCCCATAGTATTTTTTTCCAGAAGGATTTTTTACAACAATATTACAATAGCCGTATTCATCAAAAACATATTCTTCTAATTTATTTCTAGCACTAACACCCGAATACTTGTCAGAACTTTCCACATCATATTCTGACAAATCAATAACTGTATCTCCGTTTAAATCATAAAATTTCTTATCTTTAAAATTATAATAAACTCCATCGCTATATGTACAATCTAATTTTTTTGATGTATCATCAAGTACCTGATTGCCATGTACATCTAAAATTCCATTGCCGCCTACACTTCTGTATGACATATAACCATTTATATAACTACTGTGAGCCTCATATGTATCTTGAAACACCTCCTTTGTTTTAATATTTATAAAATATGAATATGGCTTATCTTTTAAATAAACTATACCGTCACCAATATAATCCACTTCTAATGTTGATGATTTAAAATATTTTACATCTATTTTATTACTTTTTAGACTTTCATCCTCTGTACTAACCGAATATTTAATATCTCCATCAACATCTTTAAGCACCAATTTTGCGATACTAGCAGTAGGATTTTCCTCAAATATTGATGCCAAAATCATAGGGCTTTCATCAACCAAATATATATTATAAAATTTATCATCTGAATTTATATATTTATAAGTTATATCGCTTCCATTCACATCTGTAATTTTATAATATGATTTTTGTTTAGCACTATTAACATATTGTTTAGCATATATCGTATTAAAAAATTCTGTTGGATTACTATTACCACTATACACCTTTAAAATTTGTCCATCTTCATTGAACAAATATACATTATCATTAGAAATACCTAAAAAACGATTATCATAGTCTCCTGTATATTTCACACTTTTTAGTTCAACATCAACGATATTTTTTATCTCAGTTGACTCCTCTTCTTTTTTATTTGAAACACTTTCTATTTCACTCTTATTTTCAATATCATTTGTATTATGGGAACATCCTGTTAATAACATTAAAATAATTCCAATTATAAATATATATTTTTTCTTCATAGTTTCCTCCTTAATTTTAAGTGTATGCACATATTTTCGCCCTTGTAGTTTATTAAATAATAGCATAATTGCCTATACAATTCAAGTATCATTATATTATATAGGCAGGTATATTATGGATTACTACAAAATTGGACAACGTATTAGAAAATTCCGCAAAGCAAACAACTTATCACAAGAGCAACTTGCTGAAAAAATCGGAATATCAGTCACGCATCTAAGCCATATAGAAACAGGAAATACAAAACTTAGTCTACAAGTTCTTGTTAATATAGCTGATTGTTTATCTGTTCAGACAGACGAATTACTATATGATACAAGTAGCAAAAATTCCTATTTAAAAGAAGAAATCCTTGATATTATAAGTAATTGCTCCACTCAAGATTTTTATGTACTTAGAGATATCGTCAAAGCCACTAAATGCTCTTTGGACAAATATAAAAATTAAAATATAAATCCATAAATAGAACATTTAATTAGCATAAATCAAAAAGAGTAGCTATACTAAATATATAAAATTTAGTATAGCTACCCTTATATTTTTATATTTAATTATTTAATATCAAATGCCATTTTACATTTACTCAGCCTCTGCCAAGCTTCAATGCCTTATGATTAAGCTCTCTGTATTTCTCTGGAACTATCTCATCTATTGCTTTATCCCACACCTCATATGGAATGTCTTCAAAATATCTTGATAATCTTCCCATAAGGACAATATTAACAGCTTTAGCTGAGCCTGCTTCTTCTGCTATTGACAGGAAATCTTTTGCATCGACTTTTGCACCTGCGCTCTCAAGCTTTTCAACAATATCGTCTGGATACTGCATAGCACCTGTAATTACCGGCATTGGGTCAACTTCCTGCGTGTTAGTTATTATCTGTCCGCCAATCTTTAAATATTCAATCCATCTTAACGCTTCAAGCTTCTCAAATGAAAGAATATAATCAGCCTCACCTTTATCAATAACCGGAGAATATACTTTATCTCCAAATCTTACATAAGTAACAACACTTCCGCCTCGCTGGCTCATTCCGTGTACCTCTGACACTTTAACATCATATCCCTGCTGCATAAGAACATAACCAAGCAGTTTACTTGCCAGAAGTGTTCCCTGTCCGCCAACACCAACAATCATAATATTCTTAACTGAATTACTCATACATATTCCTCACTTACTAATCTTATATTGCATTAAACTTACACATCTGCGAACATACCTTACAGCCTATGCAGAGTGTAGGGTCAATATGTGCTTTCCTGCCTTTAACTGCAATCGCCGGACAGCCTATGCTCATACACTGTTTACAGCCGACACATTTGCTTTCATCTACGCTGATTGGTGGTTTATGTACTGTTCCCTTAATCATAACGCAAGGTCTGCGGCTTATAATAATAGATGGTTCTTTAGCTGCAAGCTCATCAGTAACCGTTTCCTCAACTGCTTTAAGGTCATATGGGTCTACAACTCTTACCCTGTTAAAGCCTAATGCCCTGCACAACGCTTCAAGATCAACCTTTCCAGCCGGTTCGCCACGAAGGTTCTTTCCTGTTGTTGGATTTTGCTGGTGTCCTGTCATTCCTGTAATAGAATTATCAAGGATAATCACTGTCGAATTACTCATATTATAAGAAATGTCTGTTATACCTGTCATTCCTGAATGCATAAATGTTGAATCTCCGATAACACCTACGCTGTTACTCTCTGCTTCCTCACCTATAGCTTTATTAAAGCCGTGAAGTCCTGAACAGGAAGCTCCCATACAGACATTCAGATCCATTGCATTAAGCGGTGCAACTGCGCCCAATGTATAACAGCCGATATCACCATATACCATACATTTTTTCTTCTTTAAAATGTAGAATATTCCTCTATGTGGACAGCCTGCACACATAACTGGAGGACGTGCTGGAACATTTTCTTCTATAGTAATATGCTCTGGCTCTTTCATACCAAGACATTTTCTTACAAGGTTCTGTGAGAATTCGCCGCATATAGGAAATGTATCCTTACCAGCCACCTTAATTCCAAGCTGTTTGCAGTGATTTTCAATTATAGGGTCTAACTCTTCAAGAACAATAACCTTATCTACCTTCTGTGCAAAGTCTTTTATAAGCTTTTCTGGGAGTGGATTAATCATTCCAAGCTTTAATATGCTTGCCTTATCACCTAACACTTCCCTTGCATACTGGTATGAAGTAGAGTCTGTGATAATTCCCACACTTGTATCCTCACCCATCTCAACTCTGTTAAGTTCTGTGCTTTCAGCATATTCTATCAATGCCTTAGTTCTTTCCTCAACCCTTATATGGGCATTTCTTGAGTTAAGTGTCATCATTACTTTAGCTGGGTCTTTTACATAAGGAACTCTATCCGGCTCAACTCTTTCTTCTGTATCAACTATACTCTGTGAGTGGGCTACTCTTGTAACCATTTTTAAAAGGACTGGTGTATTGAACTTTTCGGACATTTCAAATGCTTTCTTAGCAAATACTCTCGACTCCTCTGAGTCTGATGGCTCAAGCATAGGAAGCTTCGCCGCAATTGCATAATGCCTTGAATCCTGCTCATTCTGCGATGAATGCATACCTGGGTCATCTGCAACACACACTACAAGTCCTGCATTAAGTCCCTGATAAGATATTGTAAATAATGGGTCTGCCGCAACATTTAAGCCTACGTGCTTCATAGCACACGCCGCTCTTACACCACCAAGTGTTGCTCCGTGAGCCACCTCTAATGCAACCTTTTCATTAGGTGCCCATTCACAATATATCTCATTGTAAGCTGCTGCCTCCTCTGTAATCTCTGTACTAGGAGTTCCCGGATAACTTGATATAACCTTACAGCCCGCTTCATATAACCCTCTGGCAACCGCTTTGTTGCCTAACATTAACTCTTTCATACCTTTTCCTTCCATTATCTATATCATATATTAATCTATAATTATATCTATATCGCATATTAATCTATAATCATATATGTATGGCATACTAATCTATAATTATATCTATATTACATATTAATCTATAATCATATCTATATTGCATATTAATCTATAATCACGATTACATCTGTATCACAATTATGTTTTATTCTCCATATTATGCTTTGTTCTCCATCGCAACAAGTTTATCTGCTCCATATATTTTACGAAGCTTTGGTTTCTCTATCTTACCTGTCGCATTTCGTGGTATCTCAGCAAATATTATCTGCTTAGGTCTTTTATAACGTGGAAGTTCAAGACAGAACTTTTCGATTTCTTCCTCTGTACAGCTGACTCCGTCTTTAATCTCTATAATTGCCGCTGTCTTCTCGCCTAAACGTCTGTCTGGAAGTCCTATAACCGCCGCATCTTTTATCTTGTGAAATCTTCTTAAAAAATCTTCTATCTGCACAGGGTAAATATTCTCGCCACCGGACACAATTACATCTTTCTTTCGGTCTACAAGGAAATAGAAACCATCTTCATCCTGCATAGCCATATCCCCTGTATACAGCCATCCGTCCTTTAATACTTCCTTTGTAGCAGCCTCATTTCTATAGTAACAAGTCATAACTCCCGGTCCTTTAACACAAAGCTCACCTACATCACCTTGACAGACTTCGTTATCATTTTCATCAACAATCTTACATTCCCAGCCATAACCCGGAATTCCAATTGCTCCAACTTTATGTATGTTCTCAACGCCAAGATGAACACAGCCCGGTCCGGTTGACTCTGACAAACCATAGTTAGTATCATATTGATGATTAGGAAAATATTCCTTCCACCTCTTAATAAGTGATGGTGGCACTGGCTGAGCACCTATGTGCATAAGACGCCACTGCGATAAATTGTAATCTGATAACTTAATCTTTCCTGAATCCAATGCATCAAGAATATCCTGCGCCCAAGGCACTAACAGCCATACTATAGTGCAGTGTTCACTTGATACTGCTGACAATATCTGTTCCGGCTTCGTTCCTTTAAGAAGAACCGCCTTACTTCCTGCAACAAGGCTTCCCATCCAGTGGAACTTTGCTCCTGTATGATAAAGTGGTGGTATACATAAAAATGTATCATCCCTGCCAGTAGAATGGTGCTTCTGTTCCATAATAGCCGCCTGTGTAAGGCTCTGGTGCTTATGAAGTATCGCCTTTGGAAATCCTGTTGTTCCTGATGAAAAATATATTGCACCATAATCATCTTCTGTTATCTTAACATCAGGCTCTTTACTTGAACAATCTGCCACAAGTTCGTGATAGCTCTCAGCAAAGCTTGGACAGTTGTCCCCTACATATATAAGAAGTCTTCCTCTTAATAATCTCTCAGCATTAACCTCTATTCTTCCAATAAATGCAAAACCAAATACAATTACATCTACCTGTGCAAGCTCAGCACAATAGTATATCTCATCTGAGTCGTATCTGAAATTAAATGGCACTGCTATTGCACCTGTCTTTAATACACCAAAATATATTGGCAGCCATTCCAGACAGTTATACATAAGAATAGCAACCTTATCCCCTTTCTTAACTCCACGGCTTATAAGCATATTGGCAAACCTGTTGGCTTTCTCATTAAATACGCTCCAGGTAATCTCACGCCTGTATGGCATATTGGCACTTGGCTGTATTAAATCAAATTCTTTCCAAGTCGTTCTCCTTGTGTCTTTCTCATCTGGATTTAATTCAACCAATGCAACCTCATCGGGGTATAACTCGGCATTTCTTATTAAATATTCTGTTACTGGCATAGCACTTTTCCTTCCATTAAATAAATATATGTAATAGCCTTCTTTAAAATAATAACTATGTTCTACGGCTAAAATTCATATTTTATTTGATAAATTATCTTAATAAATAATAGAATACCACATTTTGTACAAATAAAAAAGAGTTGCAGAGCAACTCTTTAGTTAATTATACCATTTCATCACTTATAATCTTTCCGTCACATATATTAATAATTCTATTAGTGTTGCTGGCGATATTTATATTTACTCTATAACTACAAATAATTAATGAATGTTTAGAGCGTTTATCCATATACTAACTATAGTATTTTCTACTGTTGGAACATTTTAATTAAATATTGTCTTGTTAGCAAGACAATATTGCTGTATAATTGTCTTATAATTAATTGGAGGTGATGCTATGAATAGGGATATTTTAAAGCAAATAATAATTGACCAAAAAGAAATTTACCTTAGTAATCCATTAATTACAAGACATTATCCATTAGAGAACAATGTTAATTATTGTTTTGTTGGAATAAGAAGAACTGGCAAATCCTATATGATGTATCAGCAGATTAAGAACTTGCAAGCCCAAGGAGTTCCCTTATCACAGATTGTTTATGTAAATTTTGAAGATGAACGTCTTCTTGAAATAACTGTTGATGATTTGAATACCATATTAGAAATTGGTCTTGAAATGGCTGGAATAGACAATAAACCATATTTATTTCTCGATGAAATACAGAATATAAGTGGCTGGGAAAAATTTGCACGCAGAATTGCTGATATGAAATATAGAATTAATATTACCGGAAGTAACAGCAAAATGTTAAGCAGTGAGATTGCCTCTACACTTGGTGGACGATTTGTAATTATGAATATCTACCCTTACTCTTTCACAGAATATCTGATTGCAAAGGGCAAAGACAAAGACTACTGTAATACAATCAGTACCAAGGACAGAGCTGACGTTATCTCTCAATATAATGAGTATGTAACCTATGGAGCTTTTCCTGAATTAGTAGACATAAAAAATAAGCGGAATTATTTAAGCAGTATCTATCAGACTGTATATTTAGGTGACATAATCACAAGAAATAAAGTAACTAATGATTTTGCTATTAAACTTATTTTGAAAAAAATTGCAGAAACTATTACTAAACCTTTATCTTTTAACCGATTAACTAATATAATTAAAAGCACTGGAATTTCTTTAGGAAAACAGACGGTAATCAACTATGTAGGATATATAACAGACTCTTATCTGCTATTCACTATCCCTAATTATGCCGCCAAGCTTGCCCTTAAAGAAACTTCCCCTAAATATTATTTTATGGACACTGGATTTTTAGAGCTTATGCTGCTTGACTGCAAATCTGCACAACTTGAAAATCTGGTTGCTATTGAATTAATCAGACGTTATGGCAAAGATAACGTTTACTATTTTGAAAATAATGTAGAAATTGACTTCTACATTCCATCAGAAAATCTTGCTATTCAAGTAAGTATGCAGGTTCTTGATAATATTGACACCAAAGAACGTGAAACCAGAGCTTTTGTTAAACTTAATAATTACATTTCTGGCGCAAAATATCTTTTGATTACAAATACAGAGGAAGACACACTGGATTGTGACGGAATTACTATTGATGTTATACCTATATGGAAATGGCTATTAAATAGCTAACATATTAGTATGACGCAAAATAACCGCTTCAGCCTATGAACTGCCAAAAATCAGACATTAATACCTAACAATAATATCCGGTATACTCTAAAGCTGAGCGGTTACTTTTATCTTTAATTGCTAATACATCACCTTATAACATTTGAAAATGTATCCTTATACACGGTTTTATCTATCGCATTAACAAATATAATTTCGTTCTTTGTTGCATTTTCTCCTATAACAGATGGTATTTCAATAACAATCACCCAATATGGAGCTATCTCATATCTGGTATTGTAATCTATGCCATCGCTACCTGTTACCTGAGGTATATATTGTAATTCTGCCCGAATAATATTCTGTTCTGACACATAATCATACTTTGTCATTGCAATATTTACAGCAGTATCATAACTTATAACTTTATCCTTAACATCTTCCTTTGTAATAAAATCATATTGATAAGATGTATCAAGATAGATAAGTCCCTGCTTTCCATATATAACTTTAACCTGTGTTGGTACACCACTCTTTAAAATATTATCAAATGCCACATCTGACATTGTCTGGTTATCAAGCTTTCTTTTAAATATCATACAATAACATTCATCATCTTTAGTCCAATCGTCTAATTCACTTGCCAATTGTAATTTATCTTTAACTTTCTTTTGACTATCAACATCTATAACATATATATCTGGCTCATCGCATACTTCAATTTCTAATTCTGCAAGAATATTACTAACATCTGCCAAACAATCTTCCTTTGATAAATCATCAAGTTCATCTAACTGATACCAGCTTTCATCATTCATCTTAATTCCATATTGTGTTGGAATATAATATTCATATTTAAGCTGTGTATATGATACACTCCTGTACCCTATATCACTGCCGCTAAGACAGTATCCACCATCACTATATTCATATATGTATCTTAATATATTGTCTTCTTTGTCTTTTATCTCTCTGCAATTCACTATTGATGTATCATCTTTTCTAAATAACTCTGCATTATTATCTGCTTCTTCTTTATCAACCGCTCTGCGAACAGCCTGACTTATATACCATTGGTCTTCGTTACCTACATCATAAAGCTCATCAGGTATCTGATTATCCATAACTTCCTCTGGTGTAATATTATCTTTCTCTGTTATCAAACTCATATTATTATCACTTTGATACTTTGCCATATTGATTGTAGAATTTGGCAAAAATAAACCTGCTGATAAACTTATTAATAATACATCTGCTATTAATGTTAATTTCTTCATAAGCTGCTCCTTTTCCGACTCATCTTCTGTCTTGTTATTATCTCTCAACTAGCCTATTATCTTTCGTTTCTCACACACATTGCTTCTATATTCCAAAATTATCATATTATTTCACTTCATACAACCCCATTTGCAAAAAACGACTATAGCAGACAAAAAACGACTATATTTACTATTACATTTTATTAGAATAATTTAACCACAAAAAAATCAGATATATATAGTCATCTATAATGACCAATATATATCTGATATTAAATACCACTATTTCATTATCAAGTAATATTCCCGCTTAAACTTTTAACCGCTAATTATTTTCTTTAAATTCCAGTATTTTCTTCTTAACTTCTTTATATCGTGATTTCGGAACACCCAAATCTATGCCATTCTTTAGGTACACACGATAACTGCTGATGTTATTAACATACATCATATTAACTATATAGCTTTGATGTACCCTTAAAAGATACTTATATTCCTTTAATTCATTCTCTATGTCATCAAGCTTGCTCTTAACAACATAATCACCAAATTCCTTACCGTGTATATGATATGTAACTTTATGACCACTGCTTTCTATATAGATAATCTTACTTACATCAACCTCTTTACTGCCAGAATCACAACTAATAATTCTCTTATCAGAATTAATGTAATTCAGCTTATATAATACTGCGTTCATACATTCATAGATTGAACCTTTTAAATCCATACTATCCTTCAATAAATATCTGAACACATCATACTTATAACCCTGCATATTATAATCTGACATTGAGGTTATAGATATTATTATAACTCTATCCGAATACATTCTTATCCATTCAGCTACTTTAATATTATCTATTCCCGTCATATTAATATCCAGAAATACTATGTCGTAATTCACTATCTTATCTTTTAAACCAATCAGCTCACTGCCCGAACTGTACATATCTATACTATATTGCAATTTATTCTCATTAAGATATTCTTCTAAAAACCCACTTATATTCTTTACGAACATCTCCTCATTATCACATATAGCTATATTCATCACAATCTACCCCTGTCTATCTATTCTACTCTGCTTTTATATTGTGTGAAATTATGTTCATAACAATACGAATATTTAATTATATAGGTATAATTTATCACGTCATTAATTCAATAACAATATATCTTACAAAAAAAGACTATAAGAAACAAAAAAAGACTATTTACATCTAAAATATCTATAGCTTAATCATTAGTTGTATATAAACGATTAAGTTCTTTCAATACATTTTCAAGCGAATTATCCCTTACTATGTACCGCTTTCCATTATATACAATATCACCAGATGATACAGTAATTGTCTTATTATTACCATCTGTATCAGTATAGCTTATTCTATACACCCAGCCTGTCCTTAAAGCATCTCCTTTTATTGTTGAGATAAGCGAATAAGTCTTTGCATTAAGACCATTTAACATATTAACCAGCTGTGCAGTATCAGATGTATCTATATCTTTCCTCACTCCATCCTTGCCGCTTGTGATTGTCATTTTTGTTATATTGGAATTAATATTTATCTTAACTGGAAAATTAATGCACGAAACAATAGCAATTATTACTACCAGCAATACACATATTGGTATTATTATTGATAATTTTCCTTTCTTCATAAGCATCACCCCCTGTTTTGCTTATTGCAGTCCGACATAATAACGCCAGTTTGTATTCTCATACATATCACAAAATGCTGAAATTCCTGTCATCTTCTGCTTAAGTTCATTGACCTTTTCTTCTCCAAGCTCTCTCTTCTCATCAGCTGAAAATGTATACTGCCATCCATTCTCGCCATACTGTGAAAGCATATCATAGCTTGTGTTAAACTCACCCAGACCAAGCTTTTCGTCCAAATACACTAAAGCATCATTATAATCTGCCTTAAACTGCGCAAGTGCCTTATCCCTGTCCTTATATATCTGTACGCCATATATATTGTATGCACGCTCATATACATCGTTGTTATCCAGCTTCTTGTACGCACTTTCATCTACCTTCCTTACTGGTATCAATGGTGCTACAAATACAGCTATTATGCCGACTGCCACTACTATCGCTGCTACAATAGATACAACATTTAAAACATTGCTCTTACCGCTTTTAGCTTTCCCCATAAAAATCCTCCTTTTCATTGATGACATCAACATCTCCTGAAAGTTCTATTCTTTCGTACAAATTAATTCTTTATATAAGTTCTATTCTTCAATAACCGTTCTATTCTTTTGTAAATGAATAAAACTCACAGCCTTTATAATCTAATACTCCTTTATCTCCTTCTTTAATGTTATCAAATGTCTTCTCATCTACATCAAGTTCAACATCTTTCCCATTGACATCAAAGTACAATCTATAAGCTATTCCCTTATTAGATGTACTTCCATACCCCGGTGCTGGTCTGTTAGAACCTAACGATGTATTATATGCCTTTACTTCGCGGTATGCTTCTTTGACTTTGGATACCAGAACTGCATTTTCATTCTTTCTCTTAGCTATAAGCTTCTGATATACAATGTACTTATATACCGAACGAAGTATCCATAATACAAATATTATCGCTATAATATAGCAGACAATTCTAAGCCATAATGGAAATTCTATAACTCTCATATTATTAATTCTTTGTCCCGGACTTTGTATAACTGGCATACGCTGCACCTCCTATTCACTATATACATTGGTATAGTTTATCTTTTGTATACAACTCACGCTTTACAATATTTTCTAATACTAATATAACATTGTATTTATATTTGTGCAATAGGAAAATTAAAAACACCACCCATTAACTTCACGCTAATGAATGGTGTCTTTACATTTTATTAATATCTACATACACCACCTGCTGGTACATTTTCTGCCCTGCAAGCCCCATACATATTATAATATATTAACTTTCTATACATCATGGTTCTTAACACCACGAAGTCGTGCCATAGCTCGCGCCATAGAGGCTGTCGATACGTGATATTCCATAATGCTCTGTTTCTGTGCAAGCTGTTCCCTCGCTCTTTCAAGCGCCGCCTCAGCTCTGAACTTATCTATTTCTTCAGGTCTTTCAGCCGAATACACTATTATATCAACTTTGTTGTGTTCAACTTTAAGAAGTCCTGTCGAAACTATAGCTTCCTGCCATACTGTTTCTCCTGGAACTCTGAATCTTAATTCTCCTGTTTCAACACTACAGGTCATAGGCTCGTGATTAGCCATAATAGCCATCTCTCCATCGAAACCATCAAATATAAGAATTTCACAAGGTCCATCGTAGAATACCTTATCGCAGGCTATTAATTTCAATGAAAATGTATTCAACTCATACCTCCTTGTTTATTACAAAGCAAAAACTACACTTCTACGACAGGGAAAGCTGTCTGCCCTCCTGTCTTGTGAAGCAAATCCCGCTTCAGCTACTTTAATGTTTCAGCCTTAGCCTTAACATCTTCAATAGTACCTACATTAAAGAATGCAGCTTCTGGATATTCGTCCATCTCACCATCAAGTATAGCCTTGAAGCCCTTAACAGTATCTTCAACTGGAACATATTTACCTGGTGTACCTGTGAAGTTCTCAGCTACATGGAAAGGCTGTGATAAGAATCTCTGGATTTTTCTTGCTCTGTATACAGTAAGCTTATCATCTTCTGAAAGTTCTTCCATACCAAGGATAGCAATGATATCCTGCAATTCCTTATACTTCTGTAAAACTTCCTGAACACGTCTTGCTACGTTGTAATGTTCCTCACCAACAACATCTGGTTCAAGAATTCTTGATGTTGACTCAAGTGGGTCAACGGCAGGATATATACCCTGTTCAACAATCTTTCTTGAAAGAACTGTAGTTGCGTCCAAATGTGAGAATGTTGTTGCAGGAGCTGGGTCAGTAAGGTCATCGGCTGGTACATATACAGCCTGAACTGATGTGATAGAACCTCTTGTTGTTGAAGCAATTCTTTCCTGTAATTCACCTAAGTCAGTTGCAAGAGTTGGCTGGTAACCAACGGCTGATGGCATACGTCCAAGAAGTGCTGAAACCTCTGAACCAGCCTGAACGAAACGGAAAATGTTATCAATGAATAACAACACGTCCTGCTTCTTAACATCTCTGAAATATTCAGCCATTGTAAGACCTGTCTCTGCAACTCTCATTCTTGCTCCAGGTGGTTCATTCATCTGACCAAATACCAAGGCTGTCTTATCAATAACTCCGGACTCTTTCATCTCTGTCCATAAGTCATTACCTTCACGGCTTCGCTCTCCTACACCTGTAAATATTGAATAACCACCACTCTCAGCGGCTATATTTCTGATAAGCTCCTGAATAAGAACTGTCTTACCAACACCAGCACCACCGAAAAGACCAATCTTACCACCTTTAGCATATGGTGCAAGCAGATCAATAACCTTGATACCTGTCTGTAACATTTCTACAACAGGGCTCTGCTCTGCAAATGTTGGTGGATTTCTGTGTATACACCAGTGTTCTTCTTCATCTAATTTTTCTCCATTATCAAGGGTATCTCCAAGGACGTTAAAAAGTCTTCCCAGAGTCTTCTCACCTACAGGCACAGATATACCGCTTCCTGTAGCTGTTACCTCCATATCTTTACAAAGGCCTTCACTAGCTGCAAGCATAATACATCTTACAACGTTATTACCTATATGCTGTGATACCTCCATTGTCTTCTTTTTTCCATCCTGTATTACATAAAGTGCATCCTTGATTGCTGGAAGATAACTGCCCTCAAATTCGACATCGACTACAGGTCCTGAAACCTGTACTATCTTTCCTTTCATCTCTTCCACCTGAATTCACCTCTTTCTGCTATATCTTGCGGCTATTTTCCCGCCTTTGCTTTCTTCATCTTTTTCTTCTTAAGAGCCTTAGCACCACCTATAACCTCAGTAATCTCCTGTGTTATAGCTGCCTGACGAAGTCTGTTATACTCAATTGATAATTCCTTGAGCATAGCCTCTGCATTATCTGTAGCTGCCTGCATAGCAACCATTCGTGCATTTTCTTCTGTCGCAAAACCCTCAACAAGTGCTCCATATATGAATCCTGTTACATAATTGTATACAAGATCATTAAGAACAACCTTTGGAGACGGATATATTACAAAATAATCATCTGAGCCTTCAAAATCTTCAAGAGTACCATTACTTTTACCCTTTTTCGCATTCTCAACTAACTCTTCCTTAATGAACTGATTGGTCTTAAGAGGAAGTAACTGTTCAACCTCTACTTCTTCTTTCATTCCTCTCTCCATTCGTGTATACACGATATACACTTCGTCCATCTCTTCCTCTTTATAACGCTCGACTATATCTTCTGTTATAACTCTGGCTCTGTGAACTGATGGATTATTAGCTGAAAATCTGAATGACTCCTCAACATTATAACCAAGTGAAGTAAAATACTGTCTGCCAGTTTCTCCGATTGCAAATATCTTGTATTTCTGTGCCTCATCACACAATCTTTTGGCTTCCTTTAATACATTATGGTTATATGCACCAGCCATTCCTTTATCACCACTTATGACAATAAAAGCTTTTTTCTTTATCTGCTCGTGCATATCACTATTTCTGTTATCAAAGAAAAGATGCTGCATAGTAGGAAAATGATACAAAATACTCTTTATCTGATCCTGCAATCCATAGAAGTAAGGCTCTGTGTCCTCAAGCTTCTGTCTGGCTTTTCTAAGTTTAACTGAGGACATCATATACATAGCTTTGGTGATTTTCATTGTATCATGAATACTATTTATTCTGCTTTGAATTTCTTTAGTATTCGCCATAGCTTATCCTCCATTTCCACACATTTTTATTAATATTACTTATTCTTAAATTCCTTAGCAGCCTCTATAATTGCTTCCTTAGTCTCATCTGTGAGATCTTTAGTGGACTCAATTGTATTAATAATATCTGAATGTTGTTCTTTAAAGAATGTAAGCATTTCTTTTCTAAATGTCTTAATATCCGCAAGTTCAACATCACTAAAAATATGTGCATTAGCTGAAACTAATATAATAACCTGTTCAGCCATACTGAATGGGTGGCTTACTGGCTGTTTAAGAAGTTCCATAAGCGCACGTCCGTGCTGTAACTGCTTCTTAGTACTTTCATCAAGATCTGATGAGAACTGTGTGAACACTTCCATCTCTCTGTACTGCGCCAGGTCAATACGGATACTTCCTGCTGCCTTCTTCATAGCCTTAGTCTGTGCTGCACCACCAACACGGGATACAGAAAGACCTACGTTAACGGCTGGTCTTTGACCTGAGAAGAACAACTCACTTTCAAGGAATATCTGACCATCTGTAATAGATATTACATTGGTTGGTATATATGCTGAAAGGTCGCCTGCCTGTGTCTCTATAATAGGAAGTGCTGTTATTGAACCACCACCTGCTTCTGGTGAAAGACGGCTTGATCTTTCAAGAAGTCTTGAATGAAGATAGAATACATCACCTGGGTAAGCTTCACGTCCTGGTGAACGCTCAAGCAGAAGTGATATAGCTCTATATGCAACCGCGTGCTTTGAAAGGTCATCATATATAATAAGTACATCTTTGCCATTGTGCATAAAGTATTCAGCCATAGCTGTACCTGCATATGGAGCGATATACTGTAATGGTGCTGGATCTGCCGCTGTAGCTGATACAATAGTTGTATAATCCATAGCACCTGCTGTCTTTAATGTATTAACAAGCTTAGCTATTGTAGAAGCCTTCTGTCCAATAGCAACATATATACAGATAACATCTTTACCCTTCTGGTTAATAATTGTATCTGTTGCAATAGCTGTCTTACCTGTCTGACGGTCACCAATGATAAGTTCTCTTTGTCCACGTCCGATAGGGAACATTGAATCAATAGAAAGAAGTCCTGTTTCCATAGGTACTGATACTGACTTACGCTCTGTAATACCAGGTGCTTCGCACTCTACTGGTCTATAGCCGTCTGCCTGAATATCACCCTTGTCATCAATAGGCGAACCAAGTGCATCAACAATTCTTCCAAGGAAACCTTCACCAACTGGAACACCAGCCATCTTTCCTGTACGGACAACCTTGCTGCCCTCTTTAACTTCAACATCACTACCGAAAAGAATAACGCCGACTTCATCACGTCTGACATCCTGAACCATACCTTTTACGCCGCTGTCAAATATAACGATTTCACCGTAAAATGCGTGGTCAATTCCGTCAACATTGGCAATACCATCACCAACCCAGTTAACTACACCAATCTCTTTATCCTTAACTTCAAGCTGGAAATCTTCGATATTAGCTTCAAGGATTGAAAGAATACCTTTCTCACTTGCTGTAGCTGAGCCTGTGCCAACTGCCTTGGCAATACTGCTCTTTAACTGGTCAATACGTGCTTTCTCACTCCAGTCATACTCTTTAGAGCCAACCTTTAATACAAATCCACTCTTAAGTGATGGATCTTTAACCATCTCAAGCTTGATATCAGGATTATGGAATTCTTTCTCAATGAACTTCTTAATGCCTGCAAGCTGCTCATCAGATGGTGCTTCAACATATGTAAGGACTGCTGAACTTTCCTTCTGTTCTGGTGTCTTTTCAAGTTCTGTTAAAGCTTTATATACTTCTTCAAATAAATTAACATCATTATTATCACATAAAAGCTGTAAGAAGTTTCTTACATTTTTAGAAAATACTTTCTGAATTACAAGATGCTTCTTCTCAAGTGATACCGTAGGATCATTAAGTTCTTCCTTAACCTGTGGTACAACATCAAATATATCTTTCACCGAAGATAATTCTTCGTGTGTCATTCCAGCTTTATGTAATTCTTTTGCATAATCAATCGCTGTCTGTATCACTATTTATCACCTGCTTTATTCAAAAATGTGTCGTAAAGTGCTGCATTAGTATCGGCACTATTGCTTCCGACAACCTTAGCTGCTGCATCTACAACCATATCTGCAATTTCTTTTTCTGCTTTCTTTAATATCTGTTCTTTCTGGCTTACTGCCTCAGCCTCAGCATCATCTTTAATCTGTGAAGCTGTCTTGTGTGCATCTGCTACGATACGCTGATATTCTTCATCAGCAGTCTTTCTCGCCTCAGCAACAACCTTTTTCTTCTCATTTTCAGCATCACTTAAAACTGCTTCATACTTAGTCTTAAGTTCTTCTGCTTCGCTCTGCTTAGCCGCAGCCTCATCAAACTGCTTATCGGCCTCTGCCTGTCTTGCTGCTATAATCTTCTGAACTGGCTTATATAAGAATATTCTCATAAGCACAAAGAGAATTAAAAGGTTAATAACTGTAAATAAAACATTCCAAACATCTAACTGGAGCATCTTATTCCCTGCCTTTCCTTTAATCTATTCTTGTTATCTTTATATTTGTCTGCCAAAGCAGGCTGTTATTATGCTTAAGCAAGCATAACGATAATCATAAGGGCGATAACGAAACCGTAAATAGCAGTAGCCTCTGCCAACGCACTACCAAGAATAAGTGTCTTTGTAATCTTACCTTCTGCCTCTGGCTGTCTTGCAACAGCTTCTGAAGCTCTACCAGTTGCTATACCAATACCAATACCTGCACCAAATGAACCTAATACGGCGATACCTGCGCCAATAGCTATAATTGTTCCACTCATAATCTTATCTCCTTTTTCTTACATATTCTCATATATAGGCTCTCTGCCTACACAACAAGCTTTCTTAATCAATTATTCTGTAATCTCATCAATATACAATGATGTAAGGAATACAAATACGTATGCCTGAAGCAAACCATCAAATATATCGAAGTACAGACTGAACACAACCGGAAGTCCTACCGGAAGTATCATTTTCAGAAGCTCCATAATAACGAAAGCTCCTAATACATTACCGAAAAGTCGCATACAAAGTGAAAGTGGCTTTGTAACTACTTCGAGAATGTTAATTGGTGTTACGATTGCAACTGGCTCAACAAAACCGTGTAACCAACGCTTAACACCCTTGTGATAGATACCAGCAGCTTCAATAAGAATAATACTCATAAGTGCCAGTGCTACCGTTACTCTTAAGTCCTTTGTTGGGGACTTAAATCCAAACAGTCCGATAATATTGGAAACACCAATATATAACATAACTGTTGTAAGATACGGCACATAAGCCTTACCCTTCTCGCCAACCATTCCTTGAACCATCTTCATAAGACCTGTAACTATGCTTTCAGCAACAGCCTGTCTTTTACTTATATGATCCACCTTAAGATTTCGGGTCAGTATAAATGAAACTACAACCAGGACTGCCATAATGATCCATGTGACCACAACTGCCTCAGATACTGGTATTCCACCCAAAATAGGAATCGTAAAGACGGTCTCACATTGAAGCTCTTCAATAAGATTCTGTGCTAAATCATTCAAAAAACCATCTCCTTATCCTTTCTTTTTCTCACTGCGAAGTTTATACCCATTTTATGGAAATGTAAAGCAAATAAATTAATTTTTAACAATCTGGACTTTTTAATCTTAACACTTTTAACAAATTAATGTACAAATATCAGTACATCTACTTGTTATCTCAATTAATTATGGATATGATAATTTTCTAGTATTACATAAAAATATATGTATCATCTGACATTATGATACGGCATTTATTATGTATAAAAGTTCGTACAATTGAGGAATATCAAGCAATACTGACCGTTGGTCATTTATTTAATTTTATAGATTTTACATAGAATTTTCCCTGATTTATTTTTCAGACCATATATAATAAATATATGCAGACATACCATTATGTTATATAATAAGAAGAAAATACATTAAAAATACAATTGTATAGAGTAAAATGCACAAAAATTAAAAATTTATTAAAATATATAACTTATCGTTATTATCAAGGTGTATATGTAATATTTTTCACTATTTGTTATATATTTATATAATATTTACACCTGATTATATACTCTATATGTCCTGTGTCGCAGAGCTGATTATATTCATAAGCGTGTCCTATACATAATTACATATCTTATATCCGTATTGTTAGAGGACAAGCTTAATATATTATATAAATATAGATTTATTAATTAACCTCACCTATAATTGGCATTATAATTTCTAACAATGTAACTTATTATATTAAGAATTTTATTATTAAGAATTTTATTATTATCAAGGATTTTATTAAGAAATGAAACATTCATTGAACCCACAGCACAATACAACTGCCGGCTCACGCCCTGTTAAATCATCAATACGATGGCATAATATCAGAACAAACGCTTATTGGAATATTTTCAAATTATCAGCCTGTTTCTTCCTTATTATAATACTACTCTATTTTACCCGTATTGGCTGTCCCATTAAATTCATAACAGGCATTTCCTGCCCTGCCTGCGGTATGACAAGAGCTGTGCTTGCAATTCTTCACGGTGATATGCACACTGCGCTTAATTATCACCCTCTTGTCCTTACACTTCCAGTGCTATTAATAAGCGTTATCGTATATATAGTTAATAACAGGCGTATTAAACCTTCCATAAGGTTAATCCGCCTGTTGAATTGTATATTTATATTATCTGCGGTGCTATTTATCGCCGTATATGTACTGCGAATGTTAAATACCGCAGATACTATAGTGACATTTGCACCTTCACAATCAATATTTATTAGGCTATTCCGGCATATCTGCAATAAATAGGATATCCTGACGAGTTATATTATCTGCATTGATTACGGTATTCTCACGAATTTCACTATCTTCATTAATTATGACGTTCTCACGAATTTTACTATCTTCATTAATTATGACGTTCTCACGAATTTCATTATCCGCAACATTCACAACAGTTAAATTTTCTGTTATGTTTGTCACTTTTTACCGCCGTCACTTGTAATATATATAAACAAACATCACAGAGAAAAGAGGGGAGTTATATGGATTGGCAGTCTAACACGAAAGAATACGAACGAATACTCAATCTGTACAGCAATGATGTGTACCGGATGGCACTCCTTAAAATGAGAAACACTCAGGATGCAGAGGATATATTCCAAAATGTATTTATCAAACTGTACACCAGTGGCAAAACATTTCAATCCGACAGCCATATTAAGGCGTGGCTGTTGAAAGTTACCGTCAATGATTGCATAAATGCTTTAAAAAGTTCGTGGAATTCCAAAGTAACAACAGGTTATGGTGATATTAACAGCGAGAACAGCGGTAATTCCGATAGCAATAAAGATTACAGTGCTAACCAATTTTATAGCAGCAATAATTTCTATAATAATGTCACTTATGATGACACTACATCTGTATGGAATGAAGTATCCAGACTTCCGCAGAAATACAGAGATGTAATCTATCTTTATTACCACGAGGAGTATTCTACTGAGGAAATCGCCAGCATATTAGGAATATTAAAACCGAATGTGCACACAAGATTAAAAAGAGCAAGGGAAATATTAAGAAAAGAGGTGGCTGATTATGAATTTTAAAGAAGCATTTAACAATGACTGCAAAAAAATAACAGCCAGTGATGAATTACGCAATCGTACATTAATGGCTGCGACTACTTCAAGTAAGGAGGACAAGGTTATGAAAAAGACAGTTAAAACCAGACGTAACACTTTTCATCTTAATGTTCCTGCAATATGCACGGCGTTAGCTGTAGCTGTAATTGCCGTTATCGTCATAGCATTTAACGCTGTTAATAACAACTCCAATGTCAAAACAACAGCAGCGTTCAAGGTATATGCCGGCGAGAACCGCAGTGAAATAACTAAAAAGGGGATATCTATCGACAAATATGATGATACAGCATTTAGTTCTTCTCTTTCTGTTTCATTTTCTGACTTAAGCAGAACTTCAACTCTCTTATTCGATTTGAATATTCAGGTAGAAGATGACAACATTAAGAATATTACACTCAGCTCATCAGATGAAAATGTTAATATTTTCATAAAAGCAGAAGTTCCTGATGAAGTTAAGAATAATGACTACAAAATACCTGAGCATTATTTTACTGACAAAACTTATTATCCTTCTGTATGCACTGACAAAGAAACCGGCGAGAAATATTTATTTGCCAATCTAAGACAGGAATACAGTGCCAGCTATGACGATTTCCAGCACGTTTATCTTGCCTGCACATTACCGAATATTAACAACATTAATTCCACCCTCACAATTACGGTAGAATACAATGACGGAACAGTTGTTTCAAAGAACTATAGCGCAACAGCTTACTTAAGCGAATACTATTTATTTATCTACGAAATGAAATAATTGTGAAAAGATTATCTATTCTTTTAATAATCAATCACATATGTTAGAATATAACCAGAATATTAGTTGGCACTAACATTTTCTGCTGACTATATATTCTGGTTATTATTATATATGGCGCACTAGCGCAGAAAGCAGGTATATATGGCATTACATGTTATGGATGAAGCCAATCGTTGTCTTCAATGCAAAGTTCCACAGTGTCAGAAAGGCTGCCCTATAAGCACCAACATTCCTCTGGCAATTAAGTTACTCAAAGAGAACAAGCTTGATGAAGCAGGCAAAATGCTTTTTGAAAATAATCCTCTTACAACTGTATGCAGTCTTGTCTGTAACCACGAAAACCAATGCGAGGGGCATTGTGTTCTTGGACGTAAGGGAGCACCTGTACATTTTTCAACAATAGAGAATTATATCTCAACTACATATGCTAACAAAATGACGGAAGGTCCTAAGCCATCTAACGGTATGCGTGTAGCTATTATCGGTTCTGGTCCTGCTGGAATTACAATCGCTATTATCCTTGCAAGATACGGCTATCAGGTAACTATATTTGAGGGCAAGGACAAAATCGGCGGTGTCTTAAGATATGGTATTCCTGAATTCCGTCTTCCAAAATCAGTTCTTGACGATATCGAATACCGCCACCTTGAATTAAAGGGTATCAAGGTACGTCCTAATACTCTTATAGGAAGCGCTATAACTATTGAAGATTTATTCCGTGACGGCTATAAGTCTATATTCGTGGGAACTGGCGTATGGAACCCTAACACACTTCACATAAAGGGTGAGACATTTGGAAATGTCCACTTTGGAATTAACTATCTTAACAACCCCGACAGCTATAAGCTTGGCGAACGTGTAATCGTAATCGGTGCTGGTAATGCCGCTATGGACGTTGCAAGAACAGCGATAAGAAAAGGTGTCCGCAAGCTCACCTGCTTCTCTATCACTAAAGAAGTAGCCGCCAGCCAGTACGAATTCAGCTACGCTACTCTTGAAGGTGTTGAATTTGAATATAACAAACGTCCTGTTGAGATTAAAGATAACGGCGTAATATTCAGAGATGTTATAGAAAATGAAGATGGCTCATTCACTGATGTAGACGGAAGCGACACATTATATGAGTCAGACAGCGTTATTATCTCAATAAGCCAGGGACCAATGACAAGACTTGTCAACAGCACTAAAGGCTTAAATGCCAACAAGCGTGGTCTTCTTGAAGCTGACGAAACAGGTCATACATCACGCCCAGGAATATTCGCATCTGGTGATGTAGTTAATGGGGCAAGAACTGTTGTAGAGGCTGTGGCACATAGTAAGATTGTGGCAGAGTCTATGCATGAGTATATGCAGTCGCTTAAAGACTAACGGACTAATACATATCGCCTCACGATAGTCATTCAATATATGACACTAATACAATAATAATTAACGGACGACAGTAAATAAAATCGCGGTTATCATCAACGTCAGGCACGCTCTCGCTACTCTCGCACGCAGCGGATACTAAGGTGCTAAAATACAGCACCTAAGTACCGGCGTGCTCAAAGTACCTGACTTTTGATAATAACCGCGATTTTCTTTGCTGTCTGTTTTATGACAATATTGTATGTAGCGTATATCAGGTATATGGCTTGAGGGGCGGCTGGTATCAGGGGCTGTATGCACTTGAAATTTAATTGTGATAGTTCTTAGACTTTCCCGAAGTTACCCAGCTATCATCGTACAAGGATGTACGATGAAGCGAATACGCGACAGGAGGTCGCATATGAGCGTTAGCGTCCCATATAACGACCTCCCGGAAAGTCTTAGAAATATCCAATTAAATATTCTGGCGTAAGCCCCTGATACCAGCCGCCCCTTAAGTCATATACCGTCCGTTATGCCACCACACTTACTTAACCTGCGTAACCGTTCCGTCATCTGCCACATTTGCATTAATACTCACTTCATTAAGAAGGCTGAATATTCTGCTCTTATCTTCTTCCTGTGTGCATATGCGTGTCACGCAGCCCTGTAATGTGCCGTCCTGAACAGCTGGCACTACTGATACATCAATTTTATCACCATCATCATTACCGCTTATTCTGATATTTACAAGCATTGTATCAACATTATACTCATCAAACCAGAAATTACCAAGACTGTAGAATATAGGCTTATCCTCGTAATACTCTATACCCTGAAGGCAATGGCTGTGACCGCCGATAATGACATCTGCTCCTGCATCTATGTACTCCCTTGCTGTAGACCTCTGAACGTCCTCAAGCACAGTTGTATGCTCAGTACCCCAGTGAACAACAGCAACTACATAATCTGCATTGGCTCTGGCCTCTTTAATCGTCTGGACAAATAACTCCGTATCATAACATCTGAGTATTCCCGGCGTAGTATCTGTAGCCTGTGGTGTCATCTTATACTTTTCAGCTCTTGAAGCTGCCACAATAGCTATCTTCTTACCGTCAACTTCTGTATAATATGGCTTCATTGCATCTTCAAGCGTTCTGCCAGCTCCAACATATGGAATTCCAACGGCTTCTAAGGCAGAAAATGTATCATACATCGCATCCTGTCCATAATCATATACGTGATTATTAGCAAGCTGTGCCACATCTACACCAAGTGCATTAAGCACCTTTGCTCTCTCTGGATTAGCCCTGAATGTCCACATTTTATTAGCAAGAGGCGCGCCTCTGTCACTGTAGCAGAATTCATTATTAACTAATGTAATATCTGCTTCTTTCATATACTTTATAAGCTCTGGCGATATACATTTAGTAATATCCCCATCATTCTTATCAAGTTCTTTCGTTGTCGGCTCACCCTCTGCAAGGTTAATATCGCCTGTAAATGTCATTGTTATATCAAATGGGTGTGTATCAACGGTTGTTTCTTCCTGTGTTGAAACCTCATTTGTATCCAATACATCACTATTGCTTACGCTTGACGATTTCCCACACCCCGATACGAACAACACACTCATAATGACAGCCATAATAACGGCTGATTTCGTCTTTAAAGCATTTTTTACTATGCTCTTCCTCATTATATAGTATTCTCCATTCCTGACCTGTATATATTACGTTAATAATCAATTATTCCATAAATAATCATCTATTTCTAAACAAATTTTATCATCAGACAATTATTCACTCCTAATCAACTATTTTATTCTAAATAACCATTTATATCTAAACAGCTATTTACTCCTTAATAATTATTTATCATTTAAAAATCATTTGCTCTTAGAATTCTTTGAATTCTTATGTTCACTAACTGGTTCGTCCATAACGCCACCTGCTGCAAGCAGTGCTTTAGCTTTCTCAAATGAATCCATATGAACTAAAATGTCGCATTTGGCATTCTTATCATTATTAAGAAATCTAAGAAGTCCTGTATGTAACTTCCATCTCTCAAAATATGAAATATTGTTCTTTCTAAGAACCTTCTCTATCTTCTTACATTCTTCCATTGATACATCAGAACGAATTACTCTTTCCATTGTTGAAACTTCACTCATCGCATAACACCTCTTTTATTATAGTTTCGATTCACTTTTGCAGCCTAAATTTTATCACATAAGAATCAAAAAATCTATAAAAAAATAAAACTACCACTTTATGTTAATCATAAAGTGGTAGTCTTTTTTACTATATATTAGGTTAACCGGATAAACTTTTTAATTATCTTGATAATCCTTTTCTCTTCTTCTCATAGAAGAATACACCTGCAAGTGCCATAACACTGATAATCATTAAGATTACATATACTGCTGAGTTAGTTGTGTCACCTGTTGCTGTGCTCTCACCTGTTGTAGCTTCGCCTGGTGTAGCTGCTGTAGTAGCATCAGTTGTTGTATTATCTGTAACTTCTTCTATGCTTCCAGTCTTAGCATCACTATAGATGATTGCATATGTTGAGAACTTATCTGACTTAAATGTAAGCTTATTGCTTGCTGCATCAAATGCTGCATCAAGGATAGTTGTTTCACCATCGTGTACTCTTACAATCTTATAAGTTCTTGTTACTGTAGAATCTGTATTAATAAGATTCTCAGGAAGAGTAATTGTAAATTCAATCTTCTTATCTGTAGATGTTATTGTTCTCTTATCGTTACCAACTGATAATATAACACTGATATCGAAATATGAACCAACTACATAATTGCCAGATATAATACTTTCTACTGCATTCTTATCATTAGCACTTACACTGTCAGCAGCATCCTTAACGGCAACTTCAATCTTTACATCTGCTCCGTTAGCGATTGCTTCTTTCTCTTCATCTGTATACTCTACACTGCCATCTTCAACAGTAACGCTTACACTGTCTTTCATATCACCTGAAGCAACTGTATCTGGTGTAAGCTTAGCGATTGAAGTAACATCTACCTTCTCATCACAGCCTTCGTGTTTACAATGACGAGACTTAGAACCTTCTTCTAAAACTGTAGGTGCTTTATCAACTGTGAATTCATCACTGAAATCGTGTCCTAAAGCATCAATTTCCCTTGTCTGTTCGGCATCACACTTAGTACATAATCTGTGTTCAACACCCTTTTCTGTACATGTTGGTGCTGTCTTAACTGTCCACTCACCCCATACATGCTCTTCTGGTCTATCCTCTACGAACTGGAGGAAGTCACCTAAAATAACCTTACCATCTTTTTCTTCTGGCATTGTATCAATACCACCAGTAACGATACTCTTGAAATCGCTAAGGTTCTTGAAATCTTCTGCTGTAAGCTTTGCACCTTCGCTATTAACTGAATCGCCATCTTTGTTAATAAAGAAGCTTTCAATTGAATAGTAGCGGCTGATTACATCTTCCTTAGATTCCTTATCTGTCTTATCAAGTAATACCTTGCCATCTGCATTTGTGATTTCTTTGTATGTATCATCTGCATAAGACTTAACATTTTCTACTGTAAACTGAGGTTCAACACCTGTATATACGTGTAATTCTAAGTTAGAACCACCATTGTTATAACCTACTAAGTTAACGTAAGTTCCCTCTGGGTCTGAGTTATTAGTAAATCCGTTAGCTGTATTACCAAATGAGTAGCTGTTGTATACCTTGTGATTAACTGCTATACCAGAACCACCCATCTTAAATCCATTACCATCACCCTTAGATGCCTGTAATGAACCATTGTAATATAACATACCATTACCGAAGCATACGCTGTCATAGATTTCTACTGCTCCAATAGCTCCTGTTGAACCCTTAGAGAATAAATCCCATCCATCATCAGCGTTGTATGCTGCTATACAACCCTTGAATATGTTACCTTCGCCGCAAGTAAGCTTAGCAGCGAAACCATCTGCATTGTTCTGTGACTTATCACTATTGTTATATGCGTTACAATTAATTATCTGATTGTATGAAGGCCAATCTGCCTTGTTGTTAGAACCATCTGTTCTTGATACTGCAAGTCCTGAATTAGAGTGACCATAGAAATCACATCCTTCAAGAATGTTGTGGCTTCCACCAAGTGTAACACCACCACCGTTAGCAAACTTCATATTAGCTACATACCAGTAATCACCTGATAAATCAAATGTATTTGATACGAACTTGCTATCTACAAAGCTTCCACCAAAATCAAATATTACATCTTCTGTATTATCTGGTGCTGCCATAAAGTACTTCATTCCGTCTTCGCCAGTACCATCATTACCGTGCCATATACCTGTTGTCTTAGTAAGGTTGTATGTACCACCTAAAGCATATACAGCCTGACCTGCCTGGCAATATGTTAATGCTGTCTGAACATCTACTGGATCTTCCTTAGTACCTGCTGCTGATGAAGTACCTGTTGGAGAACAATATATAGCTTCCTTAACTGGAGCAATTATTCTACGATTAACTGTTGTATTCATTACAACTGGTGCTGCTGATGTAATGTTCTGAGTAGCATCTGGCTCGAAGTATACCTGGAATCTGTTATCACCAACAATTAATGTTGTATCAAATGTATATGTTCCAGCTTCTACTGCCTGCTGGCTTACAATTGTCTTAGCATTCTGCTTAACTGTAAGAAGACCCTTTGTATTAACAGATACACCATATTCATATTTTTCTGATGAAGTCTGGCTAAGTGTTGTCTGTGATACACCTGGTACTGTAGCAGCTGGCTTGTCAAATGTCTGTGGAGCATCTGCTGTTCTGTCTGTTACATTAAGTACAACTGATGATGTATCAACTGTAATCTTAGCACCTCTTGCTGCGAAGAAACCAAGATACATATTGTCTTCATCTATTGTTGAGAATGTATCTGCTGGTAAGTAATAGAAAATATTTGCTAACTCACCACCTGGATTAGTCTCACCTGTTACTGCACTTGTAACACCTGAACCTTTTACATATTCGCCTGTTGCTGTATCCTTCATCCAAGCATATATACCTGAATTGTCTTTCTTTAATCTTAATTCATATGTCTGTGGGTTATCTTCCTTAATCTGATAATCTAATGACTTATTATACTTACCAAATCTTGTAATATTATGTCTGTTAGATGCATCGCCATCTGTAACACCATATCTACCGAATACATTTACCTGTCCATAATATCCACCAACTGCAATTGAGTTAGAGTAGTAGATTGATGAATCACCATCTGTACCGTTAGAATCTCTTACCATAATACCAAAACCTTCCTGAGCATCAGGAGCTGTCTTTGTAATAAAGTAATTAACTGTTACGTTAGCTGTTATATCAAAGTTATCGTTCTTAGCATCTAATTTTGTATAGTAGTATGCTATACCATCCTGTCCATCATCTGTACACTTACCAGCGCCTTCCTTAGCTTCGATGACTACTGAACCTTCTTTTGATGTATCAATACTCATCTTAGACTTTGAAACTGACTGACCAAATATAATTGAATTCCAAGTAAGATCTTCAAACTTAAATTCTTTCTTATCTCTTACTGTTACCTGAATTGTTGTCTCAAGTGCCTTTCCATCTACTGTTGCAGAAATCTTAATATCATATGTTCCTGTTTCATCTTTCTTGTATGCTGATGAATCAACCTTAACATCTGATTCAGCAACTGCATCTTCTCTTCCACTATCATATACAGCAACTACTTCAAGTCCGTCTGCGCTAAAGTCAGCACCCTTAACATATGTAGTTGTTGTTGGATATGCATTTACCTTAAGTGAATATACTGTAGGGTCAACAACTTCAAGTGTATATTCAGCCTTAGCACCATTATATTCTACTACATATGTGTACTCGCCTGCCTTAGTTGTATCAAGTTCAGCAGCCTTAGCCTTAACATAAGCCTTAACTGAATCTGTACCCTGAATAACCTTAGCTGAACCATCTGAATAATCAGCTGTTATTGTAAGACCTTCTATATAAGCATCTGCATCATATTCTGTGTCTGTATAAAATCTTGTTGTATTAGGTGCTGTTATTGTAATATCCTTAACTGTTGCGTCTGATACGCTTATAGGAATAACAACTTCCTTTGTAACATCACCATATGTATGGCTTACTGTTACTTCTTTATTTCCAGCAGTTGTGAAATCAACGTCACTTACTGTTGTATTCTTATCGTTATCATCAATAAGTGTCTTTAAATCAAATGATCTACCACTGTTGTATACAACCTTACCTACTAAACCTGTAAAATCAAGAGCTGTATCAGTTACCATATAATCTGTCTTAACTGGCATATATTCAATATACATATCTGATACTACTTCTTTGATAACTGTTACAGGAACATCAATTGTCTGTCCTAAGTATGAAAGAGTAAGCTTTCCTTCTTCTGTAACTTCAGCAAATGGGTCATTGCTCATATCAACAACACAATCTGCTGCTGTGATTTCTCTTTCTTTGCCATCAACTGATACTGTAGCCTTAAAACCTGTTAAATCAACATCTGCATATGTATTACCAGCGCAGTAAGTTGTCTTCTTAGGTGATGTAACATTTGTTACCTTTACTGATGAGCTGTCTGATGTATAAGATAACTTAACATTTTTAAATGTTGCTTTAGCATTTCTTGCAACAAACAAACCAACATACATATTATCATCTGTAATTAAATCTGAAAGTGCACATTCAATCTTCTTTTCACCATTTATGTAAAGATTAACACTTTCTCCAACCTTCTGAATAGCAAGGTCATATGTTCCACCTACTTCTGATGACTCACCTAACTTTGTATATGCTGTTGATTTTGTTATATAACCAGCATCACAACCATCTCCATATCCACCTACAAATGCAAAATTTTTGCTTGAAACCTTATCATCTTTTTTAAATACTTTATTATCACCATGTTCACCTACAGCATCTCTTATCATAAGACCAAATGCTGCCTGTCCTGGATTATTTGTAACAACTGATTCAAATGTAGCCTGTGTTGTTATTATAAAATCTTGAGATTTATCAAGCTTATACAATAATGTGTTTAATCCCTGGTCAGTAGATGTAATCTTACCTTTTTCACTAGTTACTTCTAATGTAACGCCTCCATTACCATTATCTTTAACTGATGAATTAGCAGTGCTTGTACCTGAACCAAATACGCTCCAAGTCCATCCTTTCCAAGTTCCGTCTTCGACTGTCTTTCCACCTTCAAAAGTAGTTGTTGAAGCTGCGTTAGCTTTTGTCATAAGACCATTAACTGGAATAAGGCTTACAACCATTAAGAAAGCTAATACAGAAGCGACAATCTTCCTAACTTCTTTTTTAATCCTCATAACTAGGATTCCTCCTTCTTCATATATTACGCACTTTTAATTAGATACAAAAAAGGCTTACACATAGCACTTTCTATTGAATAAATTCATTAGATTAGTAACTATGCACTAAACCTTTAACTCATACCTCAAAAGTTGAGTTAATATTAGCACAACCAACTTGGTGGGTCAAGATATTTATTGGGTACTTTTTACATTTTCAGCGGTATATACAGTTTTATTTTAGATGTTTTGTACAAAAGTAATGAAAATTATATGAAAAAGCTCTTAAATTTTAATTGTATACCGGTACAACCGTAATCCTAATATTAACAATTTAATTACCACACATTAGTTTCAATATGATGCTTTTCTTTTTTCTTTACAATAATTTCAGTAATTTCCTCATAATTCTCATCAGTTTTTATAACAATCCAATCATCAAAATACTGATATATCGCCTTATATTTACTGTATAAATTCATAATCAATAATTTACCATCTTCAATAATATCTTCTACAACTGCTTTCCAAGCATAACCTTCATTTATAATAAAATCATTAAACTCTGGATGTGTAACTCTATATTCTTCCATTATATATCTAAGCACTTTATCCCCTACTGTTAAAATATATTTGAATTCATCATTATTTTCATCAAGGTTATTATGTATCAACCCTAATGGAATTTTAATTTGAAATGGTCCTCTCGTAATATAATACCATTCGTTATCTAAATCATAAAAATATGTATAATCCGTCATTATTTCATTAAATATATCCTGCTCAGTTTCTCCAATCCAAAACTCTTTTCCTATAGGTGAGTGTGTCAAATATGCAGGAAATCCTCCATTTTCGCTTCCTTTTTTACCTATTAATCTTGTCTGTCCCAATCCAAAAAGATAATCAACATCCGCTGGGTTATCATACCAGGCTAACAAACGAATTCCTACTGAACTATAATATCCACCATTACCGCTCCAGCCATATTCCACATTTCCATTCTTAAGTCTTCTTGCTATTATACTTATATCTGCCATTTTGCATTTCTCCTTTCAGTATCGTATATACGATATATATTATATAATAAAACGTATGTCAATATATCAACATACGTTTTTCCTATATTATTCTAATTATCACTTTCCTGCAAAGCTTCCAGATATCCAAGTAATCTTTCCTTTTGCTTGTTCTTAAGATTTCTAAATCCCCTAAGTAACAATTCTTCATCTTTATTCAATACAATTGTGTAGTCCATACTTTCCTTACGATTTTTGTCGCCTTTAATCCAGCTCTCTGAAAGCAGCTCGTATGGCGTAATATTTAACACCTCGCATATCTTTAAGATTTTATCTGCTGACGGATTGGTCTTTTTTCTTCTCCAATCACTTATTGTGCTTTGTGAAATCCCCGTCCGCTGTGAGAATTCTTTCTGTGTCATGCCTTTCTGTTCCATATACTTATATATTTTTTCACTAATTAACAAATCTTCTCTCCTGTCTGTGTTATAATACTTTACTTCTGCTTATTTAATATCTTTCGATATTCCTCCCTGTCATTCTCATCTATATCCAGCATATCCATTGCCTCATCCGCCGTCTGGTTTAACTTTCTCATCAATGTTCTTATGCTGTCAAGCCGTGCATTTTTTTCTCCGCGTTCCTCACTTTCTTCAACCAGCAAATCACTTATATTGCACATATCATTCACACACCCTTCTAATTCCGTTGTCATTTCTAGTCCGTATTCTTCTAACTGGTTCATTTTATCCTGCTTCAATCTGTTGGAAAATAGTACTTCCAGCAAAGCTATAAGCTTATTTTTTGACTCCTCTGCATCTGCTCTGCTTCGTATTCTTATCACAGCTCCATTCATTATGTTCCGCTGTGGAAGCCAGCTTGTCTTTCCATAGATTACTCTGGGCTGTAAACCTAATTCTATTATAGAGTCTTCGTCAGCTTCTGTATCCATACATATCCATATGCTGTATACATCTTTTATATCATCATAGTTTGATTTTATAAATTCTACATTTTTCTGTGAGGACACAAGCCTTGCCATATAATACACCATTCTTGCTTCTATATGATATCCAAGTGTCGAATATGAAATGCTTTTTTGTGCCTCTACATTTACGAGTATTTTAATTGTTCTATTATTATAATACAATGGAAATCTTATATCGTAAATAATTTTTCCATTTTCTATGTCTATATCCTCTGTTCCATCACTTTCAATTTTAATACACAGTCTTTCTGGGACTGTTAAGGATACGATTGTCTCACCTATGCAGGGAATTATGTCTTTTATGCTGTACTCCCTGAATTCCGGCACTATTACTTTTACTATATTGGCTAATATCTGTGGGTCTGCCAATATACATTTAGCGTAGTCATCACGCATTGCTTTATCTACATCCAGCTTTGTCATTGTCTGTGCCAGATGTGTAGTCACTCTCTGATACTTCATTAAACCTCCTCTTATAGATATATTTAGATTGGTATTTTAATTGTTGGAGTTATATTGGCGAATTGCCGTTAGATTTTATATATAGTTCAGAAGTTATTACCATATATTACTATTTGATATTTTTAATATATCAAGATTAAATACTATTAAATGTGCATTATATATTTTTCTTATATTTATTATTATGTATCACTCTGCTCCTTTATCTCTAGCAATTTACGATACATCTCCCTATCTTTTTCCTCTATATCAAGCATATCCATTGCTTCTTCCGCTGTCTGATTTAACTTTTTCATTAATGTTCTTATACTATTAACTCTCCCCTCCTGTCTTCCTTCAATCTTGCCTTTTTGCATCGCATCTTCCTGAAATTTTTTCATTGCACTGCACATTTCCATATTTGTCACCTTGCCCTTCCTTACATTATCAGATATCGTCATAAGTTCCTTTGTACCTGTTATCTTGCCTATCAGCTCTATCAAGTCAACTGACACGTCTTTGCCTTCATATTCTGTCAATATCTTATCGAAATCTCCGTCATTATATATGTCAGCAACAAAGTCAAATAAAAATTTCACATCTTCATTATTGAAATTGTACTTACCTGCATCTCGTATCTGCACAAGATTAATCTGGTAGTCATTGAACTTATCAGCTAACTTGTCAGGCATATCAACCATCATATCTTTAAGACACTTAGGTCCATTCCAGTATTCTTCACCATAATAGAATACTATTGTCACTATTGGATGAAATTTATCAGACGGCTTTAATTTCGACAGAAATTCCGTGTGTCCCCTGCCATTATAACCCTCTTTTTCATTTCTTGACTTTATCTCGTTGTATTCTTTAACATACCCAAGCGCATCATATACCAATGTCCTTAACGGCATTGCAAGATGTATCTTTTCCTGAACTTCTAATCCTATTATATTAAATTCTACACCTTGATAGCACTTTTTGACAATATCCCTTGTCCTTTTTAGCGTTTCCTTATACGCATCTATCCTGATTGAACCTGACACGTCTGTGTCAATCTCCTCTAATTTTTCTGGTTCAACCACCTGTTCACCATCAAATATCACAGCATTAACAATATCCGCAAAATGCTGTCTGTCACGCCAGAATTCCTTCATAATAACATCATTCTGGCTTTTATTATTCTTCACATTAGCCATACACTGCCTTTCCACATAATCATATATGTTAATCTTCAGTTATTAGTTACATTGGAAATAATTATTGATACCAGCTCTGCTAAACGCTGGCTTAGAATACGGATAATCAGCATATAACAATAAACACCTGATACCTTTAAACTATGAATTCACCCGTTGTTTTATTCTTTTAGTATACTATATAAATATAATATCACACATCATAATATATTGCAATACAATATTTTTAAAACAATATATTAATATAATTACCACCATATAATAATCAACATTATTACCACGATAAATAATAACCAAAAAAGGCATTACCCAGCTCCCAATATACACCCTCTCACCGGACACACTCTGTCCAGTAAAGAAAGCCCATACCCAAAGCCAGATAATGCCTCTCTTTATTACAATTATATAATTTACATAATTACGCCAGTGACCCTCTCTTAAGCCATTTTCCACTGACAAATCTTGCAACAAAGCATACCGACCTTGCCGCCCAGTCGATAAACATTCCTATCCATACGCCAAGAACACCCATTCCAAGCATTACTCCAAGAACATAACTGCTTCCTACCCTGAACAGCCACATAAATACAATGCTTGCTGTCATTGTGAATTTTACATCTCCTGCCGCTCTTAGTGGGTTGGATAATGTAAATGAAAGCGGCCATATGAATAATGAAACCACATTAAAGCACCTTAAAATCATTACTGTAATCTGTGTTGCTTCACCTGATAAGTTAAACCACGAAGCAATAAATGGTGCTAAGAAGAATAGTGGTATATTGCATATCCAGTCACCGAAATACGCATATTTAAGCACCTTTTTAGTATACATTTTTGCCTGCTCTTTCTCACCAGCACCTATGCACTGTCCAACAACTGTTATGAGTGCAAGTCCCATAGATGAAGCTGGAATATTTGCAAAATCGATAACTGTATAGCCTACCGAATTAGCGGCTGTAGAGGCAGTTCCAAATGTTGCAACCATACTTACCACCATAAGCTTTCCTATCTGGAACATACCATTTTCTATGCCTGACGGAATTCCGATTGTAAGTATTTTGCTTATATATTTCCAATCTGGAATAAAGTCTTTGATATGTGTTATCCTTATCGGATTGGTCTGTCCGCATACAAGTACCGACATTACAACACCTGCCGCAACACGGCTTAACGCTGTTGAAAGTGCAACTCCCGCAACACTCCATTTGAACACGAATACAAATATTGCGTTGCCTGCTACATTTATCACATTCATAAGAATACTTATATTCATACTCACCTTGCTGTTGCCGACACTTCTAAATATCGCCGCACCAGCGTTATAAAGTCCAAGAAATGGATACGACAGGGCAGTTATAACAAAATAAAGCACCGCACAGTCCATAACTGACTGTTCAACAGAACCGAATATCACCTTAAGCAGTGGTCTTGTGCAGGTAACTGAAATAAGTGTCATTATTATAGAAAATATAAGCAAAACCATTTCTAGCTGCGCGCCTGATTTTCTTGATTCATCATCTTTTCCTTTTCCAACATACTGGCTGCACACAACCGCGCCGCCTGTTGCAAGGGCTGACATAACCTGAATTATGAGCCTGTTAATATTATCGACAAGTGCTACTCCTGCAACTGCCGCTTCTCCTGACTGGGATACCATAAGCGTATCGACAAGTCCCACAAGCACCGCAAGAAGCTGTTCAAACATAAGGGGTACTATCAATTTTCTTAAATCTTTACCGCTAAACAACATAAATTATTACTCCATAACCAACAAATTCGGTCAGAACGCATATTGTACATTCTGACCGAATAAAATTAATCTCTTAATATTTTAATATAATCTGCTATATTAATCTACTGTGTAAATCCAGCCCTTAGGAGCTTCGATTCTACCCATCTGGATACCTGTGAGTGTATCATATAACTTCTTAGTTACAGGTCCCATCTCATCCATACCGCTTGGTAAGCAGATTTCCTTACCGTGGTCAACAATCTTTCCTACTGGAGAGATAACTGCTGCTGTACCGCAAAGACCACATTCAGCAAAGTCCTTAACTTCATCAAAGAGAACTTCTCTTTCTTCAACTTCAAGTCCAAGGTATTCCTTAGCAACGTGTACTAATGAACGTCTTGTGATAGATGGTAAGATACTATCTGACTTAGGTGTTACAACCTTGCCGTCCTTAGTAACAAAGAGGAAGTTAGCTCCACCTGTCTCTTCAACCTTAGTTCTTGTAGCTGGATCAAGATACATATTTTCAGCATATCCTTCTGCGTGAGCTGTAACGATTGCGTGAAGGCTCATTGCATAGTTAAGACCAGCCTTGATATGACCTGTTCCGTGTGGTGCTGCTCTATCGAAATCTGAAACCTTGATTGTAAGTGGCTTAGCGCCGCCCTTGAAATATGGTCCAACAGGTGTTGTAAATACTCTGAACTGATATTCATCAGCAGGCTTAACACCGATAACTGGGTTGCTTCCGAACATATATGGACGAATATAAAGTGATGCACCTGAACCATAAGGTGGTACCCAATCCTCATTAGCTCTTACTGTTTCAGCAATAGCTTCTACAAACTTATCTTCTGGGAATACTGGCATTTCAAGTCTTCTACAAGAATCTGCCATTCTGCTTGCGTTCATATCTGGTCTGAAAATAACTGTGTGACCATTCTCTGTTGTGTATGCCTTCATACCTTCAAAACATGACTGTGAATACTGTAATACACCAGCACATTCGCTGATAACGACTTTATCATCATCTGTGATAACACCGTTATCCCACGCTCCATTCTTATAATTAGCTACGAATCTCTTATCAGTCTTTACATAGCCAAATCCTAAATTAGACCAATCAATATCTTTCTTTGCCATAACTCTATACTTCCTTTCGTATTCGACAGTCTACTCACCTTACTGTCAGGAGCTTCTGCAATATCAGCCGTAATTGTCCGCTTTGCTGTAAAATGTCATTACAACACCGCCAACAGCCGGTAAATACGCTGACCCCTTGGCATAACACTCTTTCTTTGGTGTTTAATATAATGAATCCCATCGATTAATTAAATTAGAAACATTTTATACCCACATTTTATATAAGTCAATAAATTTTGCCTATCTAATAATTTCGCAAGTGTATTTTTTATGTATTTTACGTCTTTTATATTGCGACACCGCTCTCATCACGAGCCTTGACTTTTCACGCTTTCTGCTGTGAGCCGTGCATTCAGGTAAGCATAGCTTACCTGCACGCGGGCGTTCGCCCTATCAGATAAAATACAAATACTGAGCCTTGTGCAAGCACGACTCTGTCTTTCATATTGTGACACACTCTTATTACGAGCCGTGCATTCAGGTAAGCACAGCTTACCTGCACGCGGGCGTTCGCCCTATCAGATAAAATACAAATACAGAGCTTTGTGCAAGCACAGCTCTGTCTTCGTATTTCATCTGGCACGGCTCATTGCTTTCGCGATCATTCATAACTTGTAATCTGTGTGTAGAAGTTGTCGTAGTCTGTTCTGCCTTCTCCTGTGAATGCGATTGCTGTTCTTGGGTGCTGGTTAGCATTTCCTGTAATCATATACTGGACGTCACAGCCCCATACAACTCCAGCTTTCTTAAGTGGAACCATATGATTTTCAATAAACTTAAGAACTGGTGAAATTCTGTACTTTGGATTTCTTAAGAATCCCATAAGAAGCTCTGTATAACAGTTACCTGCGCCTCTGCCCATTCCGCTCATTGTAACATCAAGGTAGCTTACACCTATTGTGCACGCCTCAATAGTATTGGCAAATGCAAGCTGCTGGTTATTGTGTGCGTGTATACCAACGCTCTTTCCGTATTTCTCAGCAACCTTTATATATTTATCTGCAAGTCTTCTTATCTGTTCAGGATAAAGAGAACCATAGCTGTCTACAAGGTAGATTACGCTTGCCTTGCTCTGTGCAGCAAGAAGCTCAAGCGCAAGATCTAACTCATTCTCACTTGCTGTAGAGATAGCCATAATATTAATAGTAACTTCATATCCCATATCTGCGCAGTAATTAATCATTTCTATAGCCGCAGGTATAGTATTAATATATGTAGCTACCCTTACCATATCTATAACACTTTCAGACTTAGGAATTATATCCTTCTTATAATCTGTTCTTCCTACGTCTGCCATAACAGAAATCTTTAAGTCTGTATCATTATCACCAACGATAGCTCTTATATCTTTCTCATCACAGAACTTCCACTTGCCGTAATCCTCAACCTTAAAGACTTCCTTTGATGCCTTATATCCAAATTCCATATAATCAACGCCTGCGGCTACATTTGCCTTATACAAATCGCGCACAAAATCTTCGCTGAATTCAAAATTGTTAACAAGACCTCCATCTCTAAGTGTACAATCAACGACCTTAATATCTGGTCTGAATGATACTAACTCACCTTTCTGTTCCATAGTAATCCTCCATTCTTTCCCGGCAAAAGTTAAATAAATAATTCCTGCACCGGGTGTTTTCAATCTAGTATCAGTGTGTAGGAAAATATTATATATATCTGATATGCTCCTGCACTAACTTTATTATACTTTAAAGCGTTACACTTTAAAGTGCTAAATTGTCATTATTATACCACTATATTTAATTTTGTAAAGTACTAATTGCATCTTCCATAATATCCATCATATCTAAAAGCCCGTTAAGGTATTCTTTCTGGCTTGTAAATTTTCTTTTAGTAACTGTCCATATAAAATGCGGCACTCCATTTACTTTAAAATCCAAAGCCCCACCAAAGCTTTCAATAAGCTTAGGAATTGCATCGGAGTCTATATCAGCCTTAGGATATATATTCATAACTGTTCTCCAGTTAGATGCACCTCCTGCCGGATTAGCGGCAGTTTCGCCCTTAATCTCCATAATTCCTATCTTATGTGCCTTGCTCTTTATAAGTGCGACCATCAAAAGGTTAGAAGCACACGAAGGAATACTTCCATATCTGTCCGAAAGCTCATCTCTCATATCCGACAATTCTTCCCTAGTTTCAAGTGCCGCAATCCTTTTATAAATATCTAATTTCTGATATTCGCTCTTAATATATGATGCTGGAATATATGCATCAACCTCCAGATCAACAGTAGTTTCAAAGCTGTATTCATTCTTTATGCCCTTTAAATTATTGACCGCCTGATTAAGCATTTTACAATACAGGTCGTAACCTACTGCTGCCATATGCCCGTGCTGGCTCTTTCCAAGCACATTTCCTGCACCTCTTATCTCAAGGTCTTTCATAGCAATCTTAAAGCCCGAACCAAGGTCAGAAAATTCCTTTATCGCACTTAATCTCTTCTCTGCAACCTCGGATATCATCTTATCCCTTTTGTACATAAGAAATGCATAAGATGTCCTTGTACTTCGTCCAACTCGTCCTCTTAACTGATAGAGCTGGGAAAGTCCGAACTGGTCAGCATTTTCTATAATCATAGTGTTGCAGTTAGGTATATCCATACCTGTTTCTATAATTGTCGTAGATACAAGCACATCTATCTCACCATTGACGAACTCATACATAATCTTTTCAAGCATACGCTTATCCATCTGTCCGTGTGCATACGCAACAACCGCGTCAGGAACAAGATTTTGTATATACTCGGCACGTTCCTCAATATCCCTTACCTTGTTGTATACATAATACACCTGTCCATTTCGCGCAAGTTCTCTTGTAACCGCCTCTCTTATCATCTCATCATTGTGTTCTGTAACAAATGTCTGTATCGGATGTCTGTCCACCGGCGGCTCTTCAAGCACACTCATATCCCTTATGCCGACAAGGCTCATATGAAGTGTTCTAGGAATTGGAGTTGCACTTAATGTAAGAACGTCTATGTTGTTCTTTAATTCTTTAATCTTTTCTTTATGTGCAACGCCAAAACGCTGTTCCTCATCAATAATAAGCAGTCCCAGATCCTTAAACTGCACATCCTTTGACAATACACGGTGCGTTCCTATAACAACATCTATCGTACCATTCTTAAGCCCTTCAATTGTCTTTTTATTCTGCGCACTTGTCCTGAAGCTTGACAACTGACCTACATTTACAGGAAAGCCTTTCATTCTCTCCTCAAATGTTGAAAAATGCTGGCTTGCAAGCACCGTTGTAGGCACAAGGTAAGCCACCTGCTTGCCGTCCTGAATAGCCTTAAATGCAGCTCTTATCGCAACTTCTGTCTTTCCATAGCCGACATCGCCGCATATAAGTCTGTCCATAACCCTGCCGCTTTCCATATCCTTCTTGGTATCCTCAATGGCATTAAGCTGGTCATCTGTCTCCTCATAAGGAAACATTTCCTCAAATTCCTTCTGCCATACAGTATCCTGTGAAAATCTGTAGCCCTCAACCTTCTGCCTTATCGCATAAAGCCTTACAAGCTCTTTAGCCACTTCCTCAACTGCTCCTGTGACCCTGGCTTTTGTCTTCTTCCACTCAACACCTCCAAGGCTGTTAAGCTTAGGCTTCTTCTCTGTATCCTGATTAGCATACTTCTGCAAACGGTCAAGCTGTGTTGCAAGCACATATAGATTCCCGTTATTCGCATACGCAATCTTAATATAATCCTTCTCAACACCTTCTACCTGTATCTTTTCTATTCCCTTGTATACACCAAGTCCGTGGCTCTCGTGCACAACATAATCGCCTATATTAAGCTCGTTAAAGCTTGCAATGTTCTTTCCATCGTGCTTTTTCTTCTTAAGCTTCTTCATCTTTCTTGCACTGAATATATCATTCTCTGCAATAACGACAAATGAAAGAACAGGATACTCAAAGCCTTTATGCAGGCTTCCATATGTCACTATAATAAGCCCGCTTCCGTAATCTTTATTAAAATCTTCGCTGTAAAAGCTGGCAATTCCAAGCTTTCCCAGATCATCAACTATTCTTAATGCTCTCGTCCTTGAGCTGCATACAAGTATTGTTGTGTATCCATTTTTCTTGTACTTTTCCAAATCCTTCGCAAGATATTCAAAGCTGTTGTTATATGAACTTATGCTTCTTGCCGTGATGTACATAGAATAATCTATCTCAAAGCCCTCAGGCTTATAATCAAGTGTCGTTAATATAAGCTTTTTATTATTCCTTAAATCACTGATAATCTCATTCATAGCCTTGACCTTATTAGTCTGGCTTGGAAGCACATAACCTGCCGCAAGACGGTTCTTCATACTCTCGTTGTATTCATACAATGTCAGCTCATTACATTCCTTCAGTCTGTTAGGCTCGTCTAACACAATAAGAGTATCCTCCGCCGGAAAATACTCTGCCAGTCCAACTGTATCTGCCACAAGTGTATCTGTGAACTTCTCATAATTACCAGTACGCTCAACATCTGCAACAAGCTTATTAAGATTATTGCCTGCCTCAATCTGTTCCTTCGTGCGCTTTCTCTTGCCATAATCAAAACACTCAAGCTGCCTGTCGCGCTCTTCCTTAATGTTGTACAGACCATTTTTTAATTCATCTTCTGTAAATATATATTCAGTAGCTGGGAAAATGCTGTAGCTTTGAAGCCTTTCAATTGACCTCTGGCTTTCAACATCGAACATTCTTATAGAATCAACTTCCGTATCCCACAACTCAATTCTTACCGGTGCTTCATCAGTGTATGAGAAAATGTCTATAATTCCACCACGTATTGCAAACTGTCCCTTGTCCTCCACCATTCCAGTGCGCACAAAGCCCATCGATACGAGCTTCTTTGCAAGCTTCTCTATATCAATTTCACTGGAATAATCAAGTGTTATGACAGCCTCCTTAAATCTTTCGACAGGTATGAGCCTGTCTGCAATTCCGTCCATAGTTGTGACAACTGTAAGCACACCATCACCTGTACTGCTATGGTTGATTATGCGGCTTATACACCTTAATCTCTCACCTGTAATCTGGTTGCCGTGCACGTCAGCACTATAAAATATGGCATCTTTGGCTGGATAGTATATTGCTTCTTTATTAAAAAATGAAGCGTCATCACACATTTTTCTTGCTTTTGCTTCATCACTTGTAACAATAAGCATATACTTATATCCTGATGCTATTGCACTTGATATATGCACCTTCTGTGTATCAATACAGCCGCTTATAAGCGCAGTTCTTCCGCCGTCTTTGCCAAGCTCTTTATTTAATTGTTCAACTGCCGCCGTATTATTTACCGGATCAAAAAATGTGTTCAAAATATCTGCTCCTTATCCATTGAATTTATTCATTCCACTTTCAATGCCTTCTGTCATTATGCACTCTACTGCCTCACAGGCTCTCTTAGTTCCCTCTCTTAAGGCTGGATAAAGTTCCTCTGGAAATCTTCCAAGAACCCAGTCAGCAAGGTCCCAGCCCTTTGGCTTATCACCAACTCCGAATTTAACTCTCTTAAACTGGTCACTTCCAAGGTGTGCAATTATGCTCTTAATTCCATTGTGTCCGCCTGCACTTCCCTTTGGGCGGAGTCTTAATCTGCCTGGTTCAAGGCTTATATCATCAAATATAACTATTAAATCATCTATATCTGCCTTGTAATAATCCATTACTTCTCTTATACACTCGCCTGAATTATTCATATAAGTCATAGGCTTAACTAGAATTACTTTCTGTCCTTCTATAACACCTTTTCCTATAAGACCTTTATGTTTCGATGTATCTACACTTATATTATACTTGCCGGCAAGCTCATCTATGCAGGCAAAACCAGCATTGTGCCTTGTTCCTGCGTATTGTGCTCCGTGGTTACCTAATCCTGCTATTATATACATATTTTGTTCCTTTCCTTATTTGTTCCTTTTCTTATCAAGTTTTATAGGGAGGGGAATTTGCTCGATAAATGGTATGGCAAACGGACGTTGTGCGGGGTTATTGTATTACCGCCGGGCACGCTTTCGCTGCTTGAAACCGCAGCAGACACTAAGCGGCTAAAGGACAGCCGCTAAGTGCCGGCGGCTTCAAAAGCACCCGGCTTGCAATACAATAAACCCACACAACTGGATTGCGGCGATGTTTATCGAAAGCATATTCCTTCCTTGGTGGGTATTTATAATTATTTTATATTGTACAGATTTTGGGGATGTTATTCAATGTATTATTTAATGTATTGTATTTATGGTGTTACAATTGGCAGGCTTGACAGGGGGTATTCAATGTATTGTTGAATATATTATGGGGTGTATTATTAGGTGTGGTGGAAAAATAAACTGCCACCAGATTAAGGGACTGATGGCAGTTGTTTCATTAAGATACTTTTTCGTCTGGGTGTTCTATATGACCTGTGATTTCACCATCATAGATTTCATATATCTCATCTGAAAGATAGTTAAGTTCTTCTGAGTCGTGGCAGGCAATTATTATAAGTGAGCCGTTGGCTTTAAGCTCATCTAAAAGTCCCTTTATAAGTCCTGCTCCTGCCTCATCAAGTGCATTGATAGGCTCATCAAGAATAACTATATCAGGGCGTTCCATTATAGCCGCAGCTATTCCTAATCTCTGCTTCATTCCTAATGAATATTTCTTAAATGTTCTCTTATCGTCCGGGTCAAGTCCGACCTTTCTTATAGCATCTCTTATCTCATCATCGCTAATACGGTTCTGGATAGAAGCAAGTATCTTTAAGTTCTTAAAACCTGTATAATTGCTTATAAATGAAGGATTCTCAATAAGAATTCCTATGCTTGGTGGGAATGAAATCTGCTTGCCAAGCTCCTTATCATTAATGTATACCTTTCCTGATGTTGGAAGTATAAGTCCGCTTATAGCCCTCATAAGCATTGTCTTACCTGAACCATTCTTTCCTTTAAGTCCTATAACTTTCCCGCTCTCTAGTGTCAGGTTAATGTTCTTTAATACCTCGGCACTTTTAAATGACTTGCAATAATCTTCAAGTCTTACCACTGTACCCATACGCGTACCTCCTCGTTACTCTTTTAAAGTTATTCACTATTAAAATCACTTAACATTAAAGTTACTTATAGCTTTATTTATAATAACACTTTTTAATCTAATTGTATATACATAATACTGATGTATACACTAATAATCTGTCAGTAATATATCGTTATAAATCCATTTACATTACAGCTAATCGTGTGTAATATTATTATATAATGATACTTGTGTCAAAAGGTCTAAACCCGTATGAGCCTGCTCATAGTTGGGGCTTTTGACCCCAACATCATATAATGCAAATGTTAAATGTATAAAAAGTTATTTTTGCTTAGTAAAACAGTTTTTTTACCTATGGCACACTGAACACCGAAAGAGGTACTCTATGACTTCAAGATTTGAAATATCACAGCAGATTTATAATTCAGCCTATGCTATGCACTCTGCCCATTCACATTCATATTATGAGCTTTATTATCTTATGAGCGGCTCGTGCAATATGTTTATACACGATAATACCTACCGTATGGAAGCTGGCACAATATTGTTTATACCTGATAACGTGCTTCATAAGACTACTTATCTTAATAACGCTTATCACGAACGTCTTTATATAGAATTCACTGACGATTACATAAGTGACCTTATCGGTATATTAGGCTTTGAACAGTTTAAGGATACATTTTATATGCACTTCTTCTCCATACCAGATAATCACAGGCACGAATTCCTATCTATATTCAGTGTTCTGATTAGCGAAAAGCAGAACAGCAATGCACTTTCGCCCTGTGTATACAAGAATAACCTGCAAAATCTGTTAATACTGCTCTGCCGGTACTGCGATAACAAACTTGCTTCCCCTGCAAGCCTTGTAGATACTGTATCTATTGCAGATGTAGCCGTACAAAAGGCTATGAATTATATTATGCTTAACTATAATAAAGATATTACGCTTGATGAAATAGCTGATATGCTTCATCTGAACCCATCTTATTTTTCTAAAAAGTTTAAGGCTGTCAATGGATTTGGCTTTAAGGAATATCTCAATACCGTAAGAATTAACCATTCTGAGCAGCTTCTTTTAGAAACGGATATGAGCATAACAGAGATTGCGCTTCAATGCGGTTATGATAACAGCAACTATTTTGGTGATGCTTTCAAACACCTCAACCACTTATCGCCAACGCAATTCCGCAAAGTAAAAGGTAATAAAGGAGTATAGCGCAAGCGTATCATCGGCACAAAAAACAACTAACAAAGCCTCCAGCGTTATGTACACCGGAGGCTTTTATTAATTATTCAATTATTAAATCACATTAATAATATGATGGGCTGTCCTCAATAACTATCTTGACACCATTCTCACCAACATATCTTGAGTTAGCTTTAATAGTGCTGTTGCTTTCAACTATGCAGTTCTCAATATAAGCATTATCACCTATATAAGCATTATTCATAATTATTGAATTCTTAACAACTGCGTTATTGCCAATATATATCTTCTTGAACAGTACTGAATTCTCTACTGTACCATTAACTATACAGCCACAGGATACAAGGCTGTTAGATACATTTGCCCCATAATTATACTTAGCTGGTGGCAGATCCTCAACCTTAGAATATATATCAGGATACTGCTTAAAGAAGTAATCTCTTACATCTCTCTTTAAGAAGTCCATATTAGTCTTATAATATGAGTCTACTGATGATATATTATTCCAGTATGTATCAAGCATATAACCATATATCTTCTTGATATTTCTGTATCTTACAAGAATATCCCTTACAAAATCGTATCTGTCTTCTTCAGCAGCTTTCTCAAGAAGTTCAATAAGAAGTCTTCTTCTTACAACATAGATACCTGTTGATACTGTTGAAAGATTAGTCTCTAATGGCTTCTCATCAATATCTGTTATACGACCCTCGTCTGTAAGTGCAACAACTCCGTATCTTCCAATATCTGCTCTGTTATCAAGCTTCTTTACAACAACTGTAACATCTGCCTTCTTCTCAATATGATATTGAAGAACCTTGTTATAATCAAGCTTATATATACCATCACCAGATGCTATTACAACATATGGCTCGTGGCTTGACTTTAAGAAATCTATATTCTGATACAGTGAATCTGCTGTTCCTCTGTACCAGCTGCTGCTCTCAGCAGTGATAGTAGGTGTGAACACAAAAAGTCCACCCTGCTTTCTACCAAAATCCCACCATTTAGATGAGCTTAAATGCTCATTAAGTGAGCGTGCATTATACTGTGTTATTACTGCAACCTTCTGGATATGCGAATTCGACATATTACTAAGTGCGAAATCTATTGCTCTGTAGCTTCCTGCAACAGGCATTGAGGCAATAGCTCTCTTATTAGTCAATTCGCGCATCATTCTGTTATTACCACCTGCTAATACTATACCTATTGCTTTCATTCAACTTCACCTGCCTTAATAATAATTCCTCCACTTGGCAACAATCCATCTGGATAATCTTCAACAGTTGTAACACCCGATATAGCTGTGTTCTTTCCAACCTTAACTCCATCAGGAACAACTGAACACTCACCAATTGTTACAAGTCCAGAATTATATATCTTAGGAAGTTTCACATTAGGTACTTCTTCTCCTACACCAAGCTCTACGTTGTCACCTATAACAACTTCCTCTGCAATTATTGACTTATTAACGATTGTATTCTTACCAATAACAGAATTATTCATAATAATTGAATCTCTGACTACTGCGCCTTCTTCGATAGTAACACCAGAACCTATTACTGAATTATATATTCTTCCATATACTTCTGTTCCATCACCTATAATACTCTTCTCTATAAATGTATTATCTGCAATATACTGTGGTGGAATTGTATCTGTTCTTGTATATATCTTCCAGAATTCTTCATAAAGATTAAATACAGGAATAATATCTATAAGCTCCATATTAGCTTCCCAATATGAGCTTAATGTTCCTACATCTTTCCAATAACTGTTATATTCGTATGCAAATATTCTCTTATTATTATTGAAGCAATATGGAATTACGTGCTTACCAAAATCACATTCCTGCTGATCCTTAAGCTTAATAAGTGCGTCCTTTAATACACTCCACTTAAATATGTAGATACCCATTGAAGCAAGATTGCTCTTAGGATTAGCTGGCTTTTCTTCAAATTCTGTTATTCTGTTGTCTGAGTCTGTAACAACTATACCAAATCTGCTTGCTTCCTCAATTGGAACAGGCATAGCTGCGATTGTAATATCGGCATTATTAGCCTTGTGATAATCTAACATTATCTTATAATCCATCTTGTAAATATGGTCGCCAGATAATATAAGAACATACTCTGGATTGTACTGTTCCATATATTCAAGATTCTGATAGATAGCATTAGCAGTTCCTGTATACCATTCACTGTTGGTACTCTTCTCATATGGAGGAAGAACTGTTACACCACCTACATTACGGTCCAAATCCCAAGGAATACCAATTCCGATATGGGTATTAAGACGAAGAGGACGATACTGTGTAAGGACACCTACAGTATCAATTCCTGAGTTAATACAGTTGCTTAATGGGAAGTCAATTATTCTATACTTACCACCAAATGCTACTGCTGGTTTCGCAACTTTAGCCGTCAGAACACCGAGTCTGCTGCCCTGTCCACCGGCTAACAGCATTGCTATCATTTCTTTTTTAATCATGCTACCACCTCTGATGTTTATTTTACTATCTTAAGTTGTATAAATTATATCATATAATTTCCATTAAGTAAAAATAATTTTGCATTTTTTTGATAATTTTTCGTACAATTTCTTAATCAGTATTTTTTATTCACTTAACGACAAAACAATTTGAAAAAAAAGGCTTTTAGGCATATAATCTTACTTGAATTAATTTAAGAAAGGAAATTCCTATGTTTACAATTGATTTTAATACCCCAATGCATGTACATTTTATCGGAATCGGCGGAATAAGCATGAGCGGCCTTGCAAAGATTCTTCTTGACCGTCATTTTACCGTATCTGGTTCTGATGCGCATATATCAGATTTAACAACTGAATTACAGCAGGACGGATGTATAATCTCTTATCCACAATCTGCTGACAATATCACAGGTGACATTGACCTTGTTGTATACACAGCCGCAATCCACCCTGATAATCCGGAACTTAAAGCTGCTGTTGATGCTGGTATCCCAACACTGACAAGAGCTGAACTTCTCGGACAGATTATGAAGAATTACCATACAGCAGTAAATGTAGCTGGTACTCATGGTAAGACTACTACAACTTCTATGATTACCGAAATCCTTCTTGCTGCTGATGCTGACCCTACAATCTCCGTAGGCGGCATACTTAACAGCATAGGTGGTAATATAAGGGTTGGACGTTCTGACCTTTTTGTTACAGAAGCCTGCGAATACACTAACAGCTTCTTATCATTTAACCCTACTATCAATATCATACTTAATGTCAAAGCTGACCACCTTGATTTCTTCAAGGACCTTGATGATATACGTCATTCCTTCAAGCTTTTTACTGAAAAGCTTCCATCTGACGGAACTCTTATCATCAACTCAGACATTGACAATTATGAATATTTTTATAAGGATACTGACTGTGAAGTCATAACATTTGGTTCTAACCCTGAAAAGAGTATGTATAGTGCCTCAAATATCACTTACGATAAATATGGCTGCTGTTCATATACTCTTCTTATTAATAAAGAAGATAACGGAACAATCGAATTATCCGTTCCTGGTCTTCACAATGTATACAATTCACTTTCAGCTATAGCCGCAGCCTTTAAGCTTGGCATAAGCATAGACAATATCAAGGCTGGTCTTAAGCATTTCACAGGTACTAACCGAAGATTTGAAAAGAAAGGTGAATTCAATGGTGTCACTGTAATTGATGATTATGCACACCACCCTGATGAGATAACAGCTACCCTTAATTCAGCTAAGAATTATCCACATAATAAAATATGGTGCGTATTCCAGCCACATACTTATTCAAGAACTAAAGCTTTAATGCCAGAATTTGCGAAAGCATTGAGTCTTGCCGATCATATCGTGCTCGCCAAAATATATCCTGCAAGAGAAACAGACAATCTTGGCATAAGCTCTGCTGACCTTATGGAACTCATTAAAGCAGAAGGCAAAGATTGTTACTATTACGAATCCTTTGAGGACATCGAAAAATTTTTATTAAATAATTGTATCAACGGCGACCTGTTGATAACTATGGGCGCCGGCGATGTATATAAAATTGGCGAGGAACTTCTAAAATAGCCATTTTTTACACTTTTTTATATTTTGTCAACAAAGTTATCCACATTATCCACATTTTTATCCCGTTATCCACGGTTTAAGAATGTGGATTTTTTTGTGAAAAAGCACATTGTTAAAAATACAGCAATTTCCTGACTTTTCTTAATTATATCCACGAGTTATCCACATTATCCACAATATCCACATTGATAACCACCTGCTTTTAGCTCACTTTTCATTTATTATCCACTATGCTATAATGAGCGCAAATAAGTGTGAACAAGGAGGGTAAGTCTGCCTTTACAGACTTATTAACATAGATATATGAGTAGTTTAATTTTATCCACAGAATCGAGTGAAGGATACACATCCGTTTCTAATATTTTTATCAGCGAGTATGTTCCTGGTGCTAATGGTGAATTTGTAAAAGTTTACCTTTATCTTCTGCACCTTATGTCATTACGAAGCAATAACATAAGCATTTCCCTGCTTGCTGATACATTTAACCAGACAGAAGCTGATATTATGAGGGCTCTGCGTTACTGGGACAGCCTTGATGTTATATCACTTTCCTTTAACGGACCCGGCAACAGCCTGTCCAACATTGTACTTCGTGATATTAAGCACACTGGACAAGCCGCTAATTCAATGGCTAACCCAATAGCCGCTGAAAGTGCTTCAGTTAACAGTGCTTCTTCATACCAGACTGAAAATGTGAGAGCTGCCCAGCCTGATATCAAGCAAACCGAAGTTATCTACACAGTAGAACCTTCAAAGGTATCTTACTCAAAGGAACAGCTTAGCGAGTTTCTTGCTAATGACAACTTTTCAATGCTCCTGTTCGTTATTGAGCAGTATATGGGTCGTCCACTTTCCACTAAGGAAACCAATGCCATTGTATATTTCTACGATGGATTGAAGCTTTCAACCGACCTTATTGAATATCTTTTTGAATATTGTGTAGAACACAACAAAAAAAGCATTAACTACATTGAAAAAGTCGCTCTTTCGTGGGCTTCCAAGAATATACATACAATTGCTGAGGCTAAAGAGGAGACTTCTAACCACACAGATTATGTATACCAGATTATGAAAGCATTTGGCTTATCTAACAGAGAACCTGCACAGCACGAAAAGGCTATGATTGCCAAATGGGCTGACACTTACTGCTTTGATACCGATATGATAATTGAGGCCTGCAACAGGACAATCAAAGCTATACACCAGCCAAGCTTTGAATATGCCGACACCATACTTGCTAACTGGAAGAATTCCAATGTAAGCTCATTAGAAGATGTTAAAAAGGCTGATGCCGCATATGCCGCTGGCAACAATATAAAACCTAAGCAGACAACTGCTTCAAAGCCGGCTAACAACCGTTTTAACAATTTCCAGCAAAGAGACAAGAAGTCTGATGACTGGTACAATTCACTACTTAGCAACAATAACTAGAAAGGTTTAAACTATGCCGCTTACCAATACCCAATATGCCTCAGTTATGCGTGTATATGACGATATACGCTCACATAATCAGGCATTACAGACTGAACGCTATAATGAAGTCGTTAATAAATGTCCTGAATATAGTTTAATTGAGAATGAGATAATCACGCTTTCTATGAAAGAAGCTTCAAGGCGTATCGTTTCTGATTCATCAGACACGGATTTAGATGAATATAACTTAAAGCTCAAAAAGCTGATTGCCAGAAAAGCTGAATTACTCGCCTCAATCGGCAAACCAAAAGATTATCTTGATGATATCTATACATGTCCGGTATGCCACGATACCGGTTATGTTAATGGTTCACGTTGTTCTTGTTTTAAGAAAAAGGCTATTGACCTTATATATGAGGACTCTAACCTTAAGAACATAACTTCAAGTGAGAATTTCTCCACATTTTCATTTGAATGGTACGATAAGAAACAGGTCGATCCTGTCACAGGGCTCACACCTTACAATAATATGCACAAGGTTCTTGATGTATGCCAGTCTTTTGTGCAAACCTTTGATAATAGTTTCTCCAACCTGTTATTAACAGGCGAGACAGGCGTTGGAAAGACATTTCTTGCCAACTGCATTGCCAAGGAATTATTAGACACTTACCACAGCGTGATATACCTGACTGCAACTGAGTTCTTTAAATGCTTTGAGAACAGCGATTTCAGACGTAACCTTGATAACAGCATAGATGTTAATTATTTTCTTGAATGTGACCTGTTAATAATTGATGATCTTGGTACGGAAAGCAGCAACTCTTACACTAATTCCAAACTTTTCTATGTAATTAATGAGAGGCTGCTCCGCAATAAAAGTGTGATAATATCATCGAATTTTACAATTTCACAGATTGAAGATTTCTACTCAGAAAGAATATTCTCAAGAATAATAAGCTCATATACAATTCTAAGATTATTTGGAACTGATATACGTTACCTAAAACGCGCCAAGAAGATTAAGAATTGATAATTCATATCATTAATCATATTTCAGCTGTAGAAATCATTTTAATTACGATAAAGTAATTGACTTATAAGATAATTAAGATTATATTTAACTATGTATGTTTATTCAGTTAGCTGTTAATGCTTATATTACTATGATAACTGAATTAATATAATATATATGCGGTAATGCCAAGCCAGTCCGCATACATTCGTGGGCGGTAATACCCACATCCCAATATATTTATTTACAATTATATACAATGGAGGACAATACAATGCCACGAGACGAACGTCATACTGCAACAATTCCATACGGAACATTAGGAATAGTACCATTAAAGAGCTGTTCTAAAATGGGCGAAAAGGTTGATGATTACCTTGTACAATGGAGAGAACAAAGAGAACATGAGAATCAGTCTAATCTTGCTTTTAGCGGATACAAAAGAGACAGCTATGTTGTAAGTGCAAGCACACCTAGATTCGGTTCAGGAGAAGGTAAGGGTGTACTTAACGATTCTATACGTGGCTACGATTTATATATTATGGTTGATGTATGCAACTACAGCATTGAATATTCACTCTGTGGTGCTACTAACCATATGTCACCTGATGACCACTATGCAGATCTTAAGAGAGTAATTGCTGCTGCGGGGGGTAAGGCAAGAAGAATTAATGTTATTATGCCTTTCCTTTATGAAAGCAGACAGCACAAGAGATCAGGAAGAGAATCTCTTGACTGCGCACTTATGCTTCAGGAACTTACAGCTATGGGTGTTGAAAATATCATCACATTTGATGCACACGACCCTAGAGTACACAATTCAATTCCTCTTAAAGGTTTTGAATCTGTATCTTGTACTTACCAGTTTATCAAGTATCTTTTACTTGGTGTTGATGACCTTCACATCGACAGCGACCATATGATGGTTATCAGCCCTGATGAAGGTGGTATGGGACGTGCTGTATACTTTGCCAATGTACTTGGTCTTGATATGGGTATGTTCTATAAGAGAAGAGATTATACTAAGATTGTCAACGGACGTAACCCTATTGTTGCACACGAATTCCTTGGTACTAATGTAGAGGGTAAGGATGTTATTATCATTGATGATATGATTTCATCTGGTGAAAGTATGATTGATGTTGCTTCTGAGTTAAAGAAGAGAGGCGCAAGCAGAGTATTCTGTGCTACTACATTTGGTCTTTTCACTAATGGTTTTGCTAAGTTTGATGAAGCTTACGAAAAGGGTATTATTGATAAGATTCTTACTACTAACCTTGTATACCAGCCAGACGAACTTCTTTCTAAGCCTTGGTATATCAATGTAGATATGAGCAAGTATATGGCTCTCCTTATTGATACACTTAACCACGATTCTTCAATCAGCGACCTTCTTAATCCTGTTGACAGAATACAGAAGAGAGTTAAAGAATATAATGAAAGATATGCTAAATAAATAGTAAATGAATTTTTCTATAACAGCATAATCTGAATATATAAAAACAGCCGGTGCTATACTGATAAGCTTTCTCTTAAGTGACAAATGAATTATAGAACTTGTCATTTAAGGGAGGCTATTCAATATTTATACACCGACTGTTTTTCTTTAATCTATAATGTTTCAAAAAACATTTCAATCTTTCCATATTGGAAATTCAGCGTAGGATTTGACCTTTACAATATTGCCATACTTATATTATGACTACTCACGGTTGTCTTTAAGGCTTTCGACCATATCAACCTTTTCTGCCTTTCTTCTTACTACAAGCAATGATAATGCATAACAGCACACAACAATAAGCACTGTAAGAATAATGCTTTTAAGTGATATATATGGTTCATACAGGACACCTTCTATTCCTGAATATATCTTAAATACAGATACCATCATTCCATATCCGCCAGCTATTCCTATTAATATTCCTACAGGTATAATAATATGGTTTACATCAAGCACCATACGGTTTATCTCCCTGCTCTTAAAGCCTAACACCTTAAGCATTGATATATTATGCCTGTTCTCTGATACAAGCATATTGACTGATACATATAATGCCGCAGCACATATTATTGCGCCTATAACAGCCAGCGAATATATTATAGAATTCATCTCATCAAGGATTGTATTCATCTGTTCTTTGATATCCTCTGATGTAACTGTCTTTGATATTTTATCACCAAGATTTAATGCCTTTTGGGATAACAATCCATTGTAGGTATCTGCCTTCCAGCCAAGTAATTCCCTTGCATTTTCCTGACTGCATACAATGAATTTCTGTGAATTATTGCTTATTACTCCCGCAACCTTCACAGTCTTTTCTTCCATAGTTGCCGGATTAACAAATGTAAAATCATCTCCTGCTTTACAGCCATACGAATATGCCATAACATTTGTTATGTAAAATCCATCTTTAAGATTAGCGCGGTTACCGTCCGTTGTGTCTATATTAAGATACTTCACATCACTATCTGCGCCTATAAGCATAAATGTACTGTCATTGTATTCATATCTTCCGATGACAAGCTTATCTACATCTGCTGATAATACATTTTCTATATCCTTATCCTCAAGCCTGTTCAATATGTACTCGTACTTAAAGCTTCCCATATTCTCTGAACCGGTATCGATTACATTGTTAAGTGAGTCTATGAACATAAATGCTACCGTTATCATAAGTGCCCCAAGAAATGCACCTAAGAACACAACAAGGCTTCTTCCTGGATTGGCAAGTATGCTTCTTATTGCAAATTTATTTCTTACCTTTCCCCTCTTTCCAACCATAACACGCTTGATTTTGCTCTCGTCAGCAGTGCCATTTAACATAGCAACGGTATCTTTTTTAAGAAGCCTGCTGACCTTGTGCATAGCTTCAAGCATATATATTACCGTTGGAACAATTATTCCAAGCAGTGCAATATATATAGGAAGCACGAATTTCACTGGCATTGGCTCATAATCTGCAAGACTCAGCTCACCATATGGCTGCTGGATAAGCTTTGTAATCACACTTACAATTACGCCTCCCACAAGTCCTGGTATCATTGCAAGCACCGCATAATGCCACATAAGCTGCTTTTTCTTATAACCAAGTGCCGACAGTGTGCCTATAAGCTTCTGCTCGCTCTTTATCTTTCTTCCAATTATAATAGATATGAGTGCCACAGTAATTAATGGAATTGTAACAAGAAATACATACGCCATTACAATAAACATCATCGCCTGATCATCAACCATTGTTATTCGCTGGTTGTCTTCCTTTGAAAGGTACTCACTCATTTTATAACTATCGTTCATATCTTTTCTAAACTGGCTCTTATCCGTATCATTGCCATATATAACTTTGTACTGGCACGAGCTTGAATTTAATTCGTCATACGCCTCATCTGTCATATAGGCAAGGAAAAATGATGTTATATTCTTGTAGCTGTCATCTGTATTTTCAAGCATATAAAGATAATCAGGGCGCAGAAAATATCCCGTAACAGTGTAATCTTTTCCTCTTATGGCTATTTTATCTCCTATGCCCACATTATTATTAACAGCATAACCTTTTGATATTACTATCTCATCATTACTGCTTATATCCCTGCCATCGATAACCTCATAAAGGTCTATTTTCTTATTGGCTTTAAATAACCGCACTTTATAATCAGCTTCATTAATATTCGTAAAATGTTCCTTCTCAAAGGTTACGTTATACTTGCTTTCAATATCAGCTATCTTATCATCTGGTATCTCTAAATATGTTGAAAATGTTGCATCTTCCAGATTATTATCAACAAAGAAATTATCTCCATATGACTTTATTCCAACTCCAGCTATATAAAACAGATAAAACAGCAATAATGCAACAATCGTAAGAATCGAAGCTGCTATATAGAATGAAAGATTTTCTTTAATATTTCTTTTATATCTTTTATTAAGTGTCATACTTTCCTCTTTTCATATCATTTTATAAATATGATGCCAGCGGCGAAAGTCTTAAAGTCATTCATATCTGCACAATAAGACTTCTGCCTGTCAACATACATATTCAGATAAATATACTATAACTCAAGTTCATCAGCAGACATTTTCTGCTTATTGTCTATGCAGTCTGCTACTTTTCCATCTCGTATTCTTACAACAGTATCTGCCATATGAGCTATTGCTTCGTTATGCGTAATTATTATTATTGTTGTTTTAAAACTGCTATTGATTTTCTCTATAACTCTAAGTACATCTCTTGATGATTTGGAATCCAAGGCACCTGTAAGCTCATCACATAAAAGTATTTTAGGATTTTTAATCAGGGCTCTTGCTATTGCAACTCTCTGCTGCTGTCCACCAGACAATTCCTTTGGAAATCTGTTCTTATATGCTGCTATTCCTAATTCTTCCATTACTTCATTAATATTTAATGGATTATCGGATATATCAGCCACAACCTCTATATTTTCCTGAACTGTAAGGTCTGGAATAAGATTATAGAACTGGAATACAAAGCCAATATCTTCACGTCTGTATTCTGTCATACTTTTCTTATCTGCCCTGCTTATATTTCTTCCTGATATAATTATTTCACCGTCATCAAGTGAGTCCAGTCCACCCACCATATTGAGCAGAGTACTTTTTCCAGAACCTGACGGACCTAATATTACATATACTTTACCTTCATCAAGCGAAAGATTTATGTCATCAAGGGCTTTAACAAGTGCATCTCCCTCGCCATAATGTTTTCTTGCATTCTTAATCTCTATAAACATATCTGCCTCCTTATATCACAGGTTAGATATTTCTAACTCAAGTTTGATATTACCACTTATGCTTACCTATTGCAATATAAGACAGAATTTCCTATTAAATAAAAAACGGTTACTATATTATCGCTATGTAATATAGTAACCGTTACTTTGAGTTATTCAATTGTTCTTCCTCCAAATCATTACTTTCTTTAATTAACTATTCTACAATGAATATAATTATTAATAATGCTTGGTATGTGTTATATTTCCATTGGATTATACCTGCCTTTCTCAATTCCTTATAATCTATATTAACATTCTTAATGAATGGTATCGATATATTCTATGTATTAATATATTGTCTGCTGAACTTGTCTTCTTTAATATCATTAATATATATTGTTATATCGATTTATTAATATGTTTAAGGTCTTGTTTGTTTGTAATTGTATATTAACACTCACTTGTACATTTGTCAACTCTTTTTTTGATTATTTTTAATTTATTTTTAAATTATTTCTTATTTTCGTAAGCTATGTTTAATTGTGTGAATTGTTTGCATATTTCAGTATATTGTATACACGTTATTCTGTCTTTAAATTATCAGTACGCTGAATTATTATCACGCCAAATTATTATTACTCTAATACTAAATATATTTAATCCGCCTAATAGTAAAATATATTTTAAAATCCCAATTTACACTATAATAAATTGTAAATTGGGATTTTATTCTTACAAATTAAATTCTTTATATAACTTTTCCAATTCTTTCTTATCAGTCAGCTTGATAATATCTTCCTCCCGCCCAGCTTCCTTCATTTTCGCTATCAGTTTAATCATTTTTTCTTCGCTCTTTGCCTCTCCATCCTCAAAACTCTGCTTCTTAACACCCTCTATATACGCCTTTTCATCAAATTCTGTGAGTAACATATCCGTCACCTCCACCATATTTTTACTAAGGATATCCTTAAGTACATTATTGCGTATTGCTTCATTAATTGCAAGTGATACTGCTTCTGCAAAGACATCTTTTCTATTGAATGGCTGTAACTCTTTTCTATATTTATCCGTTATGATATCGCATTTCTGCCTTACAAGTGCAACAAACTGCGAATATTCCATAAGCTTCTGGCATTTTTCCATAAGAGTTCTATTGCACCCATAGTTAATATTTAACATCTGCACAACAACTTCAACACAAGGCTTTTTATGATATTCTATGCAAGAATTAACCTTATCCATATTTTTTGATATTGCCGTATTTACTGTACCATTTAAGTTTTCATTATCATGCAATACATCAAATGAGTCCGACAGCCTCAGTTCCTGCTCCTCTGGCTCATCATCTGTTCCATTATAAAAAACTACATATCTTGGAAATGGCAGTTTTACTGCTTTTTCGTTATATATAAGTAAATTATTCTGCTCAATATAACCCTTATACAACTCAGCGAAATATATCAGTCCCCTTACTGGCATATTATAATTAATACTGCTTTGATGTTCATAAAGATTTAGTTCACTGTTAATTATAAAAGAAATATCATTCTTATAACCTATATATATTGCATCCTCTATTGTATTAATTATTATAAGACTATCATCTGTATGACTGGTATTGTTTAATGCATTATACAAACTCAGTAAATCTTTTTTATTATTAAATACTTTTCTAAATAATGTGTCTTTAAATTTTCTGTTCAATTTTAATTCCATACACTCTCCTATGTTTTTATATTTATTATCAATAATTATATCTATTAATAATATTTAGTTATTATAAAAACACATTTTAGATATATTTGCAATATACTTTTAATACATTTGTTGTAACACGCCTGATTTATGTTGTAATTGGACTGATTTATGTTCTTAAACGAACTTTACACTCAATCATACAACGCGTGATATATTTTTAAGAATTTCTCATCTCTTTCCGTCATTGCCTTATCAGCTTTTCCAGCTGTATAGTCATAAAATCCTTTTTCACTTTTAACACCATATTCACCTGCCTCAAAATGCTCTTTAAGCAGTTCTGGAGGTTCTTTTGAGTCGCATAAATCTTTCATAAGATACTCGCTTATATGATAAAATGTATCCAATCCTCCAAAATCTGCTACTTCTAATGGACCTAAGCAGGCATATCTGAAACCAAGTCCATACTTCATTACATCATCAATACCTTCAATAGATACAACACCATTTTTAACAAGGTCGAGAGCTTCCCTTAATACTGCGAACTGTAATCTGTTGGCTGCAAATCCAGCTACATCTTTATTGACTATAACAGGCTTTTTGCCTATCTTTAAGCTTAAATCATATATAGCCTGTGCAACTTCATCGGTTGTACTATCGCCCTTGATAATCTCTATTAATGGAACAAGATGTGGTGGGTTAAACCAGTGCATACCTATAAATCTTTCGGGCTTCTTTACACATTTAGCAAGTCTGTTTATGGAAAGTCCCGATGTATTGGTTGTAATAATAGCATCATCGCTTATAACCTCAGATATTGTCTTGTAAAATTCATCTTTAATGTCTACATTTTCTGTAAGATTTTCAGCTACAAAATCACAATCCTTAAAACATTCAGTTGAAGTTGTATAAGACAGCGAAGCAGTCAGCTTTTCTGCTTCCTGTTTAGTCATATCACCTGATTTTACCAGTGTTTCTACATTATTATTAATTCTTTCCTGTGCTTTATCAAGGCTTTTCTGTCTGTGATTGTACAGAATAACATTGTCAAAATATTTTGCATATATCTGTGCCATAGACGAACCCATTGTTCCTGCACCTGCAATAACTATATTACTAATGTTCATTATGTTTCCTCCATTTTCCAAACAAAACAGAGTGGTGCTTAAGCACCACTCTGTCTTTAAAATATTATGATTATGAGATTCAATTATTTATTATATTAGAAATCTACTTCTGTATCATAGTAGCAGCACTTAAGGAGCTTCTCCATTTCTTCCTGGCTTGGCTGACGTGGATTAGAACCGGTACAAGCATCCTTAATAGCATTAGCAGCTACTTCTGGGAGCTTAGCAAGGAATTCATCTTCTGGAACAATTCCCTGTTCTGCTGGAAGACCACCTTCGCCATAGTTCTTAATACACTGTGGAATATTAAGTTCATCATTCATCTTACGAAGCATTGCAATTAAGTTATCAATCTTAGCTTCTGTTGTATCGCCACCTAATCCTAAAAAGTCAGCTATGTATGCATAACGCTTAGCTGCTGTCTCATCCTTAGAATTATACTTGATAACCTTTGGAAGATACATAGCATTAGCTGCACCATGGATAATATGTCCGCCTTCAAATGCTGCACCTGTCTTATGTGCCATTGAATGAACGATACCAAGTAATGCGTTAGAGAATGCCATACCTGCAAGACACTGTGCATTGTGCATTGCATCTCTCTTCTCCATATCTCCATTATATGAACCAACAAGATCATCCTTAATCATCTTCATAGCATGAAGCGCAAGTGCATCTGTATAATCACAGTTAGCTGTAGATACATATGCTTCAATAGCATGTGTCATAGCATCCATACCTGTATGCGCTACAAGCTTCTTAGGCATTGTCTCTGCAAGCTCTGGGTCAACAATAGCTACATCTGGTGTAATCTCAAAGTCTGCTAATGGATATTTAATACCTTTATTATAATCTGTTATAACTGAGAATGCTGTAACTTCTGTAGCTGTACCTGATGTAGATGAAACTGCACAGAAATGAGCTTTAGTACGAAGCTTTGGTAAACCGAATACCTTGCACATATCTTCAAATGTTGTCTCTGGATATTCATATTTAATCCACATAGCTTTGGCTGCATCGATAGGAGAACCACCACCAATAGCTACTATCCAGTCTGGCTGATATTCTTCCATAACCTTTGCACCCTTCATAACTGTATCAACTGAAGGGTCTGATTCGATACCCTCGAATAACTTAACTTCCATTCCAGCTTCCTTAAGATAATCTTCTGCTCTCTGAAGAAATCCGAAACGCTTCATTGAACCACCACCAACACAGATGATAGCCTTCTTTCCTTTAAGAGTCTTAAGTGCTTCAAGAGCTCCTTTACCATGATATAAATCTCTTGGTAATGTAAAACGTACCATAACCCAATACCTCCTATAAATAAAAATATTAATAAGTGATTTGAATAGATTGTTAATTCTCTAACAATCTTTATATCAATAGTATATACCCTTGTCTTTATTATTTCAAGTAAATATATGATAATTTATTGTATTTTTTATGTATTTATGTATTAATTTACATATTTTTTTACTAATGCATATATTTTTTTGCATATTTTATATAATTCTCTTATCTAATACAATGAATAATTCTTGAATACATATTTTATATAATACATAAA
>JBNMLJ010000004.1:0-111535 GCA_050874785.1 Lachnospira sp.
CTTTTTTACGATAAATAAATATAAGCGGAAATTAAAAAATTTGATAATAAATCGAAAAGAATAGAAATTTTCATACGAATTAAGCAAAGAGATCTTAGAAATAAATAATCTAAGGTCTCTTTTTTGCCTTAATTTGGCGGGAGCGAGGAACAAAGACTTATAACCCAGAATACTATTCAGGGTTTATTTTCCATATACCGAATACTATTCGATTAATAAGCACGGGCATATTTTATAAAATAATCATATGCTAAGGAATAGCACACCACGAGAGTGGAGGCGCCAAAACTCTCCAATACGAGGAGTATTTATTATGGAATATATTGAATTAAATAATGGTATTAAAATGCCGATGCTTGGCTATGGTACATTTTTGGATAATGAAAATGAATGTGAAAAATCAGTATGCATAGCAATTGAAAATGGATATAGACTTATTGATACAGCCGAAGCGTATGGCTGAACATAAGTGGGAAGATAAATATGGTGTTGCACATATGGCTTATGCACCTCTTGGTCAGGGACACGCAAATGAAATGTTTGAAGAAAGATGCTGTAAAAGCACTCGCAGGAAAATCCAGAGAAAACGGAATTTGCAATGACTTGGTAGAAAATATTATTTATTAATTAATGAGTATTATAGCACTTATCGGAAATACTATTGTTGGCATTTCCGATAAGTGCTATAATATTTCCGAAAAGAGGTGATGTTATGATCGATAAAGGATACGTTTCAACAAAAGAAGCAGCTGTAATATTAGGTTTATCAACCAGAAGAGTAGTAGGATTATGCAATAATAATACATTTGAGGGTGCTAAGAAAGAGGGGCGTAACTGGAAAATTCCAAGGAAAGCTGTAATTGCTTATGGTGGAAGTTATCAGGAAAGGGAAAATAAAGGGATACTTTCCTGTGCGGTAGGAAATACATCATATATAGATGTGGTAAAGAACAGCTATTATGTTGATAAGACACTTCTTATTCGTGATTTGATAGATGACCAGGTTCCGGTCATTTTGTTTACAAGACCAAGAAGATTTGGAAAAACACTTGCTATTGATATGCTTAAAAGTTTTTTTGAAAAAACGGATGAGGATACATCTGTCTATTTTAAAGATAAAAAGATATGGGAATGTGGTGAAAAATATCAGAGATATCAGGGGGCATTTCCAGTAATTTCAATTACTTTTAAAGATGTTAAGTATAGTGATTGGGAAAGTACATTTGAGGCTGTTAAAAATGTTATAAGAGATGAATATATGAGACATACTGAACTTTTAACAAGTACAAGTCTTAATCAGGTTGAACAGGATTATATATCGAGAATGCAGTCTGACAGGCTTAATGAAGTTGAGTATTCAAGAGCACTTCTTAATCTTTGCCGTATGCTTGAAAAGCACCATAAATCCAAGGTTGTAGTTTTGATTGATGAATATGATACACCAATCCAGCAGGGACATTCCAGAAATTTTTATAGTGAAGTTATAACATTTATGAGAAATTTTATGTCGGGAGGATTGAAGGATAATTCATTTCTGGCATTTGGCGTATTAACAGGTATTCTTCGTGTATCGAAAGAAAATTTATTCAGTGGCTTGAATAATCCGGTTGTTAATACTGTTTTAGATGAAAAATATAGTAAGTATTTTGGTTTTACAGCTGATGAAGTGAAAGAAATGGCAGTTTATTATGGACGAGAGGATAAACTGGAAGAATTAAGTAATTGGTATGATGGATACCGTTTTGGAAACACAGAAATATATAATCCTTGGTCTGTTGCTAATTATTTTTATAATAATTGTGTGGCTAAACCATATTGGACTAATACAAGTGATAATGAAATAATCAGGGAGATAATGAAATATCTTACGCCGGATATTGCTGATAATATGTTTTCTTTGTTGCAGGGAAATACGGTGCAGGCATCATTAAATATGGATGTAATATATCCAAGGATTACAGATGGAACAGATACCATTTTCAGCTTCCTTTTGATAGCGGGATATTTAAAGCCGGTTAGTAATGCAGTTGAAACTGAATATGGAACATTTATGGAACTTGCGCTTCCTAATAAAGAGATACAGAGGGTATATAATACTGAGATATTATCGTGGCTTAGAGGCATGGTTGATGATAATGTGATGGCGGGGCTTGAAAAGTCACTTTATCTTAATGATGGAAAAAAGCTTCAGGAATTCCTTAGAAAGTATATGGTTACCTGTATCAGTTGTTTTGATGGTGCTAATGAGGGATTTTATCACGGTATGATGTTAGGGCTGGCGGCAGGTATGTCATCGAAGTATTATATACGTTCTAACAGGGAGTCTGGAGATGGAAGGTTTGACCTTGTGTTAGAACCTAAGTTTCAATCTTTGCCAGCAATTATTATGGAGTTCAAAGCGGTTAAGGATGAACAAAGGCTTAGTGATAGTGCAAAAGAAGCATTACAGCAGATTGCTTCAAAACATTATGATACGGAGTTTTTAGATAGAGGTATCAAGGATATCGCGAAATATGGAATTGCATTTTCTGGGAAGAAAGTGGAAATAGCGATGTAGGGTATGATATGTACTTGTCAGAGATTGTTTTGAAATTGAATTAGCAGTTAAAGTAAGCGTATGCAGATTGCCATATGTAATAAGGAAGTGTAAATATGCGTGTTGCCATATGTGATGATGAAAAGCCAATAGTGCAGATATTAGAAGAAAAAGTAAAAAAATTACTGCCAGATGCGGTTATAGAAAAATATTTTTCAGGTGATGAACTGCTTGCGGATAATTGTAAGCCGGACATTCTTTTTCTTGATATTCAGATGCCGGGTCGTGACGGAATGGAAACGGCAAGGTTAATGCGTAAGAATAATAAAGATACGATACTGATATTTGTTACAGTTGATGAGGAGAGTGTATTTCAGGCATTTGATGTCGGCGCATTTCATTATCTTGTTAAACCATTTTCTGACGAAAAGTTTTCAGAGGTTGTAAAAAGGGCGGTTAAGACGATTGAAGAACACGCTGTAGACGAGCTGGACGAAAAATATATGATGATAAAGTCGGCAGGAAACCATATCAAAGTGTTTCTTAAAGATATTGTGTATGCAGAGGTGTATAACAGAAAAGTGATTATACATACAAGAAATGACAGTATCGAATATTACGGGAAATTGCAGGACTTAAGCGATAAAGCAGGTGCAGACTTTTTTAGGACACACAGATCATATCTTGTGCATTTTAAATATATTGAAAAATATGACACCAATTATATAACAATGGAAAATGGAACTGCCTTGATTGCAAGAAAGAATTATTCTGAGTTTGTAAAGCAATATCTGAAATATAACCAGAGAAATGGAAGACAAATCTGATGAGCATAGTAGAAAAATGCTGGATGATTACATCGAAAGCTTCTATTGTTATATATCTGGTGGTTATTGGAATATGTTTTGGTGTGTTTGTGTTTCCTTATATGAAAATGAGAAAGAGTGCGGTAATGGTGAGCATTGCATATATTATAACAATGCTTATACTATATATAATTCCGCCGCAGATTAGTAATTCTTTCGCGTATATGCTTGGAGTTGCCGTGGCATTTGCAGTGATGTATACACAGGACAGAAGAAATATATACCAGAAAATATTTTTTGCGGTTACATTTTTTTCAATACGGACACTTGCGGTTGCGATGGCGGCAGGAGTTAGTGATATTATAGCTGATGTGCTGATTTTTAATAATGCAATAGCACAGAAAATGTGGCTGCAATATTGGCTTTATGTCGTTACAAGAGTATTGGATATTGCGATTTGTGCGGCATTTATAGCAGGGTCAGTGTGGCTCATTAATAAAGCATATGTGCGCAAAAAAGACGAGATGAATATTAAAGAGCTGATAATGCTTATAATACCATCGCTTGTGGGAATTACAGGATACAGCATTTTGCAGAATTATCTTAATATGTATGAGAATGATACTGGAAAATGGATGTATGACAGTTATGGATTTTATGGAGCGTTAAGCTTTGTTCATTATATGATATGCATAATTGCAATTGTAGCTATGATTGTGATGTTTCAGAAATGGAAAGAAAAGCAGGAAGAACAGCTTGGATATGAGCTTGTGCTAAATCAGGCAGAGGATATGAAAAGGCATATTGAAGAAGTGGAAAAGCTGTATCAGGATATACGTTCGCTTCGCCACGATATGGGTAATCATATACAGACATTGGAACATCTTGTTGAACTCAAAGATACCAAAGATGCCGCAGAATATATGAATTATCTTAAAAATGAATGGAATGCGATATCACCAGCAATAAAGACAGGAAGTCCGGTTATTGATGTCATTTTGCAGGAAAAATTAAGGCAGGCTGATGAAAGAAATATAATTTTTACATCGGATTTTCATTATCCACAGAACACGAAGCTTAATGTATTTGACCTTAGTGTAATTCTTAATAATGCACTTAATAATTGTCTTGAAAATGTAAATGGCAGTAATCCATACATAAGCATTTCTTCGTTCCAGCAAAATAGTGTTTTTATGATAATTATAAAAAATAGTTTTGCGGGTGAGATTAATTGGGACGATAATGGACTGCCTAAGACTACCAAGTCTGAAAAAGGACACGGAATTGGACTTAATAATATACTTCGTGTTGCAAAGCTGTATATGGGAGATATATCTTTTGAACAGACAGATGATGAAGTGATTTTAAGTATTATGTTACAGATTAAATAAAATGCTGGAAGGCACTATGTATTTTGCAATAACTGCAAGATATGTAGTGCCATTTTGAATTATAAGGCGGGTAATTAATAAATTATAAGATGAGTAATTAATAAAGTGAGGTAATTAATAAGATAAGTAATTATGATATGATTTTTAGATTTATATTTAGTTCACAACGAAAAAACGGCTGTTCACAACATCTATATTTATTAGTCAGAATTATGTGCCGAAACAGAAATTGAGAAAGATTGAGAAAGGAAAATCTTCAAGAAAATTCAATTAATATAAGTAAAATTTGACTAAATGGAGGACACGATTATGACAATAAATTCATTGAGCGGAATGAGTATAACAAGCACAGATAATACATCTAATAAGAATAATAAAACCAATATACAGGCTGGTGTTATGGGAATGTTGCAGTCTAATGATTATATGAGTAAAAATATCCAGAACCAGATTGCTAATGCACAGCAGAAGTTACAGGATTTATCTTCAAATGAGGAGATGTCATTAGAGGATAAGATGAAAAAGCGTCAGGAGATACAGCAGGAAATTACAAGCCTTAACCAGCAGTTAAGACAACACCAGATTGATAAGAAAATAAAACAGCAGAGCAGGAATTCTATGTCCATGGACGATATGATTGCCAGCACGAACAGCACATCGGCAAAGAAGGCTTCCTCAAAGAAAGGCAGGGGAATGTCACAGGCAGGTATGCAGTCGATGATTTCTGCTGGCTATTCTATGAAGCAGGCAGGTACACAGGGAAGCGTAATAACCAGGATGCAGGGGCAGGCAAATGTGCTTGAATCAGAGATTAAGCAGGATGCAGGAAGAAGCGATACAGAAAAGAAGAAAGCAGAGCTTGCAGATTTGCAGGCAAAGGCAGAGTCTGCAACAGAGGCACAGATGTCAACGCTTGCCAATGCGAATAAGACCGTGAAAGAAGCGGCAGAAGCGGAGGCTGAGGAGAAGAATAATGAAAAGACAGACGATAGAAAGGAAAATAAGACTACAAATAATAAAACAAATAGCCAGTATATAGCAGAAATAAAGAGTAATAGTGATGAAAATGCACAGGAAAGCATAAAGTTAAAATCTGACAATGTAAGTGCCACAGATAATACAGATGTACAAGTACAATCAGAAAATATAACAGTATCATCAGAGAGTGGACAGATTGTAGCACAAAAGACTGTGTATACACCAATAGATATTAAGTTATGATAACATTTTACAATAATTTTAGTTGACAGTCGGAAAATGAGATTATACAATAAATTCGCCAAATGTTAAGAGTATATTGAACACGCCAGATTGGTGTGTTCAATACATTTTCTTAATGTACAATATATTAAAAGTGAGGTGACGATAATGGACGGGCATGATAGTCCTCGAATAGGGAACAATGACATAGATTATAAGCCGACAAAGCTATTGTCTGCGTTTCTTAAGGGATGTGTGCAATAGTCTGTTAAAGTCGCGTATTTTCTAATCTTAGTCATTGTTCTTGCCAGAATGAAAGGAGAATAATGATGAATAAGATTCTATCAAATGTAGTTATGCATAAGGATTATAGCAAGGATATTGTTAGAGTCCTTAGAAGCAGTAAATCTGATGAAGTAATCCGCAAAAAGTTATCTAAATATCACGAGAATGATATAGCAGATGCAATTAAGCTTTTGGACAAAGATACAAGAATAAAGCTTTACAAAATTCTTGGTGTAGACTGGACGGCAGAGATTTTCTCATATCTGGAAGATACACCTGAATACATTGAAGAATTTATGACGGAATTATCTGTAGATGAAGCGGCAGATGTCCTTGAAAAAATGGATGCTGATGATGCTGTAGATATTCTTGATAATGTATCGGAAGAAGAAAGACAGGCACTTATATCACATATGGAAAAGGACGCCAAAGATGATGTATGTCTGATTTATTCATATGATGATGATGAGATTGGTAGCAAGATGACTACTAATTTCATATGCATAAACAATAAGCTTACAATAAAAGAAGCTATGAAAGAGCTTGTTGCGCAGGCAGAAGAAAATGATAACGTTAATACAATATATGTGGTTGATGATAACAACATATATTATGGCGCAATAGATTTAAAAGATCTTATTGTAGCAAGAGATTACCAGAAGCTTGAGGATATAATAAGTACATCATATCCATATGTATATGCTCACGAAAAGATGAGCGAATGTATCGAAGATTTAAAGGATTACAGCGAAGATTCAATTCCAGTATTAAATAAAGACAAAGAAATAATAGGTGTTATCACATCTTCTGATATCGTAGAAGCAGTAGACGAAGAAATGAGCGATGATTATGCAAAGCTTGCCGGTTTGACAGAGGAGAATGACCTCACAGAGGGTCTTTTTGCAAGTATGAAGAAAAGGCTTCCTTGGCTTATTCTGTTACTGTTCCTTGGTATGGGAGTGTCATCTGTAGTTGGCATATTTGAAAATGTAGTGTCACAGCTTGCAATTATTGTATGCTTCCAGTCACTCATACTCGATATGGCAGGAAATGTTGGAACACAGTCACTTGCTGTTACAATCAGAGTTCTTATGGACGAAGATATATCAGCTAAGCAGAAGTTTGAATTCGTGTTAAAAGAGATGAGAATTGGTTTTGCCAATGGCTTACTGCTTGGTTCTATGGCATTTATACTGCTTGGAATATATATTACCCTTGTTAAGGGCAAGCCAGTACATTACGCATTTGCAATATCAGGCTGTGTAGGTGTATCATTATTGTTGGCAATGCTTATATCAAGCCTTATCGGTGTGCTTACACCAATGTTCTTTCATAAGATAAAGATAGACCCTGCTGTAGCTTCAGGTCCACTTATAACAACAATCAATGACCTTGTTGCGGTTGTCACATACTATGGACTTGCTGCGGTTGTGCTTATTGGTATGCTTCATATAACAGGATAATTAATTATTTGAAAAATGTTGTATAACAGGTTGATAGCAGATGTTGTATAATATAGAAATATAATTATAGAAAGGAAGTTCGCTATGAGTGATATATTAGATGTTATTAAGACAAGAAGAAGTGTAAGAAAGTATAAAAGTGATATGGTTCCTGCGGAAATTATAGATAAAATTATTGAAGCGGGAACATATGCGGCTACAGGTATGGACAGACAGTCACCTATTATACTTGCCGTTACTGATAAAGAATTAAGAGATAAGCTTTCTAAGATGAATTCCAAGATAATGGGAAAGTCAGAAGATTTTGATCCATTTTATGGTGCGCCAGTTGTACTTGTTGTTCTTGCTAATAAGAATATGCCTACTTATATATATGATGGTACTCTGGTTATGGGCAATCTTATGCTTGAGGCACACGCACTTGGTGTAGACAGCTGCTGGATACATAGAGCCAAGGAAGAATTTGAGAGCGAAGAAGGTAAAGAGATACTTAAATCACTTGGCATAGAAGACAATTATGAAGGAATCGGACATTGTATACTTGGTTATGTAGACGGTGAAGAACCTCAGTGCCACCCAAGAAAAGATAACTGGGTATATAGAGTGTAGTTTTTAGTATTTTCATAAAATTAAATATTTAATAGCTTACAATTAGATATTTAACAGATAAAAAATGCTGAAAAATTGACAGAATGAAGAAGCTTATAGAAAAGGAGATTAAGATATATGGTTAAGCACGTTATATTATGGAAGTTAAAGGAAGAACTTACGGCAGAAGAAAAGGAAAATGTAAAGGCGGGTATCAAGGAAGGTCTTGAAGGACTTTCGGGAAAGATACCAGGTCTTGTAGATGTAAAGGTTAATATCAATGGTTTACCATCATCAACAGTTGATGTTATGCTTGATACAACATTTACAGATGCAGATGCTCTTAAGGCGTACAGCACTAATCCACTTCACGTTGCAGTAGCAGACGGAAAGGTACGCCCATATACAGCAGTAAGATCCTGCCTTGATTATGAAGTGTAGAATTATTGATTAAACTTTGTAAATTTAATCATAATAATTTTTGAAAGTGGAAAAATTGAAAATAGAAAAATAAAGTTACGGATTGACACAATTCATACCAGTATGCTATTATTTATCTATATGAATATATCAAAGACTGGGAAAGAGACTTCTTTTCATGGAACCTGACAGGAAAGCGATACCACCGACTGAAAGTATCCGCAGGGAATTGTCAAGAGGAACGCTCTGGAGTTGAATAATTGAATTATATTGCCATTACTGCCAGGAGCCAATCTTAGAATGTATAGATTTTGGAATGGTTATCAGAAAAGCTATTACGATTATAACAGGTAGTATGTAATATATGTAGGTTATTACGTTGTACGCGTTAAGTACTTAAAGAGGAATGAAAGTAGCTTAATACATTATATTATTAATATAATTGATTATTATATTTAATATAAGTCAGGCGATATTCATTTAATGCGGGTGGTACCGCGGATAATTATGTATTATTCGTCCCGGAATACTAGAGATAGTATTCCGGGACTTTCTTTGCGTGAGTAACGATGAGAATGGATAATTATATAAGCACTTATCCTGCTTGCAGGAATAAATGCTTATATAATTATCCATTCGAGGAGCACCGCGACAGCTCCAGAAAGCCTGCTTTCTGGAGCGGCATCGTTACGGGTTTAGTGAAGTGCAGCTAATTCAAACATAGCCAGCGATAGAAGCAAAGCTTCTTGGCGTCACTTTGCTATAAAAATATTCATAGTACATTTTATCCACCCTCACAAGAAGACACACATTAACAATATAAAGCAATTAAGAAAGGAGCTATTATCAAGATGGCAAACATTTACAGAGATGTCACATTACAGAATGTAAGTGAAAACGACATTGGAAAGCAGATGAAGGTATCAGGATGGGTTGAGAACATCCGTGACCACGGTGGAGTTTCATTCATCGATTTAAGAGATATGTACGGAGTATTACAGGTAGTTATCCGTGAACCAGAACTCTTAAAGGGTATCAAGAAGGAAGAATGTATCAGTATCGATGGTATTATGGAGCAGAGAGATGAGGAAACTTACAATCCTAAAATTCCATCAGGAACTATCGAACTTGAAGCTAAGAAGATTACAGTATTAGGACAGGTTTACCAGCAGGTTCCATTTGAAATACAGACATCTAAGGAAGTAAGAGAAGATGTAAGACTTAAGTACAGATACTTAGACTTAAGAAACCCTAAGGTTAAGGATAATATGATATTCCGTTCAAAGGTTATCTCATTCCTCCGCCAGAAGATGACAGATATGGGATTCCTTGAAATCCAGACACCAATTCTTTGTGCTTCATCACCAGAAGGTGCAAGAGATTATATCGTTCCATCAAGAAAATATAAGGGCAAGTTCTATGCACTTCCACAGGCACCACAGCAGTACAAGCAGCTTCTTATGGTATCTGGTTTTGATAAGTATTTCCAGATAGCTCCTTGCTTCAGAGATGAAGATGCAAGAGCTGACCGTTCACCAGGAGAATTCTATCAGCTTGACTTTGAGATGAGCTTTGCTACTCAGGAAGAAGTATTTGCAGTTGGTGAAGAAGTACTCACAGAGACATTTGCAAAGTTTGCACCAGAGGGTTCAGTTGTAACACAGGCTCCTTATCCAATCATAAGCTACAAGCAGGCTATGCTTGAATTTGGTTCAGATAAGCCAGACCTTAGAAACCCACTTAGAATTATAGATTTGTCCGATTTCTTCAATAAATGTACATTCAAGCCATTCCAGAACAAGACTGTAAGAGCTATCAATGTTCACGCTAAGCTTTCAAAGGGACAGCACGAGAAGCTTCTTAAGTTCGCTACAGGAATTGGTATGGGCGGACTTGGTTACCTTGAAGTTCTTGAAGACCTTTCATACAAAGGACCTATCGATAAGTTCATTCCAGAAGAACTTAAGGGCGAAATCAGGGAACTTGCAGGACTTCAGGCAGGAGATACAATTTTCTTCATCGCTGATAAGGAAGATAAGGCTGCATTCTTTGCAGGACAGATTCGTAACGAACTTGGCGCACGTCTTGATTTAATAGAGAAAAATGCTTACAGATTTTGTTATGTAAATGACTTTCCTATGTTTGAAAGAGACCCAGAAACTAAGAAGATTGGTTTCACACACAATCCATTCTCTATGCCACAGGGTGGTCTTGAAGCACTTAACACTATGGACCCACTTGATATCCTTGCTTACCAGTATGATATTGTCTGCAACGGTGTCGAGTTATCATCAGGTGCTGTACGTAACCACGATATGCAGATTATGGTTAAGGCATTTGAGATTGCAGGATATGATGAAGAAGTTCTTAAGGCTAAGTTTGGAGCACTTTACAATGCATTCCAGTTCGGTGCACCACCACACGCTGGTATGGCACCGGGTGTTGACCGTATGATTATGCTCCTTAGAAATGAAGAAAATATCCGTGAAGTTATTCCATTCCCAATGAGTGGTACAGCTCAGGATCTTATGTGCGGCGCACCTAATGAAGTAACAGAACAGCAGTTAAGAGAGGTTCATATTAAGGTCAGAGACTAATGGAAAAAATCCATTAATCAAAGATTTTTGACCCGCCTAAACATGAGAAAGAAAGGAAGTTATGATATGGCTAATGTGATTAGTGATGAAACTATCGAATATGTAGGTATTCTTGCTAAGTTAGAGCTTTCTGATTCGGAAAAAGAGGCTGCCAAGAAGGATATGGCAAGTATGCTCGATTATATAGATAAGCTTGGCGAGCTTGATACAACTGGTGTTGAGCCTATGTCACACGTTTTTCCTGTTAATAATGTTATGAGGGAAGATGTCGTTACTAACGGTGATGGAAGCGAGGCTACACTTGCCAATGCACCAGAAGCTAATGAATATGGATTTATAGTTCCTAAGACAGTAGAGTAATAATATTGTATTTTATGTCAGACATTGGATGATTACAATATCAGTATGTGTTATGTACAATAACAGAATATAAGCAGGAAAGGAAAATGCTATGAGTTTATTAGATTGTACAGCTGTTGAGCTTGCTGCAAAGATTAAGGCAGGTGAAGCGACAGCGGTGGAAGCTATGCAGGCTGTTGTGGATCAGATTGAAAAGTCTGAATCAGAGCTTAACTGCTATGTGACATTTGACAAGGAAAAAGCATTACAGGCAGCAGCTAAGGCTGATGAGGATATCAAGGCTGGAAAGCTTACAGGACCTTTAGCTGGTGTGCCATTTGCTATTAAAGATAATATGTGTACAGAGGGTATGCTTACTACTTGTTCTTCTAAGATACTTGGTAACTTTGTTCCAACATTTTCATCAGAAGCAGTTGTAAGACTTCAGGAAGCTGGAGCGGTTATTATCGGTAAGACTAATATGGATGAGTTCGCTATGGGCTCAACAACAGAAACAAGTGCATTTGGTGTAACTAAGAACCCAAGAAATACAGAGCACGTTCCGGGTGGTTCATCAGGTGGTTCTGCTGCGGCAGTTGCGGCAAATGAGTGTTTTGCAGCACTTGGTTCAGATACAGGTGGTTCAATAAGACAGCCTGCATCATACTGTGGAGTTGTAGGCATGAAGCCTACTTATGGTACTGTTTCAAGATATGGACTTATAGCTTATGGTTCATCACTTGACCAGATAGGACCATTATGTAAGGACGTAACAGACTGTGCTACTATTATGGAAGTAATTGCAGCAAAGGACGATAAGGACTCTACATCAGTAAAGAGAGAAGACACAGCATTTACAAAGGCTTTAGTTGATGACGTTAAGGGACTTAAGATAGGTATTCCAAGAGATTACTTTGGCGAAGGACTTGACCCAGAGGTAAAGGAAGCCGTTATGTCAGCAGCTAAGGTTCTTGAGGAAAAAGGCGCTATAGTTGAAGAATTTGACTTAAGCCTTGTTGAGTATGCTATACCTACTTACTATACAATAGCTGCCGCAGAAGCAAGCTCTAACCTTGAGAGATTCGATGGTGTTAAGTATGGTTATAGAACAAGTGAGTATGAAGGCCTTCATAATATGTATAAGAAGACACGTTCAGAAGGCTTTGGAGCAGAGGTTAAGAGAAGAATTATGCTCGGTTCTTTCGTACTCAGCTCAGGTTATTATGATGCTTACTACTTAAAGGCATTAAGAGTAAAGGCTCTTATAAAGAAAGCATTTGATGAAGCATTTGCAAAGTATGATGTTATTCTTGGACCTGTTGCACCAACAACAGCACCTAAGATTGGTTCATCTTTAGCAGACCCTATCAAGATGTATCTTGGTGATATATACACAATATCTGTAAACCTTGCAGGACTTCCGGGAATAAGTGTTCCTTGTGGAAAGGACTCTAAGGGACTTCCAATAGGTGTACAGCTTATAGGTGATTGTTTCAAGGAAAATAATATAATCCGCGCCGCATATTCATATGAGCAGGCACGCGGAAGATTTGAATAAAGAGGAGGTCAGGCAATGAAAGATTATGAAGTAGTTATCGGTCTTGAAGTTCACGTTGAACTTGCAACTAAGACTAAGATATTCTGTGGCTGCTCAACAGCATTTGGTGGAGCACCTAATACACATACATGTCCTGTTTGTACAGGTATGCCGGGCTCTCTTCCAGTTCTTAACAAGAAGGTAGTAGAGTACGCTATGGCGGTTGGTCTTGCAACTAACTGTTCTATAACAAGAGATTGTAAGTTTGACAGAAAGAATTATTTTTACCCTGATAATCCACAGAATTATCAGATATCACAGCTTTATCTTCCTATATGCCGTGATGGACACGTGGATGTCAAGCTTGAAGACGGAACAGAGAAGTCTATAAGAATTCATGAAATTCATATGGAGGAGGATGCAGGTAAGCTTATACACGATGAATGGGAAGATGTATCTTATGTTGATTACAACCGTTCAGGTGTGCCTCTTATCGAGATTGTATCTGAGCCTGATATGAGAAATGCTGAGGAAGTTATCGCATATCTTACTAAGTTAAGAAATACTATCCAGTATCTTGGAGCATCTGACTGCAAGTTACAGGAAGGTTCTATGAGAGCTGATGTCAACCTTTCAGTAAGGGAAAAAGGCAGTACTGAGTTCGGTACAAGAACAGAAACTAAAAATCTTAACTCATTTTCAGCTATCCAGAGAGCAATCGAGGCTGAAACAGCAAGACAGATAGATATAATCGAAGCTGGCGGACAGGTTGTCCAGGAAACAAGAAGATGGAACGATGATAAGGAATATTCTTATGCTATGCGTTCTAAAGAGGATGCACAGGATTACAGATATTTCCCAGACCCAGACCTTGTACCAATCCACATCAGCGAGGAGTGGCTTGATACTATCAGGGAAGCACAGCCAGAGTTCAAGGATGAGAAAATGCTTCGTTATAAGGAAGAATTCGGAATTCCTGATTATGACATCAATATGATTACTGACTCTAAGAAGCTTGCTGATATATTTGAAGAAACAACTGCTATCTGCAACAAGCCTAAGAAGGTATCTAACTGGCTTATTACAGAAACTATGCGTATCTTAAAGGAGAAGAATATGGACCCAGAGGATATTACATTCTCTCCTAAGAGTCTTGCAAGAATTATTGAGCTTGCAGATGAGGGGTCTATCAACAGTAATGTTGCTAAGGAAATATTTGAGAAGATATTTGACGAGGATATTGACCCAGATAAGTATATTGAAGAAAATGGACTTAAGCAGGTTAATGATGAAGGTGCGCTTAAGGCAACTGTTGAGAAGGTTATAGCTGACAATCCTCAGTCTGTAGCGGATTACAGGGCTGGTAAGGAAAAGGCTATCGGCTTCCTTGTAGGTCAGACTATGAAGGCTATGCAGGGTAAGGCTAATCCGGGAATGGTTAATAAGCTTTTGAAAGAGTTGTTGTAGATTTTGGGGATATGTTTAACATATGTTTAACAAAGACGATGTGGGAAGCGGCAAGGTGCGGTGGTTGTGCGGCGGACGGACGATTGGAGAAATCGGCGGAAGCAACAAAGACACGTTTGCACTGAGTGTCGCTCGCAGCGGTACTAAAGCGCTAAAGGACAGCGCTTAAGTGCCGGCGGCTCCCCATCGTCTTTTTATGCTTCCGCCGTTTTCTCCAATCTGTGCGTTGGCGGACTGCGATGGTTGCGTGCTTAGAGGGGGTTAAATATATTTTTGTTGATTATTTTGTTTTATGACATTATGCCCCTATAACCCTATAATGGGGGTAGACAGAAAGAGAGGGGGTGTTATGCCTCCTCTCTTTTTCTATAAAAATATACATTTGAATTTATATATTTGGGGTTGTTCCGCTATTCAGTGTGAATTGTTCTACTGGGGTTATTCAACTGTTTAGTGTGAATTATTTCGCTTGGGCTGTTACGCTATTCCACTGTTTAGCGTGAATTATGCAGCTAGGGTTATTCGGCTTGTGGGGGTTCGATGTGGGAGCCGTAGTCGTCTACTATGTCGCCTAGGACGGGTGCCATTCCTACGAATTCACAGCCGTAGGCGTAGAGGTCTGAGTCATCTACTGGCTGGCAGCGGATGATTTTGACAACACAGCTTATTGGGTCTTCGTCATCATCTAACTGTAACACGGCATCAAAATAAAAATCTAAAGGTAAAATGCTTTTTGAGCGAAAGCCGATTCCGCCTTTTGATATATCAGTTATATTTATAGGTGAGTCGAGATTTCTTATATTGATGTAATCCTGTTTAAAAAGCTTAGACACATTTAATGTTAAATTCGCCTTATGGCGGTTATAGCGTCTTTTCTCAATTCCATCATTCATAGTACAATCCTCCATCTACAATTGCGTATAATAATAATCTGAATACATAAAAAAGTTGGATAAATAAAACATATTGTATAAAGATTTTCTATAATAATACAATTTTTAAGAATAATATGCAAGTATTGTCTATTGATTTTGGTAGTGTACTGTTATATAATTTTTTATTGTTGAGTGTATAGTTAAACTCACAATTACTATAATTTAAAAGGATGGACGCGATCATGGAAAAGTTTAAGTTACTTTATGAAGGCAAAGTAAGAGAAGTGTATGATATAGGAGATAAGCTTGTTATAGCGGCAACAGATCGTATATCAGCATTTGACCACATTTTAAAGAATAAGGTCACAGATAAAGGTGCAATTCTTACTCAGATGTCTAAATTCTGGTTTGATTATACTAAGGATGTTATCCCTAACCATATGATTTCTGTTGATGTTAAGGATATGCCGGAATTCTTCCAGAATGAAAAGTATGCAAGAAGAAGTATGATGTGCAAGAAGTTAACTATGCTTCCAATCGAGTGCATCGTTAGAGGATATATAACAGGAAGCGGCTGGGCAAGTTATCAGAAGAATGGTACAGTCTGTGGAATTAAGCTTCCAGAAGGCCTTGAAGAATCAGAGAAGCTTCCTGAACCAATCTATACACCAAGTACTAAGGCTGAGGTTGGTGACCACGATGAGAATATCTCATTTGAGCAGAGTATTGAAGTATTAGAGAAGAAGTTCCCAGGCAAGGGTCTTGAATATGCAACTAAGATTAAGGATGCTACAATAGCACTTTACAAGAAGTGTGCAGAGTATGCTTTAAGCAAGGGAATTATTATTGCTGATACTAAGTTTGAATTTGGTCTTGATGAGAATGGCGAAGTTGTAATCGGTGATGAAATGCTTACACCAGACAGTTCGCGTTTCTGGCCATTAGAAGGATACAAGAAGGGACAGGGACAGCCATCTTACGATAAGCAGTTTGTTAGGAACTGGCTTCTGGCTAATCCAGACAGCGATTATCTTCTTCCAGATGATATCATTGACAAGACAGTAGAAAAGTACAAAGAGGCATATAAGCTTCTTACAGGTGAAGATTTCTAATTTGATTACATTGCTAATACGAATACTAAGACAGAGGTATATATGAACGACAGTTATATTGATGACAGAAAGCTTCACGAAGAATGTGGAGTATTTGGCGCATATGATTTCGATTGCGGAGATGTTGCGTCAACTATATATTATGGCTTGTTTGCATTACAGCACAGAGGACAGGAAAGCTGTGGTATCGCTGTAAGTGATACAGAAGGTCCTAAGGGAAAGGTTCTTTCCCACAAGGATATGGGACTTGTAAATGAAGTGTTTAATTCTGAGAATTTAGAGAAGTTAAAGGGTAATATCGGTGTTGGACACGTCCGTTATTCTACAGCAGGAAGTTCTACAAGAGAAAATGCACAGCCACTTGTATTAAATTACGTTAAGGGTACGCTTGGAATGGCTCATAATGGTAATCTTCTTAATGCGGTTGAGTTAAGGGAAGAGCTTTCGTATACAGGAGCTATATTCCAGACTACAATTGATTCAGAAGTTATTGCGTATTTAATAGCAAGAGAAAGACTTAATACACCTACAGTAGAAGAAGCTGTTAAAAATGCTATGCAGAAGATTAAGGGTGCATACTCACTTATAGTTATGAGCCCTAGAAAGCTTATCGGAGCAAGAGATCCATTTGGTTTCAAGCCTCTCTGCATAGGAAAGAGAGATAATACATATTTCTTATCATCAGAGACCTGCGCACTTGATACAGTAGGTGCTGAATTTATAAGAGATGTATTACCAGGTGAGATAGTTACAATAACTAAAGATGGAATACAGTCAGATACATCGCTCTGCCAGAAGAATACCGCAAGATGTATATTTGAATATATATATTTTGCAAGACCTGACAGTAAGATAGATGGTATGGGAGTATATGAATCAAGAGTTAATGCGGGACGTATACTTGCAAAGACACATCCAGTAGATGCAGACTTGGTTGTCGGTGTTCCAGAATCAGGAAATCCAGCGGCACTTGGTTATTCTATGGAGTCAGGTATTCCTTATGGTAATGCTTTCATAAAGAATAATTATGTAGGCAGAACATTTATTAAGCCAAAGCAGGAACAGAGAGAGTCAAGCGTTAAGGTTAAGCTTAACGTGTTAAAAGAGGAAGTTGCAGGTAAGAGAGTGGTTATGATAGATGACTCTATTGTAAGAGGAACAACAAGCCGCAGAATTGTCAATCTTTTAAGACAGGCAGGAGCTAAGGAAGTACACGTAAGAATAAGTTCTCCAGCGTTCCTTCACCCTTGCTACTTTGGTACTGATATACCATCAGAGGACCAGCTTGTAGCATCAGGAAGAACAGTTGATGAAATCTGCAGGTACATCGAAGCAGATTCTCTTGGCTATCTTGAAACAGACAAATTAAGTGAAATGATATGTAATCAGACAGGCTTTTGTGATGCCTGCTTTACAGGTAATTATCCAATTGAACCACCAGAAATAGATATTCGTGGCGAGATGGGTTAAAATAACCGGATTGGGAGGGTAAAGCCCTCCCTTTTTAAATTTAATATTAATATCGGGGAGAGTAATCAATGAATAATAGCAGCCAGGATAATAATTGCAGGATTAATAATCAATGTAATAATAATCAAGATAATAATAAAGACAATCAACAGAATAATAACCAAGATAATAATAATCAGGACAGATTAACTAAACAGATTAAATTTATAGAGGAGATTGATAAAGAGAAGCTTATAGGAAGACAGACATATCTTTCAGATGCTTCAAGGAAAGAAAATGATGCTGAACACGCGTGGCATATGGCGATTATGGCAGTTCTGTTAAGCGAATATTCTAATGAGAAGATTGATGTGTTAAAGACCATAACAATGCTTCTTATACACGACATAGTGGAGATTGATGCAGGAGATACCTACGCATATGATGAGGAAGGCAAGAAGACACAGAGGCAGAGAGAATTAGCCGCCGCAGACAGGATATTCGGGCTTCTTCCAGATGACCAGGCAGAATATATGAGAGGTCTTTGGGACGAATTCGAGGAAAGAAAGACACCTGAGGCGAAGTTTGCAAGGACACTTGATAATATACAGCCTGCAATGCTTAATAATGCCTCTGGTGGAAGAAGCTGGGAAGAAAAAGGTGTCCATTTAAGCCAGATACTTAAAAGAAATAAGAATACTAAAGATGGTTCAGAGGCTTTGTGGGATTATGCGTATAACAATTTCATCAGTCCAAATGTTAAAAAAGGAAAAATAAAAGATGATTAATGCAAAATACATTCTGATCATAATATCATTATATGTTGTTATAAAGATAAATTATGAGATATAGATGCAGATGGCAAGGCTTGTATAATAGTTTGTCTGATTGTAATTATTAGGTGGATGGGCTATAATTATTATATAAGTTTCGTGCAGTAATTAAATATATATGATTATTGGCAGATTGCTACAGATATATGAAGATTTGTGCCTGAAAACAGTGATTTGATGTATTGAAGCACGGATGACTCAGAAACGGAGGAGTACAGTATGAGTGAAGCTAGACAAAAGAAAGCTGATGTGATTAATGACATCAAGGAGAACAAACCAAAGGTGTTAAGTAAAGGGCAGGCGGCTATGCTAAAAAGTATAGTAAGACAGACTTACAGAATAGTTGTTGTGGGTGCTGTATGTCTTGCACTTTTTATTAGTTCTAATATTTATCTGAGTATTGTGCAGACAAGACAGCTTAACAGCACAATGTATCTTAACCAGTACAGACTTGGTTCAAAGACACTTACATCATCAGTACAGTCATATGCTGTAACAGGAAATAATACATACTACAATGATTATATGAAAGAACTTAATCAGGACAAGAACAGGGATATTGCGTGGGAAGGTCTTGAAAAATGTGGCCTTAAGTCTAATGAATGGGCTGAGCTTGAACATATATCAAGTCTTTCAGAAGGACTTGTTCCACTTGAAGAAGAAGCAATGGAGCAGGTAAAGAAAGGCAATACATCTAAGGCGATAGATGCCGTATTTGGTGACTCGTATGAGGCGACAACGCAGGAGATTACAGCTGTAACAGATACCTGTATCAATGATATACAGGCAAGAATGGCTAAGAATAAGACAACAGTACAGACAATAATGTTAGTATGTATGATTGCATTTATCATTTCATTTGCTGCTATTGTAAGAAAAGTTATATCAGCAATGAATTTTGCAAGAAAAGAACTTTTAGTGCCAATTGTTAAGGTGTCAGAGCAGATGCAGGTGCTTGCACAGGGTAAATTTGAGAATAAGCTTGATCTGGCAGCGGATGACAGCGAAGTTGGGAATATGGTTAAGTCTATTAACTTTATGAATGATAATTTCAGAAAGATGATTTCTGAGCTTTCTACAGTTCTTGCCAATATGGGAGACGGCAATTATAACGTAGAACTTAAGGAAGAGTATGTTGGTGAATTTGTCCAGATTAAAGAATCAATGACACAGATTATTGCTAGTACTAAGGAAGTGCTTAATACAATCCAGAATGCTTCTAATGGGATTGATTCAGGTTCATCACAGCTTGCACAGGCGGCTACTGATTTGGCTGAGGGCTGTACAATTCAGGCAGGCAAGGTATCTGACGTGTCAGATATGATTAATAATATGGCTAAAAGTATGGAAACTAAGACAGAAGAAGCCAAGAAGACTGCTGAAGTATCGCAGGAAGCAGGCAAGGTACTTATAGAAAGCAATGCAAAGATGCAGGAATTAAAAGAGGCGATTAATGAAATCAGCAAATGTTCAGAAGAAATCCGCAAGATTATAGGTGCGATTGAAGATATTGCAAGCCAGACTAATCTCTTATCATTAAATGCTTCTATAGAGGCGGCAAGAGCTGGTGAAGCAGGACGTGGTTTTGCAGTTGTTGCAGAACAAGTTAAAAATCTTGCAGAGCAGTCAACCAAGGCGGCAGGAGAGACAACCGCACTTATTGAAAGTACAATTAAGGCTGTAGACAAGGGCATTACAATTGCTGATGAGGCAGTTGCTAATATGGCAGGTGTTATGGAAGGTGCTAAAGATGCAACTGACAGAATGAGCAGTATGGCAGTTGATCTGAATGAAGAAGCTAAGAATGTATACAAGATAGATGAAGACATTTCACATGTATTAGAGATTGTTGATAGTAACTCAGCAGCATCTGAGGAAACAGCTGCAATCAGTGAGGAGCAGGCGGCTCAGGTTCAGACTATGGTACATATAATGGAGCGTTTTCAGATATAATAACATTGAGAATATTAAGTTTAAAAGTCATATCGTGCCAGCACGGTAATACTTTTTGATTTTTTGCTACTGACGTCATATTGAATGAATAGAATATATATGCTACAATCTAATGAGTAGTGTTCAGTATATTCTATATGTACTGTATTGATGGTTAATAATAGCCGGCTACAAGTATAAGAATTATGACAATTTAAGAAAGGCGGATTGCAGGAATGAACGACAGATATCAGACACCACTTGCAGAAAGATACGCAAGCAAGGAGATGCAGTACATTTTCTCTCCAGATATGAAGTTTAAGACATGGAGAAAGTTATGGATTGCGTTAGCTGAAACAGAGGCAGAATTAGGACTTCCAATCACACAGGAGCAGATTGATGAACTTAAGGCTCATCAGGACGACATTAATTATGAAGATGCGAAGAAGCGTGAGAAGGAAGTGCGTCACGATGTTATGTCACACGTATATGCTTATGGTCTTCAGTGTCCTAAGGCTAAAGGAATAATTCATCTTGGTGCTACATCTTGTTATGTTGGTGATAATACAGATATCATAATTATGACAGAGGGCTTAAAGCTTGTTCGTAAGAAGCTTGTTAATGTTATCAATGAACTTTCTAAGTTTGCTGACAAATATAAAGCACAGCCTACACTTGCTTTCACACATTTTCAGCCAGCACAGCCAACAACAGTTGGAAAGAGAGCGACATTATGGCTTAATGAATTAGTTATGGATTTAGAAGATCTTGACTATGTATTATCAACAATGAAGCTTTTAGGCTGTAAGGGAACAACAGGTACACAGGCTTCATTCCTTGAATTATTCAATGGAGATCAGGATAAGATTCGTCAGATAGATAAGAAGATTGCCACAAAGATGGGCTTTGAGGCGTGTGTTCCAGTATCAGGACAGACATATTCAAGAAAGGTTGACACAAGAGTTCTTAATGTTCTTGCAGGCATTGCTGCATCAGCACATAAGTTCTCTAATGATATAAGATTATTACAGCACCTTAAGGAAGTTGAAGAACCATTTGAGAAGTCACAGATAGGTTCATCAGCTATGGCATATAAGAGAAATCCTATGAGAAGTGAACGTATGGCTTCACTTGCAGATTATGTACTTTGTGATGCCCTTAACCCAGCTATAGTATCAAGCACACAGTGGTTTGAAAGAACACTTGACGACTCAGCTAATAAAAGACTTTCTGTACCAGAAGGCTTCCTTGCAGTTGATGGAATACTTGATCTTTATCTTAATGTTGTTGATGGACTTGTTGTATATGACAAGGTTATTATTAAGCATATGATGGCAGAGCTTCCATTTATGGCTACAGAGAACATTATGATGGATGCAGTTAAGGCTGGTGGAGACAGACAGGAACTTCACGAAAGAATAAGAGAACTTTCAATGATAGCTGGCAAGAGAGTTAAGCAGGAAGGTCTTGATAATAATCTTCTTGAGCTTATTGCAGATGATCCAATGTTTGGAGTTACTCTTGAAGAGCTTCAGGCTAAGCTTGACCCAATTAAGTATGTTGGACGTTCAAGAGAGCAGGTTGATGAATACCTTGCAGATGTTATTAAGCCAATACTTGATGATAACGCAGATATACTTGGTCTTACAGCTCAGATTAATGTATAAATCGTAATTAATATAATGACTGCCACATTAAATGTATATGAATATGTGGCAGTTATTATTTTGTATATTGAATGCACTGGTATAAAAGTCTGTAAGTGCCGTAAAACAAGCTATTTTTTCTACGGATAATAAAAAAAGAAAAAATTGTAATTTTTTTGCGTTTTTTTGAAAAAAGTAGTTGACAAATAGTGCATTTTAATATTATAATAGCGAAGCAGTGTTCGTGAGACACGAAACACTAACAAAGCGAACGGGATCTTAGCTCAGCTGGGAGAGCATCTGCCTTACAAGCAGAGGGTCACAGGTTCGAGCCCTGTAGGTCCCACTTAGGACATTAAGTCCTAATGTATGTGGTTTGCATACAATATAATATATGGCGAGATAGCTCAGTTGGCTAGAGCACACGGTTCATACCCGTGGTGTCGTGGGTTCAAATCCCTCTCTCGCTACTACTGTAAAAGAACGCGTTTGCGTTCTTTTTTTATGTAATTTTATTACAAAAATAGTGGTTTCATTGTGCAGTATCTGTGGATTGATTGTGAAATGTGCACAATCAAAATATGTTATTATTGTAAATATCGGTGAAATTACATAAAACATCTTGAAAAATCAAATACAATATGCTATTTTAAATACACCATTACAAATACTTTTTACAAGATTATTTTTTTTCATATCGAATTCATCAATTATTTTAATTATAGGTGAATTCTCCCTCCTTTCATCATAGCATAAGCAGCTATGAATTTTGCCCCTTATGAGAGAACGGCTCATAAGGGGATTTTTTTATGTAATAGGAAATTCTATTAGAATTTCCTATTACATAAAAGGCACTATGTGCCGATGATGATCACTCGCACGAAGAAGTAGTTTGCCGCAAGCGACCGTGCTCGGCGCAGGAATGTGCTTTGCACATTCTTTTTATTTATAAAATGGTAATACTTTGCATCTTGACATAATGCGTGTTATTAAGATAAATTATAATTGAGTTTAACAACACTAACTATAATTAGAGAGGACATATCGATGATAAAGAAACAATTAATTCAGACAATACCTGAGAGTAAAAAATATATAGCAGGAAATGTCATATTCCAATGGCTGGCTCTGGTTTCTAATATTGTGCTTATGACGATAATAACAACATTTATTGCGGGCCTTATAGACGGTGGCAGTGGAATAGGAAAATATAATTTTTCTAGTATGGCAGCTATGGTGATAAGTCTTATAGTATGCGTTATTGTAAGGGCAGTTTGTAATATTGGTTCATCAAAGATGAGCTATCTGTCATCTAAGACAGTAAAGAGAAATTTAAGACAGATGATATATGAAAAGCTTCTTCGTATGGGAGCATCATATAATGAGAAGGTTAAGACATCAGAACTTGTACAGGTTACAGTTGAAGGTGTAGACCAGCTTGAAACATATTTTGGAGCATATTTGCCCCAGTTTTTTTATGCTATGCTTGCACCGCTTACATTATTTGTTTACATATGCACTATAAATGTGGTTTCGGCAGTAGTTCTGCTTATATGCGTACCGCTTATACCAATATCAATTGCATTTGTGCAGACCTGGGCCAAGAAGCTTTTATCTAAATACTGGTCACAATATACAGCTCTTGGCGACACATTTTTGGAAAATCTTGAAGGGCTTACAACTTTAAAGATATATCAGGCAGATGATTATAAGAACATACAGATGAACGAGGAGTCAGAAAAGTTCAGAAAGATAACAATGAAAGTGCTTACAATGCAGCTTAATTCTATTACAATAATGGATTTTGTTGCATATGGAGGAGCAGCTCTTGGAATTATTCTTTCTGTGACGCAGTTCAGGGCTGGTAATATTAATCTGGCAGGCTGTCTTCTGATTATACTTTTATCATCGGATTTTTTTATTCCAATGCGACAGCTTGGCTCATTCTTTCATATAGCTATGAATGGAATGGCGGCAAGTGATAAGATATTTAATTTTCTTGCACTTGAGGAAGAGGATAAAGGAAGCAATGAGTTTCCGGCCAATGAAAATATAGAATTAAAAAATGTACATTTTTCGTATGAGAAAGACAGGGAAATTCTTAAAGGTGTTGATATGACATTTTCTGATAAGAGCTTTACAGCGATTGTCGGTGAGAGCGGCTGTGGTAAATCAACGCTTGCAGGAATACTTATGCACCACAATAAGGGTTATACAGGAGATATCAGGATTGGAAGTGAGAAGCTTTCTGATATAAGCGAGGCTTCACTAATGCAAAATGTTACATATATAAGTCATCAGAGCTATCTGTTTAAAGGTACGATAAGGGATAACCTTATTGTTGCTTATCCGGAAGCGACAGATGAGCATATGTTAGATGTTCTTAAAAGAGTTAATCTATATGACTTTGTTATGTCTGAGGGCGGACTTGATATGAAGCTTAATGAACAGGCTTCTAATCTTTCGGGTGGACAAAGGCAAAGACTTGCACTTGCAAGGGCACTTATGCATGACAGAAAAATATATATATTTGATGAGGCAACTTCTAACATTGATATGGAGAGCGAAGACGATATTATGAGAGAGGTGCTTAATCTTGCAAAGACTAAAACAGTGATTCTTATATCTCACAGACTTGCTAATGTAGTTAATGCAGACAATATATATGTGCTTGAAGCTGGCAGAGTTGCAGAGGCTGGAAAGCATAATGAGCTTTTAGCAAAAAATGGAGTATATTCAAGATTATGGAATGTACAGTATGAGCTTGAGAATTACGGTTTTAAAGATAATGTTGAAAAAAGAACATCAGGAAATGAGGCATAAATATGGGCAAGGTGGATAATAATAAGCATATTGTTAATAGTTCAGACGGAAAATCCGGACGTAGTGGATTAAATGTAATGTTAAGGCTTATAGGTCTTGTAAAACCGCTTGCTGGTTATATGGCGGTGGCAATTCTTATGGGACTTGCAGGACATTTATGTGCTTCTTTTATAACAATATTCGGTGGTTATGCAATACTCGATGTATCAGGGTATGATACAGGACTCACACTTGGTGTGATATTCGTGTGCGTAATTGTGTTCGCACTTGTAAGGGCGGGTTTCAGATATGCAGAACAGTCGTGTAATCATTTTATAGCATTTAAGTTACTTGCAATAATAAGAGATAAAGTATTCAGGGCATTAAGAAAGCTTTGTCCAGCCAGGCTTGAGGGCAGGGACAGAGGCGACCTTATATCTATAATAACTTCGGATATAGAGCTTCTTGAGGTGTTCTACGCACATACAATATCACCTATTGCGATAGCTGTATTGTATACAATAATTATGTGTTGTTATATAGGCTCATTTCACTGGTCGCTGGCACTTATTGCACTTATAGCATATATATGTGTAGGTGTTGCGATACCGCTTATTGCATCTAAGGCAAGCGGAGATGATGGTTTAAGATACAGAACTAAGTCGGGAGAACTCAGCAGCTTCGTACTTGAAAGCCTAAGAGGTGCTTCTGAGACAATACAGTACAGTAATGGTGCTAAACGACTTGAACTTATGAATAGTATGACGGATGATTTATCAGAAGATGCAAGAAGAATGAAGAATGTGTCTGGTGTTAATACAGCGGTTACTAATGTGTGTATACTGGTATTTGACATAATTATGCTTCTTGCAGGTGCTAAGCTTTATTATGCCGGTATTATAGGCTTTGACGGAGTGCTTATTACTACTATTGCATTATTCTCATCATTTGGACCGGCAGTGGCGCTGGCGACGTTAGGAAGTACATTGCAGAGTACATTTGCGGCAGGTAACAGAGTTCTTGATATATTAGATGAAGAACCGGTTATAGAGGAACTTACGGGTAATAAAGAAATTGAATTTGAAGGTATTAATGCGGAAGATGTTACATTTGCCTATGGACAAGAAACTATACTTGATAATTTCAGTATTGATATTAAGAAGGGTGAAATAACTGGAATAATAGGAAAGAGCGGAAGTGGAAAGTCAACGCTCCTTAAGCTGTTTATGCGTTTCTGGGATACAGATAAAGGAAGAATAAGTATTTCAGGCAGTGATATTAAGAATATTAACACTTCTAACTTAAGGGATATGGAAGGTTTTATGACACAGGATACACATCTGTTTCACGACAGCATAAAGAACAATATAAGAATTGCAAAGCTTGATGCGACAGATGAAGAAATTGTGAATGCCTGCAAGAAAGCTTCCATACACGATTTTATACAGTCGCTTCCACAGGGCTATGATACACCTGTAGGAGAATTGGGAGATACACTTTCGGGAGGAGAGAAACAGCGTATAGGACTTGCTAGGGTATTTCTTCATAATGCACCTTTAATACTCTTAGATGAGCCTACAAGCAATCTTGACAGTCTTAACGAGGCGGTTATCCTTAAATCGCTTAATGAGGAAAGACAGAATAAGACGGTTGTGCTGGTGTCACACAGACAGTCAACTATGAGAATTACGGATAAGATATATTCCGTAGAGAATGGGCGAATGAGTTAATAACTATGAAAAAGACAGATATTAATAAAAAGAGAGAAAAAGAGAAGCAGATGGTTTCTTATATGATAGCGTTATATTGTAAGAAAAATCATCATAATAAATATAATAAGGGCAGTATCAATAAAAATGGCTTGTGTGCTGAGTGTCAGGAGCTTGCTGAGTATGCAGGATTAAGAAGTGATAAATGCCCATTTATGGAAACTAAGACATTCTGTGCTAACTGCAAGGTACATTGCTATAATCAGGAGATGAGGGGGAAGATAAAAGCAGTAATGAGATTTTCAGGACCGAGAATGATGTTTCATCATCCGGTTGCGGCTATTCATCACATTGTTTCAACAATGCGTGAGAAGAAAAGGCTAAGAAAGGAAAGTGAATATTAAATATGAGAATTGAGGCGGTATATGGGGTGTTAATTCCTTTATTGGGAACAACACTAGGAGCAGCTTGTGTGTTTTTTATGAGGAAGAATATGAAAGATGGGATACAAAGAAGCCTTACAGGCTTTGCATCCGGAGTTATGGTTGCAGCTTCTGTATGGAGTCTGCTTATTCCGTCAATTGAACAGTCAGAAGGTATGGGAAGATTTGCGTTCGTGCCGGCACTTGTCGGTTTATGGGCTGGTATGCTGTTCTTGCTGCTGCTTGATAATATAACGCCTCATCTGCATATTAATAGTGAGGTTTCGGAAGGACCAAGAACTAATCTAAAAAAAACGACTATGCTTGTCCTTGCAGTGACAATTCATAATATACCTGAGGGAATGGCAGTTGGTGTTGTGTATGCGGGCTTTCTGCTTGGCAATTCAGGAATTACAGCAATGGCGGCACTTGTGCTGTCGGTTGGAATAGCAATTCAGAATTTCCCAGAGGGAGCTATTATATCAATGCCGCTAAGAGCTAACGGGCTTGGCAGGGGAAAGTCATTTCTGTATGGATTTCTGTCAGGCGTGGTTGAACCTGTAGCTGCATTCGTAACGATACTGGCAGCAGGAATAATTACACCTGCAATGCCATATTTTTTAAGCTTTGCGGCTGGAGCTATGATATATGTTGTAGTAGAAGAGCTTATTCCGGAGATGTCACAGGGGAGACATTCTAATATCGGGGTAATTGCATTTGCGATAGGTTTTGGAATAATGATGATGTTAGATGTGGCATTAGGATAAATGTGTATTAGGAACTTGTAAATGTTACTAAAATGTGGTTTACTTATAAGGATATGATATTGATAGGCTTATGCGTACTGAGAAAGGTATGGTTATTAGATGAGAGTTGGATTAGGTTATGATGTTCATAAGTTAGTTGAAGATAGAAAGCTTATAATCGGTGGAGTAGAGATTCCTTATGAGAAAGGATTGTTAGGCCATTCAGATGCAGATGTATTATTACACGCAATTATGGATGCACTTTTAGGTGCCGCGGCACTTGGAGATATAGGAAAGCATTTTCCAGATACAGATGATGCTTACAAGGGCATATCAAGCATTAAGCTTTTAGAGGAAGTTGGTGTGCTTCTTGATAAGAATAATTATATAATCGAGAATATAGATGCTACAATTATTGCACAGAAGCCTAAAATGCGTCCTTATATAGATACCATGAGAGAGAATATTGCAAAGGCATTAAAGATTGATGTCAACTGTGTTAATGTAAAGGCGACAACAGAAGAAGGTCTTGGCTTTACAGGAACAGGTGAGGGGATATCCTCACAGGCTATATGCAGTCTTGTGTCAGTGTCTAATTATATATATGGTGATTCGGATATGACTAACTGTTGCAGCGGCTGTAATGGATGTGCTGCAAGAAGAACACAGGAGTAAGTCTGGTCACAGGATTACAATTGAGTAATTATTAGGAATTCAGCATATCTGATTGTGATTAAATATCATATAATAGATTAAGATTAATTAGTTAGGAAGTTATCAGATATGAAATATTTAGATTTTATAAAGCAGGAAATGGCTGTCATTATGGATAGGGATCCTGCGATTAAAAGTAAAATGGAGGTGTTTCTTTATCCAAGCTTCTGGGCATTATTAAAGTACAGAAAAGCCCATAAGCTTTATGAGAAAGGGCATTTCTACAGAGCAAGAAAGCTGTCACAAAGAACAGCAAGAAAGACAGGAATAGAAATCCACCCAGGTGCAACTATTGGCGAAGGGTTATTTATTGACCACGGACATGGTGTTGTCATCGGTGAAACTGCTATTATAGGAGATAATGTAACACTCTATCAGGGAGTTACGCTTGGTGGAACAGGTAAAGAGCAGGGCAAACGTCATCCGACACTTGGAAGCAACATAATGGTTGGTGCAGGTGCTAAGGTATTAGGTTCTGTGACTATAGGCGATAATTGTAAGATAGGTGCAGGTTCAGTAGTATTAAAAAATGTGCCACCTAACTCAACAGTTGTAGGTGTCCCTGGCAGAGTTGTTATGAGAGGTGATGTAAGAGTGCTTGAAGATCTTGACCAGATACATCTTCCAGACCCGGTTATGAGCGATATAGAATATCTTAAGGAGCAGAATAAGAAGCTTAAGAAACGTATCGCACATCTTGAAAATCTTGTTAATGAGCCAAGAAATATAGAAGAATAGAAGATTAATTTTACCGACATAAAGAAAGGACTAAAGTTATTATGAAGATTTATAATACACTTTCAAGAAGTAAAGAAGAATTCGTGCCATTAGAAGAAGGCAAAGTTAAAATGTATGTATGCGGACCAACAGTGTATAACCTTATACATATTGGTAATGCAAGACCTATGATAGTGTTTGATACAGTAAGAAGATATCTTGAGTACAAGGGATATGATGTTAATTATGTATCTAACTTTACAGATGTGGACGATAAGATTATTAAGAAAGCTATCGAAGAAGGAGTTACAGCAGAAGAAATCTCTAAGCGTTATATTAAGGAATGTAAAAAGGATATGGCTGGAATGAATATTAAGCCAGCAACAACACATCCTCTTGCTACACAGGAAATTGACGGTATGATTGATATGATAAAGACACTTATCGATAAAGGTTATGCCTATGAGAAGAATGGTACTGTATATTACAGAACAAGACGTTTTGAGGGTTATGGAAAGCTTTCTAAGAAGAATATAGATGATTTAGAGGCTGGACATAGAGATGATGCACACAAGCTTAAGGTATCAGGTGAAGACGAGAAGGAAGATCCACTTGATTTCGTATTATGGAAGCCAAAGAAGGACGGAGAGCCTTATTGGGAGTCACCATGGAGTGAAGGACGTCCGGGCTGGCATATAGAGTGTTCTGTAATGTCTAAGAAGTATCTTGCAGATGAGATAGATATTCACGCAGGCGGTGAGGATTTAATATTCCCGCATCACGAGAATGAAATTGCACAGTCAGAAGCTGCTAACGGAGTTCCGTTTGCCAAGTACTGGATGCACAATGCATTCCTTAATATTGATAATAAGAAAATGTCTAAGTCATTAGGTAATTTCTTTACAGTAAGAGATATTTCAAAGGAATATGATTTACAGGTATTAAGATTTTTTATGCTTTCAGCACATTACAGGAATCCTATTAATTTCAGCCATGACCTTATGGAAGCAGCCAAGAACGGTCTTGACAGAATAATCACAGCAGTTACTAATCTTACACATCTTGAAAAGAGTGCTAAAGATAGTGCTATGACAGAAGATGAGAAGAAGGTAATAGATTCAACTAAAGACATTTATGGTAAATTTGAAGCTGCTATGGATGACGACTTTAATACAGCTGATGCAATATCAGCAGTATTTGAATTAGTTAAGCTTGCTAATTCTAATTCATCAGAGGACAATACTAAGGAATATATAACAGCACTAAAGGAAAGTATTGTTACACTTGCGGATATATTAGGACTTAAGGTTATTAAGGAAGAAGAACTTCTTGATGAAGATATAGAAGCACTTATCGCTGAAAGACAGCAGGCAAGAAAAGATAAGAATTTTGCAAGAGCTGACGAGATAAGAGATGAACTTATGGCTAAGGGAATTATTCTTGAGGATACAAGAGAAGGTGTCAGATGGAAGAGAGCATAAAAGATAACCTGACAAGTGATATATGGGATGTACTTGGACTAAAAAGTGTAAGTCCAAGACAGCTTTCCCCACTTGTTCTTGCGTATATAGGTGACAGTATATTTGACTTAGTAGTAAAGACTAAGATAGTTACTGCTGGCAATACACAGGTTAATAAGATGAACAGGGCTGCAAGCAGTATTGTCAAGGCTGAGTCACAGTCTAAGATGATAGGTTATCTTGAAGATAAGCTTACCGAGGAAGAAGGAAGTGTATACAAGAGAGGCAGAAATGCCAAATCCTACACATCAGCCAAGAATGCTTCCATAAGTGATTACAGAAGGGCGACAGGCTTTGAGGCACTTATGGGTTATCTGTATTTGTCAGGACAGTATGAAAGAATGTGCGAGCTTATTAAAGATGCACTTGACTGGCTTGAAAATGATAATAAACAGGCATAAAAGAAAGGTTGGAATTCATAAATATGAGATATAAGGAATTAACATTTGAGGGGCGTAATGCAGTCATTGAGGCATTTCGTTCTGGAAAGACAATTGATAAGCTGTTTATTCTTGATGGCTGTCAGGACGGTCCTATAAAGAGTATTGTAAGAGAAGCTAAGAAGACTTCAACAATAATTAACTATGTGGACAAGGAAAGACTTGACAGACTTGCCAATACAGGACACCATCAGGGCGTTGTTGCAATAGGTGCAGCTTATGAATATGCAGAAGTTGAAGATATATTAGAAGCTGCAAGATGCAAGGGCGAAGCACCATTTATATTTGTTCTTGATGAGATTGAAGATCCACATAATCTTGGTGCAATAATAAGAACAGCTAATCTTGCAGGAGCACATGGTGTTATTATCCCTAAGAGAAGAGCTGTAGGACTTACAGCGACAGTAGCCAAGACATCAGCAGGTGCAATTAATTATACACCAGTAGCCAAGGTTACTAATATAGCTAACACTATTGAGGCATTAAAGAAAGAGGGCTTGTGGTTCGTATGTGCAGATATGGGCGGCGAAACTATGTATAACCTTGATTTAAAAGGACCGATAGGTCTTGTTATAGGCAATGAAGGCAATGGCGTAAGCCGTCTTGTAAAAGAGAAATGTGATTTTGTTGCCTCAATTCCTATGAAGGGAGATATAGACTCTCTTAATGCTTCGGTTGCGGCAGGAGTTATGGCGTTTGAAATAGTAAGACAGAGAATGATACAGTAATTATATATGCGGGCAGATGGGAATGGAGAATGGTATGAAGCATTATGAGTTGTATAAAGATGAAGAACTTGTAAGTATGTATCGTGATGGAGATGCCAGAGCCGTAGATGAGATTATGGAAAGGTATAAGAATCTTGTCAGAAAAAAGGCTAATGCTATGTATATAGTCGGCGGGGATAAAGACGACCTTATACAGGAGGGAATGATAGGACTTTATAAGGCAGTCACAACATATGATGAGCTAAAGGCAGCTTCGTTTGCTACATTTGCCTCACTATGTATTAACGGACAGCTTATGAATGCAGTAAAAGCTTCTAATGCCAAGAAAAATACCCCTCTTAATTCCTATGTATCATTTGATACTCCAGCGAACAAATCAGACGATGAGTCAGATATGAAGCTTGTGGATACATTAGTACACGACAGTGAACAAAATCCAGAAGCACTATACATTGACAGGGAAGTAACAGACAATCTGGAAGAAAAAGCCTTCGAGTCATTGAGTCCGTTCGAGAAACAGGTAGTAACACTCCTTATGGAAGGCAACGACTATATAAAAATAGCCGACCAGCTAGGCAAGACACCCAAATCAATAGACAACGCAATACAGCGTTCAAGAAACAAGATAAAAATAATTGTAGATTAGCTATAAATATACTTGATTAATCATTACAAAAATGATATAAATAAAATTGCTGTAAAATACAGCAGTTATGCTATTGTAGCTCAGTGGCAGAGCACTTCATTGGTAATGAAGAGGTCGGGGGTCCAATTCCCCTCAATAGCTTGCGCGAGTAACGAGTACAATACCACCGTCACATAATTCACAAATGTGTCGGTGGTATTATATTATCATTCCAACCAACTCTACAGCTTGTCCAGTGTCGAGAGAACCAAAAAAATTTTCCACCGGGGTATGCTTGCATACATCGGTGGAAAATCTTTTTTGGTTCTCAAAGGCGCAGAGCGCCGCGCCAGACAATGCGAAGAATTGGCTGGTGTGACACTGTACAAGCGTCCGTTCGCCACCCCCACACATTCACATATCTCCAATTCCATGTGTCACTACGTATTAGACGAGTACCGCGACAACAGAAATAGCAAAGCTATTACTGTTGCACATTCCCCAAAACCAAGCACGCGCTTTCAGCCGCGCGCGTAGGTGGTTTATCTATATGTGCTATGAATATCATTTACAGCGAACTTTGTCTGCACAGTCTGTCAAATCTCCCTGAATACCTAAATCATCACCGCAGTAACATCACCTGACCACCACCGCCTGATAATAATACTTCTGATAATAAGTAACAAACTCCTCCATCGACCTTTCCACAATCCCATAAGTCGGGTCAGCCAATGTCACAACTCCTCTGTCAATATCATACCCCGCCAGTGCCGCACAATGCTCATTGCGGGGCCACGTAAATACAGTTCCGTCATCAAGCGTTACATCATTATACTTAACCTCAGGGTCATTATAATTATAGCTTGTCCATACAATAACAGGATGTCCAAGCGACAATTCAGTAAATAAATCTTCAACCGGTGAATAACTCATAATATATGCCGAATAAGATGAATTCTGGCTCTTTAAAAATGCGTTGGCGGCATTAGCAATAGCTGGAGCGAAACAACCGCTTCCTGTTGTCTTCCACGGAGAACCCCAGAAATACTCCACGAAACACCCCTGCGTTACAGTGTCACGCATATCAAGATAATTTCTTGCAAGAGTTTCTTTATCAATGCCATAGCCAAGATAATTAAGCACCTCTGTCAATGCGGTTATCTCACAGCCTGTTGGAAGTTCAGGATACTGGCTCACAAAAGGAATATCAAGGCTGAAAGAATTAGGATATTCGTAATTCTCTGCGGCTCTTGTAGTGTGTTCAAGTATCGCTGATTTAATTCTTTCCGGGTCAACAGAAAGAGTTTCAAGTGTGCTGTCTACATTTAATACAACAGTGTTATCTTCCTCCTTCTGCTTGTGGTTATCACGGTAATATATGCCAATAACCAGACACAGGGCAGTGATAGACATAAGAAGTATAAAGGTTGTTAATATATTTTTTCGTTTCTTGTTATTTTTTTTGTTCTTTTTGTTCTTAGTGGCTTTATTGTTACCTGCCATATATAATAAACCGTCCTTGTGTAATAGTTGCTAAATCATTATAATAAATCATGGTGTGATTATAATTGTGGGAAATGAAAAATTTACTTATTTTCTATTAAGACCATAATATCATATAACAACGAATTGTGTTAATTTAATAATGATAATTCATATTAAATTAATTATTATACATAAACCCATTGATTGAAACAGCCAACTTGTGTTATTATATCAGTTGTGGTTTTATGTTTACAGGCCACTAATGTTATATGCTATATTAGGAACTAGCAGAATGGAGGAAGCTATGGTAAAAGCTATTGTTGGTGCGAACTGGGGAGATGAAGGTAAAGGTAAGATTACAGATATGCTTGCCGAAGAATCTGATATCGTTGTAAGATTCCAGGGAGGAAGTAACGCTGGACATACAATTATCAATGACTATGGTAAGTTTGCATTACATCTCCTGCCATCAGGAGTATTTTATAATCATATTACAAGTGTAATCGGTAATGGTGTTGCATTAAATATTCCATACCTTGTAAAGGAACTTAAAAGTCTTACAGACAGGAATGTTCCAATGCCTAAGATTCTTGTATCAGACAGAGCACAGATTATGATGCCATATCATATAGATTTTGATACATATGAAGAAGCCAGACTTGCAGGTAAGTCATTTGGTTCAACTAAGTCAGGAATTGCTCCATTCTATTCAGATAAATATGCTAAGATTGGTTTTCAGGTAAGTGAATTATTTGGAGATGAGAACACTCTTAAAGAGAAGATTGCCAATGTATGTACATTAAAGAATGTAATGCTTGAACATCTTTATCATCAGCCACTTCTTAATGAAGAAGACATATTTAATACACTTATGGAATACAAAGAGATGGTTAAGCCATATGTGTGTGATACATCAGCTTATCTTCATCAGGCACTTAAGGACGGAAAGAAGATTCTTCTTGAAGGCCAGTTAGGTTCACTTAAAGACCCAGACCACGGAATATATCCAATGGTTACATCATCATCAACACTTGCGCCTTATGGAGCTATTGGTGCTGGTATTCCAGCAGCTTCAATTACAGATGTTGTAACAGTTGTTAAGGCATACTCATCAGCAGTAGGTGCTGGTGCATTTGTAAGTGAGATATTCGGAGAAGAAGCAGACGAGTTAAGAAAGCGCGGCGGTGACGGCGGCGAGTTTGGTGCTACAACAGGACGTCCAAGAAGAATGGGATGGTTCGATGCAGTTGCTACACGTTATGGTGTGCGTATGCAGGGAACAACAGAAGTTGCCCTCACAGTAGTTGATGTACTTGGGTATCTTGATGAAATTCCTATGTGCGTAGGCTATGAGATAGATGGAAAGGTTACTAAGGACTTCCCAACTACATCAGAATTAGAGAAGGCTAAGCCAGTATTAAAGACACTTCCAGGCTGGAAATGTGATATAAGAGGAATTAAGAATTACGAAGACCTTCCAAAGGAATGCCGTGATTATGTAGAAGCTATCGAGAAAGAGATAGAAGCACCTATCACAATGGTATCTAATGGACCAGGAAGACACGAAATTATTCATAGAGTAAGTTCATACAGCAATAATTAATAATAACAATAATGCCGTATCTGTAGTCGTTAAGATTATCAGATACGGCAAATTTGCGTTAAAACAGATTTGTTGTATGGCTCTTTTCAAAAGAGCAGGGCTTTTGGGTTTTTTGCCAGGACGTTATATTTTGCAAAATGCAGGGACAAATCCAATATTTGATTATATGTAATTAATGGTTTCGTCCGGAGAGATATTTGTACATAAGCATCATAGCATAGGCTACGACAGGAAGAACAATATCTGTAAAGATAAGACCTTTGAATAAAGTATGTGCTGTTTCATTATCAATAAATGCTGTGATTAAGGTTGTAAGCAGTAATATGCCCCACGCTATAACTATTATAAGTGCGGCGGCTTTTTTGAATTTTTTCATAAATTATCCTCATTTCTAATGGATTTAATAATATAGAAATGTTATCATATTTTTATTATATATAAAAGAGATATAATTTTTAATTATATAGTTATGTATAAAGCAATATAATTATATGAGTGCTGTGATTATAAGGCGGCTCATAGATGTGAGAGAAAGGTATTAACAGAGGTAGTAATGATGACAAAGAATGTATTGGATTATTTGTATACATCTAAAGAAAAGTTTCCATTAAAGACGGCGGTAGCCGATAATGTATCATCGATGACATATACAGAGCTTGTAGATAATGCGACAACAATAGCTGCTGCACTTCTTAAGTACACAGGAACAAGAAAGGCCGTTCCTATATATATGGATAAAAGCTGTGTTACACTTGCGGCATTTATGGGCGTAGTAATGACAGGCAATTTTTATGTGCTTTTAGAGCCAGCACACCCAGCAGAGAGAATTCACAGCATACTTGATACTCTTCAGGCAGATATTATTGTTACTAACAGAAAGAATGAGAAAAAGGCGGCAAAGCTTGAATTCACAGGTAATATTGTATACATTGAAGACCTGCTTGAAGCACAGGTTACAGACGAGGACAGAAAGAAGCTTTCTGATATTAAGGCAGATACTCTTGATATAGACCCATTATATGCAATATTTACATCAGGCTCTACAGGAGTACCTAAGGGAGTTGTTGTAAACCACCGCTCAGTTATAGATTTTATAGATTGTTTTACAGATATATTTGGAATAACAGATAAAGATGTAATTGGTAATCAGGCACCATTTGACTTTGATGTATCAGTTAAGGATATATATTCAAGCCTAAAATGCGGAGCAACACTCCAGATTATACCAAAGAGTATGTTCTCATTTCCAACAAGACTCTTAGATTACCTTGATGATAACAATGTTACAACTCTTATATGGGCTGTATCAGCATTATGTATAATAACAACACTTAAGGGCTTTGATTATAAGGTGCCTAAGGCAATTAATAAAGTTATATTCTCAGGTGAGGTAATGCCAATAAAGCACCTTAATATATGGAGAGAATATTATAAAAATGCGTTATTTGCCAACGTATATGGTCCTACAGAGATTACCTGCAACTGCACATATTATATTATAGACAGGGAATTTGCTATTGATGATGTGCTTCCAATGGGCAAGGCATTTCCTAATGAGAGAGTATTCTTATTAGATGAGAATGACAAGCTTATTAAGAACAGTGAGGCTAATAAGACAGGTGAGATATGTGTATCAGGAACAGCGGTTACAATGGGTTACTTTAACAATAAAGAAAAGACAGACAGTGCATTTGTCCAGAACCCACTTAATAGCAGTTATAATGAGATTATATATAGAACCGGTGATTTGGGATATTATAATGATAATAAGGAAATGTGTTTCTCATCAAGAAAGGATTTCCAGATAAAGCACAATGGACACAGAATTGAATTAGGCGAGCTTGATATGGCTATTAATTCAATGGATAATATACAGAGAGCCTGCTGTATATACCAGCAGGAGGAGAATAAGATATACGCCTTTTATGAGGGTGAACAGGATAATAAGTCACTCACTCATTATCTTTTATCCAAACTTCCTAAATTTATGATTCCAGAGGTTATGATTAACGTAAAGTCAATGCCTCTTACTAAAAATGGAAAGATAGACAGAAAAGCTTTAATGGAGGAATATAATGCTTAGTACAGAAAAAATTATTGAGATAGCTGACCAACATTCAACACCATTGTATATATTAGATAAAGAAGCACTTGAAAATAGAATTAATGAGATAAAGGCTATATTAGGAGAAGAGGTTACACTCTGCTATGCAATGAAAGCCAATCCATTTTTTGTAGACGCATTTAAACATCTAAATACTAAGTATGAGGTATGTTCACCGGGTGAATTCACAATATGCGAGCGCGAGAAGGTCAATATGAAAGACATTGTATTATCAGGTGTTAATAAGGAGAGAGCTGATATATGCCACGTTTTAAATGATTGCGGCGGTGTTGGCGTGTATACAGTAGAGTCAAAGGAACAGTACAGTCTTTTATCAGAATGTGCCAGGGAAGCTAAAGTTACAATAGATGTGCTTTTAAGAGTAACAAGCGGCAACCAGTTCGGACTTGATGAGGAAGATATTAAGGATATCGTTAAGAACAGGGAACAGTATCCGGAGCTTAATATCCGTGGTGTCCAGTGCTATACAGGTACTCAGAAGAAAAAGTTCGATATTATAAAGTCAGAAATAGAGTGGCTTGACGGACTTTGTGACAGTCTTTATGCAGATTATGGCTTTAAGGCAGAAGAATTAGAGTATGGTCCGGGACTTCCAGTATCATATTTTGGTGATGCTGCATATGATAATAATTATGATATGTTAAAGGAGCTTGCGGCTTTACTTGAAAATTACAAGACAAAGTACAGCATAACACTTGAAATGGGCAGATATCTTGTGGCTGAGTGTGGCGTATATGTAACAGGAATTGCTGATATTAAGAAGAACAAGGGGCAGCAGTATGTAATAGTTGATGGTGGCATTAACCACGTTAATTATTATGGACAGGCTATGGCTATGAAGATACCGGCATATTCATATGTAAAGGCAGATGGAACAATAGTTAAGGACAAAAATGTAATGTCTAAGCTTAACGGAACAGATGACGAAAAATGGACAATATGCGGTTCACTCTGTACAGTTGCAGATCTCATTGTTAAAAATCTTCCAATTGGCACACCAGAATGTAATGACAAGATAATATTTTACAATATTGGGGCATATTCAATAACAGAGGGTATATATCTTTTCTTAAGCAGGAAAATGCCGGTTATAACAGCTTATAATAAAGACGGAAGCGTGGAAGTATACAGAGATATAGTATGCTCAGACAGAATTAATTCAAGACAGAATTTATTGAGTTAAATTTACTGGATTAAATATAAAATCTATTGGATTAAATATAAAATTTATCGCACTAAATGTAAAAATTATAAGGCCGAATATAAAATTCACCAGATTAAATATGATGTATATGTGATAATCCGTATGTGATATTGCGGCTTATACAATAGATGATAATAATTTATATAAAATATGCTTGACTTAATATATACATATGTTATATTTTGTATCTGATAGGATTCCAGTTTTTAGTGAGGGCAGAGTGCTTAATTGTAGCTGCCTTATATTATAATGGAATTATTTTAGACAGTGGAAGTTAACAATTTAACTATTCATGACGATATTTTTATTAAGAAAGGCTAGGTTTTTATAATGGATCAGTTATTGGATATTTTGACAGAGGTTAATTCAGATGTGGATTACGAAACATGCGATACACTCGTAGATGATGGAATTTTAGATTCTTTTGATATTGTATCAATTGTAGGTGAATTAAATGACACATTTGATATCAATATTACTCCTGTTGATATTGTACCTGAGAATTTTAATTCAGCAGAAGCTATGTGGGATATGGTTCAGCGTCTTTCTGAGTAATTAACATAATAGATGGCTGTTTTTAGAACGTGGTACGCTTGAGAATGGCCATTGATAAGTTAATCGAGGCAAGTATGTATGTAAGGCACGGAGGCCGAAGTCAGCAGACAAGGAGGAATGGTTATGGCAACAATTTCAGCTTATACTTCTAGTTCAATTTCAACATTGTTTTCTGGTCTTAATTCAAGCAGCAGTAACAGCAGCTTTGGAATTGGAAGTCTTGATCTTAGTACTTACAATTCAATTAAGACAGGCGCTTACAAGCAGTTATTAAAGTCTTATTATGCTAAGAACCCTGTTTCATCAAACAGCAGTTCATCTAAGACAGATAACAGTAGTGCGACAACAATTTCATCGCAGAAGATTAACGCGACTAAGACTAAGGATGCTTCAAAGGCAGTTGTTAATGATGCAGCTGATTTAAGAAAGACATCTTTATGGCAGAAGAAGTCCGTTACCAATGAAGATGGAACAACAGAGAATAAGTATGACACAGATGCAATCTATAAGGCTGTATCAGCATTTGTCAAAGATTATAATTCTATGATTGATGCGACAGGTAATTCTTCTGATACAAGCGTATTAAGAACAGCATCTAATATGGTTAATACAACAAAAGCTAATTCCAAGGTATTAAAGGAAATTGGAATTAGCGTTGACAGCAATAACAAGCTTGTTATTGACAAAGACACATTTATGGCAGCAGATATGTCAGTTGCTAAGTCAGCATTTGCTGGAGCAGGCTCATTTGGACAGTCTATTGCTAACAGTGCAGCATCTATATACAGTAGTTCAGCTACTACATTAGCTAAGTTACAGACACAGAACCTTTATGGCTCTGATGGCAGCTACAGCTATGTTTCAGCTTCTGTATATAATCAGTTTACTTAAAAGAGAGGTTAAATATAATGGCATTATTAGATACATGGAGAAATCTTGCTTACCAGACAGAGATGGATAATAAGACAGCTAACGAGTTCTGGGGAAGCTATTTTACACAGGAAAAGGCAATATATGAGCAGATTCTTGCAGACCCAGATACAGTAGTTAAGGGAACTGTTAAGGAACTTGCTGATAAGTACGGAGTAGAAGTGCTTCTTATGACAGGATTTCTTGATGGAATCAATGACAGTCTTAAGACTCCTAATCCAATTGAAACAATGGAAGAGGATACAGAAGTAAGTCTTGATTATGACAAAGAGAAACTTTACTACAATATGGTTGCTTGTAAGGCAGATTGGTTATACGAGCTTCCACAGTGGGATAACCTTCTTGATGAAGCTACAAGAAAAGATTTATACAAGAAGCAGAAGTTATCAGGAACTATCGTTAAAGGCAAGAAGATTGGACGTAATGATCCATGTCCTTGCGGAAGCGGTAAGAAGTACAAACAGTGCTGTGGAAAGAACGCTTAATTGGTAATAAACAGTTTGTTGGTTAACCTGCAGGTAGTCTTAAGACTGCCCGCAGGTCTTTTGAATTTATGCGAATTGGAGATAATATGGAAGCATATACAGGATTTGCCTATGTCTATGATGAGTATATGGACAATATACCATATGACGAATGGGAAGAATATTTAGTAGAATTATTAAAAGAGAATGGTATAGACAAAGATAATACAGTTATAGACCTTGGCTGTGGCACAGGCACAGTGACAAGAATGTTAGATAAAGAGGGGTATAACTGCATAGGAATAGATTTATCTGAGGATATGCTTTCTATAGCAAGTGACAAGACTTATGACAGCGGACAGCAGATAATATATAGTTGTCAGGATATGAGGGATTTTGAAGTTCCATATGAGACAGATGCATTTATAAGTATCGGCGACTCAATGAATTATATAACAGCTAATGATGATTTGTGTGATGTGTTTAAATGTGTAAAGAAAGGTCTGAAACAGGGTGGAGTATTTATATTTGATTTAAAGACGATACATTTTTTCAGGGATATATTAGCAGATAATACATATGCTGAGAATAGGGAAGATTCAGCATTTATATGGGATAATTATTATGATTGGGAAAGTTCTAACAATGAGTATGAGCTTGCAGTATTCGTAAGAAATGAAGATGGAACATTTGACAGATTTGAGGAAGAACACTACCAGCACGGCTTTACTTTGGAAGAAGTAACTGATGCTGTAAACAAGGCGGGACTAAAAATCAGGAATGTATATGATGCTTTTTCGCATAATGCACCTGATGATAATTCCGAAAGACTTTATTATATACTAGAGAAATAGCTGCGCGCCATTATGCACGCATGTAGGTAATAAAGTGTTATATAACACAGATAATAGTGAGTTATGTAATACGCAGATAGTAAATCGCGCACTGAAATGTGCACAGAAAAGAGGAATATTATGAAAGACTATATAGTAAGAGCAACAGCCGCTAATGGACAGGTCAGAGCATTTGCGGCTACTACAAGAGGTGTTGTTGAAACAGCAAGAAAAGACCATAATACAAGCCCTATAGCAACTGTAGCACTTGGAAGACTTCTTACAGGTGCAGCTATGATGGGAATAATGATGAAGAATGATTCAGATATACTTACTGTCCAGATTAAAGGAAATGGTCCAATTGGTGCGATGACAGTAACAGCAGAGCCTAATGGACATGTAAAAGGCTTTGTTGCCAATCCAGATGTTATGCTTCCATTAAAGAATGGACATATGGATATAGCTGGTGCAGTTGGTATCGGTGTGTTAAGTGTAATTAAGGATATTGGCTTAAGAGAGCCTTATGTTGGAGATACTATTCTTATAACAAGTGAGATAGCTGATGATCTGACATATTATTTTGCGACAAGTGAGCAGGTTCCATCATCAGTAGGACTTGGTGTTCTTATGAATAAGGACAACACAGTAAGAGAAGCTGGCGGATTTATTATACAGCTTATGCCAAATGCAACAGATGAATTTATAGACAAGCTCGAAAAGAGAATTAAAGAGATTAAGTCAGTTACTAATATGCTTGATGAGGGTATGACACCAGAGGATATATTAGAGCATATATTAGGAGATATGGATTTACAGATACTTGATACAGTTCCTACAGAATTCTACTGCAACTGCTCTAAGGAAAGAGTTAGTGCGGCTGTAATAAGTGTCGGTAAAGAGGAGCTTCAGAAGATTATAGACGAGGGCGAACCAATAGAGGTAAACTGCCATTTCTGTAACAGCCACTACAAATTCAGCGTTGATGAGTTAAAGGATATGCTTATTAAAGCAAGATAATGAATGTAAATCAGCTATTTCTTGAATTTATTATATAATTGCTGTATTATTAGTCTAATATGGATTGATTAAACAGGAACTGTTTAGGAGGAACTTACTAATGGATAACGAGACTGTTTCAAAGAATTTTATTGAACAGATTATTGATAAGGATATTGAGGAGGGACATTGCCAGAAGGTAGTCACAAGATTTCCACCAGAACCTAATGGATATCTTCATATCGGACATGCCAAATCAATATTACTTAATTATGGACTTGCCAAGGAATATAATGGCCAGTTCAATATGAGATTTGATGATACCAACCCAACAAAGGAAAAGGTTGAGTTCGTAGACTCTATTAAAAAGGATGTTGAATGGCTTGGTGCTAAATGGAATGGAGATGTTCTTTTTGCATCTGATTATTTCCCACAGATGTATGAAGCTGCTATCAGACTTATCAAGAAGGGAAAGGCTTATGTAGATGACCTTTCGGCAGAGGAGATAAGACAGTATAGAGGAACACTTACAGAGCCAGGCAAGGAAAGCCCTTACAGAGAGCGTTCTGTAGAAGAAAATCTCAAGCTTTTTGAAGAGATGAAGGAAGGAAAGTATGCAGACGGAGAGAAGGTATTAAGAGCTAAGATTGATATGGCTTCTCCTAATATTAATATGAGAGATCCTATTATATACAGGGTTGCTCATATGACACATCACAGAACAGGTGATGAGTGGTGCATATATCCTATGTATGACTTTGCACATCCTATTGAAGATGCAGTTGAGGGAATAACACACTCTATCTGTACACTTGAATTTGAAGACCACAGACCATTATATGACTGGGTTATTATTGAGACAGGATATAAGACATCACCAGAGGAAAATCCTAAGCAGATTGAGTTTGCCAAGTTATATCTTACTAATGTAGTAACAGGTAAGAGATATATTAAGAAGCTTGTAGAAGATGGTGTTGTAGACGGATGGGATGACCCAAGACTTGTATCTATAGCTGCTTTAAGGAGAAGAGGTTTTACACCGGAATCTATAAAGATGTTTGTTGACCTTGTAGGTGTTACCAAGGCGCAGGGTTCAGTTGAATATCCTATGCTTGAATACTGCATAAGAGAAGACTTAAAACTTAAGGTTAAGAGAATGATGGCTATTCTTGACCCTGTTAAACTTGTTATTGATAACTATCCAGAAGATCAGATTGAATATATGGACGTTGCCAATAATCAGGAAAATCCAGAAATGGGAACAAGAAAAGTACCATTTACTAAAGAATTATACATTGAAAGGGAAGATTTTATGGAAGAACCTCCAAAAAAGTATTTCAGAATGTTCCCAGGCAATGAAGTAAGACTTATGAATGCTTATTATGTAACCTGCACAGGTGTTGATAAAGACGAGAATGGCAATATTACCTGCATTCATTGTACTTACGATCCAGAGACAAAGGGCGGTAATTTTGCTGGAAGAAAAGTTAAAGGAACTATACACTGGGTATCAGCATCAAAGGGAATAAATGCTGAGGTAAGATTATATGATAATATTGTAGACGAAGAAAAGGGTGTATACAATGAAGATGGATCTATGAACATTAATCCTAATTCACTTACAATTCTTAAGAATTGTATATTAGAGCCAGAGCTTGCTAATGCCAAGCCGGAAGACAGATTCCAGTTTGTAAGAAATGGATATTTCTGCGTTGACAACAAGGATTCAAAGGGGAATGTATTGGTGTTCAATAGAATAGTTTCATTGAAAAGCTCATTTAAAATTCAAAAGTAATTAATGCCATAATAATGGCAGTATGGGTAATGATATGGAAATCAAAGATGAAAAGTCTTATCTTTTTGATAAGACAATAAAATGCGATGTATGTAACAAAGAGTTTACTACGAAGCAGGTAAGGACTGGCAAGGCCAGATATGTAGGAACTAACGACATACTTAAGCCATTGTATACAGGAATAGATAGTACGAAGTACGATATTATTATGTGTCCTCATTGTGGCTATGCGGCAGTTCCAAGAACTTATGGAAAGCTGACATCTAAGCAGAGACAGCTTATCAGGGATAATATCGAGGGTAAATTCAAGGTTACATGGAAAGAAGAAGACAGCTATTCTTATGATGTAGCGATAAGACGCTGTAAAATGGCACTCCTTACAGAGATGATAACAGGCACTAAGATAAGTGAAAGTGCATATCTCTGTTTGAGATTAGCGTGGCTTTATGATGGCAGGATTGAAGAACTTAAAAGCCAGAATGCCAGCGAAGAAGTAATAAACCAACACCTGAAATCCCAGCAGGAGTATATTCAGGATGCCTATAAAGGATTTAAGGAGGCAGTTCAGACACAATACCCTCCTATATGTGGTATGGATGAGAATACAATTAATTATCTGCTTGCAAGTCTTGGCGTAAAATGCAAAGATTATAGCACGGCAAAACATTTTATATCATCAATATTAACATCTAGGTCTGCACAGGCAAGCCTTAAGGATAAGGCGAGGGGATTGTTAGAACAGATTAAAGCAAATGAATAGAATTAAGACAGTGTTTCAAAAGCTGTGGTCATATGAGACATTTCATATATTCGTGTATTCAATTGTGCTTAATGCAGTGATTGAATGTCTTAATAACAGAGGATTAACAGGACTTTTGAAAATATTCACAAGTCCTGTTATCTTTCTTATGAACACTTTGATAATAATGACTACATTATCAATAGGATTGTTCTTTAAGAGAAGAATATTTGTATATGTGCTTATGGCTGTATTGTGGCTTGTATTAGCATTTACTAATTTTGTCGTGCTATATTCACGAAAGACTCCATTTACAGCAATGGATATATATCTTATAAGTGATGCCATAAAGGTTATACCGCTGTATATTAATGTATTTCAGATGATACTTATAGCAGCTGGAATAATCGTAGTTATAGCAGGGCTTGTAGTGTTGTTTAAAAGAACAAATGTGTATACACAGGAATTGCCGTTATATAAGCAGTTATTACATTCAGGATTTAAGTTTGCAGTGATATTCCTGCTTACATATGCATTTGCGGCAAGCCTTATAATTAATGGATATGTACAGACACATTTTGGTAATCTTGCGCAGGCATATAAGCAGTATGGCTTTGTGTATTGTTTTACAAGCAGTATCAAAGACCGTGGAATAAGCAAGTCCAAGGAATATTCAGAAGAATATATTGAAGGAATTAAAGATGAGCTTGATGAAAATGTACCTGATACATCAGAGACTTCACCTAATATTATATTTGTACAGCTTGAGTCATTTTTTGACCCTAAGCTTGTAAAGGGAGTTACATTTTCAAGCAATCCAACACCTAATCTTGACAGGATAATGAAAGAATATTCGTCAGGATATCTGTCAGTACCTTGCTTTGGTGCGGGTACAGCTAATACTGAATTTGAGGTTCAGACAGGAGTTAATCTTGATGATTTTGGACCAGGTGAATATCCTTACAGGACAGTTATGCAGTCAAAGACGTGTGAGTCTGCAGCTTATGATTTAAAGAATCTCGGTTATTCGACACACGCAATCCATAATAATGATGCAACATTTTATGACAGATATAAGGTGTTCTCACATCTTGGATATGATACATTTACATCTATTGAATATATGGATAGTGATTATCAGAAGACACCGCTTGGCTGGGCTAAGGATAAAATGCTCACAGCACAGATAAAGAAGGCTCTCGACTCAACTGAGGGAGCTGATTATATATTTACTATATCAGTTCAGGGACATGGAGATTATCCAACAATAATGCCGGAGGGATATATTCCGGGAATAACAGTTTCAGGATTTTTTGATGAAGAGGCACAGGTGCAGTTCGAGTATTATGTTAACCAGATTCACGAGATGGATACATTTATAGGAGAACTTACTAATATGTTATCAAGAAGAAATGAAGAAACTGTGCTTGTTATGTATGGAGATCACCTTCCAACATTTAATTTCACCAATGATACTATGGAAAATGGAGATATATACCAGACAGAGTATTTTATATGGTCTAATTATGGCTTAGAGAAGAAAGATATGGATCTTCAGGCATATCAGCTCTCAGCCGCAGTATTTGACAGGCTTGGAATATCAGAAGGTTATATTATGAAATTTCATCAGGCAAAGCATAATGATGCTGATTATCTTAAGAAGCTAAAGATACTTGAGTATGATATATTGTATGGCGATAAACAGATATATGACGGAAAAGTTCCTTATGTAGCCACGGATTTAAAAATGGGAATTGACGATATTACAATAGATGAAGTGTATGATTATAAGGATTATGTATGTATAAGCGGTAAGAATTTCAATGATTTCAGCACTGTATACATTAATAATAAAGAACAGGAAAATGCAGAACTTATAAGCAGTACAATGATTAGAGTTCCTAAGCGCAGTATCAAATCAGGAGATGAAATAGCAATAGCCCAGAGAGGCGATGATAAAATAGAGCTTGGAAGAACTACTTACATTGTGCCGTAGGATGTATTACAGCAATAATTAATTAGAATTATAATAAATAAATTGACACTAACAATTGAAAATGTTAATATGAAAAAGGTGTAATCACCACATATTAAATTTGGAGGTACTTGAAATGAAAGGTACAGTAAAGTGGTTCAATAACCAGAAGGGTTACGGCTTTATAAGTGATGAGTCTGGAAAGGATGTTTTTGTTCATTATTCAGGACTTAACATGGAAGGTTTCAAGTCTTTAGAGGAAGGCGCTGCTGTTGAGTTTGACGTAACAGAAGGTGCTAAGGGTCCTCAGGCTGTCAACGTAACAAAATTATAATCCGAATGGTTTGCAGTGTGCCTTTTCCTGATTTATATATAGATTTTTGAAAAGATATATTGTTATACAATTAAGATTATTAAAGAGCAGTCGCTTGTGGGTGACTGCTCTTTTGTATATATCAGGGTTATTATAATTTATTTTATATATAGTTAATTGTATAAGAAGTGCATTGTATGTTAGAATTAATAACAGATAAATATTACGGAGGAATTATTGTGGAAGAATATGGTATTAGTTTAGAAAATGGAATACCTGCCGGAGCAGAGAATATGCTGTCAGCAGGCGGAATTCTTTTGTTATCGGCATTTATAGTACTTACTATAGTTGTTATAAAAAGGTGGAATGGACGTTTTGTTAATGTGCTGGCAGGTGCATTTGCATATTCAATATTTGTATTTATATGTTGTAACCTGATTATGTCAGCACTTGCACTTATCCCATCAATAGATGAAGCATTTACTAATAACAGCACAGCATATACAGTTATATATTCAATTCTTGCAGCTGTTGCAATGACACTTGCAAGATATGTGTTGTGCAGGTTTATGAATGGAAGATTTGAAAGAAAGGGTGATATATATTTATCAGGTATAGGTCTTGCTTTGGGTGACGGAGTTCTTTACGGACTTACAGTTATATCTACAATGTCAATAGCCACAGCTATTAACAATGAAGGTATTGATGCTATGATAGCGGGGCTTACACAGAATGATACAGAGACATTTTACCAGACACTGGGTAATCTTGTTAATGCACCATCTTATCTGTGGTTATTAATGGGAATAGCTTTCACACTTGATGTTATTCTTTCTATAGCACTCAGTGCGGCTATACAGGCATATGTCAAGGGTGTGGCTTCTTATATGACTGGCTGTTATGTTGCAATAATACAGTTTGCAAGTTATATATCATTCCAGGTATTTGATTACAGTTCGCCAGTATCAATAATCATCTGCTTTGTAATTAAGATGGCTATAGATATTGCGGCAATAGCATATGTGTTCAAGGTTGTTGTCAGGGAGATGAATTACGCTAATGACTGATATAGTAACTGGTTTAACAACAGAAGAGGTAAATAAATTAAAAGAGCAGGGTTTGGATAATATTCCTGTAGGCAATCAGTCTAAGACAATAGGACAGATAATTGCAGGAAATGTATTTACATATTTTAATTTTGTATTTGCGGTATTTGCGGCACTTTTAATTCTTGTAAGGTCATATATTAATATGACCTTTTTGCCTATTATATTGCTTAATACTATACTTGGTATAGTCCAGGAAATAAAAGCCAAGATAGTATTAGACAGGCTTACTGTTGTTAATGCCCCTAGAACTAAGGTTATAAGGGACAGTGCTGTATCAGATGTCGATTCAGTTACACTTGTTAAAGGTGATGTATGTATATTCACAGCAGGCAATCAACTCAGTGCCGATGCGATACTTGCAGAGGGCTGTGTCAGAGTTAATGAGGCAATGATAACAGGTGAATCTGACGAAATTATTAAAAATAAAGGCGACATATTGTTATCGGGAAGTTATATCGTATCAGGAGAATGTAAGGCGGTTCTTACGGAGGTAGGCCATAGGGCATATGCGGCAAGACTGGCATTGGAAGCCAAGGCAGGCCGTAAGAAGAAAAAGACCGATATGATGAAATCTTTGGATAATCTTGTCAAGATAATCGGAGTTGTAATAGTTCCACTTGGAATTATTATGTATGTACAAAGCCATTTCTTTCTTGGCCACACTATAAAGAATAGTGTTGTATCTATGGTTGCATCACTGGTAGGAATGATTCCGGAGGGGTTGTATCTGCTTGCCAGCGTGGCTTTGGTAGTCAGTGTCAAGAAGCTTGCCAAGAGCAATGTATTAGTACACGAGATGAACTGTGTGGAGACACTTGCAAGGGTTAATGTGCTGTGTGTTGATAAGACAGGTACAATCACAAGACCAGATATGTCTGTAAGTGATGTTGTATTTTTGAAGGATAATGTAGGAAAGCTTATTGCAGGAGTTGCCAGCAATATGGATGATGATAATGAAACAATGAAAGCGATAAAGAGTTATTATCATATTACAGGCAGAGATAACAGTGCAGAGAGGGTGTACTCATTTTCTTCACAGAACAAATACAGCGGAGCAGTATTGGATGGAAGATGTTATATATTTGGTGCACCAGAATATGTACTGCTTGATACATATGCAGAATATGAGGATATATTTGAAAGATATTCAGGACACGGAGAGAGAATACTTGTATTTGGCGAGTGCGTAGGTGATCCTTGTGGCAATATTATAGAGGAAGCGGTTGTTCCTTATGCTTTTATAATATTGGAGAATGAGATAAGGGATACAGCCAAAGAAACATTTGGATACTTTGCTTCGCAGGGGGTGGATATAGTTGTCATATCTGGAGATAATCCGGTTACAGCTTCCAAAGTAGCTGTAAGGGCTGGAATTAACAATGCAGAGAATTATATAGATGCAACGACACTTAAGAACCAGCAGGATATAATGGAAGCAATAACTAAGTATACTGTATTCGGAAGAGTTGTTCCAAGCCAGAAGAAGGAGATTATAGAAGCCTATAAAGCAAGCGGCAAGGTTGTAGCTATGACAGGAGACGGCGTTAATGACGTGCTTGCGTTAAAATGTGCTGACTGTAGTGTGGCTATGGCATCGGGAAGTGAAGCGGCAAGCAATGCTGCGCAGGTAGTTCTTTTGGATTCGGATTTTTCCAAAATGCCTCAGGTTGTGCTTGAGGGCAGACGCGTAGTTAATAATATACAGAGGTCGGCTTCACTTTTTCTTGTTAAAAATATATTCTCAATATTAACTACAATATTTACACTTATAGCGGCTAATCTTTATCCGCTTTATCCAACACAGTTGTCACTGCTTGGAGCATTTACAATTGGAACCCCGGCTTTCTTTCTGGCATTACAGCCTAATAAGAACATAATACGAGGGGATTTTCTTACAAATGTCATTATAAAGGCACTGCCCGCAGGAATAACGGATTTTATTATGTTAGCGGTCATATCTATACATGGTGCAGTTATAGGAATGAGCAATGAGCAGATATCAACAGTTGCAATAATAGTGCTTCTTATAATCGGAATGATGGCACTTATAAGAATATGCAGGCCATTTGACTGGCTGAGGGCATTGGTATGTATTGCGATGGGCGTTGGAATTGCAATATGTCTTTTATACTTTAAGAAGATATTTGCAATCGCAGTTATCAATACAGCAATGCTTAATATGATTATTGTATATGCAGTTGTTGCTGTCGGGCTGTTTGTGCTGATGTGCAGGGTTGTAGGCACAGTTATAGACTATGTTGAAGGCCACAGCAGAAGATTTAGAAGACTTCTTAAGGGATAGCTGTAAAGCCTGTAAAGATTGGTAGAGCTCAGGGTTATGTCGGATTGAATATATAAAATGTATACAATATATAATGTACAACGGAAATATAATGTATAAAATGTATGGATTATGCCGCGGTGGGTGGATTATAATCCATACATTTTTATTATTAACAGGCAGATTTATTTTCCAGCCGCCTTTTTAGAATAGTCAGTTGTTACAAGCTTTTCATAAGGCGCATCACTGCCAAGCTCGCCAGCCTGCTTTAATATGTCTTTGAGAAGCTCAAAGCTTTTCTTTTCAAAAATAGTGTCGCCTTTCCACGTATCCTGTGTCTTGTAACGGTCAACAATAGTTGTTATAGTATCAAGGTCGGTTTCAGGGAACTGTGGAGCGATAACTTCTGCGATTTCCCTGCTGGTGTGTGAGTTGACATAGTCAAGACCTTTCTGGATAGCGTTGGTAAAGCCCTGTATTACATCAGGGTGCTTTTCGATAAAACTCTTGTTAGCACAGTAGGCAGTATAAGGAACATATCCGCTGTCTGTACCAAGAGAAGCTACTACATAGCCTTCCTTCTGCTGTTCAAGGAGTGTTGCAGAAGGCTCAAATTCTACAGTGTAATCAGCTATTCCTGATGTGAAAGCGGCTGCTGTAGAACCAAAGTCAACATTTTGGAGTATTGTAAGGTCATCTACAGGAGATATTCCATTTTTCTTAAGGATATACTCAAAAAGCATCTGAGGCATACCACCAGCTCTGCCGCCAAGAACTATCCGGCCTTTAAGATTATCCCATTTAAAATCGGTTTCATTGTCGCGGGATACAAGGAAGTTGCCTGCGCGCTGGGTAAGCTGGGCAAAGTTGACAGCGTAGTCGTTAGAACCTTCCTGATATACATATATAGAACTTTCTGACCCCATAAATCCTATATCAGCTTCTTTAGACACAAGAGCTGTCATTACCTTGTCAGCACCAAAGCCTGTGACAAGATTAAGGTCTATGTTTTCATCTTTAAAATATCCAAGCTCAATAGCCGCATATTGTGGTGCGTAGAATATAGAATGGGCAACCTCGCTGAGTGTAATCTTAACTGTAGCATTATCGATATCTTTCCTGCACGCAAATGCACTCATTACCATCATTACACATAACAGCATAGCAATGATACGTTTGATTGTCTTCAATAAAATCCTCCATTCTAAATGTATAAAACACATTTTTATCTGTTCAATAATTATGTTATTCAGATGAATTAATATATGTGACTAAATCTGTGGAAAATGTTAAAAAAACTAATTATTTAGTTGGCTAAATATATTAAATATGTTAAAATAAATCATAAAAGTAGCAATGAATGGAGGTCGTTTTGTTATGTTTGGAAAAAATAGAACAGTACAAGACACATTAGGTGGCGACAAGGAATTATTATTGCAGGTTATGGATAAGATTATAGCCGGCGATTTCAGTGAGGTCTCTGCTGAAGGCTTTAGAGATCCTATATATGCAGAAAAGCTTAACCAGATGATTGACGCATATAAGAGAGCTAATAATAATTACATTATGAGACTTAATGAGGCAATGCAGTCTATAGGAGATAATTCATATGTTAAGAATATGCTTGATCAGGTGTATACACAACAGCAGTCTATAACAGATATGAATTCTTCAAGCCAGATACTTAAGGAATCAATTGGTAACATTTCAGATGCAATGGGTGAGATTCGTGATAATACCCACGATATGTTACAGGCATCACAGAGCAGTGCCGCTAATATGAACGACAGTATAGTGGTCGTTAATGAATCATCACAGAAGATAGCAGATATTAACAATCAGGTTAATGCATTTCACGAGAAGATCAACAAGATTGGCGAGATTGTTGATATTGTTAAGAAGGTAGCAAGCCAGAGTAATCTTCTTGCACTTAACGCTTCAATCGAAGCTGCAAGAGCAGGTGAAGCAGGAAAGGGATTTGCAGTAGTTGCTGACCAGGTAAGACAACTTTCAAGCAATACATCTGAGTCGGCAGAAGATATTGTTAAATATGTCAATGAACTTAAGCAGGATATTGAAGTGCTTGCTAATTCAATGAATGAGACAACAGCCAAGTTATCAGAAGGTAATGAAAAGGTAGAGATATCATTAAGAGATATTGAGCGTATGAATGACCAGATGGCAGCAATCAATGCCTCAGTAGAAAGCATTTTCAATGACATTGACAGACAGTCAGAGACAACAACAGAGTTCACTAATCAGGTACAGACGATTGCAGATTCTTACGGAATGCTGACTAAAGAATGTACCGAGACTGGTACTCATATATTCAAGATAGGAAGATACATAGATACCTGCCGAAGCGATATGTTCAGGGAAGCTGGTAATGTAACAACTCAGGATATGTTAAGAATATTCGAGATTGACCACTTTATTCTTATGTGGAGAGTATACAACAATATCGCAGATTTCGAGAGATTAAAGCTTACACAGCTTAATAATCCAGACAGCTGTAAGCTTGGCAAGTGGATGCATGCACAGACAGATCCTAAGGTTACAGGAAGTCAGGAATTCAAGAAGCTGGATTCTGCACACAGACTTGTTCACAAGTATGCTTGTGATTCTTGGGTTGCCAAGGATAAGGGCGATGAGACTGCTGCTCTTGAAGCATTTGAGAAGTGCCGTGAAGCTTATGGTGAGTACAAGAAGGCTATCAGTGAAATGAAGAGCTATATGAGATCAATTGGCTATACAGATGAGACTAAGATAGTTATCTTCAGAAACTAATTAAATATAATCACAGATTATAAGATAAGCTGGAATTCACATAGCTGTCTTTAATGCAGTATATGCCTTAAGGATATAAGCTTGTGGAATTCCAGTTTTTTTATTAATAAAACTTAACCACTTATGTACGGGATTTAAGTAACAAAACTTACCCACATACCTAATGGATTTTATTAATAAAACTCAATCATCTATATACTGGACTTTTTAATAATAAGAGTTCATAATATAGGCTATGAAAAGATAATGATATATTCGTGATTACTATGACAAGCAGGTATGTATTAAGGCTGCCCGTTGTCCCTTCACAATACAGTAATGTTGTATTAAATTGCGTAAGAATGGAGATTGTTATGAGAGAGGTATATGTAATAGGACATAAGAACCCGGATACAGATTCAGTGTGTTCAGCAATATGCTATGCCAGACTGAAAAATCTGATTACTGGAAGTGAGGATTACATTGCTAAAAGAGCAGGACATCTTAATGAAGAAACTCAGTATGTTCTTGAAAAATGTGGTGTAAAGCCTCCAGCATATATTAAAGATGTAAGACCTCAGGTAAGAGATATTGATGTCAGGAAGATAAGTGGAATATCACAAGACCTTTCAGTAAGAAATGCGTGGAAATTAATGAAAGAAAGAGGTGTTGAGACACTTCCTATTCTTGAGGATGATAAGCTGAAAGGACTTGTTACAATCGGTGATGTTGCCAAATCATATTTTGAAATGTATGATAGTGATATATTATCTGTTTCAGGCACAAGCCTCAGTAATATCGTGGATACCCTTGAGGGCAAAGTTATAACTGGTGATGTAGACAAGCATTTTAATAAGGGAAAGATGATTATTGCCGCCGCCAATCCGGATATGATGGAAAATATGATTGAAGAGGGCGATTTTGTAATTCTTGGTAACAGATATGAGTCACAGCTATGTGCTATTGAGATGGAAGCAGGCTGTCTTATAATATGCGAGGGTGCAAAGGTATCAAGCACAATAACCAAGATAGCTGGACAGCATAATTGTGTTATAATATCGACAGCGTATGATACATATACAGTTGCAAGACTTATTAATCAGGCTATTCCTGTAAGCTTCTTTATGAAGCAGGAAGCACTCGTTAAGTTCAGGCTTAATGATTTTATTGAAGATATACAGGATATAATGGCCAAGAAGCGTTACAGGGATTTCCCAATTGAGGACGATACAGGCAGATATGTTGGTATGATTTCAAGAAGAAATATTATCAAGACTGATAAGAAGAAGATAATTCTTGTAGACCATAATGAAAAAAATCAGGCTGTATTTGGTATTGAGGACGCTGATATATTAGAGATAATAGATCATCACAGACTAGGCTGTATACAGACGATAACACCTGTATTTTTCAGAAACCAGCCGCTTGGCTGTACTGCGACAATAATATATCAGATGTACTGTGAGCATAATATAGGTATTGATAAGACGACAGCCGCACTGTTATGTTCGGCTATAATATCAGATACGCTTATATTAAAATCACCAACCTGCACACATTATGACATTGATGCCTGTCAGGTATTAGCTGATATAGCTGGTATTGATATAGAAGAATACGGCAGGGAAATGTTCAGGGCAGGAAGCAATCTTTCCGACAAATCAGAAGAAGAGATATTCTACAGGGATTACAAGAAGTTCTCAATTGGAGAGATAACTGTAGGTGTTGGACAGGTAAATTGTATGAGTCAGGAAGAGATAGAGGAGCTTATTAAGAAAGAAGCTTCTTATATTACAAGTGTTACTGATAAGTCAGATGAGATAAATATTGCGTATCTACTGCTGACAGATGTAATGAAAGAGACATCTTATGTTATGTTATCAGGTAAGAATGCGGAGCAGGTGCTTATGCAGGCATTTAATCTTGATGAGATAACCGATAATTATGTAATACTTCCGGGTGTTGTATCGCGTAAAAAGCAGTTCCTGCCAGCCATAGTTGAGGCATTACAGCAGTAATCAGTATGCGTAGGTATAGTTAATGCAGGTAAATAGCAGTACTGCGCAGGCGCAGCGGTATTGCATATATATAATAGTGTTATAAATAGTATTGAATATGTATAGCAATATTACAGATTAGAAAGTGCATATATGCACAGAAATGAGGAGTAACAATAATGAAGAAGTTAATGAGAAATGACCCTTGCTGGTGTGGCAGTAAAAAGCCTTATTGCGAATGTCATATGAATTTTGACAAGAGAATTGAAATGTACAGAAAGAAATTCCACAAAGTTCCACCAAGAAGCATTATAAAGAATGAAGAACAGCTTCAGGGTATGAGAGAGAGTAGTAAGATTAATATTACTGTACTTGATTATGTAGCAGAGAACATTAAAGTGGGTATGACAACACAGGAAATTGATGAGATGGTGTATGAAAAGACAACAGCTATGGGTGGAATTCCAGCACCTCTTAACTATGAAGGATTTCCAAAGAGTGTGTGTACATCTATTAACAATGAAGTATGCCACGGTATTCCATCATCTAACATAATATTAGCAGATGGCGATATCGTAAATGTTGACTGCTCAACAATTCTTAATGGCTATTTTTCAGATTCTTCAAGAATGTTCTGCTTAGGAAGTGTTGCACCAGAGCATAAGAAGCTTGTTGATGTTGCAAAGGAATGTGTGGAGCTTGGTCTTGCACAGGTTAAGCCTTGGGGACATCTGGGAGATGTTGCAGATGCAATAAGCAAGCACGCCAAGGAAAACGGATATTCAGTAGTCCGTGAAGTAGGCGGACACGGAATTGGTCTTGAATTCCACGAAACACCATTTGTCAGCTACGTTATTAAGAAGGGAACAGGTATGGTTATGGCACCCGGTATGGTATTTACCATTGAGCCAATGATTAATGCCGGTTACCCGGATGTATATGTTGATGATGACAACGGCTGGACAATATACACAGAAGATGACTCATATTCAGCACAGTGGGAGATAATGGTTCATGTTACTGATGATGGGTATGAGGTTATGACATACTAATAGATAATTCATTATTATTGGATATAAAAGCTATCTGAGGTGGAAGAATTCGTACGGTCCACACGCCGCTGGTAAAGACAGGAAATATCCGAGAGATGCGTAAGTAGCGTACGCCTGCCAGATAGATTTATATATTAATAAAAAGGGCTGTCGCACTAAGGAATGTATATTATATAGATTGATAGTTAAGTCTGGATATCTATATAGTTATATTTTCTTGTTGCGACAGCCCTATTTTATGATATAGACTATGATTTTATATCGGTATAATTATTTCTTGCCACAGTTGCAGTTTCTATCAAATTCAGGATTGTATAGATAGTAGTTGTTAGAGTCAAGCTTGCTCTGTATTATAGATAAAGCTTCACCAAAACGCTGGAAGTGGACGATTTCACGCTCTCTTAAGAATTTAAGCGGGTCGAGAACATCGGGGTCATCTTTAGCAAGCCTTATAAGGTTATCGTAAGTTGTTCGTGCCTTTTGTTCTGCCGCCATATCTTCAACAATATCTGTTATAGCATCACCCTTTGACTGGAATTCACACGCGTTAAATGGAATACCGCCTGCCGCCTGAGGCCACACTGCCGATGTATGGTCTACATAGTAGGCTTCAAAAGGAGTACCCTTAATCTGCTCCATTGTAAGGTTTCTTGTGAGCTGGTGAACCATTGTGCTAATCATCTCAAAATGCCCAAGTTCCTCAGTGCCGATGTCAGTAAGCAGACCAGATACTTCCCTGTAAGGCATAGAATATCTCTGGGAGATATAACGCATAGATGCGCCAAGCTCGCCGTCAGGTCCACCATACTTCAATAAGGTATACTGCTGATAATGATATATAAATAGTGTGTAAAAATAAAATAAAAATATTGATTTTTATTAAAAAAATATTGATTTATGTCATATTAATATGTATAATCAAAATACACTAATAAATAATATATGTTATGCATATAATAGTATTGATATCGGATTTCCGATTTTCATAGCAGGTTTCTTTACGAAAGGTGTTGCAGTTGGCCAACCCGGGCACTCCCCTGTTGAAAAAATAATTGTGAACGATAGCCAGCTCGAAGGACTCCGGAAGGGGTCCTTTGTTATTTATAGGAGCAAAGAATGAATATTAATGATATATATAAATGTGCAAGGTATTATAGAGATAATTATATAAATCAATTCTATATAGTAACAACATATAATGACAATACATTTATAGTTGTCGGCGAAAAGAAGAATTTCCCACACTTAATGGGAATACCTCGTAATAAATTAATATCAAATGGATATCCTAAAGCAGCAAAATTTTATGCAGATATATTGAGTAATGTTCCTGTTACCACAAGGCTTATTCCACAGGATATAACTAAAGGTTCTAAAATGTATGTAAAAGCTCTTAATTTTGATAAGAGTCAAAGTGTTTTAACAAAGAACCACCTTCCAATAGTTATTAATTATGATGCTGCTAAAACAAATAGAAATTTAAATAGTGTTGATAAACTCATTGTGGATCCAGTTAGTGGTTTTATGCTTGGATGTATTAAAAATACAATGGTTGATATTACAAATGATATAAAGTTAAAAAAATATTGTATATCAACATGGATGGATGAGAATGGAAGTAGTGAAAGGTTAAAAGAAAAATATATTTATAATCAGGATATTGAGGTAATTAAGACGGTACTTACATTGGGTACGGAGGCTAATCAGATAGAACCATTAAAATCTTATCCGATTAATAGTAAAGAGAAAGAAAAAATTATAGAGATACTCAATAGATGTAATGCAAATCTCCTTGTTAATAAAAGAGTAGTTCAAAATTACATATCTCTTATTAATGATAGAGGAATTAGTTGCAGTATAAATGATATAAGCTATAATTAAAATAGAGGAGGCAGTTAAGCTGCCTCTATTTTTGTAAGAAGAAATACACCTCCAGCTTATCATTTTCTTTATCATATACCATATGGTCAACAACACTTCTTATAGCATTAGCCCTTGTAAGAGTATCACGAGAGGTATCTTTTATAATGTCATATACAGTTGATATGCTCTTAAGCATAGCTGCATTAGAATTTGAATCATCAGATGCAAAGCTGAGGGCTTCCAGCTGTTTTTCAAGTGCTTTACGTTCGTCATTAAGCAGTTGTTTATTTTCTTTATATTCTTCTATTGTATCAATTCCATCTCGGTATGCTTGCTTTATTCTTGCTTCTTTATCATCAAGCTTAGATAATTTACTAAGAAGTATATCTCTGTCATCTGTATTAGCTTCATTTGAAGCCTTTTTTAGTTCGTAATGCAATTCAGTAGTTCCATCAAAAACTCGTTCAAATGCGTTATATACAGCCTGTTCAAGGGCAGCAGTTTTGATAAAATGACTATGCAGACATTTGCCTTTGTTGTAGTTGCCGCATTGGTAACGTGTAGCATTAAGTCCAGCCATAAGAGAAGCTCCGCAGTCAGAACATTTTACAATTCCGCCAAGCCAATGTCTCATATGTCCAGCGGCTCGTGCTTTGTATGGTTTGCTTCTTAAAGCCATAAGATGTTGTACCAAATCCCAAGTTTCTTTATCAATTATGGCTGGGTGTTTACCCATAACAATAATCCATTCACTAATTTCCTTTATTGTATGATTGTCGTGATTTTGTCTATTCCAGCGGACGGCTCCATAATAAAATGGATTACTTAATATATATTCAACAGTACGTCCCTCAAATGCAGCCCCGCGCTTAGTTTTATATCCAAGGGCATTAAGTTCCCTGGCAATTTCCAAGTAGCTGTGGCCGGCAATGTAGTCATTGTATATTTTTCTTACAATAACAGCTTCTTCTTCGTATATGTAAGGTATGCCAGTGTCTTTATTCATTCGGTAACCAAGAGGCAGAGAAGACTGGTAGCCACCTCGTAAGGCTTTCTCGGTCATACCTCTTAGAACTTCGCCAGACAGACGAATAGAATAGTATTCATCCATCCATTCTATTATACGTTCTATTAAGGTACCAAAAGGACCATCAATAAGCGGTTCAGACACGCTCATAACATCAACGTGGTTCTTTTTAAGTAAAGATTTGTAGACAATAGATTCCTCCTGATTACGAGCAAATCGGCTGAATTTCCATACAAGAATAACATCGAATGGGTGCTCTTTACTTTTTGCCATTCCTATCATTTTCATAAATTCTGGGCGTTTGTCTGCTTTCTTGCCGGAGATACCATTATCAATGTAAATGTTTTCTGCCAGAAGTGACATATTATTCTTTTTTGCAAAGTCAATTAAAAGCCGCTTCTGTGCATCTGGCGAAAGTTCTTCTTGTTTATCCGTTGACACACGTATGTAGGCACAAGCAGATTTCATATTAAGTATATCCTTAGCCATAATAATCATCCTCTCTGTAAAATATATGCAAGTTGCACCGGTGCAACTCAGTAAAAATGGGTATAAAAATAACACCTACTTGCATAAGCGGTGTTAGAAATGATATAATATGGCTTGTCTAAGGCGGTATTATATCATAAGCACTGCTTATGTAAGTATCGTGGTAAAGGCTCTTGTGTTGGTAGCACAGGGGCTTTTATTTAAAATCATCTCGGTAATAATACAATTATGGTATAAAAAAGACTCTGAACTCGAAGGACACCAGAGTATGTTCAAGATTAGTGCATCTTGAACGTATATTAGTGTCAATAGTCATTCTCACATCTTCAACACATAAAACGTTGGTTCAAAGCCGATAATATGATAGTTAGTTGCTTTTAAAGCACCTTTTACAAGGAATATATCCATTGTCTAATGCTTGTTCTAAATCAATTTCAGTTACATCCTTTATTCCACTACAATGTTTATTATAATGATATTTATTACTGTTTTTTGTTACATATACAATATTATGAGGAACAATATTCATATTAAGAATTTGACCTAAATATGTTGTGTCCTGTGGGTAATTACTGCAGTGCTTATTAATTTGCTCTTCTAACTCTAAATGTAAATATATATAAGGACTTCTATAATCCATTAGACTGAGTAAAAATAATAATTGGCTAAATCCTGGTGGCATATATTGCTTTTCATCAGAAAAAATTTCTTTGTTATGAAGAGTGTAATTACATTTATGGTTATATATTCGTCCACCATGTGCAGCGGTATTTCTATAATCTAAACATATAAATAAAGTATCCATCATTAATGTGCATAATGCTTCGTCAGACATATTTAAGCTGTTAGTATCGTATAGTTTATGTGCAAGTTTAACTAATTCATCCTTTTTGAATAAGTCAATAAAGTTGATGATGGTACTAAAGTAAACACTTTTAAAAAGAATCCATGGAGGAACATTTCCATATTTTTCAGCATAATGATGAATAGGGTTTTTATCAGTATCAAGAGTCTTTTTCATAGTGTCGAGTATATATGGCAGGGTAAATCTTTTTTTCCTTTTCTTTTTATTTCTGTAATTTCTGTATGATAGATAATTTTCCTCTCTAGTTCCAAATGCTTCAGATATAACACTTGCAGCAGCTTCTTTAATATGTTCTTCTAGGTCTTGCATTGAAGACATAACAGAATTGCGAAGATTTTTATCTAACATATATAAAGAATGAACCTGGCCAAAGGTTACACCTGAACGATACTGGATAGAAGAATCCGTTTTAATGACGTAAGGTTCTCTATAGCTTTTAATAAGATTAGAGTAGCCAAATAACTCTAATGTATATTTAGCGTAACCAATATCATCTATAATTAAATTTTGAGATAAAAGTTTTTTAATTTGGTCATCAATTGATGAAAAAGGTATATCAGTCATATGTATTCTCCTTATATGCAAAAAGAGCCTTGGAATATAATTCCAAGACCCTTTTGCGACCGCCCAGCAGTCATTCACTATTAACAAGTGACATTATATCATATGTAAAAGTCTTGTCAAGTATTCCAATATATTTTAATTTATAATCTATGTGCAAATATTCAACTACTTGAACATTCTTGTACTGTTTGCTGTAATCTCCATTTTCAATGTGTTTCATTTCGTGATGATACGCTTTTATTAGCTGTTCCAAACAATAGAAGATTGAAATTATATTGATTGCAATTCTCATTAAAGTAATATGCGTATTCATTTATACGAGAGCCAGCATAGACAGCATTATCTTTAATTAATTGCAGGACTTTATCAGTAGGGGCTTTTGAATAATCTTTGAATAGATAAGGTTCTATAAGACAGAAAAGAGGAAATATTAACTTTTCGTAGCGTTCTTTAATATTGGCATACTTAGGAGTTCTCCAGAATATGTACAAAGATGCAATTACAGATAAAGAAACAGCAATAGATTCGATGTCTTGAAAGTTTATGGTCATATTAATGTACCTCATTTAATTACTCGGTTATGGCAATAGCCTGTAATTAAAGTATAGAAGTTGGGAGAAAATTAGGCAAGATATTTCAGGCAAGTAATATAACAAGGAGGTGAAACAGTGTTCTTAGATTACAAAGAAATAAAAGAATTTATAGAACACAAAGGTTATAAACAGTCAGTAATTGCCAAAAAGATTGGAATGTCAAGTGTAAAGCTGAACCAGATACTAAGCGGTAATCGCAAATGTGAAGCTGGGGAATATGCTGGAATATGTAAAGCATTAGATGTTCCATATGAAAAATTTATAAAAGAAGGCTGATTTGTATTTAATTCAAATCAGCCCAGCACCTGAATTAAAGGGATTTTTCTAAGTGATAAGTGAAGCCACTAGGATTGTTTGGAAAAAAAGATATGGCAACAATCTTATAACCTAATTTAATCCATTTATCTGCGAGGTGCTTAGAGTAAGCAAGTCTTTTCAAGATAACACCGCCTTTCGCTTTGTTATAGATAGACAAGTTACATATCTATGATAAATGGCGTTATATCGAAAAGCAATATAAATATTATTAAAAACGATATTTAAGGAAGTGATATAAGGTGCACAAAACTAGCCATTCACATAATTTTAACCATTTTACAGGAAAGAAATCGAAAATAAGAAAATGGAAAAAGGACAAGAGCAAAGTTAAGCATAAGCACATTAATAAATACTTGGAGGTAAAGAAATGAATATAACAGCAATAGCAATAACAACTATTATCTGCATTGCATTGACGTCTATATGCAATGATGGAAAGAGAAAATAAGAAGAGGTGATATTATGGAGCATTTTAATTCAAGTGAAGCAAGGAAAGCACAGGATAAATATTGCGATAGAGAAGGTTATCCGCATTTTGCGCCCAGAGATGGTAAATGCTGGAACTGTAACAAAGACATTTATACAGAGCAGGACCACGGAGGATATAAAACAGGTATTTCACTGGAAAAGGCAGGGGCAACATTAATAACAGGCTGTCCACATTGTAGTTGGTCATTCTGCGATTAAAAAGTAATTAAGACAATCAGTGTTGGCATATAAGAAAGTAACCAAACAAGAGGTGAAGGTATGAACATAGTAATAAAGATTATGGAAGGCGACAAGATTATAGAACACAAGTCACTGTCTACAGAACAGAAAAAAGAATATGGACAGAAGTTGAATGAGCAGGCATTAGCTGCGGCAGGTTATGTAAGAAAGGAGTAATGGCGTGTTATATGCACAGGCACAAGAGCGTTTTGAGAAAGAGCAAAGAGATAAGAACTGGATAACATCCCTTGTGGCAGTTCCGGATAATAACCTGTATGACAGGTTGTTCAGGCTGGCAGAAGAGTATGGAAAAATAAAGGCAGAATTCTATATGGATAAAACAACAACAGACACTATATATGTAAAAGTAAGCAAAGCATAGATGAATAGAAAAAGAGCTGGTACAAGGAATACCGGCTCTTTCTCAAAACACATATAGAAATCTCATATTTATTATATGTGTAAGTTCACCGGAAGTCAAGCGGGCGCAGGCTCGTCTTTGTAACTTTATAAATATATTAAAGTTAGGACATTTAAGGAGACAGGTATGGCTTACAGAAAAGATGTATGGCGCTTCCCTGGCTCTAATGAGTATGAGTATAAAATCAAAGGTAATTATGGAGCTAAGGGCGAGAAACGACATAAAAGACAGAAAGCAACACAGGAGCAGATTAGAAAGCAGAACCAGAGGAATAAAGAAAAGAGAGTAAGAAGATTAATAAAAGCAAACTTTAAGGAAGGAGATCTATGGACAACCCTAAAGTATCCGAAGGGAACAAGGAAAAGCATAGATGAAGTAAGAAAAGACCTTAACAGCTTCTTAAGAAGTCTTAGGAGTACGTTATTTAGCAGTTCGTTACACAGGTGAAAATTGGAGTGTAAAGGAATTATAATTACCTACAATTTATAGTTAAATCTATACTTTTATTGATATAACAAAAAATGCAACTCCTTCGCTAACCTTGTCTGAAAACCAAGCGACAAATAGCTTACTCGTATTATTATCAACCCATGTACTTTTATTAAAACCAAGGCAATGCGTATTAGAATTGGGATCACCATAAACAATAGCAATTGGAATATATCCGTCTGTCACTTCAAAATACTCATATATGTTATTAGTGCTTGTTTTATACTTAGTAAGTTTTACTTTATTAGCAATATTGCTGTTTAGTAAACATATAGTTAAATTAATTAGATTAGAAAATTCTAGGTGTAGCTACATAGTAGTTATGCCTATTAAGTATACACTTTTGCACTGTTTTACAGTGCTTTATAAAACATAAAAATTAGGAAAAAACAATGAAAATGATAAGAGCACCCAATAAGAAAAATTAAAGTAAATATATATAAAATAGGAGGAAACAAATGGAAAGAGCGAAAACAATTATAGTAGCAATATGGAGCATAATAATGAGTGCGTTAGGTATACTTGCAATACCTGTTATGTTATTAATAACCTGTAATATAATAGACTATGCAACAGGTCTTATAGCTTCAAAGTTCAGAAATCAGGAGATTGATAGTTATAAAGGAATTAAAGGAATGGCAAAGAAAATATGTATGTGGCTTTTAGTAGGAGTTGGTATCATCGTAGACCAGCTCCTTTCTTATTCAGCAGATGTTGTTGGAATAACATTGCCATTTACATTTTTAGTTGCTTGCATAGTGGCAATATGGCTGATTTGCAATGAAATTATATCTATATTAGAAAACATCAATGATATAGGTGTTACACTTCCACCATTTTTACAGCCGATTGTAAGTAATCTTAAGAGTCAGGTGGAAAAGAAAGCAGAATTAGAAAATATTAAAGATAAAAATGAAAGCGAGGAATAGTTATGAAAAGAGGAATAGACATAAGCAGACATCAGGGAAATCTTGATTTTGATTACATTAAGGAGAATTTTGATTTTGTTATAATTCGTTGTGCCTATGGCAGCGACTTAAGTAAGGATGACAGCGAGTGCGGACAGTGTGATTCTATGGCACAGACATATATAGATGAATGTGAGAAGAGAGGTATTCCGTATGGACTTTATCTATATCAGTATGCTGGCAACAATGATGAATCATTAAGTGAAGCTGCACACATACGAGAATGGTATAACAAGTGTAATCCAGTTATGGGATTGTATCTTGATATCGAGGATGCAGACGGATACAAGGCTGAAAATGGCATTGATTACCATTATACACAGGAGCTTGCACTTATATGGCTTGATGCATTATCTGATATTACTGCAAAGGGTATCTATGCGAGCCATAGTTGGTTAAATGATTATATGAATGTAGATGAACTTATAGAGCACGGTGCTCTTATCTGGGAAGCTCATTGGAATGATGATGGTGAGATCTGTGAAGATAAATTTGCTATGTCACAGGAAAGCAGTGATTATTATCTTAATGATGGTACAAGAGTAGATTATGACATTATGCGTGATGATGTCTTTGACAGACTTATAAAAGCAAATGAATATGATCACAGAAATGACATTAATGGCAATAATAATTCAATCTCAGATAATAATGCTGAAACTGATGTAGTTGATACAGAGCAGTTACAGTATCAGATTGGAGATTGCGTTGAGTATAATACAATATATGCTTCATCAACATCAGAATCCGGACTTACACCATCAAAGGGATTTAATAGTGGAACAATAACAAGAGTTATTCCTTGGGCTTCTAATCCCTATCTTATTAATGGTGGAACAGGCTGGGTTAACGATGGCTGTATTATATCGAGTGACAATTCAGCTGATGAGGACAATGAAGAAGTTGAAAATGGTGGCTCCGATATAAAAGCTGGTGATAAGGTAAGAGTGCTTCTTAATGTAAACTATGATACAGACGAGGCATTTGTGCTTTATTATGATGAATATGATGTTATTCAGGTTAATGGTGACAGAGCAGTAATTGGTATTGGCAATACAGTAACAAGTGCAATACATGTGCATAATATCGAAAGAATATAATGCTATTGTATATTTAAAAACACTATGATAATATACCTGTATAAATAAGAAGGGAAACTGTATACCTTATTGAAGTATGGTCCACCATATTGACTGATTATCATAGCCGCCAGAGTAGGGTTAGTCTGTTTTATTTTAATAGGGTATTCAAGTCGTTTTTCATAATTCCACATATCAGCAGCCCTCCATTTCCCAAGGCATTGGAGTTGCTACCCACATCCAGTAATTGTCGTTGGAAATGTGTAATTTATCGAGAGGTCCATAATAATCTGCGTACTGTGTCATATAATCGCAGTATTTATCTTTAATTTGTGCATAATATTCAATTGCTTCAAGGTCATCAGGGTGGGTGTCAAGGTAGAGATTGACTTCTGTTAGTACAAATCCAAGTTCATAAATATTCTGCATAAGACCACGTTTGTCGGTTGTTAAAGCACAACTGGACTGTCGGGTTGGAGTGAGGGTGCTGTTGGAATTGCCGCTGTTGCGCAGATTGTTATTATAATTGCGGTTGTTATTACAGTTATTATTAGAATTGCTGTTACTGCAACTGTTGTTACTATTTCGGTTGTTATTGCCGTTATTGTAATATGATGAGTTCATATTATTAGAGCAGGTATAGTTATTAGAACAGCCATTATTGCAATTCTGCTGGCAATTGCAGGAAGACCTCTGGTTCATAGATGGCTGGTTAGTCATATTATTCATACTCTGCCTCCTGCAAAAGGTTTGGATAATACAGGAAATAAAGTTCCACATTTAAGGGCTTTGCAAGGGTCATACAAATCTCCCCATTTCTGCCACGGTACATAACACATAGCAATCGCCCACGTATTCTGCATTTTCATAATCGAAAAAACTCCATATATTAAACTTATTAGTATTATATGTGGAAAATGACTTGATGCCACTATATGTAATTTACATTATTAATACTGTAACTAATCTGGGTATCATCGATGATAGAGATATAATTTTGTAATACTCTTTTGTTTACAAGTAAATTAGCATTACATCTGTTAAGAATTTCTATGATTTTTTCTTTTTCTTTGCTGTTGATTGGATAAGATTTTAAAGGTTCAGTTTGATTGGCTTCTGTTCCTAATGTGAGTACAGTTTTTATCACGTCTATGTCCTGATTATAAATATATTTTTCTTTTAAGCTTTCTTTGATTCCATATTCATCCATTCAAGTTGATATACATTTTAGAACTTTTTGTTATATCTCGTGGAATAAGCTTTGAGGTAATGTCTGCATTATTTATTGTGTCGGTATAAAATTTTGCAGCTTTAGGATATCCATTTGATAATAATTTATTATGGGGTATTCCCATTAGATGTGGAAAATTTTTCTTTTCTCCAACAACTATAAATGTATTGTCATTATAAGTTGTTACTATATAGAATTGGTTTATATAATTATCTTTATAGTATTTTGCGCATTTGTATATATCGTTAATATTCATATAATCTCCTATAAATAACAAATGACCCCTTCCGGAGTCCTTCGAGTTGGCAAACGTTCACAATTGTTTTTTCAACAGGGGAGTGCCCAGGTTGGCCAACTACAACACCTTTCGTGATGAAACCTGCTATGAAAATCGGAAATCCGATATCAACACTATTATATGTGTTACATTAATATTTATTAACGCATTGTGATTATAGATAATAATGTATCAAAAATCAATATTTTTTATTGAGAAAATATTGATTAAGTAAAATAAATGTATGTACTGGTGTCTGTTACGATAAATATATTTGTTGAGTTCTTTGCAAATATGCTTGATGTTTAACACCAATATTAGTTTATGTGATATATTTATCACTTTTGTGTTGATTAGTGTATTTTGATGTGATATATTTATCTCATAAGTGATATTTATATCACACAATAATACAATAAATATAAAATTATGTTTATTACAATTAGGAGGACTAACTATGGATAAGAAGATAATGTCTATTTCAGAACAAGTAAAATATTTAAAAATTTTAAATGGTATTATATGGATATTTATAGGTATTTTTGATATTTTTGATGGAATAGTATGTTCTATAATTACTGCCGTCTTGTTAATAATAGCAATAATATTTATCAAAGTAGTTTGGAATGCTGAAAAAGAAGATGATGATGAATTATCATATCTTAATCGTCTAAAAGCTTCAGATGATACTTTAAGAATTATGAATATTGTATTTTTCATTATGTGTATTGCAATGCTGTTACTTAGATTGGTGTCCATTATTTCGATTACAATTCCTTGGGAAAAATTAATTGTGCCAATGTTCTTTATAGTTATTGGTATTGAAAATATTGTATGGGGAATATGCTTTAAGAAGTATGAAGAGGAGTAATATTTATGGGATTTAAGACCAGAATGTATGAATTTAGAAAGGAAATGAACTTACAGCAATCTGAACTTGCGGAAATAGTTGGTGTAAGACGAGAAACGATTGGTAAACTTGAAAATGGAAAATACAATCCTTCATTAAAACTTGCGTTAGATATTGCTAAAGTATTTGGAAAAACAGTTGAAGAAGTATTTATATTTGATGATACGGATGAAACGGACGAATAGAGTGGGAACTGTAAGTATCTCCTCGACAATATTGAATATTCTCCCCATTCTTGCTAAAATACCACTACAAGATTAATAGAAAAGGATATCCAATTATGAAAGAAAAGATATATACAGTTCCAGTTAATGATGCGTTTGCGTTGGATAGTGAATGTCCGATTTGTTCAATGTTTGAAAAGCTGGAGAATGACGCGGTTGAGTATGCAATGGGTCCAAGCTATATGGAAGATGACATAAGAGAAAAGACTGATAAAATGGGATTTTGCAGTCGCCATATTAAGAAGATATATGAACAGAATAACAGACTTGGTTATGCGCTTGTTATGAAGACACATATGGATTATGTCATTAAGCAGATAGAAAGCTATAGTGATGATAAGGGCGCAGGAAAGACACTCCTTAAAAAAGGCAAAGAGGCACAGGTGTGCAGTTATATTGATGAGCTTGAAGGAAAATGTTTTGTGTGCGATAAGGTAGAAGATACCATTGAAAGATACATAGATACAGTGTTTTATATGTATAAACACGACAAAGATTTTGTAGAGAAACTTAAGAACTGTAAAGGCTTTTGTACCAGCCACTACGGGCTTTTGATGAAAAGGGCGAGCGGCAAGCTTTCAGGAGCACAGTATACAGAATTCACAGAGCTTATCACTAAGCTTTATATAGATAATATGAAACGAGTAAGAGATGATGTGGCTTGGTTTATTAATAAATTTGACCACAAATATGCTAATGAGCCTTGGAAAAATGCCAAAGACTCACTTGTAAGAGCAACATTAAAAGATACCGGAGTTAATATCCAATAATATAATAATGTGTTATTTTCCGAAAGAAGATAAGTTGATTATGGTATAATACATACATTATATTAAGAAATTAATTGATATAAAAAAGCTGATTACCCCATTAATAAAAATGGAGTTAATCAGCTTTTGTTAGTATATAAACATAATAATTATTACATTTATACAACAATTAATACGTAAATGTAACAGAATACAACGTGTAATTAACACGGTCAATATTCTTATAAGAATAGGACAACTGCTGTCCAGTTCTTGATATTGCTTCCTTAAGGTCTGCATTATAAGTTGCAGTGAATTCAATATGTGCAGTTTTATTTTTAACTGCTGAATATATGAGCTTATTTAGCTGGTTGACATTGCTTATTGAAGGAAGTCCCTTGTATCGGCTGTAGGAATATTTTGCACCACATTTTTCATAAGCTGAATAACGGCTTCTGTCCCAGGTATGGTCAAGTGCCATATCGTCAGCACTGATATTAAAATATGAGTGGTCAATATAATCAGATGATGAGCCGACAGGGTCATCCCAAGTTACATCAACGTGATACCAGTGATTATCAAGATTGACAACATTCCATATGTGCTGTTGTCCGCCAGCCTCTCCCGAAATCGTTGCATTTTCTATTCCAAGCATATCTAACAATGTCTTAAAACATTCGGTATAGCCACTACATACGGCAATTCCGTTGATTAATGCGCTGTAGGCATTGTAAGAAGAGTCGCCAGTATCAACATAATTGATGTTATCAACGAGATAATCGTGTATGGCAATCTCTTTTTCTATATCGGATTGATTTGGTGAAATAATCTCTTCAAGTATTTTGGTATATTTGTCATAAAGCACAAGCTGGCGTTCATTAAGATTATATGTTGATTCACATCTGTAAGCTTTAATAATCGCAAAATTGTCCCAACATTCGTAAGTTATCCGCACATTGAAACCATTTTTAATGCGCCTGTATTCACATCTTAACTGTTCTATGCCGTCAATTAATGAAAGCCATTTGTTGGCATCAATTAATTCCTCATCAGTAATGAATAATTCGCAGACATTATTGTCGTTATCCATACTTGCAATTATAGCCTGCACAATCTCCTCAGTTGTATCTGCGGACTGTGAAAATGCAGTCTTAGGTATTGTCATAGCTGAATTGGAAGACATATTAAACGATATTGGAATTGTACAGCCTGTCAATGCGACAGATAAAAGCACAAGTGTGAGCATAACGCAGACACGCTTGTGGATAGGCTTATATAAATTTTTCATATATGTTAATAAATCTTTCTATAATAAATTAGGTTTATTACTTTGTTAATTTAAATGTAATTTGGTATTATTACATTATACACAATAATTATATTACATTATAAAATAATAAACAACTGCTAAATATAGGAATATTTCTGGCAATCTGATGATAATTATAGGAATATTCCTGACAGTCTGATGATAAATATACTGCGCATTTTATTTTACGCAGGGAGGAGAATTAATATGAGTGATTATGTTATCAACAAACCTGATGATTTTGAATTGAATGAAACACTTGAATGTGGACAGTGTTTCCATTTTAATAAGCTTGATGAAAATGATTATGTCCTCACAGCATTTGGACATATGTTACATATAATGCAGACGGAAAAAGAACTTGTATTTTATGATACTGACGAGAAGCTGTATATGGATTTGTGGAGAAATTATTTCGACATAGACAGGAATTATGGTCTTATAAAGGAAAGGCTTCTAAAGAAAGATGATAAGCTTAAGGAAGCAATTGAGGCGATGTCAGGTGTCAGAATTCTTAATCAGGAATTTTTTGAGACACTTATTTCATTTATTATATCGCAGAACAAACAGATACCACATATAAAGAAGATTGTCGCAGATATTTCTGCAAAGTATGGCGATTATGCGGGTGAGGTAAATGGTGTGCCGATGTATACATTTCCTGATGTAAAGCAGTTAGCCAAAGCAGAAGTAGAGGATTTGAAGGAATTAAAGACAGGCTTTAGAGCGCCTTACATATATGATGCCGTAAAATGTGTCGGCGAGGGAAAGGTCAGCTATGATGAGCTTATTGCGCTTGATAGTGAACAGGGCATTGAGAAAATGTGCCAGATAAAAGGAGTTGGTAATAAGGTTGCAAGCTGTGTAAGCCTTTTCGCATTGGGCAAAAGGGACAGCTTTCCTATTGATGTATGGATAAAAAGAATAATGGAATATCTGTATTTTGACCGAAATGATACTTCCAAAGATGTTATAGCTGCATTTGCAAAGGAAAGATTTGGCGAGCTTGGCGGATATGCACAGCAGTATCTTTTCTATTATGGAAAGACTGTCAAAATGGGTGTTGCTAATAAGAATAACAAAAAATAAAAAAAGTATAATCAAAATGTTAAATCATTAATATATTTAGAAATAGCTGTTGACAAATTATTAGTTGGGTGCTATTTTAATTTTATTGAAATTAGCACTCGGTTGAAATGAGTGCTAACAAGCAAAACAAAAACAAATTGCTGCCACATACATTTCAGACAGCGGAATGGAGGATATATATGAAATTAGTACCATTAGGAGACAGAGTTGTAATTAAAGCATTAGTTGCAGAAGAAACTACAAAGTCAGGTATCGTATTACCAGGACAGGCAAAGGAGAAGCCATCTCAGGCAGAGGTTGTTGCAGTAGGACCTGGCGGGGTTGTTGATGGCAAGGAAGTTACAATGCAGGTTAAGCCTGGTGATAAGGTAATATATTCTAAATATGCTGGAACAGAAGTTAAGCTTGATGATGAAGAATACATTGTTGTAAAGCAGAATGATATTCTTGCAGTAATCGAGGACTAATTATGTACAGTCGGTTTACTGGCATATATATGAATTGATAGTTAGTTAATATCAGATATATTTTTATTACAGATAATAATGGAGGTAATAGCAATGGCAAAGGAAATTAAATACGGAATTGAAGCAAGAAAAGCTCTTGAAGAGGGCGTTAATAAATTAGCTAATACAGTAAGAGTTACAATCGGACCTAAGGGACGTAACGTAGTTCTTGATAAGTCATATGGTGCACCACTTATCACTAACGATGGTGTTACAATCGCTAAGGATATCGAACTTGAAGATGCATTTGAGAATATGGGTGCTCAGCTTGTAAAGGAAGTTGCTACTAAGACTAATGATGTAGCAGGTGATGGTACAACAACAGCTACAGTTCTTGCACAGGCTATGGTTAATGCAGGTATGAAGAACTTAGCAGCAGGTGCTAACCCAATCATCTTAAGAAAAGGTATGAAGAAGGCTACTGACTGTGCAGTTGAAGCTATTGCACATATGAGCGAGAAGGTTACAGGAAAAGACCAGATTGCAAAGGTTGCTTCTATCTCAGCAGGTGATGAAGAAGTAGGTCAGATGGTAGCTGATGCTATGGAAAAGGTTTCTAATGACGGTGTTATCACAATCGAAGAATCTAAGACAATGAAGACAGAACTTGACCTTGTAGAAGGTATGCAGTTCGATAGAGGATACATTTCAGCATATATGGCAACAGATATGGATAAAATGGAAGCTAACCTTGATAACCCATACATCCTTATCACAGATAAGAAGATTTCTAATATTCAGGAAATCTTACCAGTTCTTGAGCAGATTGTTCAGAACGGTGCTAAGCTTCTTATCATTGCAGAAGATGTTGAAGGTGAAGCTCTTACAACACTTATCGTTAATAAGTTAAGAGGTACATTCAATGTTGTAGCTGTTAAAGCTCCTGGATATGGTGACAGACGTAAGGAAATGCTTAAGGATATCGCTATTCTTACAGGTGGTCAGGTTATTTCAGAAGAACTTGGTCTTGAACTTAAGGATACAACAATGGATATGCTTGGTAGAGCTAAGTCAGTTAAGGTTCAGAAAGAAAATACAGTTATCGTTGACGGCGAAGGTGCTAAGGAAGATATCGAAGCAAGAGTTGCACAGATTCGTGCACAGCTTGAAGAAACAACATCTGATTTTGATAAGGAAAAGTTACAGGAAAGACTTGCTAAGCTTGCAGGCGGCGTAGCTGTTATCAGAGTTGGTGCTGCAACAGAAACAGAGATGAAGGAAGCTAAGCTTCGTATGGAAGATGCTCTTAACGCAACAAGAGCTGCTGTAGAAGAAGGCGTTATCTCAGGTGGTGGTTCTGCTTATATCCACGCTTCTAAGAAGGTTGCTGAACTTGCTGCTACACTCAGTGGTGATGAAAAGACAGGTGCAGAGATTATTCTTAAGGCACTTGAAGCTCCTTTATACCACATTGCTCACAATGCAGGTCTTGAAGGCGCAGTTATCATCAACAAAGTAAGAGAGTCAGAAGTAGGAACAGGTTACGATGCTCTTAATGATGAATATGTTAATATGATTGACGCTGGTATCCTTGACCCAGCAAAGGTTACAAGAAGCGCATTACAGAACGCTACAAGTGTAGCTTCAACACTCCTTACAACAGAGTCAGTTGTAGCTGATATCAAAGAAGATACACCAGCAATGCCAGCTGGAGCAGCAGGAATGGGCGGAATGATGTAATTCGGTAGGTGTATCATAAATTACAGTGTGACATACGGACGTTGTAGGAATTCGCTATATTACCGCTGGGCACGCTCTCGCTACTTGAAACCGTAGCGGTACTAAGCGGCTAAAGGACAGCCGCTAAGTGCCGGCGGTTTCAACAGTACCCAGCTTGCAATATAGTGAATTCCTACAACTGTGTTATGGCTATATGTAAATTTATTTTGATTATGACTATTTCGCTTGTGGTTTTATATAATTGTGATGAGAGTAACTCTGCGGAATTACTTTGTAATATTTTAGTAACAGACACATATTAAATAACAAACAGATACATATTAAATGATAATTAATGTGTAATTAAATAACAGAATATATGTTAGGATTAATTCCCTTAATCGGATAGGAAAAAGGCTATAATTATTACTACCTTACCAAAGTATAAAGAAGCTGTACTATTTCTTATCTGGTTGAGGGGATTTTTTGTTTGACGATGGATTATGCAATATGGGGGGATAGTTGTTTCTATTTAAAAAAGTTATGGGGTATGTTATAATACTTCTATATTGGATTTTAATTGTCACGCAGGAGGAATGGTAATGGCAGATATTGATGAACTTAAAAAGAAACTTGAAGATGGCTGGATGAATGGTGAACCTTATGTATTTATAAGTTATGCAAGTAAGGATAAAGAGAAGGTTTATGAATTTGTATATGAACTTAGAAAGCGCGGAATTAATGTATATATAGATATAGAACTTCAGGAGAATATTTCCAAGAACTGGTTAGAGAATATTAAGGAGCGTTTATATGATGTAGATTGTGTTGCTATGATTTCATTTCTTAGTCTTAATTATTTCCGTAGTTATGCCTGCCTTATAGAACAGCTTGTAACACGTTCAGAGGATTTAAAGATGGAAAAAGGTGCGTATCTTGAAAATCTTTACATTGCGTTGGATGATAATATGTCTACAATACAAAAAATGGAAGCTACAGTATATGATAAAACAATCGTAAAAGAAAGTCAGAGTATGGCAATAAAGATGGTTCCAGAGGAAGTGAATGTCCTTAAAGATGTTATGGAAGATAATATTGCAGTAAAGAGCCAGTTAAAGAAAGATGTCAGGTCAACTATAGATAGTCTGAATACAGCGCATAGAGTTGCGATAAGTATGCTTAATTATATTTTTAAAGAGTCAAGCTATAGTATTCAGAAATATGGAACAGCTGGTAATTGTGCACAGTTAATGTATAATAATTTTACTAATGACAAGAATGATAAAATTAATATTGCTGTATTGGAGAAACTGAAAGAAAAGTACAGCAATACTTCATCATCTGCCACAGCTACATCATCTACAGCAAGTCAGAGCAGTGCTTCTGCACCAGCCGTTAAAGATAATACTACAGAAGCTGACATTGAGAATAATAGAACTTCTGATAATAATATTCAGAGTTCAGAGAATAACAATATGGCAAATAATAATACAAATAGCAATGAAATAGACAGCAATGATATTATTGATGATGAAAATAGCACATCTACAGATGATTTTGCTGCATCAACAGACAACATCAACACAACTGATAATAGCAGGACAAGACAGGCTACAAGTACAGGTGATGTCAGATTTACGCTTTATGGCAAGGAGTATGAGCTTAACCAGTCAGATATGATGCTTACATTTTTTGCACACGTTCTTAATAAACATCAGGATATTGTGGACGAGCTTCCTTCATATAATGGCATGACCTGCGTATCTGATGTTGATTACAGCCTTCCAGAGAACCGTAAGGCAGATATGCCTACATATTTCAGAAGCTGTGAATTCTTTGAATTCGCTAACGGAAGCCATATATGCGTTGGAACATCATATTCAGTAATAGATAAGTTAAAGAAAATGGCACTTTTGCTTAATATATGCGGTGAAAGTACAGAGATATTCAGCTCAGAACAGGTTGAACTTCCAGAAGTAAAGGTAAGAGGCGGCTCTGCTGGCGGCAAGGGAAGTGGAGCACTTGTTAAATTCAGCGTGTATGGTAATGAATATGAGCAGAACCAGACAGATATGCTTGGAACAATATGCAGTGCAGTTATAGCTAAGCACCCAGACAAGTTAGAGGAAGCGGCAGATGCTTTATTGTGTATTGATGTTAAAGATTATACAGATGTTGCCAAAGAAGACAGACCGGTATATTTCTCATCAATGAACAGATATGAGGTAAATGGCACAGCTTATAGTGTTGGTGGAAGCTTTGGAATGAAGGAAAAGCTTAAGATGATTGCCAAATTACTTATAATGTGTGACGAAAGCAAGGATATAATTGACATAGAAGGCTATGAGATACCAGATGTAAAGGCTAAGACGGCTACAGGTACTAAGAAGAAAATTAATTACTTTGATTAATTGGAATTATAACAAGATAGGAGAAATTTTATGTTTGACGTAGCAGTAGAACAGATAGTAAAGGTAAAACCGCCTAAGACAGCAGTGATTTATAAGGCAGTGCTTATAATAGCCTGTATTGTGGCGGCTACAACCATACCACAGACAAGAACATTTGGAATAATTGTGCTTGCATTATTTGCGGTGATGACATTTTTTGTATTCCAGTATTACAATGCTGAGCTTGAGTATTCTATAGTGGACGATACACTTACGATTGACAGGATTATGGCTAAATCAGCAAGAAAAAGATGTGGTGTGTATACACTTTCAAGAGCAAAGCTTGTGGCAAGGGCTGATTCGCAGGATGCACTCCGTATGAACCATATGGACGTTAAGACTTATGATTATTCAGTTGGTGCAAGCAACCACGATTCAGTTGTCATATATGCGTATAATGAACATAACGAATTAGTAAGGGTATTTATATATCCTGACGAACGTGTTCTTCACAGCATACAAAATGTTGTTGAAAAAGATGTGTTTAAAGTTATTGACTTTTAAAAAATGCTCTGATACAATTTTAATATTATAAACAAAAGGAATTTGATAGAACGTTTATCAGATTTCTCCACACAGAAATGTCCGAATTGAGTATTCGGATTTTTTTGTACCAAGAAGTGCGTTATTATGCGCATATAACTTAATTATTTTATTCACAGGAAAGCGAGGACAAAGGAAAATGGGTACAATTATTGGTGAAGGCATTACATTTGATGATGTGTTATTAGTTCCACAGTATTCAGAAGTTACACCTAATATGATCGATTTAACAACTAACCTTACAAAGAATATTAAGCTTAATATTCCTTTAATGAGTGCTGGTATGGATACAGTCACTGAGCATAGAATGGCAATCGCTATGGCTAGGCAGGGTGGTATTGGTATTATTCATAAGAATATGTCAATTGAACAGCAGGCAGAAGAAGTTGATAAAGTAAAAAGATCAGAGAATGGAGTAATTACAGATCCATTTTTCTTACATCCAGATAATACATTACAGGAAGCTAATGAGCTTATGGGCAAATTCAGAATTTCTGGTGTGCCTATCACAGATGATGATAGAAAGCTTGTTGGTATTATTACTAACAGAGATCTTAAGTTTGAAGAAGATTTCTCAAGACCAATTAAGGAATGTATGACAAGCGAGAACCTTGTCACAGCTCCAGTTGGAATTACTCTTGAAGAAGCTAAGAAGATTCTTGGTAAGGCAAGAAAAGAGAAGCTTCCAATCGTTGATGATGAATTTAAGTTAAGAGGACTTATCACAATAAAGGATATTGAGAAGTCTATTAAGTACCCAGCATCAGCACACGATTCACAGGGCAGACTTCTTGCAGGTGCGGCAGTTGGTATTACAGCTAATGTTATGGATAGAGTTCAGGCTCTTGTTGATGCAAGCGTTGACTGTATCGTAATCGACTCAGCACATGGTCATTCTAAGAATATTATTACTACATTAAAGAATATTAAGTCAGCATTCCCTGATTTACAGGTAATCGCTGGCAATATCGCTACAGGTGCAGCTGCTAAGGCACTTTGTGAGGCTGGTGTAGATGCAGTTAAGGTTGGTATCGGACCTGGTTCTATCTGTACAACAAGAGTTGTTGCCGGTATTGGTGTACCTCAGGTAACAGCAGTTATGGATGCTTATGCAGAAGCTAAGAAGTATGGTATTCCAGTTATCGCTGATGGTGGTATCAAGTTCTCAGGTGATATCGTTAAGGCTATCGCTGCCGGTGGTAGTGTATGTATGCTCGGAAGCCTTCTTGCAGGCTGTGATGAAGCTCCTGGTTCATTTGAATTATTCCAGGGAAGAAAGTATAAAGTATATAGAGGTATGGGCTCTATTGCTGCTATGGAGAACGGAAGCAAGGACAGATACTTCCAGACAGGTGCTAAGAAGCTTGTTCCAGAAGGTGTTGAAGGACGTGTTGCATATAAGGGACTTGTTGAAGATACAATCTTCCAGCTTATGGGAGGTCTTCGCTCAGGTATGGGTTATTGTGGAGCACCTACAATTCCAGTTCTTCAGGAGACAGGCAAGTTTATTAAGATGTCATCTGCTGCATTAAGAGAGAGTCATCCACACGATATTCATATCACTAAGGAAGCTCCTAACTACTCTGTAGAGAATGCTTAATATAAAGATTTTATTATAAATGGATTAGAATAATAGATATTTAAACAACCCCGGCATTAATTAATTTCAGTGCTGGGGTTGTTTGTGTGTTAATTTTAGTGTATTATCTTTGGGATATTAAATGTGAAATATGCACAAGTTGTATATGATAAATACGGCAAATTGAATAAACTGTCTAAACAATTAAGATAATAAGTGTTTATAAGTGAAAATAAAATCCGATAATATGTGCTTATAAGTGAAAATTAATGTTGCTAATATATGTTTTCTTGATGTATAATAATCTTACGGTAAAATTGTATGAATAATGTATTTATAGAAGGTTATGCACAAGGAGAAGAGGTATGCAGGATAAGATGATTAACAAGTATATTGCTAAGAATCATTCTGGATCTGTATTTACTGACAATGAATTGCAGGTTATCAAGGATGGTAATATAGATGATATGGTTACAACATTTCTTGATATGAACACAGAATATTATAATAAGCAGATGCAGAGTGTTTTAAAGGTTTTTACACAGTTTATGAGCACTGAGATTGAACTTGAGAGAATAATATATCAGAAGGAATTTGACGGTAAATTTGTTGGCTGTCAGATTATGGACGGAGATATAGATGTATTCTTAGGAATAGCAGGTGAAGATGCTGACCTTCTTTGCGTTGCATCTACATTTTCCCAGGAAGATATGAATGAGTTTGATGCTGATGCTTATGATGCAATATGCGAGCTTATTAATATTATTAATGGTGCATATGCAACTAAGCTCAGTTATGAAGAGATAGAGGTGTCTTTACACCCACCGGTATTTTATCAGGATACACAGATTAAAGCTGACAATGGAATGTATGTAGTTACATTTAATATGAAAGGACATAGATTTAATCTGCTTATGGTTGCAGATGATAAAGTTAAGCTTAATGTATAAACATATATGTACATAATTAAGGTATATTGCGAAAGCTAAAGTCGTGAATAATCATCAGTCAATTATTTATTAGCTATTTGATGATTATAATTAGTTATTGAATGATTATAATTAGTTGTTTAATGATTATAGATTTATTGTATTTGCAGTTGATTATATATATTAAATGCTTTTGCAGAAGCTGGGTGGTTAATTATAGACATATGGAACGGAGGAATATTATGGCGAAGATTTTGATAGTAGATGATTCTAAGACTTCAAGAAAGTTCTTAAGAAATATGCTTGAACAGGCTGGACACGAGATTGTTGCAGAGGCTGTTGACGGAGCAGAGGGCGTTGAAAAGTTCAGAATATACAGACCAGATATAACAACTATGGACATAACAATGCCAGTCCTTGGCGGAATAGATGCAGTTAAGGACATTATAGAGATAGACCCTGATGCCAAGATTATTATGGTAACAGCGGCAGGACAGAAGGCTAATATGATAGAGGCTCTTAAGAAGGGAGCGGCTGATTTCATACAGAAGCCATTTGATATGGACGTGATAGTTAATACAATTGAAAAGGTTATGGAAGAATAGATGTATAATTATAGATTACAACTTCAATACGATGGTGGAAGATATGATGGCTGGGTCAGAATGGGCAAGGATTCCAACTCTAACACCATAGAATGTAAGATTAAAGAGATAATTCAGAAGATGACAGGCGAAGATATTGATATATATGTAGGGTGCAGAACTGAAAAAGGTGTTCATGCACTTAATCAGACAGCTAATTTTAAGCTTAATGATAAGTACCAGCCTGTAGAGATTAAGAATTATCTTAACAGATATCTTCCAAGAGATATAGCTGTTAACTATGTGGAATTAGTAGATGAGAGATTTCACAGCCAGCTTAATGCCAAGGAGAAGACATATGTATACAAGATAGATATGGCTAATGTAGCGAATGTATTTACAAGGAAGTATGCTTATCATACATTTGATACTCCGGATATTAAGGCTATGAAGCAGGCAGCTTTTTATATGATTGGAAAGCACGATTTTAAAGCATTTACTACTGCTAAGAAGAGCAAGTCTACAGTAAGAGATGTTAAAGATGTAGAGATAACTACAGATGGCGACAGTTGTGAGATAAGAATAACAGCAGATGATTTCCTTCATAATATGGCAAGATATATGATTGGTATGCTTCTTGATGTAGGAAGCGGACTTAAGAAGGTGGAAGATGTAGAGAATATTATGGCTGGCAAAGATGTTGTTATGTCACTTCCGGCTGAGAGCTATGGACTTTTCCTTGAAAGTGTTTTATACTAAATAGATGATTTTATTAAAGAATCTCGGATTTCGGGATTCTTTTCTTGTTACTTTATAATAATACATTTTATGAAGCAGAATTTAACAGGAATGGAGAATATAATGAAGACCATAATTGAACTTATGACAGATGAATTTAAGAAAGCATTTGCAGAATGTGGATATTCAGAAGAATACGCAAGAATTACTGTATCTAACAGACCTGACTTATGCGAATTCCAGTGCAATGGCGCGATGGCAGCAGCTAAGGCTTATAAGAAAGCTCCATTTGTTATTGCAGATGAGATAGTTGCAAAGCTTTCATCTAACGATATGTTTGACTCAATTGAAAGTGTTAAGCCGGGATTTATCAATATAAAGGTAAGTGCTGGATATCTTTCAGATTATCTTAATAAGATGTCAGAAGATGAGAAGTACGGATATGAGAACAGCGAGGAAGCTAAGACTGTAATAGTAGATTATGGTGGAGCTAATGCAGCTAAGCCATTACATGTAGGACATTTAAGATCTGCTGTAATTGGCGAGAGTGTTAAGAGAATTAACAGATATGCAGGTAATAAGACAATAGGTGATGTACACCTTGGAGACTGGGGACTTCAGATGGGTCTTATCATAGAGGAGTTAAGGGACAGAAAGCCTGAACTTCCATATTTTGATGAGACATATACAGGAGAGTATCCAAGTGAACCTCCATTTACAATATCAGAGCTTGAGCAGATATATCCAGCGGCAAGTGCAAAGGCTAAGGAAGATGAAGAGTTTGCCAAGAGAGCACACGAGTCTACACTTAAGCTTCAGAGTGGGGACAGAGCCTGCACAGCAATATGGAAGCATATTATGAATGTTTCCAAGAAGGATTTAAAGAAGAATTATGATAACCTTAATGTATCCTTTGACTTATGGAAGGGTGAAAGTGATGCACAGCCATATATTAAAGATATGGTTGATAAGATGGTTGCAGATGGAATTGCCTATGAAAGTCAGGGAGCTACAGTAGTAGATATTGCAGAGCCAACAGATACTAAGGAACTTCCTCCTTGTATAGTAAGAAAGTCAGACGGTGCGGCACTTTACGCTACATCAGATCTTGCAACTATTGTTGAGAGAGAAAAGTTATATAAGCCAGACACATACATTTATCTTGCAGATAAAAGACAGGAGCTTCATTTTACACAGGTATTCAGAACAGCTAAGAAGGCTGGAATTGTAAGACCTGATGCAGATATGAGATTTGTAGGCTTTGGTACTATGAATGGCAAGGACGGCAAGCCATTTAAGACACGTTCAGGTGGTGTTATGCGTCTTGAACATCTTATAGCAGATATTAACGAGGTTATTCTTAATAAGATTAAAGAGAATCGTTCAATGACAGATGAAGAAGCAGATAACATCTCTAAGATTGTCGGTCTTGCGGCACTTAAGTATGGTGATTTATCTAATCAGGCATCTAAAGATTATGTATTTGATGTAGACAGATTTGCTTCATTTGAAGGTAATACAGGTCCTTACATTTTGTATACAATAGTAAGAATAAAGTCTATTCTTGCAAAGTATAAGGAAACAGGCGCAAGTGTTGATAATCTTACAATACTTCCTTCAAAAGAACAGTCAGAGAAGGCTTTATCACTTGCACTTATTAAGTTCTCAGATGTTATAGACGGAGCATATAAGGATAATGCACCTCACAAGATATGCCAGTATATATATGAGGTTTCTAACTCATTTAACGGATTTTATCATAACACTAAGATTCTTGCAGAAGAGGATAAGAAACAGCAGGAAAGTTATATTGCATTAATTACACTTACTAAAGAGATACTTGAAACTTGTATTGATTTATTAGGTATACAGTGTCCTGACAGAATGTAGAGATTGGAGATATTATATGAAGTTATTATCATTTGCAATTCCATGCTATAATTCAGCAGCATATATGGAAAAATGTATTAAATCGTGCCTTGCAGGTGGTGACGATGTAGAGATAATAATTGTTGATGATGGTTCAACAAAAGATGATACATTAAAGATTGCCAAGGAGTACGAAGCGAAATATCCTAATATAGTCAAGGCTATACATCAGGAAAATGGCGGACACGGACAGGCTGTTAATACAGGACTTGCCAATGCCACAGGTATGTTCTTTAAGGTTGTGGACAGCGATGACTGGGTTGATGTTAAAAGCTACAAGAAGATATTAACTAAGCTTAAGAGCTTTGTTGAGGAAGATGACCTTCCAGATATGCTTATTGCTAACTATGTGTATGAAAAGGTTGGTGCTAAGAGAAAGAAAGTCATTCACTATGAGAATGCACTTCCAGTTGACAGAATGTTTGGCTGGGACGAGATGGGACATTTCAAGGTAGACCAGTATATTCTTATGCACTCAGTAATATACAGAACACAGCTTATAAAGGAATTCGGCTTGAAGCTTCCTGAGCATACATTTTATGTAGATAATATATTTGTATTCGAGCCATTACCAGTTGTTCAGAAAATGTACTATATGAATGTGAATTTCTATAGATATTTCATTGGGAGGGAAGACCAGTCAGTTAATGAAACCGTTATGATTTCAAGAATTGACCAGCAGTTAAGAGTTACAAGACGTCTTATAGATTCGTATCTTGGTAATAAGCCTGTTAATGAAAGATGTAGAAAGTATATGGTGACATATCTTAGAATTATGATGGAAGTATCATCAATATTCCTGATTATATCAGGTACAGATGAGAACCTTGTCAAGAAAAAGGAACTCTGGAAGTATGTTAAGGAGTCAGATTCCAAGCTCTATAAAGAGTTAAGATACAGCATACTGGGCAATTCAGTTAATCTTCCAGGTAAAGTCGGAAGAGGAATATCTAAGACTGGTTATAAAGTAATGAATAAGCTTATCGGATTTAATTAATAAGAATAGTGTGGGAGCTGATGATGCACACTCGCACGCAGAAATGAGGGAATACTATGATATTAGATTTGTTTAAACTTGACGGAAAAGTAGCAGTTGTTACAGGCGCTAACACAGGTCTTGGACAGGGAATGGCAGTAGCTTTAGCACAGGCAGGAGCTAAGGTTCTTGGTGTTGCAAGACGTTCCTGCGAAGATACTAAGAATAAGATAGAAGCAGACGGCGGTGTATTCGCAGAGGTTATAGCTGACCTTTCAGATATGGCTTCAATCGATGTAGTTATAAAAGCGGCAATTGATACATATGGCAGAGTAGATATTCTTGTTAATAATGCAGGAATTATTAAAAGACAGGATGCTATTGAATTCACAGAGGAGAATTGGGATTCAGTAATTCAGGTTAATCAGAAAATGGTATTCTTCTTAAGTCAGGCATTTGCCAAGCAGCTTATGAAGCAGGGAGAAGGCGGAAAGATAATTAACGTATGCTCAATGCTTTCATATCAGGGTGGAATAAGAGTTCCATCATACACAGCAAGCAAGAGTGCAATTATAGGCTTAACAAGAGCATTAGCCAATGAATGGGCAAAGTATAACATTAATGTCAATGGAATTGCACCAGGATATATGGCAACTAATAACACAGCACAGTTAAGAGATGATGCCGACAGAAGCGAAGCTATCCTCGACAGAATTCCAGCAGGCAGATGGGGCACACCACAAGATATGGAAGGCGCAGTAATATACCTCGCTTCCAAAGCTTCAGACTACGTCAACGGCTTCACATTAGCAGTAGACGGCGGCTGGTTAGCAAGATAAACCCCAAAGTCATATAATAGTAGACTTATAGGACAAAATGTGTTGATAAAAAACAGGCAGACTTTAACGAAGTTTAGATGTTAAAGTCTGCCTGTTTTGTTGCAATATATATATATATATTACGTTTAAGCAGTGTCTACATTTATAAATTCTGTAAGCACATTTTTAAAATATTTTAACATAAACATTTTACGATAATTTATTTTGTACACACACAATTTCCCTGATTACATTTTACATTCTGCCATACCCCAGTTGTGTAGCTTTACTATATTGCAAGCTGGGTGCTTTTGCAGCCGTCGGCACTTAGCGGCTGTATTTTAGCCGCTTACGTGTCCGCTACGGCTACAAGCAGCGAGAGCGTGCCCAGCGGTAATATAGTAAAACTACACAACGTCCGTATGTCACAAGAATGTCCGACTGTCATAAAGTAAGTATGTGTCACAAAATAACCGTCCCATCAAATATGTTAAAATCCCCCTCTTAGTACACTATCCTACACTTATTCCTATCCACATGCTCCATAATAAACCCGCCCGCAATCTTCCTAATATCCTCAGGCATATCATTACTATTAAGCATAACAACCATCTGCTTCCCATTAAACAGCATATAATATCCATATTTGAAATATACAGTTGTGAACTGTTCCCACTCATAAGTGTATACTAAATTATGGTCTGGGATATCAGCAAGTATAGCGTTATCCATTAATGTTATTGTGCAGGGAGCATCTTCTGATGCATCTCTGTGCTTCAAATGGTAATTAACACTTGATTTGAACTGGAATGCAAATATGTATATAGGATAGAACCAGCATATTGCATATATAATTAATAAAAATGTGTTATATCTGCCAGAGGCAAGCATAATTATTGATATAACGGCAGGAACCCACGAAAGAATGAGTTCGATAGGGTTTCTTAAAAATCTGTTCCAGAATACAATCTTTTTGTAATCATTGCCTGAAGCCTTCAGGGTAGTATTATATTTGTAAATATTATCCATAAGTTCTCCTGTTCTTACATAGTAATATGTTGCAGGATTTTAATTAAACATTCTGCATACACCAGCTGGAAAATACTTGCAGAATGAGCTTATAAAATCTGCATAAAAACATAATATTCATAATATCACGCATAGTTTAATAAAACAATTAAAAATTGCATTTCATTTCGTATGTAATTTAAAAAATATATAAAAACAGTTCCCAAACTGGTATAAATATTATATAATTAGTCTATGTAAAACATTCTGGAGGCAGGAGTTTTGGGAGAGACTAATAAGAAGTTTGAAGTGTTATCAGAATTGATAGAAAGCCTTGAATCAAGAGATACATTTCAACATACAGTGGAACTAATATTACATAAGACTATAGCATACATTAAAGCTGATTGTATTGCATTGCTTCAGAAGGGCACAGATGATGAATGGACAGTAATTGCGTCCGAGGGTGAATGTATAGAGGAAGTTAAGAAATGCGATGTTATGGCACTGAATGGTGAGAACAGCATAAGTGTTCCTATTAAGATTAATGACATAGATGCGATGCATTTTGTCATATATGATAAGAACAATATAAAGGTGTGGTCCGATAATGAGGACAATATGCATTTTATATATGATGTTACAGGCATTATTCAGAGTATTGCCCAGATGAGAGTAACTAATAATTCACTGCTCTCATCATATGAAGTCTTAAAGGATATTCTTAATAACATAGGTTCAGGTATTATTGTATGTGATACTGCTACAGGTAATATTCTGTTTGAGAATAAGGTAGCGGCTGAGTCGAAAGAGATTAAAGATACAATAAAAGAATGTATGCAGGATATTCTTGTACCGGCAGAAGAGGAAGATGTAGAGAAGGCCCTTGAAGAATATATTAATAATGCTGAGGGTAATAGTGTTGATGGATATTATGACTTTTCTGATTATACAAGAGAATACATAAGACCTATGGAGAAGTATAACGCTGAGTCTGGTCTGTGGTTTGAAGTAAGATTTACCAAGCTTATATGGATAGACGGAAGTGAAGTAATTGTATGTACAGCTTCTGATATAACACAGAAAAAAAAGAACCAGCAGAAGATTGAATTTCAGGCGCATAATGATTTTCTTACGGGTCTTTATAATCGTATGAAGTGCGAATCAGACTTAAAGACTATAATTAACGAAGCTATAAGAGATGGTGTTAAAGGTGCGGTTATGTTTATCGACCTTGATGATTTCAAGCATATTAATGATGGCCTTGGACATCAGTATGGAGATATTCTTTTACAGCAGATTGCGGCAGGACTTCAGAGTATAGTAGGACTTCGCGGCAGATGTTACAGAATGGGTGGTGACGAATTTGTTGCCATAGTAATGCCTGATATGTTCCTTGAATTAGAGAGAATTGCCAATAAGGTTAAAGAGATATTTAACAAACCGTGGTATCTTATGGAAACAGAATATTTCTGTACTATGAGTATGGGTATTGCGGTATTTCCAGATGACAGCAAAGATGTGCACGAGATTATCAGAATGGCTGATATAGCAATGTATGAGTCTAAGAAGAATGGTAAGAATGGATATTCATTTTATGATGCGTGCAACAAACAGAATTCTGTAAGACGTCTTGATATTGAGAATAATATGCGACAGGCTGTTGCGACAGGAATTAATGAATTTGTTGTATTCTACCAGCCTGTAGTTGATATTAACACAGAGGAATGTGCATCGTGCGAAGCGCTGGTAAGATGGGACAGCAAGTCGCTTGGATTTATGGGACCGGGTGATTTCATTCCACTTGCTGAATATCTAGGACTTATAACTTCAATTGGTGATTATGTCCTTGAGGAGGCTTGCAGACAGTGCAGATACTGGAATGAACATGGTATGCCGGATTTTCATATCAATGTTAATCTGTCGGTAGTCCAGCTTCTTCAGAAAGATGTAGTAGATACAGTAGCTAAAGTGCTTAAGAAGACAGGTGTTAATCCTAAGAATATTGTACTTGAGATTACAGAGAGCTTTGCTATTAATGATATGGACAGGGTTCTTAATATAATTAATGGCATAAAGGAATTAGGACCAAAGATAGCACTTGATGATTTCGGTACAGGATATTCATCACTTAACTACATTAAACAGCTTCCACTTGATATTATTAAAGTGGACAAGACATTTATTGATGATATAACGGAAGATGAGTATGCGCAGGCATTTATTAAGCTTATAGTTGAATTGTCTGCTACTATAGGAACTAAGATAGTCGTAGAAGGTGTTGAGGATAAGAGCCAGTTAGATATATTAAGGGAGCTGGGTGTTGACTTCATACAGGGATACTATTTTGGTAAACCTGAACCTGCTTACGAGTTTGAAAGATTAAATTTTAAGGGGAGGATTAATATATGAGAATGTTGATTAAGAACGGAAGAGTTATTGACCCAGCAAGTAACACTGATGACATTAGGGATATTCTTGTTGAAGATGCGGTTATTGCAGAAGTGGCAAAGGATATCGACAAGGAAGCAGATACAGTTATTGATGCCAAGGGCTGTATGGTTATGCCGGGACTTGTGGATCTGCACGTACATTTCAGAGAACCAGGCTTTGAGCATAAGGAAACAATAAGAACTGGTGCAAGAGCTGCGGCAAGAGGCGGATTTACAACAGTGTGTCCTATGCCTAATACTAAGCCTGCAATTGACAGCGTTGAGATGGTTGAATACATAAAGAATAAGGCAGAAGAAGTAACAGATATTAATATTCTTCCTGTAGCGGCTATGACAGCAGGTCAGGACGGCGAGTATATAACTGATTATGAGAAGCTTTATGAGGCTGGAGCTGTAGCAGTAAGTGAGGACGGAAAGTCTGTTATGAATGCAAGAGTTGCAAGACAGGCTATGAGGCTTGCGGCAGAAGTAGGAATACCGGTATTTGCACATTGTGAAGATAAGGATCTTGCGGCAAGGGGAGTTATGAATGCCGGCAATAAGGCAAGAGAACTTGGATTTTATGGAATTATGAATTCTGTAGAAGATATTATGGTGGCAAGAGATTTGCTTCTTGCCAAGAATACAGGTGCAAAGCTTCATATATGCCACGTTTCAACAGAGGACAGCGTAAGAATGATAGCGGCTGCCAAGAAAGAAGACCTTGATGTTACAGCAGAGGTAACACCACACCATTTAACACTTACAGAAGATGATATCAACGAAGATGATGCTAACTACAAGGTTAATCCTCCATTAAGAACTAATAAGGATAAAGATATGCTTATTAAAGGGCTTAAGGACGGAACAATAGATATAATTGCAACAGACCACGCACCACATCATCTTACAGAGAAGGACAGAGGTTTTGTTGAAGCACCATTTGGAATATCTGGTCTTGAAACAGCAGTTGCTATTATAATGACAGACCTTGTTAAGAAAAATGTTATTACACCTCTTGAGATGGCAGATAAGATGAGTTATACACCTGCTAAGATTATCGGCATAGACAAGGGAACACTTCTTGTTGGCAAGACTGCTGATATTACTATTATTGATCCAGATGCAGAGTATGTTATAGACAGTAAGACATTTGCTTCAAGAGGCAAGAATACTCCATTTAACGGCAAGAAGGTAAGTGGAGAGATTAAGTATACAATAGCTGGTGGTAAGATTGTATATTCTAATATCAATGGAACAGAAGTTATTATTGATAAAGATGTTCCAAAGTTGTAATATAAGATAGATTAATTGATATGTAAGGAGAATATAGATGATTAACAAATTAGTTGACAAAATCGTTAAGACAAATGCACCTGTAGTTGTAGGCTTAGATCCTATGATGAAGTATATTCCAGAGCACGTTCAGAAGGAAGCTTTTGAACAGTATGGAGAAACTCTTGAAGGTGCGGCAGAAGCTATCTGGCAGTATAATAAGGCAATCATTGATAATATATATGATATTGTACCAGCAGTTAAGCCACAGATTGCTATGTATGAGCAGTTCGGTATTGAAGGACTTAAGGTATTTAAGAAGACTGTTGATTACTGTCACGAGAAGGATATGGTTGTAATCGGTGATGTTAAGAGAGGCGATATAGGTTCAACATCTGAGGCTTATGCAGTAGCACATCTTGGAAAGGTTAAAGTTGGTTCTAAGCTTTTAACACCATTTGATGAAGATTTTGCAACAGTTAATCCATATCTTGGTTCTGACGGAATTAATCCATTTATTAAGGTGTGCAATGAAGAAGACAAAGGTATATTTATCCTTGTAAAGACTTCTAATCCTTCAAGTGGAGAATTTCAGGACCAGCTTATAGACGGCAAGCCATTATATGAGCATGTAGGTGCTAAGGTTAATGAATGGGGAAGCCAGTGTATGGGTGATACTTATAGCAATGTAGGTGCAGTAGTTGGTGCTACATATCCAGAGATGGGTAAGGTATTAAGAAAGGTTATGCCAAAGGCTTATATCCTTGTTCCTGGTTACGGAGCACAGGGCGGCAAGGCAGAAGACCTTACAGCATTCTTTAACCCAGACGGACTTGGCGCGATAGTTAATAGTTCAAGAGGAATTATAGCTGCATATGCTAAAGATGAGTATGCTAAGTTTGGAGCTAAGAATTTCGGTGAAGCTTCAAGACAGGCAGCTCTTGATATGATTGCAGATATTAATGGAGCACTTGGAAAGTAAATAAATATTATAATAAGCGGCAGTACCAATCAGCAACAGACTGGTAATGCCGCTTTTATAAAGAATGGAGATAACATTGAGAACTTTAATTAAGAATGGACATATAATAGACCCAGCAAGACATATGTCATATAAGGCAGATATTCTTGTGGAAAATGGAATAATAAGCGGAATAATACAGGTAAAAGCATTTGATGTGCCTGTATCCGGCATAGCTGTAGATGAAGTAATTGATGCAGAAGGTCTTGTAGTTGCACCGGGACTTATAGATACACACGTTCATTTCAGAGATCCCGGATTTACTTATAAAGAAGATATTAATACAGGAGCGGCTGCTGCTGCGGCAGGCGGTTTTACAACAGTTCTTTGTATGGCTAACACTAATCCAATAGTAGATAATAAAGAAACGTTACAGTATGTAATAGATAAGGGAAGAACTACACCGATAAATGTATATTCAGCGGCGGCAGTATCTAAAGGCTTTAAGGGAGAAGAGCTCACGGACTTTACAGAACTTAAGAATGGCGGGGCACTTGTATTTACAGATGATGGTATTCCACTTAAGAGTGAAATGCTTGTAAAGGAAGCTATGCAGAAAGCTAAAGAGCTTGATATGCCATTAAGCTTCCACGAGGAAAATCCTGCATATATAGAACAGCAGGGAATTAATAAAGGTGTTGTATCAGACAAGCTTAATATAGGTGGAGCACCAGCCTGCTCAGAGTATATGATGGTAGCAAGGGATTGTATGCTTGCGCTTGAAACCAAGGCAACTATATGTATACAGCATATAAGCTCAGCGGTATCAGTAGAGCTTGTAAGGACAGCTAAGAAGCTTGGGGCAGATGTGCACGCAGAGGCTACTCCACAGCATTTTTCGCTTACAGAAGATATCGTGCTTGAGAAAGGCACACTTGCAAGAGTTAATCCTCCAATAAGAACAGAAGCTGACAGACTTGCTGTAATTGAAGGCCTTAAGGATGGAACAATAGATATAATTGCAACAGACCACGCACCACATAGCAAAGAGGAGAAAGCTAAGGAGTTCAAGGCAGCACCAAGCGGAATGATAGGACTTGAAACATCACTTGCACTTGGAATTACTAATCTTGTAAAGAAGGACTATTTAACACTTGAGGAACTGCTCACTAAGATGACAGTTAATCCAGCAAAGCTTTACAAAATGGATAAAGGCTGTATTGAGGCTGGAAAGCCAGCGGATTTGGTTATATTTAATCCAGATGAGGAGTGGGAGGTTACAGAGAATTTCGTATCGAAAGCAAGTAATTCACCATTTATCGGACAGAAGCTTTATGGTAAAATAAAATACACTATATGCAATGGAAATGTTGTATACAAGGATTTTCAATAATTAATCAGAAATGGAGAATACATATGTCATACAGAGAAAATGCATTAATAATTAAGACTTCGTGTTTAGCCGAAGGCATATATGAAATGTGGTTAAAGACAGATAAGATGGCAGGAAAGGCTGTACCAGGACAGTTCATATCAGTATATTCTAACGATGGAGCAAGACTTCTTCCAAGACCAATAAGCATATGCAGAATAGATAAAGATAATTTAAGGATTGTATACAGGGTTGCTGGAAAGGGAACTGACGAGTTCTCTAAGATGAAGGAGGGTGAATATGTTAATATTCAGGGACCTCTTGGCAACGGATATGATATTAAGTCTATTATGGAATATGTAAAGAATGTTACAGGAAAGGATTGTGCCAACACAGAGTTAAAGGCAATTCTTTTTGGTGGTGGAATTGGTGTTCCTCCAATGCTTGAGCTTGCTAAGCAGCTTGAATGTAAGAAGCAGGCTGTGCTTGGATACAGAAACTCACAGATGTTCTTAAAAGATGAATTTGAGCAGTTTGCTGATGTATATGTTGCAACAGAGGACGGAAGTGCTGGAACTAAAGGTAATGTATTAGATGCAGTAAGAGAGAATAACTTAACAGCAGATGTAATATTTGCCTGCGGTCCTACACCAATGTTAAGAGCAATAAAGGAATATGCGGTAAGCAATAATATCGCCTGTTTCGTATCCTTAGAGGAAAAAATGGCTTGCGGAATAGGAGCGTGCCTTGCCTGCGTATGTCAGTCAACAGAGATTGATGATCATTCAAAGGTTAAGAATAAGAGAGTATGTAAAGAAGGCCCTGTATTCAATGTTAAGGAGGTAGAGTTATAATGGCTAATAGAGTAAATCCAATTAATCCGGCAGATGTTAATATGAAAGTAAATATTGCGGGAGTTGAATTTAATAATCCGGTTACTGTTGCCTCAGGAACATTTGGTTCAGGTATGGAATATTGTGAGTATGTAGACCTTGATAAATTAGGTGCAGTCACAACTAAGGGTGTTGCAAATGTACCTTGGCCGGGCAATCCAACACCTAGAATAGCAGAGACTTATGGTGGAATGATTAATGCAATCGGACTTCAAAATCCGGGGCTTGATACATTTGTAAAAAGAGATATTCCATTTCTTAAGCAGTACGATACTAAGATAATAGTAAATGTATGTGGAAAGACAGAAGAAGATTACGTTGATGCTGTGGAAAAGTTAGGTGAACAGCCAGTTGATATGCTTGAGATTAACATATCCTGCCCTAATGTAAAAGAGGGTGGTATTGCTTTCGGACAGGTTCCAGCTTCAGCAGAGCGTATTACAAAGGCAGTAAAAAAGGTTGCCAAGCAGCCTGTAATTATGAAGTTAAGCCCTAATGTAACAGATATTACAGAGATGGCTAAGGCTGTTGAGGCAGGTGGTGCTGATGCGGTATCCCTTATTAATACATTAACAGGAATGAAGATTGATATTAACAGAAGAACATTTGCAGTTGCCAATAAGACAGGAGGTCTTTCAGGTCCAGCTATAAAGCCTGTTGCAGTAAGAATGGTATATCAGGTTGCCAATGCTGTAGCACTTCCTGTTATTGGAATGGGCGGAATTGCCAATGCAGATGATGCGCTTGAGTTTATTATGGCAGGTGCGACAATGGTATCAGTTGGTACAGCTAATTTTAATGACCCTCTTACAACAATTAAGGTTGTTGACGGAATAAGAGATTATTGTGCTAAAAATGGAGTAGCAGATATTAACGAGCTTATTGGTTGCGTTAAGTAAAATTATAATTTAACAAAGACTTTACATAGATTTCTCGTAGCAGTGGTATTGCATTTTACATACCACTGCTATTCTTTTATCTGTCGATAAGACATAGACCTTTAAAAGAAAAGTGAGGAAAAAATTTATGAGAAAGATGAATTTTAAGAAAAGCGTAGCTGTAATTCTTAGTACAGTATGTATGGTAACAGCACTTGTTGGCTGTGGAAGCAGCAGTGCAGATAATGGAGCAGATGCAGATACTAATCTTAGTGGAAGCATAACAGCAGCTGGTTCATCAGCATTAAAGCCACTTGTTGATGATGCGGCAGACCTTTTTAATGAAAAATATCCAGATGTGAACATAACAATTGATGCAGGTGGTTCTGGTGAAGGACTTAAGCAGGTATCAGAGGGAACAGTTAACATTGGTAACTCTGATGTAGAGGCAGCAGAAAAGCTTGATGCAGCTAAGGCAGCAGAACTTGTAGACCACAAGGTATGTGTAGTAACAATGGCACCTATCGTAAACAAGGACGTAACAGCAGGCGGTGTTAAGAACCTTACAAAGGCACAGCTTACAGATATCTTTACAGGAAAGATTACTAACTGGAAAGAAGTCGGTGGTGCTGATGAAGCAATCGTACTTATCACTCGTCCAGAATCTTCTGGTACAAGAGCAACATTTAAGAAATACGCATTAGACGGTGCAAGCGAAGCTTCTAATAAGTCAATGGAAACAGATGATTCAGGCGTACTTTTACAGAATGTTAAGACAACAAAGGGTGCTATCGGATATGTAGCTTTATCTTACCTCGTAAACAACCCAGGCGTTGATACAGTATCAATTGACGGTGTTGAACCAACACTTGAAAATACATACGCTGGTAAATACCCAGTATGGACATACGAGCATATGTACACAAAGGGCAATGCAGATGAAGTATCACAGAAGTTCCTCGACTACATCACATCAGATGAATACGGCAAGAAAATGGAATCATTAGGCTACGGCGTATCATCAAAGATGACAGTAAAAGAACACTAATAAAAAAGAGTTGTAAAACCCCCCTTAATTAAAAAGTAAGACCAAATCTTACAAATCACCACAACCAAAATTAAGATTAAAAGATTGAAAGAAAATTAATCTTAGAAAATTGTTAGTAGTTAAAAAAGTATAGAAGTTTAGGCGAGCAGTATCCTGCCCGCCTAAACGCATAGAAATTAATAACATATAAAATGAAAATGTAAAAAAAGAAATAACAAAAAGCAAATAACGAAGAATAAAGAACAAAGAGTAAAGAAGATACATAAAGCTGATAAACAATTCAACGCAGATTAATCGCAACCCAGTTGTGCGGAGTGTTATATTGCAAGCTGGGTACTGTTGAAACCGTCGGCACTTAGCGGCTGTCCTTTAGCCGCTTAGTACCGCTACGGTTTCAAGTAGCGAGAGCGTGCCCAGCGGTAATATAACACCCCGCACAACGTCCGTAGCTATTAATACCCCCGCCGTTGAATATATAACAGCCACATTTTATATGTTAAGAATGGAGAAAGTATGAATATTAAAAGAGGTATGTTTACCAAAGAGTACCTATGGCGTACCATCGTCACCCTATGTGGCCTTTTCGTTATAGTGCTTACTCTTGGAATAGGTGGATTTCTTGTATACAAGGGTTCAGGAACATTCTTAAAATTCCATCATTCAATAGGTGAGTTTCTGTTTTCACCGGACTGGGCGCCTATAGACAATATGGAAGGTGGCGGCTCAGTAGGTACACTTATATTTATAGTAGGTTCATTAAGCACCTGTGGTCTTGCATTGCTTATTGCAACACCATTTGCGCTTGGTTCAGCTATATTTATGACAGAGATATCGCCTAAATTTGGTGAAAAATTTTACCGCCCTGTAATCCAGATATTTGCAGGAATTCCTTCAGTAGTATATGGCTGGGTCGGACTTACCGTGCTTGTGCCATTTATAAGAGATGTGTTTCACAGACAGGTAGGACATTCAATATTAGCGGCAGGTATAGTGCTTGCAATAATGATATTCCCTACAATAACAAGTGTGTCAGCAGATGCAATCAGGTCGGTTCCTAAAGATTACAGAATGGGAGCTTATGGAATGGGCTCAACACGCTGGCAGACAATATATAAGATAGTGCTTCCAGCTTCAGCTTCTGGAATATTTTCAGGCATAATACTTGGTCTTGCGAGAGCATTTGGTGAGGCACTTGCAGTTGCGATGGTAATAGGACAGACAACAGCACTTCCAGATAGTATATTCTCAACAACCAAATCGCTTACAACAGAGATAACAGCCCAGATGGGAAATGCGATGGAAGGTGGAGAAACTAAGACAGCGTTGTGGACACTTGCATTGCTTTTGTTCCTTATATCACTTTTGTTCATATTTTTAATACATTTTCTGTCTGCTAAGCAGTCAGAGGAATCTGGAAATAAAAAGAAGAGTGCAAAGACTAATTAAAATCGCCTGTTAAAGTTAATAAAGGGTGAAAATGGATATTAGTGCGCAGAAGCGTGCACAGAAATGGAGCTTATATGAATAGGATAAAACGTGCCAAGGCACAGGATAAAGTAATGACAGTTATATTTTACTGCATAGCCGTATTCTTCTTCGTGCTTCTTGCGGCATTTGCCGGATATGTAATTATTAAGGGCTTTGCTGGTGCAAAACCTTCAATGTTCGGCTTTACAAGGCGTGGTGCTATAGGCAACCAGCTTTTTAATACAATATATCTTGTATTCTTGTCATTGCTTATAACAGTACCGATTGGAACATTTGCAGGAATATATCTTGCAAAATATGCCAAGGGAGGACTTATTACAAAGTTCATAAGAATATGTATAGAAACACTTTCGTCACTTCCATCTATTGTTGTTGGTTTATTTGGCTACCTCATCTTTCTTGTAATTATAGGACTTGATAAAAGCCTTATGGCTGGAGCATTGTCCGTATCAATCATAACACTGCCACTTATAACAACAACAACAGAGGATGCCATAAAAGGACTTCCTAAGGGATATTTTGAAGCGAGTATGGGACTTGGTTCAACACGCTGGCAGGCAATATTCCACGTATTACTGCCAGCCTGCCTTCCAAGAATTATGACAGGCGTAATACTTGCGGCAGGACGAGGCTTTGGTGAAGCGGCAGTTCTTCTGTATACAACAGGTTCAGGAACTAACATAAGATGGGGCAACTGGAATCTTGCATCATCAACCTGTCCACTTAACCCATTCCGTTCAGCAGAGACATTGTCATTGCAGATATGGGATTTACAGGTTAATGGACAAAATCAGGATCTGGCGAACCTTGCATCAGCAGTGCTTCTTATACTTGTGCTTGCATTCAGCATAGGAGCTAATGTGTTAAGCAATAAGATTAATAAGAAGAACTCTGGTGAGAAAGCGTAGAAATGAGGATAAGTATGAGTAATATAGATATGAATAAGAATTCTGAAAATGGAAGCAGTAATTATACAGGTGATGATAAATTTGTAATCAAAAATCTTAATCTTCATTATGGGGATTTTCACGCATTAAAAAATATTAATATGAATATTCCTAAAAATCAGATTACAGCATTTATCGGACCATCTGGATGTGGTAAATCTACATTTTTAAAGACACTTAACAGAATGAATGACTTAGTTGAGGGGGTTAAGATTGATGGCGAGGTATATCTTGACGGAACTAATATATTTACAGAGATGGACGACATTACATTAAGACACAGGGTTGGAATGGTATTCCAGCAGCCTAATCCATTTCCTAAGAGCATATATGACAATATAGCTTACGGACCAAGATTATTTGGCGTGCGCAAGAAAGCGGAGCTTGATATTATAGTAGAAAAGGCTTTAAAGCAGGCGGCTATATGGGACGAGGTAAAGGACAGACTTAAAAAGTCAGCTCTTGGACTTTCAGGTGGACAGCAGCAGAGATTATGTATTGCAAGAACTCTTGCGGTTGAACCTGAGGTTATTCTTATGGATGAGCCAACATCAGCCCTTGACCCAATATCAACTTCAAGAATTGAAGACCTTGCAATTGAGTTAAAGAATGATTACACCATAATAATGGTAACACACAATATGCAGCAGGCAACAAGAATATCAGATAATACAGCCTTCTTCCTTTTAGGAGAGATGATTGAATATGATAAGACAGAGCAGTTATTCTCTATGCCTAAGAACAAGAAGACAGAGGATTATATTACAGGACGTTTTGGGTGATAATTACATATTTTAGTACCTTGTTATTAAAATCTTTAAGAAGTATAATGAAGTTAATTAGTTGTAATGTGATTAATTAATATAGATATATAAATGCGAGGTATTTATTATATGGGATATGTTAAATTCGATATGCACTGTCATACAGCTGAGGGTTCAGTAGATGCCAAGGTTGGGATAGATGATTATATCAAGATACTTAAGAGCAAAGGTTTTAACGGAATGGTTGTAACAGACCATGATTCATATGGCGGATATGATGCGTATCTTTCATATGGTAAGAAATATGATGATTTCGTGGTATTAAGAGGTATAGAATATGATAGTCTGGAGTTTGGACACTTTATAGTTATTCTTCCACAGGATACGCCTAAAGAGGTGTATGAACTTATGAAATATAAGGGGCTTACTTTGGATAAGCTTATATATATTGTCCATTGCTGTGATGGAATATTAGGACCAGCGCATCCTTACGGAGAGCCATTTATGAGCTTTGCATCTACTATGTACTGGAATCAGTCAAAGCAGATTGCACATATGGTTCATTTTGATTTTGTAGAAGGATATAATGCCTGCGAGAGTGAAAAGAGCAATAAGTATGCAAGAAAGTTTGCCAAGGGCTGCAGGGTAGCACTTACAGGCGGAAGCGATGCCCATAACAGTAATTGTGTTGGTATGGGGTACACGCTTATTCCGGATACAATAAGGACAGAGGACGACCTTATAAAATATTATAAAAACGGCAATCATCCTAAGGTTGGTGGAACAAGATACAAATACACAACCAAGGACAAGATAGGAAAGCTTAATAAAGTGCTTGTATATTCTTTTTATATGTATAATAAGATTGGAGCAATGTTTAAGTATCCTAAGAGAGCGAAAGCTTTCAGAAGTGCTTTAAGGGCATTAAACAGACGTTTTATAATATATAGAAAAAGATAATCTGTAATAACCAGAGATTTCATCATATTAACTTAATAGAACCTGCCAGTAACATTGAAATAATTAAGTGTTAGACCGTGTGCCAATAGAAGCACAGGAAATGAGGTTAATATGAGAAATAGATTTGACAGACAGTTAGTACAACTTAATAATGAATTAATTGAAATGGGTGGCATGATTGAGAAGGCTATATCTGATACAGTAAAGGCACTTGTTAATCAGGATATTGAGCTTGCTTCAAATGTAATAGAATACGATGAGGAGATTGACCATCAGGAACGTGAGATTGAGCAGTTATGCCTTAAGTTATTATTACAGCAGCAGCCGGTTGCAAAAGATTTGCGACTTATATCAGCAGCATTAAAGATGATTACAGATATGGAAAGAATAGGTGACCACGCAACTGATATTTCGGAGATTACAATTGAACTTTCTAAAGAATCATATATCAAGAAGCTTGACCATATACAGCAGATGGCTAAAGAAACTATGGTGATGTTAGTACAGAGTGTCGAAGCATTTGTTAATAAAGATATGGATAAGGCAAGGGCAGTTATTGCACACGATGATGTTGTTGATGATTTATTCAATAAGGTAAAGGCTGAGCTTATAGCTATGATTCACGAAGATGTTAATGCAGGTGAGCAGGCATCAGATTTGTTAATGGCTGCCAAGTATTTTGAGAGAATAGGTGACCACGCGACTAACATATCAGAATGGGTTATATTCTCTATAACAGGTCAGCATCCAGATGATAAATAATAATCAATAATAGTTATTTAACATTGATTTTACATTTTACATTGAATTTACATAAGGTTAATATAAGCTTCATATAACTGTTTTACACTCCAAAATGTAAACAAAAAGTAAAGTCTATAAGAAATTTTGGAGGAAAAATGGATATATTTGGTGTATTAGCATTACTTGGGGGATTAGCAATATTCCTCTATGGAATGGATTTGTTAGGTGAAGGCTTAACTGGAGCATCAGGAGGAAAGTTAGAGAATATACTTGAAAAGCTTACTTCTAACCCGGTTAAAGCAGTTCTTTTAGGAGCTGGTGTTACAGCGGTTATACAGTCGTCGTCAGCGACAACCGTTATGGTTGTAGGTTTTGTTAATTCAGGTATTATGAAGTTAAGACAGGCAATTGGCATTATAATGGGTGCTAACATAGGTACTACCATAACTTCGTGGATATTAAGCCTTACTGGTATTGAGAGTGATAATTTCTTTATAAGAATGTTGAAGCCAACATCATTTTCACCAATTCTTGCAGTTATTGGTGTTGTAATGCTTATATTCTTAAAGAAAGACAAATTTAAAAATCCAGCCAAGATATTTATTGGATTTGCACTTCTTATGTATGGTATGGAGGCTATGAGCTCATCTGTAGAGCCGCTTGCAGAAGTTCCACAGTTTCAGGCTTTATTAACAACATTTAAAAATCCAATACTTGGTATGATTGCAGGACTTGTATTTACAGCAATAATACAGAGTTCATCAGCATCAGTTGGTATATTACAGGCATTATGTTCTACAGGAATATTAAGCTATGCAACAGTTCTTCCTATAATAATGGGACAGAATATCGGTACTTGTGCAACAGCTATGTTATCAAGTATTGGTGCAAGTAAGAATGGCAAAAGAGCGGCTATAGTTCATCTGTACTTTAATGTTATAGGTACAGTTGTATTTATGACAGTGTTCTATACAATTAATATGTTTATACATTTTTCATTCCTGAATGATACAGCTAATGAGATGGGAATTGCTGTAATACATACAACCTTTAATATTATTACAACTGCGTTTCTACTTCCACTAAGAAATGTGCTTGAGAAGCTTGCATATATGACTATAAGGGTTGATGATGAGGAAAAGGCTCTTATGGAAAGACAGAGCGTTAATGAATTTGCACTTTTAGATGACAGATTTCTTGAGTCACCAAGCCTTGCAGTTGAACATTGCAAGACAGTTATAGGTAATATGGCAGATATATCAAGAGAGTCGTTATTTACAGCACTTGGACTTATCGGTAATTATGATGAGAATAAGGCATTGTATGTAGGTGAGCTTGAGAGCAGGGTTGATAAATATGAGGATGAGCTTGGTACATATATTATGAAGATAAGTACCAAGATACTTAATAAAGATGACTCAGAGACACTTAATATGATGCTTCATAGCATAGGTGATTTTGAAAGGATTTCAGACCACGCCTGTAACTTATGTGACTCTGCAAGAGAATTGTATAACAAGCAGATGGAGTTTTCACCTAAAGCTAAGACTGAGTTAGATATATTATGTTCGGCAGTAAGAGAAGTTGTAGATATATCTTTTGATTCTTTTAAGACTAATAATATTGAAGAAGCAGATAAAGTTGAACCATTAGAAGAACTTATTAATACATTAACAGTTGAGCTTAAGGCTAGACATATAAGAAGATTAAGAGAAGGAAAATGTACTATTGAACTGGGATTTGCACATTCAGATATTCTTAATAATCTTGAGAGAGTGTCAGACCATTGCTCTAACATAGCAGTAGATGTTATCCAGTCGGATAAGGAAAATTTTGATACACACGAATATCTTGATGAAATGAAGAACAGGGATAACCAGCAGTTTGCAAGAGAGTATAAAGAATACAAAGAAAAGTACAGACTTCCAGAAACTAGAAAATTTGTGTAAAGCGTGGATATCAGCGGATACATTTTTAATAAGCTTTTAAAGATAAAATGTATTAATATGCTGAAATCTGGCGCAGAAATCGAGGATATTATGGCATATGTATATGTTGTTGAAGATGATAAAAATATAAGTGAAATAGAAAGCTTTGCTTTAAAGAATGCAGGACATACAGTTGTTGAGTGTGCAAGCGGCAAAGAATTCCACAAGCTTATGAGAGACAGAATACCAGATATGATACTTCTTGATGTTATGCTTCCAGATGAAGACGGATTGGAGATATTAAGAAAGATAAGACAGACTCCGGAGACAAGAAGAGTTCCAGTTATAATGGTTACAGCTAAGACAACAGAGCTTGATAAAGTTAAGGGACTTGACCTTGGAGCTGATGATTACATAACCAAACCATTTGGAATTATGGAATTAATATCAAGGGTTAAAGCACTTCTTAGAAGGACGGGAAGTTCTGATGAAGAAAAGCTTATAGGAATTGGAAGCCTTTTTATCGATGATGAAAAGCGAGTTGCATATGTCGATGATAAACCTGTTGAGCTTACTTATAAAGAGTATGAATTATTAAAATATCTTGCGCTTAACCGTGGAATTGTCTTAACAAGGGACAATATAATGGACAGGATATGGAGTACAGATTACGAGGGCGAGTCAAGAACTCTTGATGTTCATATCAAGACATTAAGACATAAACTGGGGGCAGCTGGAGGTTATATAAAGACTGTCCGTAATGTAGGATATTTTATGGATGATGAGGCCAAATAATGAAAAAAAGAATTAATCTTTTGTATATGGTAATGGCACTTGTGACTATTGTGGCATCTGTATCTATAGCGTGTACTGTGTTCTACAATGTATTAAAGCGTGAAGTGCTTGAAGATATGCATAATTACGCAGATGTATTTATCGGTGCAGATGCGTGGGGAATGGTAACAGCCCCAGATGATATAGATGAACAGAAGGTAATTGATAATTACGATGGCAATCTTAGAATTACATTTATTAATTCACAGGGCTATGCGGTAGTTGATACACTTGTAGATATTGATAAAATGGAAAATCATAACGAACGTCCCGAAGTTGTTGCGGCAAGGCAGAACGGTTATGGAAGTGACATAAGAAGGTCAGTAACACTTAATAAGAATTCTTATTATTATGCAGTTTCACTTGATAATGGATATGTGCTAAGGGTTTCAAGGGAAGTAAGCAGTATGACGAGTATTATGACAAGTATGCTTCCTGTTATAATAGTGTTATGCGTAATTCTCTTTATAATCTGTATGATAAGTTCACATTTTCTGACAAAAAGCATTGTTGAGCCAATTGAGTATCTTGCCAATAATATGGATGCTTCTGAGTCAGTTAAAGTATATAAGGAGCTTGTTCCATTTGTTACAACTATTAAAAGACAGCACGAGGACATTATGCGCAATGCCAATATGAGGCAGGAATTCACCGCAAATGTTTCGCACGAATTAAAGACACCTCTTACATCAATATCAGGCTATTCTGAGCTTATTGAAAGCGGTATGGCGGCAGGTGATGATGCCAAAAGATTTGCAGGTGAAATCCATAAAAGCTCACAAAGACTTCTCTCGCTTATCAATGATATTATAAGAATATCAGAGCTTGATGCCATATCGACGGAAGAAATATTCGAGACAGTTAATCTGTATGAAACAGCCAAGTCAACAGTGCAGATGCTTGAGATAAGCGCACAGAAGCACAGCGTTATTATTGATGTTACAGGAAGTGATGTTAATATTACTGCGGATAAGCAGATGCTTGAGGAGCTTATATATAATCTGTGTGATAATGCGATACGTTACAATAATCCGGGTGGAAAAGTTAAGGTATCCGTGTATACAAGACAGAATAATGACGTGACAGAAAAGATTCTTGAAGTAGCGGATAATGGTATAGGAATACCTAAGGAACATCAGGACAGGATATTTGAAAGATTTTACAGGGTTGATAAGAGCAGGTCAAAATCTACTGGTGGTACAGGACTTGGGCTTGCAATTGTAAAGCATATAGTAGCCAAACACCATAATGCACATATAGAGCTTGAAAGTGAATTAGGAAAGGGAACTACTATAAGAGTTGTATTTGCTGATAATATGACAGTATAGGCGGCATACTGATTTTATTTAAGCAGTTAATATAACAATGAATTATATAATTAAATATACAAATATTTGTAGTTAAATAAAATATATAAATATTGTAGTTAAAGCAGGTAAATATTGTGGTTAAAGTATGTAAATATTGCAGCTAAATATGTAAATAAAGGTTGACGTTCGTTAATTAATTGATTATCTTATACGAGGTAAGTTAGTTAAGAAATGGAGCGTCAATTTTTATGAGTAAATTATTAGCAGGTAAAAAGAAATTATTTGACATTGATAAGGATAATCTGATGTTTCACAATAAAGCACTGTTTGCGCTTCTTATACCAATAGTTGTCGAACAGCTGCTTAACTCATTTATGGGTATGGTGGATACTATGATGGTAAGTAACCTTGGAAGTCAGGCAATATCGGGTGTATCGCTTGTTGACTCGGTTAATAACCTTATTATCCAGTTATTCTCTGCTATGGCTACAGGTGCGGCAATTATATGTTCACATTATATAGGAATGAAAGACCGAGATGGTGCTAATAAGGCGGCAAGACAGGTTGTGCTTACAGTTGCCACAATAGCGGTTGTCATAACAATAGCAGGACTTATATTAAGAAGACCTCTTTTAAGTTTTATATTTGGTAAGGTAGAACCTGAGGTTATGAGCAATGCAGTAACATATTTTCTGTATACAGCGTTAAGTTATCCATTTCTTGCGCTGTTTAGTGCAGGCTCAGCGATATTCAGGTCGTGTGGCAATTCAAGATATCCTATGATGGTATCAGTAATCTCTAACGTAATAAATGTATGTGGAAATGCACTTCTTATGTTCGTATTTAATATGGGAGTTGCTGGTGCAGCTATATCAACACTTGTATCAAGAGTGTTCTGTATGGTTGTTATATTTATAGCATTATCTAAGCCAAAGATAGATATTGTCGTATCAGAATATCATAAGATAAGACCTGATTATAAGCTTATAGGCTCGATACTTGCGATAGGTGTTCCGTCAGGAATTGAGAACAGTATGTTCCAGTTCGGTAAGCTTGCTATCCAGTCAACAGTATCAACTATGGGAACAGCGGCTATTGCGGCACAGGCTATGACTAATATATTAGAAAATGTTAATGGTGTCTTTGGAATAGGTGTTGGTATGTGCCTTATGACTGTTGTAGGACAGTGTCTTGGTGCAGGAAGAAAGGAAGAAGCCAAGTATTACATAGTCAAATTGTGCGGAATAGCGGAAATAGGAATTATTGTATCTTGTATTATCGTGTATGCGCTTGTACGTCCTATAACGGTTCTTGGCGGAATGGAACCGGAAAGTGCAAGAATGTGCATAGAGATGGTTGGTGCGATAACAATATATAAGCCAATTGCGTGGGTATTCTCATTCGTTCCAGCATATGGAATGAGAGCGGCAGGAGATGTAAAGTTCTCAATGATAACATCAATGACAACTATGTGGTGTTGCAGGGTTGCATTGTGTATTGGTCTTGTTAAGGTATTCAATATGGGACCAATGGCAGTGTGGTATGGTATGTTTGCAGACTGGACAGTAAGAGGAATAGTCTTTGTAAGCAGATACTTTAGCGGTAAGTGGATTAAGAAGGTTATATAGTATATAGCATATGGAATGGGCATTTAATACAATGATTAAATTGTTAACAGATTAAATGGTGAATTAATAAGAGCAAACGGTTAAAAAATGGAAATTCCATTATATTAACGGTTAAAATTATATATAATATCGGTTGACAAATGGAAATTCACCTCCTATACTTTAATTAAAGTAACCAATAGACATTAGACCTATTATACGGAGGTGCTGCATATGACTATTCAGGAGATGAAGGATAAGAAGAAAGAGAAAGGGTATACTTATGCGCAGATGGCAGAGTTATCGGGAGTACCCTTAGGAACAATACAGAAGATATTTTCTGGTGAGACAGAAAGTCCACGCTATGATACGCTTCTGGCACTTGAACAGATTTTTACAGAGCAATCTGTAGTGTGCGAGGCTGCGGCTTCTTATAAGACTGACAGGAATGGAAGTTATACGCTTGATGATTATTATGCCCTGCCAGAGGATCAGAGAGTTGAGTTAATTGATGGATATTTCTATACAATGCTGTCGCCTACATTTGGACATCAGTCAATTGCAGGAGAAATACATCGTCAGATTGCTAATTATATTATGGAACATAACGGAAGCTGCCGTCCATTTATTGCGCCGGTAGATGTACAGCTTGACTGCGATAATAAGACAATGGTTGAGCCAGATGTTGGCATAATATGTGATCCTTCCAAGATTAAGAGATTTGGAATATATGGAGCACCGGATTTTGTTCTTGAAGTAATATCACCATCTACTAAGAAAAGGGACTATGCCCTTAAGCTGTCAAAGTATATGGAAGCTGGTGTCCGCGAATACTGGATAGTGGATTTCGTGCAGGCGAAGATACTTGTATATTATTTTGAAGGTGATAATTATCCTGTTATATATGGATTTGACAAGCCAGTTCCAGTGAATATCTATGGTGGTGACCTTGCTATAGATTTTTCTAATATTGCTAAGTGGCTTGAGGAAGGGATGGAATAAGAAAAGTGCCGATAAAAAAGTGCCGATAAAAAGTGCCGATAGAATTCGAGAGAAATAAAAATATAAGCTGTAAGTGCCAATCATCTTAGCACTTACAGCTTATTGTTATGTATACATTTAATTAATGAACATAATTAATGGACATTAAATGCCTTAATTCCAGGATATACGGCTGAGTCACCGAGTTCTTCTTCAATTCTAAGTAACTGGTTATACTTAGCAACACGTTCTGAACGAGAAGGTGCACCAGTCTTTATCTGGCAGGTATTAAGAGCTACTGCAAGGTCAGCGATTGTTGTATCGGCTGTTTCACCTGAACGGTGTGAGCTGATAGCTGTGTAGCCAGCCTTATGAGCCATCTTAATAGCTTCAAGTGTTTCAGATACAGAACCAATCTGATTAAGCTTTATAAGAATAGCATTACCAGCACCAAGGCTTATACCTTTAGAAAGTCTTTCAGTATTAGTTACGAAAAGGTCATCACCAACGAGCTGAACCTTGTCGCCAAGTCTTGCTGTAAGCTTCTGCCAGCCTTCCCAGTCCTCTTCATCAAGACCATCTTCGATAGAGATGATAGGATATTTTTCGCAGAGAGCTGCCCAATGCTCAATAAGCTGTTCAGCAGTATATTCTGTACCAGCCTTAGGAAGCTTGTAGTAACCTTTTCCTTTTTCAGATTTCCATTCAGAAGAAGCTGCATCCATAGCAATTCTGAAATCTTTGCCTGGTTCATATCCAGCCTTCTTAACGGCTTCAAGAATAGTTTCGATAGCTTCTTCATCAGACTTTAATGCAGGAGCAAAACCACCTTCATCACCAACAGAAGTTGCAAGTCCGCGTTCCTTTAATATAGAAGCAAGTGCGTGGAATACTTCTGAGCACCATCTTAAACATTCTTTAAATGAAGGTGCGCCAACAGGCATAATCATAAATTCCTGAACATCAAGTCCAGATGATAAAGCGTGACAGCCACCATTAATAATATTCATCATAGGAACTGGGAGTCTGTTGCCTGAAATTCCACCTAAGAATTTATAAAGAGGAATATCAAGAGCAATGCTTGCAGCTCTACAGCAGGCAATTGATACAGCAAGTATTGCGTTAGCACCAAGCTTAGATTTATCCTTAGTTCCGTCAGCCTTAATCATAGCGGCATCAACAGCATATATATCAGACGCATCAAGACCTACAAGTGTATCATTGATAATTGTATTAATATTATCAACAGCCTTTGTAACGCCTTTGCCTAAATATCTTGACTTATCACCATCCCTTAACTCAAGAGCCTCAAATTCACCAGTTGAAGCACCAGATGGAGCAGTACCACGACCAACAGTTCCATCAATAAGATAAACTTCTGCTTCTACAGTTGGGTTACCTCTTGAATCAAGAATTTCTCGTCCTATTACTTTTTCGATTTCTAAATATGACATAATTCCTCCATTCTAATTCAGTTTATGTTCAATATAAGACTGAATTACAGTTAATATATGCTGTTCAGATGACACCTGATAAAAGCTTTATTAAATAATTCTATATCAGAAGATGAACAGCGGTTTATATATGAAGTCTGAATAAGACATCACATCATTAGTTAAGTGGACTTCTTTCAGGCATCAGCAGTACCTGAAAATGTGCTGACAACTATATCTTAATGTAACAGATTAAGATTGCTGTAAACACATAATGAAAGGAGTCCACATGATTTATACACAAGAGTTAGAATAAACTAACACAGATTAGAAGTCAATAACTCAAAGCGATAATATTTATCATATGGGTGTTTAGATACAGAATTTATTCTGAATAGCACGGATTAAGTACCAAATAACACATCTCAATTGAAAGTGTATAGTCATTGTGATACATTTTATTTATAAATAAAGAAATGAGGATTAGTATGAAAACAGTAGATATAGCAGTATGCGATGATGAACAAGTGCATATAGATAGAATTGTTAAATATATAGAGGTATATTCGGAAGAATCTGAAATAAATATTAATATAACATCATATAATTCAGGAATGGCATTGTTGAAGGATATAGAAAATGATGATTTAAAGTATGATATTATATTTCTTGATGTTGAAATGCCAGAAATTAATGGAGTAGATATAGCAAGGCAGATACGTAAAATTACACAAGATGTAATAATATGTTTTGTGACGAGTTTTGATAAATACGCAATACAAGCTTATGGTGTTGAAGCATTAGCATATGTTGTAAAACCAGTTGCATATGCTGAATTGAAAAGGGTGCTGTCAAGAGCTGTTGTATTGGTGCAATATACATTTGATTATAAGGAAGCAGAGGAACGATACATAGAGGTTCCGGTTTCAAGAAATATCCGAATAGTAGACGTAAGGACTATACAGTATATTGAAAAACGAAGAAATCAATGCGTTTTACATTGTGCAGATGCAGAGATAACGTGTTATGAAACATTAAAGAAGATTTGTAGTAAGTTAGATCAAAATATATTTATATATGTGCATCAAGGGTATATAGTCAATTTTGATGCAATAAAAGAAGTTAAAGAAAATGTGGTATGTCTTGGGGATGGCGTTGAAGTGCCACTAAGCAGAAGTCATTATAAAGAAGTGAAGAATAGGCATATGAGTAAAATAAGAAAGCTGCTTGAAGAAAGAAAAATGTAGAGATAACACTATTGTTAATTACAGATAATTATTAAATACTATTATCTGTAATTAGGGATAAGTATATCAACAATGAAGGTAGTATCATTGTAGTTAATATCAATTGTGCCACCATATTTATTAACATTATTCGTAACACTAATAAGACCTAATCCGTGCAAAGGATTAGCCTTAGAGCCACAAGAAGGTTTGCTGGAGATAAAGCGACCTTCTCTTTTTTTGATTTTTTCGTGGTGATTATTTTCACAATGTATCGCCAGATATGTATCTGCCTGTTTAATAGCAAGATTAATATATCCGTTATCGAGTTTTGAAGCGGCAGTTATAGCATTATCTAATATATTTCCAAGCACTGTTATGAGAGTAAAGTCATTTATATAGATGTTGCTAAAATCTAACTGTGTATCAAAGGCTATTTTATTATCATCACATATGAGCTTTTTAGAGTTAAGAAGTGCTGATATGGTAGATGAAGTGGAAGATATAGCCTGAGTCTGGTTAAGTTCATCAGTTATCTTATGTATGTAATCGTGAATTTGTTTATTTTTACCATCAGCAGACAAACTGTCAATAATAAGAAGGTGATTTTTCATATCGTGTCTTAATGTGTGGAGCTGTTGTAATTTATCGTCAATCTGAGAATTATATTCAGATTCCATAGCAGCTTTTTCAATTTGAATTTTATTCATAGCATTTTCTTCAAGAGTAATTGCAATTCTACTATAAGTAGTAAGACAAAATATGATTATTAGCGCGATTAATATAAAAAACATAGGAATAAGCATCTGTGAATTAAGTATTGTTGGTTCAGTGAGAATAGGTGCTATTGATAAAGTGATGATAGTTGCAATTGATATAAAATCATATAGAAATATGTAGGGTTTTGCTGTGTTTAATGATTTGATTTTTTTAGTATTAAAATATATGCAGGCTATGATATAAGAAATGATAATACCAGAAGTCGAATTATAATGTGTGTAAAGTTGATTTGAAGCAATTTGCAATAAATCTCTAAAAAATAATGCATGCAGTAATATAATTATAAATGTGGAAATATAATCATACATAAAATATTTAATGGCAGTAATGAGGCGTTTGATAAGTGCTCCGTTGCAGCTTACTAAAATATAGGCAAGTATAATAATATTTAATATATATACGAACCAGCTAGGAAAAGTTATTATTGCATAGAATATTCTAAATGTTAAAAAAATAGGTCTGAGTATGTGTTTATAATATGATTTATAACCATGATTTTTAATAAACAAATCTATAATTAGAAAATCAAAGAAATTCTCAATTATGTCAAAAAATATATTGTAAAAATTCATAAATCCCCCCTGTAGTAACAATATTATTATACAGAATATAAAAATTAAGTCAATTTTTACCAAATAGCACCGTTTAAATACCAAATAGCACATGTCTATTGCATTGGAAATATAGAAGTGATATGTTTGCTGAGAAAGGAGATGGTAAAAATGAACTATATCAGTTTTTTTGTGCCAGTATCAGAAATTGAACAAATGAATATTAGTGGCGGAAGTTCAAAAGGAAAAGAAACCTATTGGAAAAATGTGTATGATGTATTGTTGAATTTATTTGGAATGAAATAAATTCATATATACACAAAGTGCAAAAAAATGAGGAAATATGTGTGAAGAAACAAAGTAAAGTACAAATTCTTATTATAGCTATAATGATATTATTGTGCATATTATCAGTAACTTATACATTGATAATATATCATAAAGTTATTATTAGAGATGTGATTTTATTAATCATTTTTTTATTATTAATTATATTCTTATGCAGGAAGAATTAAGAGGTAATCTTGATACAGCACAGACTGAACTTTCAATAGCAAGAAATGGAACGGAAAAATATTCTAATGAAACAGCAGTGTTAACAGAAAAGAATACAATAAGTACAGAGATAACTAATTATGAAGTTAAGAAAAAAGAATATGTAGAAAGTGTTAAGACAATAAAAGATAACATAAATAAGTGTGATGTCAAAGCTGAGTATAGCGGATATGTTAGCATAATAACACAGGTAGAAGCTGGACAATATATTCAAGGCGGTACAAGTATATGTGAAATTATTCCAAATGGAATAAATGCATATTATGTAGAAGTTTATGTCCCTAATCAGGATATAGGGATGATTACAGAAGGACAGAATGTTAAATTAGAAATAGCTGCATATCCGGCAAGTGAATATGGAATGCTTGTAGGAACGGTGGATGTTGTGTCTAAAGACATAAAGGTTGATAGTAGTGAATAATACGCAGTTGAAAAACCTCTTATACGGACGAGCGATACCGCTCGTCCGCTCATATGATATCAACTATCCGCTAAAAGATACCGCATCATATGCTTGTATGACTTGATATAAATTCACGCATATTCATAGAACCA
>JBNMLJ010000005.1:0-103601 GCA_050874785.1 Lachnospira sp.
ATATAATACATAAATATAATTATACTCCACCTAAATGCTTCTCTATTTATAAGTAACATCCTGCAAAATAAAAAACTCCAATATTTCCCTGATTAGAAAGAACCAAAACAAAAAGGACGCTCCCGATATTCTCAATTAAGAGAAATATCTGAAACGTCCTATATATTATTATCTAACCATTAACAACTAATCCCATTAAACATTAAGCATTAACAACTTCCTTAACAGTCTTAACAACATTATCAACTGTAAATCCAAAATGCTCAAATAATGTAGCTGCTGGGCCTGAAGCGCCGAAGCCTTCCATAGCGATAACCTTGCCGTCAAGACCTACATACTTGTACCATCCAAAGTCTGAAAGTGCTTCTACTGCAACTCTCTTTCTTACAGCATTTGGAAGCACGCTTTCCTTGTATTCTGCTGACTGCTTATCGAATAATTCCATACTTGGCATACTTACAACTCTTACATCAATTCCGGCTTTCTTAAGTTCTTCCTTGGCATTAACTGCAAGACTTACCTCTGAACCGCTTGCTATGATAATAGCATCTGGAGTTGCTTTATCTGAGTCTGCAATAACATATCCACCCTTAAGTGCATCCTTTGATGAGCCTTCAATCTGTGGAAGATTCTGTCTTGTAAGAACAAGTCCTGTTGGTCCACATTCATTTTCTACTGCATACATCCAGGCTGCTGCTGTTTCTGTTCTGTCACAAGGTCTGAACACTGTGAAACCAGGAAGTGAACGGAATGCCGCAAGCTGTTCAACTGGCTCGTGTGTTGGTCCGTCCTCTCCGACACCAATGCTGTCGTGTGTGAATACATAAGTAAGTGGAAGCTTCATAAGTGCTGAAAGTCTTGCCATTGGCTTAACATAATCACTGAATACAAAGAATGTTGCAACAAATGCTTTTAAACCACCGTGCAGTGCAAGTCCATTACCGATTGCCGCCATAGCCTGCTCTCTTACACCAAAATGAAGATTAGTTCCAGAATAATTATCCTTAGAGAAATCACCAGCATCCTTCATATTAGTCTTATTAGATGGTGCAAGGTCTGCTGAACCACCAATTAAATTAGGCATAGCCTTTTTAATCATATTAAGAATAGTTCCGCTTGTGCTTCTTGTAGCTTCTGGCTTATCACCCTTTGCCCAGTATTCATCTGAATTGAATAAATCGGACATATCATATCCATCAAAGTAATTATCCCATAACTCTTTCATTTCTGGATACTTCTCTACATATGCGGCGAAAAGTTCATTCCATTTATCCTCTGCCTTTGCCATATTATCAGCAAGTTCCTTGTAATGGTCATATACTTCCTTAGGAACTTCAAAGTCACCCTTGCAAGGCCAGTTAAGATTTTCCTTAAGAGCAGCCACATTATCAACACCAAGAGGTTCTCCGTGTGCGCTTGCCTTACCCTGCTTAGCTGGACAGCCATAACCGATAAGTGTATTAACCTTAATAAGTGATGGTCTTGTCTTATCAGCCTTAGCTTCTTCTATTGCCTTGCCGATTGCTTCAAGGTCGTTACCGTCCTCAACTTCTATTGTCTGGAAACCAAATGCCTTAAATCTTGTAACTACATCTTCTGTAAATGCTATATCTGTGCTTCCTTCAATAGATATATTGTTAGAATCATAGAATACAATAAGCTTTGAAAGTCCTAATGTACCAGCAAGTGAAAAACACTCTGATGAAATACCTTCCATCATACAGCCATCTCCACCAAGTACATAAGTATAATGGTCTACAACTGGGAATCCTTCCTTGTTAAATACTGATGAAAGATGTGCCTCTGCCATTGCCATACCAACAGCCATTGCCATACCCTGTCCTAATGGACCTGTTGTAGCCTCAACACCTACAGTATGTCCATATTCTGGATGACCTGGTGTGAGTGAACCAAACTGTCTGAAATTCTTAACTTCTTCAAGTGAAAGATTACCTATTCCAAATAAATGGAATAATGAATAAAGAAGCATTGAGCCGTGTCCACCTGATAACACAAATCTATCTCTGTTAACCCAGTCTGGATTATGTGGATTGTAATTCATATGTTTTGCAAATAATTCATAAGCAACAGGTGCTGTTCCAAGTGGCAATCCAGGGTGTCCTGAATTAGCTTTCTGTATTGCATCAGCGGATAAAACCCTGATTGCATTTACTGACATTTCTTCAATATTCATAAGTATCCTCCATTCTTACGCATATGCGCACTATAAATTATATTTTATTATCAATCTTTAAAATCTGCCTCTGTAAGGAATATAACATCTCCTCGTTCACTACGCTTCTTCTTAAGTCCGCCGAAGAACTTTCTTGAAGCTCTCTTTTCAGAGTTGGCAATTGCCCTGTTGATAATCTCTTTAATATCATCAAGCTTGATATTATCATTAACACCGTGAAGCTTGTCAATCTTTAAGTACAGTTCAAGAAGTGCATCATCATCAACCTCATACTGTCTCTTTCTTGCAAAACGCTTTGCCATATCGACAAGTTCATTAACTGTGTACTGCTTTAATGTAATTCTATGGTTAAATGTCTTTACCATATCTGGATTAAAGTTTACAAGCACATTCATCTCCGCATCTGAATCTTCAAATATAACAACCATTCTGTCTGTATCTTCATTAAGGCAGGATATAATCTCATTAATTCTCTTAGGCTGTATTGTACCTGCACCTTCAACTATAAGGGCTGTACCCTTGAGCTTGCCCATAGCCTTAGTTATGCCTCTCTGGTTAATACTCTCACCAGATGTCTTGGCAATCTTCTTAGGTCTGTCAGGATATACATAATTAATAGCTCTTACAATTGTTCTTGCAAGGTCTGTCTTATCAGAGCTTGAATTACCTGATATAAGAATGTTACCGCGTGAAGAATTATTCATAGCCATTTCTTCATCAAGTGACTCGAATAAATCTACAAGCTGTTCCTCAAGTCCCGGCATTTCTCTGTATTTTCTGAATATCTTAGCAAGCTCTCCAGATAACTTCTTATCCTTATGCTCGTCATTATCATCTTCATTATTCATTGAAGATACATCAAACTTCATATTCATACCCGGTGTAACAAAATCTGTAGCCGCAATCTCTGGTTCAGCGTGTCTGCTGTACTGTGCCTCTACATTATTAACGTTGTTATAATTATCAAGAACCTCATCTGTTACAGGCTCAAAGTGTGTTGTGTTAAGAGTAAGTTCTTCATTCTCTGGTTCAGAAGCTTCTTCGTTAACAGTATCAGATACCTCTGGTCTTTGCCATTCACTATCGTCCTGTGCCTGCTCACTGCCTGCATTACTGTATGCATTAGAAAATGTACCAGCAGCCTCTGCCTCTTTTAAAGCTTCTCTGGCTTTCTCAAGCTCCTGTGCCATTGTCTGCTCTAATATGAATGAAGCCTTTCCTGTTCTCATAGCTAAATCTCTCTTAGCCGCACCAAGCAGAACTTCTGCATCAGCTAATCTCTTAGCCTCACGCTCACTGAATTCTGTTCCCTTTCTTAAAGCTTCTTCTTTCTTCTTGGCAACAATCTTCTCGTAAGCTTCACTCTTCTCGTCCTTCTCATCAAGCATACGCTCTAACTCAACCTTAGAGAACTCTCTTGTATCCTGCTTGCCATACTTTTCTTCTCTTACAGTTTCCATCCAGTCAGCTATGCTTAACTGTCCTTCAATCTGCTCATCTTCTATATTCTCTGCTTCATCATCTGTGTAAGCTGTATTAGCTTTTTCTGCATTATTATCTGCTGGGCTGTCAGATTTTAACTCACTTGTCTTTGCCGAACTCTCATTGAACATTTCGGACATTTCTGTCTTTCTTTCAAATGGAGGCTTAAATGACTCATCATCACTAAATATATCATTAATATTCTTAGCAAGTTCTTCCTGAATATTATGAGTATCATAGAGATTATAATTAGGTACTTTAACCTCTATGTCCATAGCATCAGCTTTCTCATCAATACGCTTTCTTGCCGCCTCTCGTGCTTCTTCCTCGTCTTCCTTGGTAATCTTATCACAGCTGTTCTCAATATTTCTTTTAGCGTTCTCGATAAGCTCCTTTAATGACATAGACGCCTTGCTGACATTCTCATTAATCTTTTTATCTGCGCTCTCATCTAATATTCTGTTGTCCTGCTCTTTTTTAAGACTGGCAACACTCTCATCTACAGAATTCTCATCTGCTTCCTGTCTTCTAAGAGCATTTACAATTGACTCTTTTAATGCACTGCTCTGGTCATTCTGGACAAGATCCATTGATAAACCAGATGTATCTTCTACATCAGCCACATCTGAACTGCCTGCCGGACTACTATTTCCTGTCAAATGGTCATTTCCTGCATAATCAGCATTACCCGCTGGCTGTTTACTGGCAACATCCTTAGAGTTAAATCCTGAAGCTGTATCAGTCACGTTAGAATATCTGCTGTCTGAAGCCTTATTAGAAGGTTCTGTTGCAGCTTTGCCTGAATTAGCTTTATCATCTTCATCAAGCAGATCGCCGACTTCGTCCTTTTTAAGACGTGCAAGCTCCTTCTGCTCCATAAATAATCTTTCTTTGTTAGCTTCTTCATCAGACTTTCTTGCGTTAATCTCACTTAAAATCTTCTTCTGTGTGTTAGTCATAGCAACACCCAGCTTTTCCTTAAGCTTTACAGCTTTCTCTACATATATGCCATCCTGAAACCATAATACAAGATTATCACAGGTCTTAGAGCAGTCTTCTTTTCTTCCTGTCTTGTAATATAATTCAGCAAGCTCATACATATATTTCTCGTCAATCTCAGCTTCCTTATACTTTTCAAGTATCTCAACAAGCTCAGTGTCAGGCGCATTCTGTGCTCTTCTTAAGTCATAATATAAGATATACTTATTAACATCGTGTGCTGATAATTTGGCGTATTCCCTGTATAATTCTTCTGCATTATCAAAATCACCAACTTTGATAAAGAATTCCGTAAGCTTATATATAAGCTTTCTGCCACCAAGATTACGGTTGTATGCAAGGATTGCCATATCTCTTGCTTCCTCGTAGTCCCCGGCAGCTTCCTGCACATTGATTATTGTTGCAAGTGTAGACCAGTCTTTTACTTTATTCCAGTTCATCTGCTTTGCAATCTCTGCCGCCTGCTTATATTCCTTCTTAGCCGCAAGCTTCTTTATCTGTTCCAACTTTATATTAAACTCGTATTTATCCACGTTAAAGACCTCCATTATGTCAATGAATCGACCCTCAAATTCCAATAATATGGCATACTATTGCCAATTTAAACATTCCGTATAATTTTATCACAGTAAAGTATTATTGTAAACCTGCTATATGAAATCAAAGCTTGCCTGCTCATAATCCATTCTTGTGTATTCCATTTCAGTCTCTTTAACATTGCTATAATAGTCAACAACAACTGTCTGCTGTCTTTTGTCTGCCATCTTCTGTCCGAGTATATAATTAACATCAAATCTTGATGTAATCGCCGGTGTTGCGCCTCTTGCTGGCACAATAAGCTGTACATGGTTTACCGCAAGCAGTTTAAAGATTGGCTCCCATATATATATATCCTTTGCCGCACCAAACGGATTATCTATAAATATAGTCTTACCCAAAGGCTGTCCATCTGATACTGTATTCATATTGGAAATATAATTAATAATTGCTATGAGAAACTGTATATATATACCCTGCGACTGCCCAGTTGAACCTACAGCCTCCTCATATCTTAAATATCTGCTCTGGTCTTTTATTCTTTCCCTCTTGTAAAGATTAATTCTTACTGAATTCATATCTGTTACAATTACTGAGAAAAGCCGTTTCCACGAAAGCCTGCTTCTTATATATCTAAAGCGTTCTTCCTGCTCCTTAAAGCTTTCCGCCGCAACAATTGTTTCATCAATGTAAGCTGACATTCTGTCCTTATACATTTCTTCCTTAACATAAGGAATATGAAGTCCGATTATTGCAATATCTTCATTGTCCATTCTGATATGTGAAAGCTTTGGAAGTCTTTCAAGCTCAGTTTTTATATTACTGCACGTCTGTATACATCTGTTCTCAAAGTTGTCCTTGATACGTTCCATATCCTCTATTCCCTTGTGAACGCGCTCTTTCTCAAGTTCGATAAATGAATTCGTATCCTCTATTGATTTAACAAGCTGTTCTGTCTTTGCAACATTAACAGGAAGGGCAACCGATACATTGACCTCAACAGCAAGTTCTGCTCCATTATAGCTTTTAAGTTCATCTATAAGCTTTGTCTTATATTTGTTGAACTCATCAACTTTCTTGTATTCAAGCTTTAATATAGATGAATACTCTTTTGCTGTCTGCTCGTATTCTTTGGCAACACTCTCAAAATCTTTAATCTCAATGTCCGATTTCGACAATTCTGCATAATTATCAATATCAATTCCTGCATTAGCTGTTATTCTTTCAAGGTCTTTTCTTATAAGCTGTATCTCTTTGAGTTCATCTGACATATGCTTTCTTAACTGTGCATACTTCTCTATATTCTTCTCTAATTCTGCTACTGCCACAGACATATCATCTGCAAACTTTTCAGGATTGCCGCACTCAAATTCTTCGTATCGTCCATATTTTTCTTCAATCTGGCTCTTAGCGTGTGCAATACTTCCCTCAAGCCTGTTAAGCAATGCCTCTTTGGCTTCTGTTTCCCTGCTTCCTGCATCATATTCTTTCTGATACTCGTGCAGTTCATTGTTAAGCCCCATAAGCTTTGTCCTGTCGCTTACAGATATTGTTCCAGCCTCATACATTCCCTTAAGTTCTTCTAATGTATGGCCTCTATACTCAATAGCTTCAACACATTTATCAATAGAAGCTTTCAGGTGCTTCTTAAGATTTTCCTTATCAGAAACATCTGAATTCTTATTAGCCAAAATGTCTTTAAGACCTGTTATCTTAGCAATAAGTTCGTTAGGGTTAATCTGTTCTGCTTCATCATTACCAGAAGCCGTCCTCTCATTGTAAAAATGCGACACTGTATTTTCCCAAGTGCTTACAAGCTCTGAGTACTGATTATCAACATTGGTCTTATATTCATCTGCCTTAATATAGTCTTCTCTTATTTTATCAAGATAATCTGCACACTCTATAATCTGTGCTTCGGCAGACTTAAGCTGTTCAGTAAGCTGTTTTAATGTCACATAACCAGCCGTTACCCTCTCATTTACAACTGCAATTTCTTCATATCTGCTTATGTTTAATTCAACAGACTTTTTGGATTTTCTGACATTTTCAAGTTCTGCCATATCCTGCGACTTCTTATCATTATACTGTCCAAGTTCTGTCCTGTATTTGGCAGTATTATCTTTGATGTCATCTCTTCTCTTAAGAAGTTCTTCCGGTACATCAAGCTTGTCTGCTGATGCATCAACAGCATTAACTGAAAGCATATAATCTTCAAGAACTGTCTGCTTTCTGCTGTTAAGCTTTGTCAGCGTGTCGTTGAGATTATCAAGTTCTTCCCTTAAAATGCGCAGCTTTACATCACGTTTTTTCTCATCTGTAAGATAACTTATGTCATTAAATGCAAATATAACTTTATCGCTGTTTATATTAACATTCTCATCTTTAAGTGCCTCTGCACTTATCACCGGATATACAGCACTGTCCTGTATGTCAGCTTCTAAAGATACTTCTTTTAACCTGTCAAAGCTGCTGTCAATTATAAAGCTGTACTGGATAAATGGTATTCTTTTAATAATGTCATTTCTCTGCTGTCCGCTGACATTTTCAAGATACTTATACCCTTCCGTTACAGTTTCACCGCACACTGATTTAAGATATTCCCTGAACTTATTGTAAGAAGGATTGTCTATATAATATGAGCCTGCACTCACAGCTTCTATAAGCTTTCCAAGCTTAACTGCCCTCTGGCTGTCCTCATTATATTTGTCATTCATTCTTAAGAATTCTTTGAAAATGCCTTCTTTTAACCTGTCAGTTCCTGCAATACCATATATTCTCTGCAAATCCTTAAGCTTGCTCTCATTCTCCTGCCTGCTTATAATCTGCGATTGCAGTTTATCAATTCTTTCATCTAACATCGCAATATTAGACTCTGCAATATTAATCTTTTCCTCTGTCTTGTATACAGACTTGGTTGTTTCTTTAAGGCTTTCTTCCAAAAGAGCCTCTGTCTTAAGAATTCTGTTATGCTGTACCCTTAATTCCTCTATCTTTGATACAATATCATCAACAATCAGTATTCCATAAGCATCAGCAAGCCTTTTAAGCTCTTTCTCGTCCTTTTCAATCTGCTGTTTTACAGCACTTTCCTGTCCCTGTATAACAGCACAGTTATTCTTCGCTTCCTGATGCTTATCATCTGCTTTTTTAAGTTCTTCTCTTAAATTCTTCTCATCTATAGCTGCTCTGGCAGTCTTGTCTGAAAATTCATTTTCTGCCTTGTCATAATACTGCTTATATATAGCCGCAAGCCTGTTTAATTCTGCCGCTATATCCTCGTCCTCTATCATACGGCTGTCAATTGCAGTATTGACTTTAACAAGCTCTTTCTCGTAATTGATATAATCACAGTAATTATTAGCCGCCTCTAAAAGCATAAGCTTTTCCCTTGCAGTCTTTATCTGATTCTCTTTCTTATTTCTATCTGAAAGTGCTTCCCTGACAAGCTTATCAAGTTCATTTAACGACTTCTTTTCCTTTAATACATCAGCCACTGCTATCTTGTATTTCTTATCAGAAAGTTCATTGTAAAGCTCCTGCTCTTTTTCATTATGTCCTGAAAGCTCTGCTTCTTTCCTGCTCTCAGCATTAATCACTGATAAGAGCATATTGGCAAGCTTGTCCTCAATATTGCTTTTATTAGAATAGAATTCCTTATATGTAACTATATAATCTTTAAAATATGTCAAAGCCTCTATCTGGTTATCATAATCATTAATCTGGCTGTTCTTCTTGGAAAGTTCTATAAGCTTATCCTTAATATCAAGGAGTGTCTTTGCCATCATAGAGTCATCATTATCAACTGAAAGCCTGTTATTATAAGACTTCTGTATAATCTCCTCTATAAGAAGGTCCTCAACAACCTTTCTGCTTGTCCTGTAATTAGTTTCAAAATAAGTCCTTACATGTCCCTCAGTCTTGTTGATACCTCTTACTATCTCCCACGCACTTTCATATATTCCGTAGCGTGATATAAAGCTCTGGTAGTCACCTTTTCTGTCAAAAATGTATACTTTAATGTTATAATCTGACTTCTCCGCTTCTCTTAAATATGCCTTTAAGCCATTATAAGTAACCCTCTCACCATTAACGGCAAGCGGCAGGTTCTTTATGTCATTTTCACCGAACTTTCTATAGAAAATGCAGTAATTGAAATATTCTACACTTGTATTATCAGATAATGAAGCCTGTGCCTGTGTCAATGTGTCCGCGCTGTCAGTAACATTTTCTTCATCTTTGGCATCTCTTGCCTTTCTTGCACAAAACCCTGTTGTCATATATCTGAAACCGTCTTTAACTGCATTGTTATCAAGCTTCCACTCAACAAGCGAGTGTATACAGGTGTTGTCACTCCCTTTTCTGAAAAGCTTCTCTATAGGCTGTTTCTCATCAAGTGTGCAGTTAGGAATCATATTCTGCATAAGAAGAAGCATTAAAAGACTCTTTCCACCACCATTAGCAAGGTCATATATTGTATTTCTGCAATTAAAACGCATTATAAAATCATCATAGAACTGCGTTCCAAAATTATATTTAACATTATTAACTCTTATTCTATTAATCTGTGGCATATCTACCTCTTTCCTGCACTACATAGTACATTCTTAAGCTGTTAAATCAAAGACTGCATAATCTCTGCCATACGTCCCTTGTATTCATCAAAATAATTCTCGATAAGTGCTTTAAATCTGTCTGTTGGATAATATCTTGACTGTGCTTCCATTAAAAGTCCTTGGGATACACAGAAGTTAAGTACCATTTTCACGAAACCTGTCTTAGAGTTTCTTGCCGCTCTTACATCTGCCGTATCTTCAACTGTTATAACCGGAAGCTCGTCCCAGCTTAAAGCTATCTGTTTAAAGCTGTTCTCCTCTATGTCATCAATAATCATTCCAAACTTTTTATCTATAATTGCTGACACCGAATAATCAACATTTTTAACAATATCCTCAACCTTTACGAACTCCACATAAGTCGTATTAGATGATGCCGTATAGAATTCTGTTATAATATTGTATATAACAAAATATGCCATATATAAATCTTTATTCACCTTAATGCCAAGTTCTTTACGCAGTTCCTCATTCGTATAGCCGAACACCCTGTTATTCTCTCCTGCACTGACATAAAGTCCGTTATTATACTCATATATTGAAAGGTTAAGCTTCTTAAGTGACATATGTACTATGTCATAGACTTCTGCATTGTTGTTATATTCCTGATATAATGAACTATTATCACCACGCTCAGTAAGTTCTTCACCTGTTATAAGCTTCGATACTATATCCAATGCTTTTTCAAGATTTCTATTTTCCATCATCTGCCTCTTTTCTGAATGTAATATTCGTTACCTGCACATTGGTGTAATCTATTATTTCCTCTGTTCCCTTTTCTATAATTATATGTATAGGCTCACTTCCCTCAAAGCCTTCCTTTAATATGTCATCAAGAAATGTTTCTGACTGCATATTATCTCCGCCGATAACATAACTGTCTTTCTGGCACAGATTAACAAAGAAAGAATAGTAATCAGCATTATTAAGAATTTCCTCTCCATAAGCCTCTGACATTATATTATTGAATTCTCCAAGCGTTAAAATGTCCGATTTATTCAAGCATTTCCTGTTAATACATTCCTTAAGATTGTTCATTATAAAGATGTAATTATGCCTTATTCTTTCATCTTCTATTTCATCTTCATATACTATATCTTCTGGTGTATCCTCTGTTACATATTCTTTCTTATCATATCTTGCTGGTTTTACAAGAAGTGCCTCATCTATTGTCTTTATGTCAAATGTCTTCTTTATATTAAGCTTTAACAGCGGCTCTATTATAAATGACAGTAACGAAGCATCATCTGTCCTTATCATATCTGAGAGTGTCGCTGTGAAATCCATATGTGGACGAAGTCTTCCAAGCTTTGCTTTCTTTACTGCCTCATCTGTCTTATTCTGCATATCAGTGCAGTCACGAAGAAGCTCCGCGTGCTTGTTCATCGCTATTTTAAGCTGGTCCTCAAGATAATGAATTTCTTTTAATGTCCTGTAATAGCTTTCTGTTGCTGATGAATTGCTCTCAAGCCTTTCTATTGCTTTATCGATAAGCTCTTTATTCTTCTTAAAAAGCTTCTCCTCATCAACGAACCATTTCATTCCTGTATTGACAAAATCCTCATAATGTTCAAGTCCTGTCTTTACATCTTTGGAAAGGATATCCATAACTTCATTCTTCTTAACCTTAAGCCTTCCGACTTCCTCATTAATTCTTTCTATAACCTCTACTCCGCCTTTAAAGTTATTAGAATTAATCATTTTCTCCAAAAGAAGCTGTGACACGCTTATACGGCTTTCGTCCTTAATCTCTTTCGTATCAAGATAGAATTCGACCGCATCAGCACTTATGCTGTACCACACGGTATTATCTTTTATTGTGCTTTCTATAAGCTTAACCCTTGATACTCTCTTCTTCTTCTCCACAGGGTCATAATACGCATACTCAAATGGCTTTCCCTCATTCTTCATCTTATCAAAGACATAATCTGCCACTTCCCTGCTTTCTTCCTCAGTAAGCTTCATATCAAAGTCGTGTCTTATTATGTTATTAAAGAACTCCTGATACTCCTTGTATGTAACTTCCTTTTCCTTGAAGTTATTTTCCTCAATTAAAAAACGCAGAACAGCCATCACGATATATCCCATATCAAGTGCTTCATATCTGCCCTCCTTAAACTGGGAAAATGAAGTATCAATAAGCCTGAAAAAAGGATAATATTTCTTAAGATTAAGCATTCTTTCCCTGTGCTCTGTTATTATCTCTCCAATCATATTTTCCGCCATATGTATACCTCTTCATATCATTATGCCATTCTGCATATGTCCGATTTATTCAATATTAATATGTAACTTTTGTATCTTTTCAATACGCCTAATTAAGCTGTACTTATATGGAACTGCAATTCCATAAAATTTACAATTTCTTAAAATCTATAATTCTGTCCTGCCTTCAAGTGCTCTTAGGAGTGTAACCTCGTCTATATATTCAAGGTCGCCGCCTACAGGCACCCCGCTGGCTATTCTTGTAACCTTTATGCCTGCCTGCTTTATCATCTTGCTTATGTACATAGCTGTTGTTTCTCCCTCAAGATTAGAGTTCGTAGCGATTATGACCTCATCTACATCTTTCTGAAGACGTTTCATAAGTTCTGCCAGCTTAATGTCCGATGGGCCTATTCCAAGCATTGGACTTATAGCTCCGTGAAGCACGTGATACACGCCCTCATACTTTCCTGTCTTTTCGTATGCCGCCATATCCCTTGTCTGTTCAACAACCATAATCTGCTTGTGGTTTCTGTTAGGATCTTTACATATCGGACAAAGCTCCTCATCAGTAAGAGTATAACATTCTTTACAGTAATGTATATGCTCTTTGGCACTAATCATTGCATTGGCTATGCCCTCAACTTCTTCTTTAGGCATATTTATAATGTGAAATGCCAGGCGCTGGGCGCTCTTAGCCCCAACCCCTGGTAATCTTGACAACTGTTCTATTAACTTATTAATATGACCGCTGTATATGTCCATTAGAAAAGGCCTCCGCCAAGTCCTGAAAGACCACCTGTTATCTTAGACATCGAAGCCTGTGATTCTTCTTCGCATTTACGAAGTGCTTCGTTAGTTGCGGCAACAATTAAATCCTCTAACATTTCTACATCATCTGGATCAACTGCTTCTGGATCAATCTTAACCTTAGTCACTTCTCTCTTACCTGTTACAGTAACTTCAACAACTCCACCACCTGCTGTAGCTGTGAATTCTTTAGACTCAAGGGCTGCCTGCTGTTCCTCCATCTGTCTTTGCATTCTCTGTGCCTGCTTCATAAGATTGTTCATATTGCCAGGCATTCCTCCTGGAAATCCACCTCTTTTAGCCATTATATAAATTCCTCCTTATCATCTATTTCGATATCCATTCCAACAAGTTCCTCTAATGCTATGTAACGCCTGTTGAAATCCTCATCTTCATCAATTCTTGTGCATACCACTCTTACTGATATGCCTGTTCTTTCTTCGATAAGCTCCTCAATCTTAGTGATTGTTTCTTCTCTGCTTATCACATTATAGCCACTAATAGATTTTACCATAATCTCAAGGCTATTGCCATCCTCTGTTACAGTAACATTAGCCTGCTTTAATAAATTCATAAGCAGTGCATCATCCATTGAAGCTACTATCTGGCTCCACTGTCCTGCTATCTGCTTTATATCATCTGTGACTGCATCATAATTTCTTCTAAGCACAGGCTTTTCTTCCTGTACTGCGCCAGCTCCACTGCCTGCACTTAAAACACCGGCACTGCCTGACTGTAAGGACATATTATCAAGCATATCCTTAGTTATATATGCGCCTGACTGTAATTTCTTAAGAGCCTCGCTTAACTGGTTCTCAAGGTCATTTACCCTGCCTGCAAGCTCCTGCATATCCTTAGGGCTTTCCATAGCTGGCTTCATAAGCTTAATAAATGCTACCTCTGCCTTAACTCTTTTCTGTGTCGCATACTTCATCTCATTGGAAAGCTCTGACAGAACTCTTATATGGCGCATTATGCTGTCAACATCTACGTCCCTGGCATCTTCTATCATATCCTTGATATTATCCCTGGATACCTCGATAACATCTTCTATCTTATCTATATCATCTGTTGTCTTAATCAGCAGAAGATTTCTTAAATACCATACAAAATCTGTCACAAACTGCGACAAATCCCTGCCCTGCATAATTATGTCTTCCATAAGGTTCATACAGCCTGCAACATCTGATGTCTTTATTGTCTTATACATCTTGCTGAACACTTCTGTATCAACCGCTCCAAGCACATCAAGTACATTTTCATACTTAAGCTCTTTGCCCAGATAAAATGCTATGCACTGGTCCAGCAGACTAAGCGCATCTCGCATAGAACCATCAGCCGCTTTGGCTACATACCTTATCGCCTTATCCTCAACGCTTATATTCTCTGCTTTCATAAGCTGGGTAAGCCTGTCTGCTATTGTTTCTATTGATATCCTGTGGAAATCATATCTTTGACAGCGCGACATAATAGTTATCGGTATCTTAGCTGCCTCTGTTGTTGCAAGTATAAATATTACATATGCAGGTGGTTCTTCAAGTGTCTTTAAAAGCGCATTGAACGCTCCTATAGACAACATATGAACCTCATCTATTATATATACTTTGTACTTTCCCTCTGTTGGAGAGTATTGTACTTCTTCTCTTATCTCTCTTATATTATCGACACCGTTATTAGATGCCGCATCAATCTCTATTACATTCATAGAAGTTCCTGCCGCAATCGCCTTACAGGTAGGACATTCGCCACACGGACTTCCATTAACCGGGTGTTCGCAGTTGACTGCCTTGGCAAATATCTTTGCAACACTCGTCTTACCAGTTCCCCTCGTACCACAGAAAAGATATGCGTGTCCTATTCTATCTGCCGATATCTGATTTTTTAAAGTTGTAACTATATGGTCCTGACCTTTAACGTCTTCAAAGGTGTCGGGACGCCACTTTCTGTATAGGGCCTGATATGACATACTGGGGGACTTCCTTTCTGAAGGGGTGTTTCGCTCATCGCGTATTACATCGCGCTACACTTCGCTTAACTCGTAACGATGACGTTCCAGAAGCTTTCGCTTCTGTCACTGTCGCGGTGCTCCTCGAATTGATTGCAATAAGGTCTTTTTTCTGCTAGCAGAAAACGACCTTCTTTCAATCTATTCTCATCGTTACTCGCGCAAAAATACCGTGCGTTCAGCTTCGAATGATCATCCACAGACGTTACCGATACAGTTAGCTCGATCCAGGCTGCCTTTCGGCACACAGAAGGTTTCACTTAATGCTGCTTCATTCCTGACCTGACATGGTTCATGAATTCCTGTTGCGAAAGACCCAAATGTCATCACCACTTATATCGGGCGGCTCCATAAAATCTCGCCCTCTGCCGAACATCACCCCTGCTATAGCGGATTGCAGGTACAAGGTGCCGCTAACTCCCCGGCTGCACGGTTACTTTATTATAAATGTTATATACCAACTCTGTCAAGTAAAGTTAATCACTTATCATGCTCCTGTAAGCCACAATACGGCGTTTGAGCTGTTGTGGCTCAATTGGGGCAAATAATATGTCTTTGACACAATCATAGCCTGCCGCAAGACGTATCTGCTCCATACTTCCTTCTTTACATATAATAACAATTGGCATATTCTTTATTATCAATTTGTCTGTATTGGCTATATCTTCAAGAGCCTTATAACCATTATCTTCCATATCTGATATATCTACGAAAAGGCAGGGAATACTCTTTCCCCCGCTGATTAACTGCTCAAAATCCTTAGCATTATCTATCTTTCTTATATCATAAGATGGCTCGTGAACAAACTCAATTATGCTTATGACATTTCTTGAATGTGTAATAACAGGTATTGTCTTTGATATTACTTTGTCGTCAAGCTTAACTCCATATTCACTGTAGCACGACTTTCCTGCGTGCTTTGACTCATAAAGTGCTTCATCTGCCTTGGCGAATAGCTCTTCATAAGATTTCTCTGTTCCATCAGAAAATACAACACCTACACTGATTGTTACATCCTCTGGAATAGACATATTCTCTTTGGCTGATATTATATCAACAATCTTCTGTGCCTTTTCGTATACATATTTCTTGCTTTCGACATCACGCACGAATAACACGAACTCATCGCCGCCAATTCTTCCTGCAATGTCTGTTTTTTCAAATTGTGATGCCATAACACTTGCAACAATGGATATTGTATGGTCACCTACCGTATGTCCATACACGTCATTAATTGCCTTGAAATTATCAATATCCACTGCCATCAAAGCGTGTGGTTCATTCGGATGTTCTTTTAGCACATCTGTTATAAGCTTTATTGTTGCCGCCTTATTAAGAAGTCCCGTCATCTCATCAATCTTTGCTTTGAACTTGAAATCATCATATTCTTTAATAAGACTTGCTATTCTCTGCTTAGACTTAAGCAGGTTCTGAATTCTAAAAAGTGCTGTCTTAGGGTCAATCGGCTTTATAAGAAAGTCATTAGCTCCAAGCTCGTACACACTTGCCTGAACATCACTGCTGTTAGTCGCTGTAAGGACTATTACAGGTATATCAGCAAAACGCTGTATCTCCTGCCGCTGTCTTAAAACCTCAAAACCACCTATCCCCGGCATTTCAAGGTCAAGAATGAGTAAATCAATAGACACTTTGTCTTTTTTAATTATACCAAGACACTCTTCACCAGATTCAGCTTCAAGAATATTAAAATGTTCCCCTAACAATTCCCTTATTATAGCACGCTGGAAACGTGAATCGTCAACTATAAGTATTGTTGCCCCCTTAGTTGCATTAAAAGTATCCATCACTTACTCCTTTAAATATATATTACAACGTGTGATACTTTTATTATAACATTCTTTTTTGATTTTGCCACTCTAATTTGCAACCTGCTGTTTTTTTATCAAAAACACTGTCACCACAGCTGATACTACAGCTATAACTAATGTCACCAGCCATAATAATATATCTGTTCCAATTGGCAGACTTAATATTTTTTCATACATTTCCTGATATGCGCTCTCTGCCCTAGCCATAGAAAAACAGATTATCATATATGCGAATACCATTATTCTTCTGCCTTTCATCCCAAATCTTATAGTCAGTGAGCTAAAAATCATATTAAGTGAACTTAGTATTATCAATGACACTATAAAATATTTAAAACTAAATAGCGGTCTTATACTGAGTTCCTGACTATATCCTGGATAAAATGCCATAAATTTCCAGTCCTCATACAGATATGTAATACCCAACACTGCCCACGACATAATAACAACAACAATATCAAATACCCATTGCCTTATAATATACATTTTCCTCGTGCCACCATATGATATGTCCATATTAAATCTTGTATAATTATAAGTTGTAGCCGCAAATACAACTGTAGCAATAATTCCGATTATCACCATAAAGCTTCCCAGCGGGAATACTGTATAATCTTTCTCTATAATCCCTATATTCTCCATTAAAATAATCACGTCATGGATAATGTTACCTGTAAATGAACATATTACAAGTATCATAAATGTCTGCATTATGCCTGTCTTGTTTATTTTAAAAATCTTTGCTAACTCTTCCATAATCTTCTCCATTCCAGCCTTAACTTCTTACTACAAACTTTCTTATCGCAAGGTAATATATATACATTGATATTAATACAGATACAAATGCAGCTATTATTCCTGTAATACAGCCTGTAGCATTAAGATTTATAAAGCCTCCCATAATGCTATAGCCAGCAGCTAATGTTGACTTAATGAAAGCCGTCATTATTCCCATTGCAAATCCCATTATTAAAACCATAGCTATATATCCTATTCTTCCTATTTTTAATACTATTACTGAGCCTATATTAGAAGCTGCTATACATATAAGGCTGATAAGCACCGCCTGCAATGTCCATATTTTAAGGTTAATATCAACTCCCATTAAACCAGCGGCAGCTGCTCCTGCAACTGACAGAATAATTAACAAAAAACTCATTAAAAACTCAATAACATAGACTCCTGCTACAGCCTGCTTTCTTGTACAGCTAAAAGAGATTGCAAGCGATATATTCTGACAAGTATAGCAAACCATAAATAATACTATGAAATACCCGCCTATATACAGAATATATTGGGCAAATAACACCCCAACAGCCAAAGAGGAATATGTACCCTTATTATTAATCATATACATATAATATATTGTTAATGCTAATGTTCCTATTATCGTGTACATAGTGTTCTTAAATGCCTGATATATTGGTTCTTTAAACATTCTCGCAAATCCATAATTCATAGGTCGCCCCTCCTTACATATTTGACTGTCCACATATCGCAACAAACAAATTCTGAAGCGAAACCGGCTGTACAGTAACACGTGGAACTGCACTAATCTCCCCATCACCTTCCTGCATTATCGTCACAGCATAACTTCTTCCTATATGTTCTTCATTAATAATCTTACAGCCGCCAACAGCCTTTTTTACATCTTCTTCAAGACCTGATACATAATGGCATTTATCAAGTAATTCAACTGTATTTTCCTTTAAATATACACCTTTGTCTTTAAGTATTATGACTTCCTCGAATACATTTGCCGCTTCTTCAATTATGTGTGTTGATATTATAAATGTTCTGCCGCTCTCCTGCTGTTCATCAATAATAAGCTTGTAGAATTCTTCCCTGACTATTACATCAAGCCCTGCTACCGGCTCATCAAGAATTGTTATCTCTGCCTTGCTTGCAAGTCCTATTATTACTGTGAGCATTGACAACATTCCTTTTGAAAGATTACATACCTTCTTCTTTTTATCAATACCGAACCTTTTCACAAGCTCCTCTGCCATATTATTGTCCCAGTTCTTATAATATACTGAAGCAAGACGGAGATATTCTTTAACCTTCTGGTTATTCATTCCAAGCAGGCTCTTGGTATTAATCTCTCTTGAAAAACATATGTGGCTTAACGCCTCCGCATTTTCCCACACAGGCTGTCCATTGTATGTAACTTCTCCACTGTCTGCTGGATTTTGTCCTGTCATAATCGACATAAGTGTTGTCTTTCCAACACCATTTCTTCCTATAAGACCATATATCTTTCCCTGCTCAATGTTAAGGCTCACATTATCAAGCACCTTATTATTTTTATAGCTTTTACTTATATTCTTACACTCCAGACCGCTCATATTAACCCTCGCTTTCTTCAATCATCTTGATTAATTCTTTAGTTGTTATTCCGATACTCTTGGCTTCTTCTATCAATGACTTGACGTAGTTCTCATAAAATGCGCCTTTTCTTTTATTGAGTATCATATCTTTAGCACCCTTACTTACAAACATTCCAATTCCTCTTTTCTTATAAAGTATTCCCTCGTCAACAAGTATGTTGACACCTTTCGCCGCCGTTGCAGGGTTAATCGTATACAGCTTCGCCAGCTCATTCGTGCTTGGAACTTTCTCTTCTTCAAGCAGAATTCCACGGCAGATGTCTGTTTCTATCATCTCACTTATCTGTATATATATGGATTTTTCCTGCGTCAAATGTTCCTGCATGCAATCTCTCCATTCTGTTATTTTGTTAATTATTATAGTTTGTTATTTGGTTCATTACTTATGTAACTAACCATACAACCAAGTGACAGGTTTGTCAATATATTTTTAAAAATTTCTTTTTATGGTATAATGAGCACAAAAGTGCTCATCTTAAAAGTTCCTTACGGAACTTTATATGCGCTGAAAAACCGCGCAAAAATTATGGTATAATGTGCGTAAGCTATAAGCTGTGCAGGATTTACACAGCTATTGATATACTGAACACGTAGGTGTTTATAGATTGGATTTTGGTGGATTTTATGGTTAATGACGAATTTAACAGTACGGATATTCATTTTATGAAGCTGGCGATTGGACAGGCGAAGAAAGCGGCTAAGATTGATGAAGTACCTATCGGGTGTGTTATCGTGTATGATGGTAAGATTATTGGCAGAGGGTATAACAGACGTAATACAGACAAGACTACACTGGGACACGCTGAGATAACTGCAATTAAAAAAGCAAGCCGTTATATGCAGGACTGGAGGCTTGAAGGCTGTACCCTGTATGTGACATTAGAGCCCTGCCAGATGTGCGCCGGTGCTATTATTCAGGCAAGAATTCCACGTGTGGTTATCGGTTCAATGAATTCTAAGGCTGGCTGTGCTGGTTCTGTTCTTAACATTTTGCAAATGCCACAATTTAATCATCAGGCTGAGGTTGTAAGGGGCATATGCGAAGAACAGTGTTCAACTATGTTAAGCTCATTCTTTAAGGAACTGCGTGAAAAGAAGAAAATACTGAAAGAGAAGGCACTTGCTGAAGGCTCTGACACAGATAACAATCAGGACTTTATTAACCGTTAATTCAAGGATTACCTGATAACGTAATTATTTAAAGTGCATTTAACACCTGGAGGACTACCTATGAATGTAAAATACAATCTTGGCGATTACACGCTTAAAGTATTAGGCTGTGATAAAAGCCTTGATGTTCTGGATTTCTATTACAGAAACCGCAACGATTTTGATATATATGAAAGTGATAAGCCAGAGACTTTCTATACAGAAGAATTCATCAAGAATATGCTCAATGCTGAAAGCAAAGCTCTTATGTCTTTGCATTTTGTAAGATTTTTTCTTGTATCTAATGACAATCCCGACTATATTATCGGAACTATTTCTTTATCCCACATCAACAGAGGCTCATCACCATCTGCTAATATGGGATATAAAATAGACCGCCTTAACCGCGGCAAAGGGCTTGCTTCCCTTATGATTGCCCATATGCTTGATACGGTAATTCCCGATTTAGGTATCCACCGCACAGAATGTTACATTCACCCCGACAATAAGATTTCACTCCACCTTATGGACAAATTGTCCTTTATTGATGAGGGCATTGCACATTCTTATGTAAAGCTTAACGGCAAATGGCAGGATCACAGACGTTTTGTCTATATCTCCTGATACCAGTATCCAAAATATGGATTGGAATAATCGCTTCTATGGCTTTTCTTAAAATTGTTAAAGCCGAACATTGAAGCCATATACCTCTCCCTGTTGCAGTACATTCCCGGCACACCGATAAAATAATGTGTGTTATTCTCATTTTCACACACCCTGCCAAACAGAAGATGTCTGAAATTATAATATCCGTGTATTAAAAAGCTGTTATTTATTATGTCATTTTCTATAGACAACAGCTCTTTAAGCACCTCTGTCGACACCTCTACACAGTCGTACAGATAGTCATCATCAAATGCATCAATATAATCAGGCTTTGTATACAATAATTTATCTACTTTTTTGTCAAAGCTGGTCTTTGCGTTCTTTCTTTTTGACTTGTCATTATTATTTTCCATTATGTCACTGCCCTGACCTGAGCAGTTACCTACCGCTTCTGCCTGCATAATTGCAACATCTTCTGCATTATCCGCCTGCGCACTGCTGTTTCCTGCCACGCCATCACTGGTATTGCCTTGTGCATTGGCGATGTCATTTAAATTATCAACAGCCAAAGCCTTTTTTCTTTCATTAATCAACATTTCCTTGTCAATGAAGTGGATTTTTTGTGTATTAATACTCTCGTCTTTCCACATTGAGAACATCATATAGAACGTATCCGCCTGATTGGCTATTCCAATGCCACATATGTCAGAAAATGTATACTCTGTATTATCGATGTTGGATGCGTTGAATATGCCCTTGTATACAGCCATTCCATTCTGCACCATACAGTCACCAGCCTTTAAAAGCTGGTATTCACCGCTGTTATAACCCGCGAATAACAGATACACGCCGAACAACTCCGGAGTATCCGTGTATACACCCCTTAGATTAATATTTAACCGGATTTCTCCCCTGACAACTTCAACCTTTGCAAAACCCACATTCTTATCCTTAACTCCACCCGGATATGAATAGATATATGACACAAAACGTTGATAATCAGCCATTTAAAAACCTCCCTGAGAACATAAAGATTAACTAATCAATCTTATGTCCTAAGGGAGGTAAATATTCATTGCCTTAATTATCTGCCGTCTGTTATCTGTTATTAATTATCGCATTAGTAAGAGACGCGAACTGCTCTAATGTGAGTGCTTCTCCTCTTATTGCAGCAGAAAGTCCACACTGTTCTAACGCTTTAAGCAGCTCCTCTTTGGATACATTGACTTCACCACTGTTGCCTACGCTGTTCATCATAGTCTTTCTTCTCTGGTTAAATGAAGCTCTTATTATCCTGAACATAAGATGCTCATCAAGCACGTCAACAGGAGGCTGCTGGTATCTTTCAAGCTTTATTACCGCTGAGTCCACATTAGGACGTGGCATAAAACAGCTTGCAGGAACATTAAGCACAATCTTAGGCTTGGCATAATACTGCACAGCTAATGAAAGCGCACCGTAATCTTTAGTTCCCGGTCCTACCTGCATACGGTCTGCCACTTCCTTCTGAACCATAATAGTTATGCTGTCCAAAGGCACACCACTCTCAAAAAGTCCCATAATAATAGGAGTTGTTATGTAGTAAGGAAGGTTAGCAACAACCTTTATTGGCTTACCTCCATTTTTCTTGTCTGCAAGTTCTTTAATATTAAGCTTTAATATATCCTCATTGATAACTGTCACATTATCATACCACGACAGTGTATCCTCTGTAAGAATTGGTATAAGCTTCTTATCAATCTCGACAGCTACAACCTCTCTTGCATTCTCGCAGAGTATCTGTGTCATAGTTCCGATACCCGGTCCTACTTCAAGCACGAAATCATCCTTCGTAACTCCAGCTTCCCTCACAATCTTTTCAACTACATTTTCATCTATAAGAAAGTTCTGACCGAACTTCTTCTGAAAATTAAAACCGTATCTGTTAAGCACCGCAATTGTATTAGTCGGATTGCCAAGGTGCATAACGTGTGCGTATTTATTATCCACTATATAATCTCCATTCTTAAAATTACTGATTAACGAATATGTTATGCTTCTTTAAAGAATAACCTTCTCGCATTGTTATTAGTAATATCCACTATCTCATCATAAGACATTTTCTTGATTTCTGCCAGCTTTTCTATGACATATCTGATATTACTGCTGTCATTTCTTTTGCCCCTGTTAGGAACTGGTGCAAGATATGGGCAGTCTGTTTCTAATAATATGCGCTCCAGCGGTATAACCTCTGCCGCCTCAACAAGCTTTCTTGCATTCTTAAAGGTAAGCACGCCGCCTATTCCAAAGTAGAAGTTCATATCATAAAATGTCTTAACTGACTCCTTAGTATATGAATAACAGTGTATTATTCCACCTATCTTGTCTGCATTTCCATTTTTTAAAATGTTAATTGTGTCCGCGCAGGCTTCTCTGGAATGTATAATAACTGGCTTATTAACTTCAACAGCCATCTGTAACTGTCTTTCAAACCATTTAAGCTGTACCGCTCTCTCAGGCTCATCATAATAATAATCAAGACCAATCTCACCTATTGCGACAACCTTAGGATTGCTTAATGCTTCTTCTTTAAGCCAGCTTATAATATCCTCATTAAGCTTGTCATAGTCATCTGGGTGAACACCTATAGCCGCATATATATTCTCATACTGCTTCGCAAGCTTTAAAGTCTGCCTGCACCCTTCTATGCTCGCACCGACATTTACAATAGTATCAATGTCCGTAGATAAAAGCTTATTAAGCAGTTCGTCCCTGTCCTCATCAAATGCTTCATCATCATAATGTGCGTGTGTATCAAATATTCTCATTCTTATTCTTCCCTGACTTTCCTGTCTTTCCAAGAGCAATCACCCATACAACTGACAGGATAATTCCTGCTATGCTGACAATTGCCCCCTGCCATACATAAGGCACTTTAATATTGATAACTGTTGTACCTTTCTGTATATACATAAGATTATTCTTTTTTTCAATATTCTGTGCTGTGCTGAATATGTCGTGATAAGCAAGCGCAGTATTAACATTATCCTCATTAGATGTTATTGTAAGCGTACTGCCTGTATAATCAATTGTAAGAGGAACTATCTTTCTTTGTGGCAATGTTTCCTGTGTAAGGCCTGACATATTCTCAAGCAGTCTTCCAACTGTCTTATCACCTGTCATACTGTAGAAATTCATAATGCCAAGACCACACATTATTATGTTATCATTCTTAACTGTTCCATAGAAATCAAGGCTCAGCCCATTATCGTCAACACTTCCGTATGAAGTATCAAGTCCGTCAAGATATACAGTATCCCACTCGGTATGTCCCTGTGGGAACATATCTGTATACACGCGTCCAATTCTTGTATTCATCTCTGGATAACCATTCTCGAATTTAACCGCATTACAGGTAACTCCAAGAAATGTCTGTGTATGGGTTCTCTTATCCTGTGGAATTGAGTCTGCTGAGATTATAACCTTAACTCCTGCCTCACTAAGCCTTACAATAAGCTCCTCTGCCGTCTCTTTATCATTATAAGTAAATCCGTCTAAGAATATCTCTTTATACTGCGATAACTGCTCAAATGTATAATCATCAAGATTATAAGAGTCCGTTTCTTCTACCGCTGGAAATCTTAGAGAAATTCCTGAAGCTCCACTTCCTATGCCTATAGCTTCATAAGTGCTTACAGTTCCCCAGTTGCCATTAACATCAAGATGATAAAGCCTGTAATCACCGTTGTAGTCAACAAGCTTATAGCCAACAGCATTTGCCGCCTCATCAAGCTTATCAAGAGTTCCTGTGTATTTATTAAGCTGTGAAAGCCTTACAATAACCGTGTCGTTACCAAGTTCCTCACACCTGTCAAACATATAGTAAAATCTGCTTTCAGCCATAGCCTTATTAAGATTGGCTATATTAGTTGATGTGTTAGCTGCTTCCCAGCCCGCACCAAATGTAGCTGGCACCCCGTCATTCCAGTCTGCTGTAAGCCACGCACCCATAGCTCCAAGACTGCTCGCGTCCATAAGTGCAAGCCTCTGTCTTGTTATGCTCTGGGCCTTTGCTATAAGCGTATAGTTCTGTGTCTGGTTAATTCTGTCTTCTGCCTCACTTGTATCCGTCATATTTAATGATAAAATATCATCAATAAGCGATGTGTCAGATGAATTATCCTCTGATGTACTATCATACTGGCTGAACATTCCACTTAAAGATAATTTATTATCTTCTGTCAGCAGGCTTCCGCCTGTTATCATTGTAAGTGATGGCACTATATCTGCTATTAAAAGAACACACATTAAAGCCACCAAAGGCTTCTTTAATGTATCCCACTTAAGAAAGCTGTACAATATAAAGCATAATGCTATGGAAATAAATCTTAACATCCAAAGATACTGGCTTCCCGGAAGAAGGCTTAACACTGGATACATAGCTGTAGTAGTACATACAAGAATGACTACCGCTGTCACAAAGCCCGTTCTTGACTTCTTATATCCTAGAAATATTCCGCATACCGCTATTATGCACGCCGCAAGTCCATAATAGAAATGGGAGTTATTGCTCTTAATTCTATCCAGAGGATTAATGGTGACAACAAGCTTCTGAAAGAAGTTAGCCATATTTTCCGAGTTATCAAGCGATGTTATTCCTCCATTAAGCGAAGCAACAAGCCATATTCCAAGAACCATAAATCCAAGCAGCATGCTGACAACCACTTCCAATACCGCCCTCTTATCGCCCTTCTGGAACATATACACTATGCAGTATATAAGCACTGCCAGTGCAATCATACCAGCATAGCCAAGATGACACATTGCCATAAGTGCAAATGTAACAATAATTATAGGAATATATATTCTCTTTCTCTCTGACAAATATTCACATACAGCATATATAAATACTGGCAGGAATATCATACATAAAGACCTTGCAAGATTGCCTTCAACAAACAGCGCAAGCAGATTATTAGGCATAAAGAACCATATAAGCCCAACAAATGCACCAAGATATGGCCTGTTCATTTTCCTGCCTATTACAAGCCACGATATGCTGTTAAAAAAGCATACTGAACCTACGAATATGAGGTATCCTGCAAGCTGTCCGCCGCCTGCAATCATCTGGCATAATGCCATATAATATGCTGTAAGCGGTGCCCAGTACCGCATAATCTCCACACCGTTATACCACATAGAATTATATATAGGATACCAGTTGCCTTCCTTTATCGAATTGTATACATAATCTCCACGGAATATATGATACATAGTATCTGAACCTGTAGGGTATGCCCCATTATTCTTAACTAAGAATACAACAAGTACTGACACTGCCAGATATATTATTGGCATAAGAATTAACAGATACCACGTCTTCCTGTTCACATCATTTCTATTCATAACAGCCATCATCCTTCTGTTAAATCATCTAATACTGCATCCATAACTTCAGATAATATGATATTCTCTGTGTCTGCGTTAATTCGTGCATTTTCCTCCTGCTCTGCCATATTAACAATATAACTTCTTGTAGGAGTTTCACTCGCCTCTAATCTTGTCATCATTCCACCAATATCGTGAATTATCCTGTAGAATTCAGTTGAGAAATAATCAGTTACATTCTCAAGTGTCGGCATTATGCTGTCAAAAGGCTCTTCATCATTAAGTACCTTATTCTGGTACTTTTCAAGGAAATTGGCAATTCCCTTCTCAAATATATTAAACTCAACAAATGAGCTTCTTCCAAACTTAATATCCAGTGCGAACTCCCATGTATGTGGGTGTGTTTCGCCTTTCTTGCCATCAATAATTATGTAATGCCTCATATTAAGGTAAAATTTAATTCTATATTCCCTGTATAACTTAACTGCCATATTAATCTCCATTCCTGTATGATATTTCAAGCATATACACTGTATTTACACAGCCTTACTCTCTTTATATCTGTCCTTAAGTTTATTAATATCAGCCTCATTATTAACAAGCTGGCTGTTCTCAACTGACGAATTATCATCTACAAGTATATTAACCTTGTCCATAGCACGCTTTTCATCAATCTTAATAAATATAAGCACAAGGTCCGTCTTGCCATATTCAAATCTCAGAACATTTTTATCAAGAATATATACTGCTCTTTCTATAAACTTAACCCTGCTTTCAACATCCCTGCATTTGATATGTATAAATGTAACTGGATATATCTCCCTCTTGGTAATCTTTTCAAGAAATGGAACAATAGCCTTCTGCTTCCATAGATTATTTCTTGTATCGTGAAGGTCACTTTCCATAAGCTTCTGGTTAATCTTTGAAAGTCGCCTGTTGACCGTATCAATTGTATCCTGCTGTACGTCCATTTTGAATAACATACGTCTTATATAATAAGCCATAAGCATTGGCACCAGGACGATAATCAGAAGAAGTACCACGAATAACGTAGTCATCTGTGTCTTTACACCTAAATAGCTGTTATTATCAAGTAATGCGCTTCTCTGTGTAAGCAGGCATAATCTGTATGGCTCATTCTTATATTCAAACAGAACTCCTGAAGCAATATAATCATTGTCATTAATATTGATTGTCTTATGCACTACCTTATTCTGTATAAGGCCATCTATGAAATCCTTGGCACTGTCTGACATATAATATGTTGAAGCTGTAACGCCTTTATATTTATTAGTTTCTGTGACATCTTTTACAAAAAGCATTGACTGGTCCTTTGAAAATGTCCAGTAATGATTAGATGAGGCGTCCATCGTCTCAAGAATATCCTTAATAATCTGCTCATCATTTCTGTTATCCTTAAGATTAATCTGGTCAAGAACAAGCTGTACATACGCATCCTGCTGTGTTGCACACACATCAAGAATTCCGTCCTCATACCTTTGAAGTTCTATATGCGCTGTAAATCCTGCTATAACAGCTACACATATTACACATATTGTTGTAATAATAAGCACTGGGTGTTTACCCAATCTGTCTTTCAGTTTCATAGCTTACTCCCATCTAACACATTTTATAAAGACTTATCTTCATCTATCAGTTCAAGCTGTTCTATTTCCTCTGCGGCTTCTTTACTGGCTTCTGCCATAGTTTTATCTTCCATAATGTTATGTTTATCTTCTGTAATATCGACAGCCTCCGGTGTATCTGCTTCTTCTACCTCTATAAGCTCCATATCCTCCACAGGCTCATAGTTGACTGCTTTTCTCAACTTTCCGATAAATGCCGCCGGCTTTTGCATATCCTGTTTCACAACTCTGGCAAATGCCTTACATTCATCTGTGAAGTTCATCGTCTTCCATGCACTATCTGTCTGTATGCTGTTGATAATACCAGCTACTCTTATAAAGAATACAAGAAAATTAAAGAACGGCAGGAACAATATGCACCACCAGTGCCGTACATAATATTTCTTTACATCTTTATTGATGTTAAGGAAATACGCGACAACTATAAAATACAGATATCCAGCAAGTGTATACAAGCCGAATATTATTCCTGTAGATATAAGTATCATCTTACCTGAATAACCAATAGCTATAAGGCATATAAGTGCCAGATACCATATCATTCTTGGAAACGCAAATGTGTGGTCATAAAGAAGTGTCTTTACGCTTACATTGCTGAATATATTCTTTACCTTGAAGGACTTGTCCATAAACATCTTGGCTACTTCAAGGCTTCCTCTCTGCCATCTCTGTCTTTGTGTGTACAATTTGTTCATATCCTCTATTGGGTCAACAAAGAATATCGCATCTTCGCACACTTCAACTCGTTCATTCTGCCTGTATTTCATCTGGAAAGTAATATGTGTATCCTCACATATTGTATCCGTGTTATACATCCACGACTTTAACACAACCGACTTTCTGAATGCAGAAAATGCTCCTGATAATGTATACACTGCATTCATCTCGGAAGCATAGCTTCTGCCCGCAAGAAAAGCCTGCGCATATTCCATAAATTCCAGATTACGGAGCAGTCTTGGAAAAAATCCTTTATATGCCTGTATCTGTTCAGGAATTGTAAGAATAGCTCCTGTCATACAGTTAAGGTCTGTATCCTGTTCAAATCTTGTAATAAGATTGACAAGTGCATTTTTCTCTAATATTCCATCACTATCAAGATTAATAATATACTTACCGTCACTGTTATACAAAGCAAGGTTAAGCGCTCTTGACTTGCCCTGCTCCGCATTAAGCCACTGCATAAGAAGGTCAGGGAACTTCTTCTGACAGTCCGCATATACTGCGAAGCTGTTGTCCTGACCTTTATTATTAACAAGGAATATTCTGATTTTATCATTAGGGTAAGTACTGTCATTAACCGACTTGATACATCCATACAGAGTATCCGCTGAATTATATACAGGAATAATAAGAGATATCTCTGGATATATCTTCATCTCTTTTCTTTTCTTCTTATGTCTTAGATTTCTCTTGATAAGAAGAAATACACTTCCAAGCGCTGGGACAATCTCCATAATAAATGGAATGATTATCCAGCCGCCCCAGAAAAGAAATGAGTTAAGAATTTGTTTTATTATTACCATATGAAAAGCTGCCTACTTTCATCTTTATAACCTGAGGTTTGGTAAATACATAGAAATACAGATATACACTTAGAACGTAAAAGAATATTCTTCCAACAAATGTATGAACCACATAGTATGCTCCCATTCCCCAAAAATATACTGACATACATATCATCACAATTCTTAAAGCATTACAGAGCATTATATAGCAGAAACCACCTATTCCCACCATAACCTTCTCACTGAAATTGTATACATTAAAGAATGCCAGCAATGATATAAATGCCATAATCTCAATAATTCCTGAACACTCAAAATCTATCAGCAGTGTCGCCTGTGTAGCTCCTGTATGAATAAATATAATTCCATACTTGAAATATGATGTAAATGCTCCTGTCGCACTTCCAACTACGCCAGCCAGTGCTGATACACAACGTGCCAGCGGCATAGTAAGCACAGGACGTATAGTTATCATCATTATAAGAAACAAGCCAAAGCTTCCCCACATGAACTTCCACGCATAAAGCTTTGCTCTTGTTAATACTGAAAGTATATACAGCCACACTGCTATAACTGCCACTGCCACAATTGGATTAACACTCATTATTCTGTTACCTGATTACTGCCTTTCTTTTTCTGATAAACAAGAACACCTACTGTTACAAGAACGCATATGCAAAGTCCAAGCCAGGCTCCTGATGAAGCACCTGCTGTTGTAACCCACTGCTGTCCTAATCTTCCAAACTGTGCATCAATCTGCTTGAAATCACTCACATCACATCCAAGCTTATCAGCCACCTTCTTAAGGTCTATTATAAACTCACATTCGTCCTTATCACTTCCAATAGTCACCATCATTTTTCCATAACATGTATCTGCTTCATTAGTGCTATTAATATTAGCTGAAGTATGCCATGCATCTGTTGAAAAAATGTAGAATTCATATGTACCTTGGGAAAGTCCACCTTTTTGAGAATTCCAGTTAATGTTACCATCACTGTCTACTGTCTCCATTCTTGGATAAAATACCTGACTCCAATTATCATTAAACTTTATTGTAATTGCCTGTGTTAACTCTCCACCTGCTTCAGTTAAATGTGCCTGCATTGGAGTTTCAACGTGTCCAAAAAGCTGTGTTCCATCACAATATATTGCAGCACTGGCATCTGCAACGTGTTCGTGAGTTCCTGGCGTTGCATACTGAATTGTTGTATGTGGATATTTGTTCCAGTCGCCATATAAGCCATCATATGCTATATCATAATTACCATCACTACTGTCATTACTGCCATCATCCTTAAGATTAGCTACATCTTTAACAAATGGCTCTGAAAGGTATAAGCCAAATGATATTGTCTTATTATAAATCGGAAGCTTATCCTTAGGAACCGCTATTTCCCACTGCCTTCCAACATGCTGACACAAAACACCATCTATACCATTAACCTGTCCATCCTGTGTAAGCTGAAATACAAGTTCTCTGCCCAAGTCTGTCTTTATTGAATACCTGCCATTGGAATGAGTTCCAGCACCATAAGCACTTCCTGTTGCTCCGTCCTTTAAGTATATGTATACATAATCTCCATCAAACACCATAGCTGCTTTTGAAAGGCAGTCCTTGTGTGCTTCATTAGGACACGCTGCATTATACCTGGCAACTGCATCCCAGTCTTTAAAACTGCCATCTATTGTTATGCCCTCATAGACAGCCTCTGTTGTATCCTCTTTAATCGCACTGCCGTCAAGCACTTCTATATCTGCTAAATCTACCGTAACACCAGCAAATGTTATCTTGAAATTACCCTCCGTAAAGAAATTCATAGGAATTGAAGCCTCAACTGTATATGGTCCTGCTGTATTCTGGTGTGCCTCATTAACTGTAACCATCTTAGCACCCTCTATATCACCATACCAGCCGTTCTTAACCTGTGCTCCACCATTCCACGCAACAAACTGAATATGATTGGTTGAGTCACTAAGCCCTGTGGCATATGTAATATCAACAAGGTTCTGCTGGCCTGTATATCCATAATCCCACTCTGACTGTGCTGTTCCCTCATAGCTTATGTATAATGTAGAGTAATCGGCTGAGATTACTGCTTTCCAGCTTGATACCTTATCTGATAAAGCCTTTCTTTCTGTCACATTCTTCCAGTCTGTAAGGTCATTATCAAGAGTAATATCATCTCCGCCCACCTTCTTGTTATTCTTTAATGTTGATACATCAATCTTATTGCTCATACTAAGGCCGGCTGCTATATTATTCATCACGCTGTTTGCAGATGTCACACCTGTATTGCTGCCATATACCTGTCCAGCCATTGCTGTTACAGGGGCTGCTGCCAGCATTAATGCCATTCCAGCGGATAATACCATTTTCTTGCAGCTATGACGTCTTTTATTACTATATTCTCCCGTTTTAAAAATCCTCATAGTAAACCTCCAAAATTACGCTATTCTTATAATAGCATTAAAATTGATATGCTTTATTGTATTAATATAAATACTCAAATTATATTGTACGGCTATTGCTATAAATAGTCAATAATTGTATCGGCTAATATGCCACAATATTATATTAAGGCGAATTAACTATCTAATCAATATATCTTAAATAAATATCAGAAAATACATAATTATATTACAAGTTAGCAGAAAATTGTTGTCAATATAATTATTATATGATAATTTACGCTTAACAATTAGTTGTTAAATATAATATACAAGGAGGATATTTTTATGAAACATAATCGTTTTATTTCACTACTATTAACAGTTATTTTTTTATTTATGTACAACACGTCTTATGCAAGTGCTGCGGAAATAAAAATGATAAACGGAGTGATAAGCCTATGATTACAATCTTTAACCGCCAGAAATTAATCGAATGTTACACCGAAGAAATACGTATGAAAGCTGGGTGCAGTATGAGTCAGGCCGAAAAATTATCAGAATGGTCTCCTTGGATAACGCCATCCGGACTCTATTGCTGATACACATATATTTTACCAAAGGAAAAAACTCCGCACACCCAAAGGTGCACGGAGTCTGAGCCTTTATTATTGATATGAACTTGTTTGTTTATCCTCTTCTGCTCTTAAGTTCTGCAACGTTTGCATCTACTCTTGCCTTATTCAGAGGGAAAATGAACATAAGTACTAATCCACAAAGAATATAGATAGCTGCTGGGAAGAAAGTAGCCAAGTTGTAAATACCATTTGCAACTGCCTCTGTCTGTCCTGCTGCAAGTTCATTGTATCCAATCCATCCAAGTGCCCATCCGGAAAGACCACCAGCAATTGCCTGTCCAATCTTTCTTGAGAATGAGTAGATACCATAAATAATACCATCGTCACGATTTCCTGTCTGTACTTCCATATCATCGATAACGTCTGTCACAAGAGCCCAGCACTGTGTCTGGAAGAAGTACATACCAAGCATAGCTACGAATGCACCAACTACGAATACCCATACATTCTTAATATGAAGAATACCAAGAATGAAGTAAAGGATACCTGATGCAAACATTCCTACTACACCACATTCCTTTTTACCAAACTTAGTAGCAAGCTTCGTAGAGCATGTTGCCAAGATGATAATACATGGAAGCATTAATAATGAGAATACTGAAAGAGCCTTTGTGTTCTTGAAGTAATCAGCAAACAAGTAAGTATTGACACCCTGTGACATTAATGAAGCCAACAAAAGAAGTACAGCTGCGATAATCATACCAAGCAATGAACGGCTTGTAAGTAATGTCTTTAATGTCTTAGCAACTGACTGCTTCTCAGATGTTTGCTTTGCAACATATTCAACACGCTCTGTTGTAAGGAAATAGCAAAGCAGATAGCATACAATTGCAATTACAGAGAATACTCCAGCTACAATAGATATATTTGTTGCAGAAACAACCTGGTTACCATAAGCATCTGTCTTATATACTAACATTGGAGCTACAACACCAATCATAATACCAGCAACAGTTCCACCTACTGAACGGAAAACAGAAAGCGAACTTCTGTCCTTTGGGTCACCTGAAATAACAGATGCCATTGAACCGTAAGGAATATTGATAGATGTATAGAAAATAGAACCCCAGAGGATATATGTAATAAACATATATGCAACCTTAGCTCCGTAAGAAGCATCTACCAAAAATGACTGATACATCATAAATGATGCAAGTGCAACAAATCCGCACATACGAAGAATCCATGGACGAATACGTCCGTTCTTTGTTGGCTTTGAATTATCTACGATACGTCCCATACCGATATCTGTAAAAGCATCGATACAACGAGCAATAAGAAACATAGTTCCGACCATTGCCGCTGAGATACCCATAACCTTTGTGTAGAATACCATTACATAAGTACTGGCAAAAATAAATGAAAAATCATTTGCAAGATCTCCGAACAGGTAACCAAACTTGTCACGTGCACCGAAAGGTCTTACTTCTCTAGTTTTACTCATGGTAATATCCTCCTATCTCTTTATCTTATTGAGCTTGCTATTCAACTCAAGAAGTTCTTCCTTAGTAAACTGCTTTCCACCGCCTGCAGTTCCCATAAGATTAAGCATACGCTTTACTGTAAAACCTGATAACATCTTCATAAGGCCCTCGCTGCCAGCACCAGCTGCTGCTTCTGCTGCTTCTGCTGCACCGCCATCAGCGCCTTTCATAATCTTAAGCATCAATTCATCGATGAACATCTTACCTTCGTTGGCCTTCATGATATCACCAATCTTGTCATTGATGTTGAAGTATCCCTCTGGCATATCAATATCAAACCAGTTGAGAACCTCGCCTTCTTCTTTCAAACGATATTCTTCGTTAAAGGTATCTACCTTGCGAATCTTGCTTTCGTCACTGCAATCACCTGCTTTTGCAACAAGTGTACTTTCGCCTGCATTTGGCACATCAAAGTAGAAGAAATGCACATCACTTGTCTGCTTACCAAGGCTTTCACCGTTTACAAACAACTCTACTTCTGGCTGATTAGAGTATACCGTAACCTTTGTTGTATCTTCTACACGGTCTACATAGCGCTTACCACAGATATGCACGAATGGATCATCTGATAACCATGCCTTATATGCATAGAAAGCATCTTTCTTGTACTTTCTATCAAATGTAACCAAGCCCTTATGGTTCATACCATTTTCTCCACCTTCTGCTCTTGCATCAGCGGCGAAGTCATACATATTCCATACATGTGTAGCCCAGATATAATCTCTTGTAAAGAGCTGCTTAATCAGTTCTTCATGATAGTATGCCTGATATTCCTCAGTATAATCACCCTGAACAGGATTTGATGTATGCCAGTTCAAAGCCTCACATCCATACTCACTTAATCCAATTGGAATATTTGGATATTTCTTGTGGAAATCATCAAAGAACTCACCGTTCATATCTGTTGTTCCACCGTACCATCCATAATAATGGTTATAAGAAATAACATCCGGAATCTGAATATATTTTGCATCAATGCTGCACATAGAAACTACGGCCATTGTTGTAAGTCTTGTTGGATCCATCTGATGACATAAATCATTTAAAATGTTGTGGTTCTCAATGAGGTCATCATCCTCTCCGCCACCCATTGTAATCTCATTAGAAAGTCCCCATACTACAATACTTGGATGATTGTAATTCTGTATAATAAGTTCTTTCATCTGTGAAATAGTATTCTCACGTCCGTTTGGCAAATGTTTTGAAATATATGGAATCTCAGCCCAAAGTACAAGACCTGTCTCATCACAAAGGTCATAAATGTACTGGTCGTGCTGATAATGAGCAAGACGGATTGTGTTTGCACCCATTTCAAGAATGAGTTCAATATCTTCTTTATGTTCTTTATGAGTTAAAGCATTTCCAATGTGTGGTCTATCCTGATGACGAGACACACCGTGAAGTGGATAACGCTCTCCGTTTAAGATAAATCCCTTCTCTGGATCAATAACAAAAGTTCTACATCCAAAGCGAGTACTTCTCTCATCTAAAACAGTATCGTTTCTCTTTAATGTAACTTCTGCTGTGTAAAGGTGTGGGTCCTTACGGCCATTCCAAAGATGAACATTTTCAATCTCGAATGTAACCTTTGTCTCATTTGCAGAAACGCTCTTTGTAGCAATAACTTCATCACCATTTTTGATGACATATTCTAAAGTATCTTCCTCTGTTGCATCTGTAACAAATACTTCTACTTCAACACTTGCATTTGCACCTTCTACGATAGGTGTTACTGCAATGCCATGTGTTCCATAATAATCCAGATCAAAATGTGTTTCTGGTACAGAAATCACATTTACATCACGATACAGACCGCCATAGAATGTAAAGTCTGCCATCTGTGGATATACATGATCATTTGGTGCATTATCTACTGCAACTACAATTTCATTTTCATCAGCCAAAAAGTCTGTTACATTCACTCTCCATGTAGAGTATCCACCATCATGATGTCCAGCTTCTTTTCCATTAACATAAAGCCATGCACTAGAGTTTGCTCCGTTAAACTCAATATAAGTGATTGGTTCGCTACCAAACTCCTCACGCTTCATGTTCTTTACATAGTAACATGTACCGCGGTGGTAATCATTTCCACCATCCTGTCCATCCTTACCATTCCATGTATGAGGCAAGTCAAGTGCCTCCCAGTTGCCCTGTGTTAATACAGAATATCCTTCTGCGACAGTTATAGCATCTTTTGTAAACTGCCAAGATGCATTAATGTTCTTTGTTGCCATTTTTACCTCCTTCTTGTTCATAAAAAGAGTCTTTCTCTCTTTCCGTCAACCTCATTGATGTACTCAGTATAACAATTCAACGGATTTTGCTCTTGTCTTAGTTTTGTTGTTTTGGTAAAATTTTTACATAAAATATAATTATGGCAAATTTTTTACAAATAAAACGAGAAACCTACTAGGAAAGGAGTCCTATTATGACATTTGAAAACATGAATACCGATGATTTTTTCCCTTTGCTCCAGCAAACTTTGTCCGATACCTTTAAGATAGATTCTTATCTGATGCATGCTCCTTATCAGAATTTTGAGAAAATGGATATGGGACTAAGACGCATGGTCTGGGACAACTACAAAACGAACAGCCCACTTTTTTCTTTGTTTGGCAGCTCTCCTTATCAAATCATTGTACTGCAGAGTTCCCTTGGGTTTTACAATGTAATTGTCAGTCTGACCACGGACGCTGAACCAGATATTCTTGGTATTATGCCTTTTTTGGCCGAACCAATCAATCAGGTAACAATCAACCGGCTCATTCGTGATAATCACATTGATCCGAAATACAACTCTGTCTTGTTACACTTTTATTACTCTCTTCCTGTCGTAGACATTGATGAACTCACACTGATGTTGCAGCATTTTATTAGTTTTTTTATTCCGGCGTTCAAAACATGCAGCATTGAGTATGTCAATTATAAAACAGAGTCTCATAACACTTCGCCAAACGAAGAACGTTTTCAGAAATTCTCTTCCGATTACATCGCGGAACTGATTTCACGACTAGAACATTGTTGTCAGGCAATGACTGCCGGAAACACTGCCCAGGCCATTGACTTCATGAAAAAGACTTTGGACTATTCTGCTTCTTTTCAGTCTCTTCCTGCAAAAGAAATAAGAAGCAGAATCGCCTCCTTAAATTTTTTTCTAGCTTCCCGTATGTTTGGGACCGCCGTACATCCGATTTATGTATACCAGCAGGCTGAAGCTTTTTCTCTTCGCATAAAAGATGCTAACAGCCAAGGAGAGTTTGCACACTTGCCATTTGACATGGTCCGAAAATATTCTATGCTTGCTAAGAATTATACGTATAAAAAATACTCTTATCTGATCCGAACTGTTGTAAATTACATTGACCAGCATTTATACTCAGAGTTAACGCTATCCATACTTGCCGAAAAATTTGACAAAAATCCATCTTATCTGTCAAATGCATTTAAAAAAGAAGTCGGCGAAACGCTGACTTCTTATATTGGAAGGCAGCGCATCCGGGCATCTTTACGCTACTTTAATACCACAAATATGAGTGTTGCTGAAGTGGCTGGAGCTGTCGGTATTCCTGATTTCGGTTATTTTTCGAAACTTTTCAAGAGACACATTGGCATCAGTCCACGCGAATACAAAAAAATGTTGGATAAATAATGCCTTGCTACTTCTGTTAACCTGTAAGTACAAGTGCAGTACAAGAAAAAGCTCCCTTCCAAGCCGCAGGTGATTTTACCTGCCAGCCCGGAAGGGAGCTTTTTATTATATATAATTCACTCTTTTGCTATCCGATTTCGCTTCCTGCGATTATATCCTTATCAACTGTCATAACAGAGAGATTGTTCTTATCGTCCATAGCCGCAAGAATCATACCCTGTGATTCAACGCCGCATATCTTACGAGGTGCAAGGTTAGTAACTACTGCTACCTTCTTGCCAACCATCTCTTCTGGCTTGTAATACTGTGATATTCCAGATACAATCTGTCTTACTTCCTCACCAATTCTTATCTGTGAGCAGAGAAGCTTCTTAGCCTTCTTTACAGGCTCGCACTTAAGCACTTCTCCGACCTGGATCTGGATTTTTTCAAAGTCGTCAAATGTTATCTCAGGCTTCTTCTCAACTACTGGATATTCCGGTACTCCATTAGCCTTTCTCTGTGCTTCCTGTAATTCTTCAACCTTCTTCATAACTTCTTCAATATCAAGTCTTGCAAAAAGGATTTCTGGCTTATCTGTAACTTTATTTCCAGACTCTCTTAAGCCGAACTTGTCAAGATCATCAAAATCTCTGTCACCAGCGGCTGGATTGTCAGGATAAAGCTGCTTTAAAATACTCTCTGTTGTATTAGGCATAAATGCCTTTAAAAGGTTAGCTCCGATTGTAATACTCTCTACAAGGTTGTAAAGAACTTCTTCAAGTCTTTCTTTCTTACTCTCGTCCTTTGCTAAAGCCCAAGGCATTGTTTCATCAATGTACTTGTTACATCTCTTAAATAATGCAAATACATCTGTCATAGCATCAGCAACGTGAAGTGTAGCCATCTTGTTCTGAACCTTATCTCTTGTTCCTGTAACAACAGCCTTAAGGTCAGCATCGAAGTCAAGGCTTGCACCGTTCTCATCAACGCCTGCTCCCTCACTTGTAACACCTGTCTTATTAACTACACCGCCAAAATACTTGTTAGACATAGCAATTGTTCTGTTGACAAGGTTACCAAGTGTATTAGCAAGATCTGAGTTCATACGTTCAACTATAAGTTCCCAAGAGATAACACCATCGTTCTCAAATGGCATTTCGTGAAGTACGAAGTATCTTACAGCATCAACACCGAACATATCTACAAGGTCATCTGCATATATAACATTCCCCTTAGACTTACTCATCTTGCCGTCATTCTGTAAAAGCCAAGGATGTCCAAATACCTGCTTAGGAAGTGGTTCACCAAGTGCCATAAGGAATATAGGCCAGTATATAGTATGGAATCTTATAATATCCTTTCCAATAAGGTGAAGGTCTGCCGGCCAGAACTTCTTATACTGTTCTGATGAGTTGCCATCAGCATCATACCCGATACCTGTGATATAGTTAGTAAGTGCATCAAGCCATACATATACTACATGCTTGTCATCAAAATCTACCGGGATACCCCACTTAAATGATGTTCTTGATACACATAAATCCTGAAGTCCTGGAAGAAGGAAGTTATTCATCATCTCATTCTTTCTTGAAACAGGCTGTATGAATTCTGGGTGTGTATTAATATGCTCGATAAGTCTGTTGGCATATTTACTCATCTTAAAGAAATAAGCTTCTTCCTTAGCTGGCTTAACTTCACGTCCGCAGTCAGGACATTTTCCGTCAACAAGCTGTGACTCTGTCCAGAAAGACTCGCAAGGTGTACAGTACATACCTTCGTATGAACCCTTATATATATCTCCCTGATCGTAGAGCTTCTTAAATATCTTCTGAACCTGCTTTTCGTGGTAATCATCTGTAGTTCTTATAAACTTGTCATAAGATGTATCCATTAAATCCCATATTCTCTTTATCTCTGTAGAAACATTATCAACGAATTCCTTAGGTGTAATTCCTGCTTCTTCTGCTTTTAATTCAATCTTCTGTCCATGCTCATCAGTTCCTGTCTGGAAAAAAACATCATAGCCCTCCTGACGTCTGAATCTTGCAATACTATCGGCAAGAACTATCTCATAAGTATTACCAATATGTGGCTTTCCTGATGTATATGCGATAGCTGTTGTCATATAAAATGGACCTTTATTCTGTGGCATATCCGTAACCTCCGTTATCATTATTCTATATATGATAGCCAGCTTTTTAGAATATGTCAAACGAATAAACAAATATTCTTTAATGAAAAACATTTATTATACATATAATCTAGTGTATGATTAAGAAAATGTTGTACCAGGGGCTTATATGCACCTTCCCGAATCTGACTACGCGGTATGTCCGCAGAAATGAGGATTATTATATGCTGACATTAAAATCCAGTTACATAAAACACAAAATTAACATTCATTCTTTCTTTAAAAAAGCTGCTGCCATAACAGGTGCAGTAGTAATCACAGCCTGTTCATTTAGTGCCTGCACTCCATTTGGCGGGTCTGCTTCACGTTATAACAATGCTGATGAGCAATACAATGCAGATGATAACGAAAGCTTCAACGATTTTACCGACAGCCTTTTTCGTGAGCTTGCCTCAAGTGATTTACTCTCACTGCACTCCCTTTTAGAAAATCCTTCCGAATACGGAATTGATGATTACGATATAACGCTCGGACGTATTGATATTGATAATATTGATGATACGTCAGATATAACCGGCTACATAACAAAGCTTAACGCATTTGATAAGGCTTCGCTTTCCAAAAACCAGCAGATAACCTATGACTTATTAAGCAAATATCTGTATACAGCCCTTAATTACAGCGACCTGTATCTTCTTAACACCGACCTCACTCCTACAATCGGCATACAGATACAGCTTCCTCTTCTTTTTTCTGAATATACATTTATGGAGAAAAAGGACGTTGAGGAATATATACAGCTCCTAAGTGATGTGGACGGATATTTTAATAATCTGCTGGAATTCGAGGCATTAAGAAGCGTGAGGGGATATACGCTAAGCGATGACCTTCTTGATGAGGTCATAAGCTCCTGCAAGTCTATCGCTGATTCCGCTGGTGATGCTGACGGTATGTTTATCGGGACTTTTAACTCCCGTGTTGACGACCTCATTTTCCTTACTGATGATGAGAAAAATGTATACAAAAAACAGAACGAAGATGCCGTTATCAACCACGTAATTCCGGGCTATAACGCACTTATAACAACTCTTACATCATTCAAGGGAACTAACCAGTATTCTGGCGGAATATGCAATTACCCTGACGGCGCAAGATACTTTGAGGGACTTCTTGAAAGCTGTCTTGGCTGGAGCAAATCCATTGACGAATATGATGATTTGCTTGACTCTTACATAAGAAGCTATGCAATTGTTATGCAGAAGCTTTTAAGAAAAGATCCGTCACTTAACAGCCAGTTCAGTACATTTTCTTTTGGAATTGATAAGCCGGACCAGATTATTGATGATTTAAAGAAGAAGATAACTGACGATTATCCTGCCTTAAGTGATGTCAATTACAATATCAATTATGTATCCGAAGCACTTAAGGACTACGCAAGCCCTGCTATGTACTTTATGCCACAGATTGATAATCTTGACATCAACTCTATATACATTAATTCAGCCGGTACTGACAGCAGTGATTTGTATCCTACGCTGGCACACGAGGGATATCCTGGACATTTATACCAGACACAGTATTTTGCCTCGACCATGCCTTCTTTGATAAGAAATGTTATTAAACCGGGCGGTTATGTTGAGGGCTGGGCTTCCTATGTTGAGGTTCATTCATATGAATATGCCGGCGATAACACACTGCTTAATTCCTTAGTACAGTGCAACTATGCACTTATACTCTGCCTGTATGCAAAAGGGGATATAGGCGTAAATTATTACGGCTGGACTGAAGCACAGCTTTCATCTTTCCTTACAGATTACGGCTTTAGCAGTGCTGAGGCTGCGCACGAGATGTATACAGCATTTACTGCCAATCCTGCTAATTACTGCAAATATGTTCTTGGATTTTTAGGTTTTGAGGAACTTAAAAAACAGGCCCAGCAGGATCTCGGTGATGACTTCTCCTTAAAAGAGTTCCACCGATATATCCTTGAAACCGGACCTGTTCAGATTGATATTCTATTTGATTACTTAAAGAACTGGGAGAACAGCTTAGTAATATCTTCCAGGGCAGCATAAGCCACCTCCGCCAAGACAGCAGTTGCACATAAGGTTGGCAAATATAAGTTTCATACACCAGCTTCCCATTCCACCAGCAGGGTTCTGGTATGTCTGCTGCCTTCCTGAATACCATTCACCGCCACTATTCATACGCTGGTAGAACATACGGTACTGCATATTGTCAGGGTCGAGTTCTACCGCTCTTCTGGCGTGTTCCATAGCTGTTGCCTGATTACCTTTGCCTGAGTTCGCCATAGCACTATAATAGTACCATCTGGCATCCCTTTCCTGAATGGCAGAAAGCACATTAAGTGCCTCGTCATATCCACCATTATTAATATAATTAGCCGCCGCTCTTAAATGAACTGTCGTATCATCATTGCCATTCATATTAGAAGCTCCACCTGAATATCCAGAATTAGAACCTCCTCCATAATAGCCGCCGAAACCAAATGGTCCAAAGCCCCAGAAGCCGCCAAAATCATCATAGCCATTACCATTCTGTCCATTATGGTTATTCTGATAATCTCCGTCATAGCCATAGCTTCCTGTACCGCCTCTGTTCTGGCTGTAAGCTGATGATGTATATCCACCTTGCTTTTCCTTCATAATCTGGTTATAAGCCTGCTGGATTGTCTTAAACATTTCCTCAGCCTTATCCTTATTAGGATTATTGATATTCGCATCAGGATGATACTTTCTGCTTAATGTTCTATATGCTTTTTTAATCTCTTCGTCAGTTGCATCTCTTGATACACCTAACACTGAATACGGATCGGTCATACTTCCTCCACTTGTTCTCTTTTATTCTTAGCAATCTCGAATCTTGTAAAGACTCCCGAATATATTACATTTCTTAATAAATCGACATTCTCAATAATAGGAAGGCTCTCAAAGCCTGCGGCAAATTGTGCCATATGTGATTTTAACACATTTTCTATAAATATATCAAAATCTTTATTATTCTCATACGTTCTTAGCGCATTATATCTGCCCTTCTTCTTATCTTCCAAAAGGTCATCATACGCGTCCAGAATATATATAAATCTTCCAAGCGAATTCCCCATCACTTTTAATGTATCGTGCCACTCATCATCTTTCATACACAAAATCTGTGCCATTATTATGCCAAATTGTTCTGCAGGCAGGTCAATATTGCTCTCATTATTATTCTCAAGCTCACTCATTCTATCAAGTGCCGCCTTAATAATATGTGCTTTTTGTGGATATGCTTTCTCAATCCTCTTAACCTTATTAGTCAAAGACGAGGCGAGAAGCTTCTTCATAATCTTCTTGTCATCCTGCCAGTCATCAACACATTTGTAATAAGTCATAAGGACATTCATATCCGCAACATATGCCGAAATCCCATTGCGCCTTACCGGGTGCTTATGAACAGGGTGTGCAATACATCTTGCTTCCTTATATGTTGTATCCGGCTCATACAGCCCTGTAAGCAGTACAAGCAGAAATGTCATATCATAGCTTATAGATATCTGTCCATTAACGCCATAATCTGAAAGCAGCTCCTCGCACAGTCCGCAATAGTATGAACGATACATATCATATTCTTTTATCTTAAGCTCAGGCTTATTAACAACAACATAACCGTACATACTACTCCTCATTTCTGCGTACAATATTAATTACAGCTTGCGCTGTATTCTATTACATAAAAATAAGCGAAACGCACAGACAATAAATTCCTTACGTTTCGCTTATCATATAACATCTGTAAAACTGTAGTCAATTGAAGCTTAAAAGATTAATAAATCTTTTATAATCTGTTTATATGAACTGGTCTTTATTATCAGTTCCCCATATAAGAAAGTCTTCGTAATCTTCCATAGATGAGAAGTTCACATTGTCCTCATATACTGCGTTCTCAAAATATTCTTCGCTGTTATCTTCCTCATTATAAGTGCGTTTTCTATGAGGAAACGTATACCGGGCTGTGTCATAATCATAATCTTTATCACCATCATACGCTGGGTACACACTCATCACCTCCATAATGGAAGTATTCCCCGACTGTGATGATTTATAAAATGTATATGTGGTAATAAATGGCTGACACTCTCACTTTATATATCAATTATTAACGTTAAATATTAATTATTAACCTTCACATTAATCATTAAATCTTATATATTAATATATAACTATTGCCTGCTTTCCCATACTTTTATATCGTGTTTCTACAAGTTCTTTATCGTATTCACATATGCCTCTTAACGGATCTGCCATAATGTATGTACTCTGTGTATAGCCTATAAGTACCATAGCGTGCTCACGTGAAAGCCACGTAATATTCTCTCCGTCTATATTCCACGTACAGGATTCATATGGTTCTTTCATATACATTGTCTCCCATACTAACACCGGATGTCCGTCATCTACATAATCCAGAAGCTCATTGTACTCTGCTCCTGTTATATTGTATACGGTCATATATGATCTCTGCGATTTCAGATACTTTGTCGCTGAATTGACTAATACTGGTGCAAATGCACCACACGAATCTTCATCTCTTGGATTGCCGACAAATGCTTTGTAAGGCGATACCTCACCCATCTTTCCTTTATCAAGGTAATAATCTGCCATTGTCAGCTTGTCTACATTATAGCCAAGATAATTAAGAACTGTCGTCAAAGCTGTTATCTCACAGCCTGTTGGAAGTTCAGGATTTTGAAGTACACATTCTACATCAAGCTTCTTATAAGAACTTCTTACTGCCGCTGTAGTCTGGTTACTATTAGTTGCTTCTTCATATGTGACAACTCCCTCTGTTACATTCTCTTCATTGCCCTTCATATAATCTGCTGTCTGCGTATATTTAATTCTGAAATCAGATACCTTTAAAAAATACGCTCCTATAATAACCGCCGCCCCTGCCATTGTAATTATAGCGGCTCTTTTCAATGCTCTTCTACGCGCTCTTTGTATCTTATGTCTATTCCCTTTTTTCTTCATATGAACCTCTTTTCCGACACAACAGCAATATTGGCAGTCGTAACACTGGTATATTGGTGTTATATCTTCCCCTTCGTATTTGTCTTGAAATATATTAGATTATTCCAAATAATAGTTTCATATGTGTACCCACTCGTATTGTAACACTAAATATACTATTTATACAATCCATATTTGGAATTTTTCAGAAAAAAGCGGAATTAATTCAAAAATTTAGAAAGAAATAACAAATTATAGAAATTGAACACACAAAAATTTAACGCACAAAAAAAGCCCCTCAACCTAGCTCCATCGACTAAATCAAAAGACTTTCACAAATGCACCGCCAGGGGTTCGAACCCTGGACACCCTGATTAAGAGTCAGGTGCTCTACCAACTGAGCTAGCGGTGCGTATATTAAATTGTTGTAAGCATTAGACTTACAAGTGCACCGCCAGGGGTTCGAACCCTGGACACCCTGATTAAGAGTCAGGTGCTCTACCAACTGAGCTAGCGGTGCATATATTATTGTGTTACAACTGCCGTAACAACAAAAGATATATTAACGTGTTATTAACAAAAAAGCAAGCCCTTTTTTGTATTTATTTAGAAACAATATAATCTTTTTTAATATTTTTAATAATATTTAACTATTATGGGGTTTTTTTAGCCGCTTATATGGGGTACAATATCCTTAATATATCCTTAATTAAATAAGATTGCGAGGATTTCTATGGATAAAGATAATAATAACAATAACAGCTCAGGCAACAACCACATTGTATACAAGAATAAGTTCCAGCCCAACAGCAGATATTTTACTATTGTAATATACGGACTCTTATTTGTCCTTGGTGCAATACTTATATTCAAGCTTATTGGCGGGTTTAATAACACACTTAATATTATCAAATACATTTTTAATGTTATATCACCATTTGTAATTGGTGCGTTCATAGCATTTATATTATACCCACTTGTAAGATTTTTCTACAGACATTTGTTCAAGGAAAAATGCCATTTGAAGTCGGACAAGCTTTCTAAATATCTTTCGATACTTATAACTTACATTATTGCAATCGGAATTATTACAATCCTTATGGTATTTATAATTCCTCAATTGTATACAAGCATTACCGATATCGTGGACAAGCTTCCAGTGTGGTACAACAATATCACTGGCCTTGTTAATTCATTTGAAGATAAACACGCTGACCTGGGATTTATTGATTATGCAGTCATTAATGAACAATTAAACAACCTTTACCCTAAGGTTATATCATATCTTACAGATATGCTTACCAATCTGCTCCCATATGTAGTTAATACATCTATGGCTATTGTTAAGGGACTGGTCAACCTCATAATTGCAATTATGGTTTCTGTGTATATGATATCTGACCACAAGAATATATTCTACAATTTTAAGCGTGTGCTTTATGCTGTATTTCCGAAAAATGCGGCTGATACTACAAGAAAGATATGCAGGGAAAGTGGTACTATTTTCTTAAAATTTATGTATGGCAAGGCACTTGACTCATTAATAATCGGTATCATCTGCTTTATATGTATGACTATATTCAAGTTCCCTTACACGGTGCTTATAAGCGTTATCGTTGGAATTACTAATATGATTCCTTACTTTGGACCTTACATCGGTGGTGTTATGGGCGGTATCATAATTGTTATTGTAAATCCTATCCAGGTTATATTCTTTGCAATCCTGATACTTGTTATACAACAGTTTGACGGACTTTTCCTTGGTCCTAAGATACTTGGCGAAAGCACAGGACTTAAGCCTCTGTGGGTTATATTCGCAATTGTTGTGGGTGGAGCACTTTTCGGCGTATTAGGAATGTTCCTCGGTGTTCCTGTTATGGCAGTTATATGCTATATTACGAACCTTGTAGTTGAACATTTCCTCAAAAAACGTAATATCAGTGTCCAGCCTTACGACTCACCCGATGAAATGTAGAATCAAAAAATTATGGCTGCTAACCTTGATATGTACCTTTATTACTGATTTTTTCAGTATTACCAGTACATATATCTTAAGGTCAGCAGCCATTTATTATTTTATATATTTCATCCCACGACCTCTTAAAACGCACAATCCTGCGGTTTAATCTATTGTGGTAATAAATGTACTCATTAAGTCTGTTAATCGGATTACACCTGTTACAATGTCTGTGATATCCCATACCATTTCCTTTCATGAATATAATATATTCTTAAAATATTAGTTAAAAACGTTTCTACTATATAATATTCAACAAAGTCATATGTGATACTAATACATTTAATTATCTTACAATAACATTTTAATCTATTTTATTAACGGCCTGATATGTATTAATAATTCAATCTATCTTATCTGTCTGCAATAAGCTTGCATATAGGATTTCCCATATCTGAGAATTTCTTCTCGTATTCTGTCATAACATTTCCTTCATTAAGCCTTTCGTCACTGTGAAGGTCATAAGTACACTCTACAAGATTCCAGCCAGCTTCCTTTACTTCCTCAACTGAAAAGTCAAACAACACCCTATTGTCTGTCTTGAATTCAACCCTGCCCTCTTTTTTAAGCATTTTGTCATATCTTGCAAAGAACTGTCTTGATGTAAGTCTTCTCTTAGCATGTCTGTCCTTTGGCCATGGGTCTGAGAAATTAAGATATATTCTATCTACTTCATCAACACCAAACACTTCATTAATATTCTCTGCATCCATTCTTATAAATCTTAAGTTAGGAAGCTGTAATTCGTCCTGCTTCTCAACTGCTCTTAATAGTACGCTTGAATACTTCTCTATTCCAACATAATTAATATCTGGATTCATCCCTGCAAGAGTTGTTATAAATGTTCCCTTTCCCATTCCAATCTCTATATGCATAGGGTTATCATTTCCAAATACCTCTTTCCAGGTTCCGCACATTCCCTCTGGTTCCGTGAATACATATTCGTTCTCAACCATAACTTCTCTTGCACCCGGTACATTTCTTAATCTCATAATAATCTCCATTCATTCTTTATACTGTATAAGCTTACAACCATTTTTATAACATCAAACCAAGATATTTTACTTTAATATAATAAGTATGTCAAAGGTAAATTAAAACATCACCAAAATCCCATTCCACACAGCTTTAAATATTCGCCTGCAAATTTAGTTTCATAATCTTAATAAATATGTTAATATTACAAGCAAATATGTATAATATGAACATATCAGTATAATAAATGGCATTTTGTGCCTTTAACACTTACTTCATAATATCATTAACGATGGGAGATTGTAATGTTTAATAATTCTAATAAAACAACGAAACACTCTGTTAATAAGTGTTCAGTTCTATTTAATAAATTCAGAAAATGCCTTGTAAGAACTGCAAGCATTATTACCTGTACAGCAATTGTGGCAACATCTGTAACACCAGCTTTTGCAGCTGGAATAACAAGCGGAACAACTGCCGCCAGCAGCTATGTTATATCTAATGGAACAACTGCTGCCAAGAGTTCTGTTATATCTAACGAGGTATCAACAGACACTTCTGTTTCGTGGCCACAGGCTCCGGATATTACCTGTGAGAGTGCAATATTAGTCGATGCAGATACAGGCTCTATACTATACGAAAAAGATGCACACCGTAAGTGCTATCCAGCTTCAACAACTAAAATCCTTACAGGACTTCTTACTATTGAGAACTGTAATCTCAGTGATACACTTACATTTTCTACTGCCGCAGCTAATTCAATTAATCCGATTGAAGATGCCAACCTTGGTATGAAGGCCGGGGAAGAACTTACTGTTGAACAGGCCTTATATGCACTTCTTCTGTATTCAGCCAATGAAGTTGCATATGCACTTGCTGAGAAAGTCGCTGGCTCAATAGATGCGTTTGTGGATATGATGAATAATAAAGCTCGTGAGCTTGGTGCAATTGAAACACATTTTGCTAATGCCAGTGGCCTTTACAATCCTAACCACTACACAAGTGCTTACGATATGGCTATGATTGCACGAGGCTGTTATAACAACGCTTCGTTTGTAAACATTGACTCAACTTCCTCAAGCTATACAATTCCTGCCACTAATGTAACATCTACACCCAGAACAATAAAACACCGTCATAAGATGCTTAAAGGACGCGAGTTCTACTATGAATACTGCAAAGGTGGAAAGACCGGATTTACTGATGAATCTTTAATGACTCTGGTAACATTTGCTGAAAAAGATGGAATGAGGCTTATATGCGTTGTATTCCGTTCACCAGATGACTCTACAAGATTTATAGATACACGTTCATTATTTGACTGGGGATTTAATAACTTTAAGAAATCGACTACATCTGACACACAGATAAGCTCGTTATTCTCTACTGATAACTACTACTCATCAGATGTATTTAATAAGTCAAAACTTAACTTTAATATGAATGCCTCATTTATAACAATTCCTAACAGCGGTTCAACTTCAAGCGTTACAATGAGCCTTGATAAGAATTACGATATAACTAATGAGCAGGGCAGGCTTGCCGCTAAGCTTAATTATCTTTATGGTGATAATGTTGTTGGTTCTACCACACTCTCCATAACAGGCGGTGATAATTCCAATGAAAGCCTTCTGCCATACCTTAGTGCCAAGAACAACTCAACACAGTTATCACCAAAACGCTGTATTAAGATTAATATATGGGTTATAGCTGGAATTGTAGCTGTAATACTTATTATATTTACAATTATTAACAATGCTTCACTTTCTAAGAAACGTAGTAAATACTCTAAGCGCAAGCTCCGTTTCTAGAAAATCACCAAAATACTACAAAAGGGTTACTGCCCTAGCCAGACAATCATTATCTGAATGTCTTTTGGTCAAAGCAGTAACCCTTTTTATTTTAATTAATTATATTATTTGTGCAGCTTTTCAGCACATATAAAGTTCCGTAAGGAACTTTTAAGATGAGCACTTTTGTGCTCATTATACCATAATTTTCGTGCTTCTTTTCAGCACATACAAAGTTCCGTTAGGAACTTTTAAGATGAGCACTTTTGTGCTCATTATACCATATATCCTCTGTTAATAAGCGTATCACTTGCTGTTTCATTGCCTGCACCATATTTAGAATATGTAAGTCCGGAATACACCTTTTCTGTATTCTTCATAAGCGGTGCTGAATTATCATGTCTGCTTACTTCATAAAATGACTGTCTTAGCTGTCCAAGCATATCGTATATTGAATTGACAACATTTTTATCATATGAAACCTGTGCACCGATAAGAGTTCTTTTCATATAGTTATAGAGTACATAAAGATTACCTGAAAGCTCATACTGCATATCAAGACCTGTTATAAGCTGGTCTATACCTCTCATAGCCATGTGTAGTTTCTCTTTAAATACTGCATTATCTGATGTTGACACTGCATCTTTAAGATAATCTCTTATTATGTCGTACACTATTACTACAAGCTCTGAACGTGTCGCCTGCGATATTCTATATGAATATGTCTTAATAGCTTCTCTATCCATACTTCACATCTCCAATCAATTCACCCTGACAGATTAGTTCTGAAGAAGCTGTAATACTTCTGATGGTCTTTGGTTAGCCTGTGAAAGTATTGATGTAGCTGCCTGTGTAAGAACTGTCTGTGATGTATACTCTGTCATCTCCTCAGCCATATCTGTATCAATCTTAGCTGATAAAGCCTTAGTAACATTCTCACTTGAAACCTCAAGGTTCTTAGTAGTATGGTCAAATCTGTTCTCATATGCACCAAGCTTTGAACGTGCAGAGTTGACATAATTAATAGCTTCGTCTACATACCCTATTGAAAGCTGTGCTGTGTAGCTTGTCATTACATTGATATTATCTGTACCTATTGTGTAAGTAGTTATCTTAGGAATATCCAGAACAATAACCTGATTTTCATTAGCACCAACGTGAATACTCATAGTTCCGACATCAGTCACTTCCTGATTAATATCCGTAGCTGTTCCACCTGCTGCCTGTGACTTTCCGTTCTGCTTAGCTGCTGTTGTATCATTAAATGTTGTTCCTGCAACATTACCCGGAACATCCATAACGAATTCCTTATTATTAACGTCCTTAACTGTAATCTTAGTACCCTTGGTTGAGATAATAGCTGAATCTTCAAATCCAACTCTCTTACCTGTTGGGTTGCCTGCATCATCAACTTCATTAGCGAATTCAGCTACAACATCACTACCTTCTGCGTGTATGCCTGAACCATCTTCATTGTAAGCATCTGATATACCAAGCATAGCAGCAAGGTCTTTATTACTGCATGTTACATCTAACTGCTGATCTCTTCCATACTGCTCTGTCATTATAACAAGTCTGTTGCCTGTGTAAGATGTATCTGGCTTATATCCTGCATAATCACTTCCGTTAGTCTTCGTATCATTAGCAAGGCTTGATACAGCAAATGCTCTTCCACCCGCCATATTAGCACCATCCATAACCTTATCCATAATTGTATCAAGTGTATCACCTTCTACAATATCAATGTTATATCCATTAATAGATATTGTACCTGCCTGCTCAGCAGTTATCTTAACTGTGCCTGACATTGTAATAGTATCACCTACAGCTATTGCCTGTCTTGCATCCTGAGTTATTGTTACTCCATATATTCCTGCTGTAAATCCATCAGATACCTTAAGCTGATTAACTCCCTGATAATCTGAATATACTCTTCTTGAAAGATTACCATTAATAAGTGGCTGTGTATTGAACTCTGTCTGCTCAGATATTCTGTCTATCTCCTGATTAACATTATCAATCTCCTGCTGGATAGCTTCACGCTCATCATCAGAATTGACATCGTTAGCTGCCTGAACTGTAAGTTCCTTAAGACGTGTAAGCATAGACTGAATCTCTACTATAGCACCTTCTGCTGTATTGATAACAGAGATACCATCTGTTGTATTATTCTTTGCCTGATCAAGACCTCTTATCTGTACTCTCATCTTTTCTGAAATTGCACAGCCTGCTGGATCATCAGCAGAACTATTAATCTTATATCCTGATGAAAGTCTCTGGATAGAGCTTGAAAGCGCATCCTGTGCTTTCTGTAACGCATTGTTAGACACAATTGCTGATACATTAGTATTAATTCTCATACTTTTATTCTCCTAATTCTATAATGTCGCCATCTTTGCTGGCGTTATCCTTAGCATATCACTACTTATAATCGTACATTTTATATATCGGACATCTCTTGTAATTCTTTAGCAGCTCTTATGCTCCAAAGAATACTCCTGTTATTGCTGAAGCAATCTTATAAAGACGGTCAGATGGAATCTTTGCTCCCGAATCCTCATATGTAGTATATTTAACATCTGGAACTCTTACACAATTAATTCTTACATTATCATAGCCGAACTGTTCTTTAAGCTCTCCCTCAATATTCTGGAAATACTTATAAATGCTTCTGTCTTCCGGAAGCACTATTCTTGAATCCTGCTTTACATACATGCTTACATCTGACTGCGTAACCTTTGCCTCTACTGACAATTCACCCCAAGAAGCTGTATTCATCTTAATAGATATCTTTCCCTTGTCATTATCATCTGCAACAAATGTAAGATTGATAAGACCTGCCTGTCCATTCTTAACATATGGAACACGATAATCATTTCTTCTTGCAAGATTGCTTATATAACGAATCTGTCTGTTACTTATTCTTAATTCTTCAAATGTATCATAATCAACAGATTCTTTAGCAGTTCCTGTAAGTGAACTCTCAATAGCCTCTTCAAGCTCATCACCAGCAGCTTCCTCTAAGTTAGTATACATAGCCTCAAGCTTATCCCTGCTGTCTAACACTTCTTTAAGCTTGTCACTGCTGTCAATTATGTTATCTCCATATATTGACTTACTGCCCTGACCTGCGTGCTTTCTTGTGTAAGCCATAAGCTGTCCTGTAGCCATAAGTTCATTAACCGCATTAATGTTACCAATGTTCTCATTAATTCCAGCTCTTCTTAACTCCCTTACAACCTCAGCATCAGCCTGTTCTGCTTTCTTAGTTACTTCTTCTATGTAACTGCTGTCAAGTTCATTTTCCACTGCTTCATCATAATGTTCAGCAAGTCCGTTAGCAAATGCTTCAACATTCTGATGTTCAATTGGTGACTCATTGTCCGAATTCTTCAATGTATTAGGAGTGATAAACTTCTGTGACTTTGCAAATAATGACTCAAAGTAACTGATAGTTTCCTTATCTCCAAGACCTACTGAATCATCAATAGTTACATCTATTCCAGAGTGCTTGCGGCTTGTGTAGGCACTGATAAGATTACCCATAGTAATCTCTTTGCCCTGCTTCATAAGAGCACCCGCACACACACCAGCATCTCTTGTAAATATATTCATCATCTGGTATATACCGATGAACTGCTTTTTCTTAGTTTCGTTAATTCCACCTGTCTTGTCAAGCTTGTAGAGGAACTTTGAATATTTCTCCTCATTATCCTTAGTAGCACCCTGATTCATACTGCTAAGATAATCATTAACTGTCCATATATCAGTATTCATTGGGTTGATTCCGTCATCTATCATCTTAACAACAGTTTCCGGCTTCATATTATCAACAAGATTATTAAGGGTTGTATATATTCTTCTTGCCCTCTCAACATTTTCCTTATTGATATCTATGTTATTAGAAGCAAGAAGCTTAATAACATCTCTGTTCTCCTGAGTATTCTCAAGATTGAGTTCGTCCATTATACCCTCTGCACTGTTATTAACAGCCTTAATAATAGAGTCATCTAAGTCTTCTCTTACCTTAGTGCCTGTTGTTTCATATGTATCTATCGCCTTGGCATAACGGCTTGTCATTCCACTCGCAATGCCTGATACCATAGAAATACTCAACTTATATGGGTCACTCTTCATAAGCTTTTCATACATCTGTGCTGGTGCAGTCTCAATATCGTAAAGTGCCTTTCTTACATCAAGGACATCATTATACATCTGTGTATTGCCAGCATATAATGTTCCATTAGCTTCAAGAGCTTTAATCTGCTCGTTAATCTGTTCAAGAGGCGTGTAGAGAAGTGATGTATTACTCTTTTCAAGAATTACACCTGTACCTGCTGTAAGTAAAAGTCTTGCCTCAACAAGTGTATTATATGCCTTCTGTGCATTATAACCATATGGCTGCTGATATGCCTGATTACCTGCATAGCTTTCATCAATCTGATTATTGTATACACCCTGATTATAACCTGTATCCTGCACATAATACTGCTGACTTTCCGCAGACTCACTCCAGCCCACCTGCATTACAATTCTTAAACTGTCAATTGTAAAAGTCTTTCCTGAAGAAACAACATTTACAATATCATCGTAGCTTGCGTTAGCCAGTGTTACTATCGCATTCTTTACATTATCCCATATAGATGGGTCACTTGTAAGCGGTGTATCCTTAGGTTCATCACCAATAGCAAGCTGGTCAGCAATCTTTGACAATACATTATCCTGTCCTTCCTGTGTATCAAGACCTTTTAAGTTAAGTGAGTCAAGAACAGCTTTATATTTTAAAGTTTTTTCTGTGACTGGTATATTATTATTAATCAAATCCTGCGCATTGTTAAGATTTCTTAAGTTCACTTCAAGTCCTGCTTTGTTGATAAGTGACTCTATCTGTGGACGCATAGCATTGAATTCTTTAAATGAAATCTCATATCCGCTATTAGCTGGTCTTGTGCTGACAGCATTTTCTGCCTTATATATTCCATCAATAGTTGGTGCAATATCATTGGCAATCATATAATACTTGGCACTCTCTGAAAGCTCTGTTATTGAAGCTGCCATATCAAGAGCTGACTGAACCTGTATTGCTGTATCATCATCAATACAAAGCCCAGTTCCACTTAATCTCTGCTTTAATTCATTAGATGCGCCTGCACCCGCAACACTCTCAATTGCATCAGCGCTTACCCCGGTACCATATGCTACATAGTTATCTGAATGCATGGCAAGCTCAATTCTAATCTTATCAATGATTGATACCATATCGTCCTTGGTCGCATCTGTTATATTAAATCCATCACCTGTTATATCTACCGCTTCCATGCCAGAAAGCTTCTTAACCAGTGCCTTGAAGCTTATCTGTGCTGTACTTGCAGAATTCATAATCTGCTGCTTTACATCATCAGCTTCCTTTAATAATGACTCATAAGTGTTATCTGCCAGCCTGCTGTTATCCTGCCCCTCTGACATAACAACACCGCTGAATATTCCATTAACACCATTAGTCTTATTGCTTACATTTTCCTTATAATTAATAGATGTTTCTTTAACATTATTATCCTTGTTAAAATTACCCGCGTATATTGATACAGACATATTTATCCTCCATATAAAATAACCTGTATTATATTTCGGATACTTTTATCAAAAAAATAAGCAAAATAAAGCAGATTACGGCGTAAATGTAATGAACTTGATTGAATTACATCTATGCCATATCTGCTTTAATTAAATACACGATTATATTCTATATTCTTGTAGGTTTGTGTGCTTCTACATCACCATTGAACTCATACACTGCTATTCCATATCTATGTAAATCTACAAGCAGCGACTCGCTATAGCCGTCACACTCACCCTTCTCGCTTGCAATTATCTTCTTCTGGTTCTTCATATCATCACCTAATACAAGCTTATATTTGCCCTTAATTGGCACTCCTATTCTGTGGTTTGGTCTTTCAACCGGTGTGAAGTTAAGAACAAATAACAAATGCTTCTTCTTATCCGGACTTATTCTTATAAATGAGAATACGCTGTTATCTTTATCATTGGCATTAATCCATCTAAAGCCCTCTGAATTATAATCTGTCTCATATAGACATCTGTAATTCTTGTTAAGCTTAAGACATGCACTTGTGAAATCCTTTAATTCCTTATGGCTCTCGTCCTCAAGAAGATACCAGTCAAGCGCTCTCTTCTCGCTCCATTCATTCCACTGTCCGAATTCCTGACCCATAAATAAAAGCTTCTTGCCCGGGTGTCCACACATATAAGCATAGGCAAGCTTAAGATTAGCGAACTTGTCCTCCCTGTCACCCGGCATCTTGCCTAACATAGAGCATTTAAGATGAACAACCTCATCGTGTGATAATACAAGTATGAAATTCTCGCTGTAAGCATACATAAGAGAAAATGTCATCTTACCGTGATTAAACTTTCTAAAATAAGGGTCAAGCTTCATATATTCAAGGAAATCGTGCATCCAGCCCATATTCCACTTAAATGTAAATCCAAGACATTCTCCATTATCAGGATCACCACTTACCATTGGCCACGCTGTAGACTCCTCTGCAATTGTAACAGCCTGAGGAAATCTCTTTCTCATCATACTGTTAAAATGCTTAAGAAAGCTCATAGCCTCAAGATTACCATTGCCACCATACTGATTAGGCACCCAGTTGCCCTCTGTTCTTCCGTAGTCAAGATAAAGCATAGAAGCAACCGCATCTACCCTTAAGCCATCAACATGGAACTTATCAACCCAGAACATACCATTGGCAATAAGGAAATTCGATACCTCGTTCTTGCTGTAATCAAACACCTTAGTTCCCCAGTCAGGGTGTTCACCCTTTCTTGGGTCTGCATATTCATATACACAGCTTCCATCAAAGTTCGCAAGTCCGTGTGCATCTTTTGGAAAATGTGCTGGTACCCAGTCAAGTATTACACCAATATTCTTACTGTGCATATAATCTACAAAATACATAAAGTCCTTAGGACTTCCGTATCTTGCCGTTGGTGCATAATATCCTGTAACCTGATAACCCCACGAGCCGTCATATGGATATTCTGCAATTCCCATAAGCTCTATATGCGTATATCCCATATCAGATACATACTTTGCAAGCTCTGGTGCTATATCACGGTAATTCATATAACCGTCTTCTGTACCATCTTCCTGCTTCTTCCACGAACCAAGATGACATTCATATATAGACATTGCTGACTTTAAATGGTTCTCTTTCTTCTTATGTTCAACCCATGCACTATCTGTCCACTTAAATCCATTCAAATCAGTAATAATTGAAGCTGTCTCAGGTCTTAACTGTGCTGCATTAGCATATGGATCAGCTTTATAGATAGCTTCCCCACTCTGTGAAATAATGAGATACTTATACATCTGACCTGCCTTAGCACCCTCTATAAATAACTCATATATTCCGCCATCTGAAATCTTCTTCATATCATAGCCATAGGCTTTCCAGTCATTAAATTCACCTATAACATACACGTCCTTTGCCGCTGGCGCCCATACTGCAAAATACACTCCGGCCTTTCCATCTTTCTTAGCTATGTGCGCACCCATTTTATTATATATCTCGTAATGTGTGCCCTGTCCAAAAAGATATGAGTCCAGCTCACTTATTCTTATCTGTTCATAATTAGTCATTACAGCCATATATTACTCCGCCCTTCCACATTAATAATATTACTTCGCATATACTTTTGTATTAATGTTATTTTATCATAACATTAAATTAAATACTATTAATTTTTTGACAATTGGTCATTTTTATATAAAAATTACGCACATATTTTGATAGTCTAATTATTAACGGCTATTTTCATTATATCTTTCACTTGACATCATAATTATAGGAATTTATCATAAAACTATTAATAATCAAAGGAGTATTCATAATTATGATTTATTATCTGATAAGTCCGAATTATATTAATGTTGTAACCTTTGCCAGCATAATATTTGCATTTGCAATAACATGCCTTGCTATATATATGGGAAAGAATATTCTTCCACGAGATGGCGGCAGAGCTTACGCAATTAATGGCTCAAAGTCAGTCGGCAAGCCAAGAGGAGCAGGAATTATATTTATCCTCGTATTTACAATAACATGTATGATATTCGTCAATTTAAGTTCTGAGATAATCATTTATCTTATACTTGTGCTTGCAGCAATGCTCTCAGGCTACCTCGATGATGCTTCCTCATCACCTTGGGGCGAGCTTAAGAAAGGTATTATAGATTTTGTAATTGCAGTTATGGCGGCAGTTACATATCTCCACTATAATCCTAACACCTTTGACATATCACTCTTTAAGCTTACAGTTACACTTAACCCAGTAATATACGGTATTCTCATCGTTATATTAATATGGGTCAGCATAAATGTAACTAACTGCTCAGATGGTGTTGACGGCTTATGTGGAACACTTTCAGCAATTACACTTTCATCTGTCTATGTATTATTTATGATATTCGACATTGAAAGCTCTTTCCGCCACACAATACTTATTATGGTAGTATGTATTCTTGGTTATCTGTGGTTTAACGCATCACCTAGCAAGCTGCTTATGGGAGATGCAGGTTCGAGGGCAATAGGAATATTTATAGCATTCGCTTTCCTTAAGTTACACAGTCCTCTGCTTTACATTCCACTTGCCATAGTTCTTATAATTGATGGTGGACTTGGTCTTATTAAGGTTTCATTTATGAGATTTCTTCATATAAAGATTATGCAGAATATAAGAACACCTATACACGACCATATGAGAAAGAACAAGAGCTGGTCAGATGCACAGGTTGTATTCAGATTTGCAATTATACAGCTTGTCATTGCAGCAGCTATAATATATGCAATTATATAATAATACCGGGGTCAGTTAATTCTGACTCCGGTATTTTATTTATCTGAGCCACTTTTTAAGGATACGGCTCAATAATTGTATATCTATTGGTTTGGCAATATGATCATTCATTCCTGCCTGCTTCGATTTCATAACATCTTCAACAAATGCGTTGGCAGACATTGCTATAATTGGAATATCCGTTGTATATGGCGATTTAATATTTCTTATTGCTTTTGCAGACTGGTAGCCATTCATTACTGGCATCTGTATATCCATAAATATCAGATTATAATATTTATAAGGCTTTGCCGTAATCATATCGACAGCCTGCTGCCCATTATCTGCTGTCTCTACATTAGCTCCGGTAAGCTTTATAATCTCTGTTGCAATCTCTCTGTTAAGCTCATTATCCTCAACAAGCAGAATATTCTTACCAGAATAATCAACCTGTGACATATAATTAAGATTATTATCTATAGTCTTATACACTTTATTATCGTCAGTATTGACATTCTCATCATTATCTTCTGCTGCCAGCTTTAAAAGCACATTAATAGTAAATCTAGAACCCTCATTAAGCTTGCTTTTTACGTCTATTGTTCCATTCATAAGATTAATAATATTCTTGGTTATCGACATTCCAAGTCCTGTTCCCTGAATATTATTCACCCTTAAATCGTCACTTCTCTCAAACGGCTGGAACAGCCTTTTCTGAAATTCCTCAGACATTCCAATTCCATTGTCCTCAATAACAAATTCATAACAGGACACTTTATCTTCGCTAATTGTCTTCTCTGATACATTCATTGAAATCTGTCCACCGTCAGGTGTATACTTAACAGCATTACTAAGTATATTCATAAGTGCTTTCTGTAACTGTATCGTGTCGCCACATACATTTTTATGTGTTATATCTATATTAACATCAAACTTATGCTTATGTATCCTTACCGGCTCTTCAATAACTGTAACGATATTATCCAACATTGTCTTTAGATTAAAATCATTCTCCACAAGTACAAGCTTTCCACTGTCAATCCTGCTCATATCAAGCACTTCATTAATAATAGATAACAAATGCTTGCTCGCTATATCTATTTTATAAAGACAATCTTTAACTTTCCTGCTATCATCAATATTAGCTGCCGCCAGCGCCGTCATTCCGATTATCGCATTCATTGGTGTCCTTATATCATGTGACATACTGGATAAAAATGTTGTCTTAGCTGTGCTGGCTTTCTCTGCTGATATATACGCATCTCTTATTAGCTGCTGCTGTTCAAGCTCTATAAGCTTCTCTGTATCAATAACCTGATATACATATAGCACCTGTGTAAGATTTCCCAAAGAGTCCCTGTCAACCTCTATAAAACTTCCTCTCACCCATCCAGAAAATGTTCCTATATATTCCCTGTTCGTAAAATGCTTCTTATTCATTCTTTCCGGAAGTGTATCAAGATTAACGAATTCCAGCATATACTGCTGACAATCCTGCCTTGCCGTCTTTAATATAGCTGTCGTAATAGCCTCTCTTGCTGAGCTTATAGGCGATAAGAACTGCATTTCTTCTTTATTAGACTTTATTATTGTATACACGTCCTTTTCCAGATCAATAAAGAACACCCCTTTGTATATATTGGTAAATGCTTTGTGCATAATACCTGCATCTTTAGACCTGTCTACATTATTGCCTTGTAATCTGCTATTATCGTTCATCTGCTCCATAATCAACTCCATAGCTGTTAAGCTTTAAGTAACTTCTTTCTTTTATGTTCCTCTAATCTCTTACGCCTTCTATGTTCACGTTCCTTAACCTGCTTGTCTATTATTTTATCAACCCCTTTTTCATCGGTCTGCTTAACAATCCTTACATCATAATATAACCCATTATCATTATGCTTAACCTTAAGCTTACCCTTAAATGTACCATGCTGTTCACATACAAACACTGAATAATATGTCTTTGAAGTTGTGGCAAACCACTTTATAAGCCTTTTCATAGGACTGCCACATATATAACATCTGCAAGACCTTGCAACTCTGTCATCTGCTGCGTTATCTCTTGTCTTAAAACCTCTCGATATATACTTCTCGTATGTTCCAAAGTTAGCATATATCTCACTTTTTCTGTCCTTAGGTATTCTATAAGTATCAATACTCTCATATACCTTTACGCTGTCAAAATCCATCTGCTGGAATATTCTTGCCGTGTATACAGCATCATTAATTGCTGAATGATACTCTGCATCTTCACTAAACCCAAGCTCTTCAATGGCGCTCTTTAAGCTTCTTCTGGTCTTTCCGTCTGAATATACCTTGCTATATAACTTCTGTAAATCATAATACATAAATGGAAATGGAAAATTATTCTCAACACCAAAATGCTTCATATTTCTTTGAAGCTCTGTAAGGTCTGAGCCTCCCCATGTTATGAATTCATATTCCTCACCACACCATTTAAGGAATTCATCAATTGCACTTGTAAAGCTGTCTCCCCCTTTAAGCTCCTCTTCTGTGATTCCTAACATTTCTGATACTTTACCGTGAAGTTTAACATATTCTACAGGTCGGATTATCCTTTCCCATTGTCCTGTTATATTCTTATGTTCATCAAGCTTAACCGCTCCTATCTGTATAATCTCAAATGGCATCTCTTCAATAGAATATTCCTTTCCCCTATAGCTCTGATTCCATTCAAGATCCAATACTATATAATTCATAAATCAGTTCCCTTCACAATAAATTATTCTTAACCTAATCTAATCTTTATAATTATTCTAACACGATTGTATTAACATAGCTACCATAATAACAAAATAACTATTCCAATAAAAAACTTGCAGGTATATCTGTTAAATATATCCCTGCAAGTTCTTAATCTATCAGCTTAGCGCTAATTATTTAATTTGATTTAATTTAATTCAAATCTCTGTACAAGTTCATTCAATGCAACAGCCTGAGCAGCTAATTCTTCACTTGTCGCAGAAGTCTCCTCTGCCATAGCTGAATTATCCTGAACAACCTGTGACATATCATCAATACCATCTCTTATCTGGTCAATGCTGTTCATCTGTACATCTGCCATCTGTGCTGTATCCTGAATCATACCATTAGCAACACGTACACGTTCTACTGCCTCATCTAATGATGACATTACATCATTAACTATATCATTACCCTTTTCAATCTCTTCAAGTGATACATTGATAAGGTTACGTGTTGTATTAACTGCATTGGCACTTTCATTAGCAAGACCACCAATCTCACCTGCAACTACTGCAAAGCCTTTACCAGCTTCACCAGCACGGGCAGCTTCTATTGAAGCATTAAGTGATAAGAGGTTAGTCTGGCTTGCAATCTCTTCAATTGCTTTAATAACACCAACAACCTGCTTTGAAGATTCCTGAATCTTATCCATAGCTTCACGCATCTGTACCATCTGCTTCTTGCTTTCTTCCATAACATCAGCAACTTCATTAGTATACTGTGCAGACTTCTCAGAATTATCTCTGTTCTCTTTAACCTGTTCAGCAACTGTTGTAGCTGTTGCAAGAAGCTCTTCTATTGAAGCAGCCTGTGTCTCTGTATTCTCTGCCATTCCCTGAGCTGCTTTAGCAAGGTCATCACTTCCTAAAGATACCTGACTTGCTCCCTCAACGATGCTTGTCATAACCTCTGTCATAGACTTTGAAATATTATTAAGAGCATCCTTAACTTTCTGGAATTCACCAACATAAGCATACTTTAACTGTATAGCAAGCTTGCCATCTGCCATCTGAGCAAGTACATCAGATATTTCATCTATGTAATCTATATATTCCTTAAGTCGGTTAACTGTCTTTTCAATTGAATGTCCGAGTTCTCCAACCTCATCTTCTGTATGAACATGAATATCAACATCAAAATTACCATTAGCAAGCTCCAGAGCTGCTTCATTTAATTCCTTTAAAGGTCTTATAATCTTTCCTGATAATCTGCTGATAAGGTATATAATAAATGCCTCACCTATAATAATAAGAACAACAAGCATAACAACCGCTTTGGTAAGTGATGCAAAATACTGTCCCTTAGGAATACAGCTTAATGTTATAAAGCCTGTATTACCGATTGGCTTCATATAACCATACTTAGTCTGTCCATCTACCTTATATTTTAAAAGCTGTGCTGAATTAGAGCTTATAGCTGTTGCTACATTATCACTTATACTCATATCCTGTATCTTCGTCTCTATAAGTGATGAATCTGGATGATATATGAACTCTCCATCACTTGCCATAAGCATTGAATAACCATTAGCACCAATTGTGTAATCACCCATCATATTAATGATTGTGTCTACACTTACATCTATACCTACTACACCAACAACCTTCTTCGTTGAATCATATACTGGTGTTGCCGCACTAAGAATAATCTTTCCTGTTGTTGCAGATGTATATGTCTTAGTAAGCATTGTGCTTCCTGTCTTAGTACAATCATACCATGCTCTCTTAGTAACATCATAATCAGCACCTGATATATTACCTGCCGATGTAATAGAAGCATTACTATCAATATCTGCTACGAATATTCCTTCAATATTCTGCTTATCAAGACCTGCGGCTTCCTGCATCTTTGTAAGAACATTCTTATACAGTGAATTCTCTGTCATTCGCTGGCCTTTGCCTGTTGTTTCAAGAAGCTGTTCAACCTCATCGTCAAGTGCCATCTGTTCAACCATTCTCTCGAATGGAGCAAAATACTTTTCTACCTGAAGTGCTACCGCCTCAGAATCCTGCTGTAACTCATTATTATTAGCATTAATCAGAAGATTATATACTACTGATACTACTAATACAGTTATTACTAACATAACAACTACTATAGCAGAACCTATCTTAGACTGAATCTGAAACTGAATACCTTTTCTGTTACTCTTCCCTTTTGACTTTACAGCGGGGTTTTCACTTTTTTCCTTTTCCATATTACTTCCTCCTGAATGATATTAATATGATTGTACCAGTGCGATATATGTATATATCTGCATATTAAGATATAATCCAGTTTAATCCAAGGCACCCCAATAATACAAAATGCCATGCAGACACTTTGATACAATATAGATACCTCATTCATATAATCACGTATAATCAATCATTTGAACTAATTATAGCACACATCTTTTTCAATCTCAACCTTACATTATTCACTTCTATTCCACTATTTTATTTTTCTACTTCATTTCTCTATTTTATTCCTCTATCTCATTTTTCTATTTTATTCCTCTATCTCATTTTTCTATTTTATTACTTTATTTCATTTCTCTATCTCATTTTTTTATTTTATTCCTCCATCTCATTCCTCTGCTTTATTCTTTTATATTTATCCTTAATATACAGATATACCCGGCTACATAACAATATGAAGCCGGGCATTATTAATCATTTTTATTTATTGCTTAGTTCTTATCGCTTAATTGTTACTTTGCTTTACGCATTCTTCTTTCTTGTTACAGCCGCAATACCTGCTAATGCAATCGCCATCACACACAGAACAGCATACAATACTATAGGAGAGCTGTCTCCTGTTGCTACCGTACCTGATGCCGCATTGTCTGTTGTTACAGCATAATCTGCTATTACAACTGCATATTCAGACGCATGACTAAAATCAAGTGATATATTACCATCTGCATCTATTGCACCTGCATTCTGGAATATCATTCTGCCTGTGCTGTCATAATAATACAGATTGCCATATTTGCCAGCATATTCACTTCCTATATTGTATGTAAGACTTGCCTTAAATCCAAAATCTCCACTATACGCAAGTGAAATCTGCTTCACCGGATTATTTCCTGCAAGCTCAGATATAACATCATCTGGTATTGCAGTAGAATCTGTATCTACTGCAAGGTTAATATCCTTAAGATTATCAGCCTGAATATTCTTTCCATTGATAGTCCATTTATAACCATTCATATTAAGAACAATATCAACGTCCTTACCCTTGGCTGCTTCTAAAACGTCCTTTGGTGCAACTGTTGCATCTGACATATCAACTGTATAAGTATCTCCTGCCTCAGCAGCAGTAATCGCAGCTACAGCCTCCTGTATCTTATCAGATGATAACTTAGTTCCCTCGTTATTACCTGTGTTTCCGTCAGTTGTTGTCTGATTATTATCACCTGTACTGCCATTGTTGTCATCTGTAGATGGAACAGAATCGTCTGCTTCTGCATCTGCCTCGAAATAATATCTTCCTGTATCTGTATTAATGATATATCCATTCTTTATAAGTTCATCATCATCTTCATCTAAATACCACTTTACATTCTTAACTCCCGGAATTACTGTTGGAAGCTCAATCTTCTGTCCTTTTTTAACAAATGATATATCTTTATATACACACTTTACACCTATACCTGGTGTATATGTATACACATATTTTTCTACGATATTGGTATTATAATTTGCCGTAAATGTTGTATTATTTGTAACTATAGTATCTGAATCTTCTCCAACCATTGTCCAGCCTGTGATTTCCACATCATCAAATTTAACGCCAGTATCAAGTTTCTCTAATGCCTTGCTTAGCTTAGTTCTTCTTGGAACTTCTATTGTTTTAGATTCCCATTCCATATCTGCGTTAATATATTGAAACATAACATTTACATTTGGCTGAACAAATGTGCCATTTTGTGTTACATTGAAATAATAATCATACATTAATGGAAGCTCTCTTCCACTTGTTTGTGTTTCAGTAGATGTATACAACATATTATTATATACATCACGAGCTTCTATACTTGAGACATACCATTCACATGGATAATCATCTTCTGTAATTGTGTAAGTGTATTCGTATTTGCTTGTTCCCTCAATATTCTGCATATAGCAGTCAACATCGTTTTTATAAGACAATTCAGAATTCACGTTTTTTAATACTATTTTCACAGAATCTACACCTGTATCATCAGTTACATCTGCTATGAATTTTACCTGATCTCCTGCTGTAAGCATCTGACCTGCTTTATCCATAGAAAAGCTGTTAAGCTTTGGTACATTTTTCTCATTTACTACATAGTTGTCGTTCTGTACGGTTACCTTGCAATCCCATGCTGAATTCCTCTCTGCGCGGTTACCAGTTACATCTTTCACTTCTATAGTATTAATATACCATTCACCAGGTACAATATCCTCTGGAAGCTCCCATGAACCTGTATAACAGCTATTAGCAGAATCCCATTGCAGATACATAGAATGTGATGTATTCTTTTCAGCTACATTAACCTGAAATTCCACATAACAAGTATCCTGTAAAGCTGAATTATCAGTTGCACCTATTGTGACGTGAAGTGTATCTCCCGGTTTTACTGTCTTTCCATTTTCCTTTAACTCAACAGATGTAACCACTGGCTTCTCGTTATCACTACGTGTTATATTTACCCAGTATAAAGCAGACGATGCTGTTACTTTTAATACATCTGGTGTGCTTGAAAGCACTGGCGAACTTGTATTTCCTGCTTTATCGGTTACTGTAAGACTGTCAATGAATACCTTTCCATCAGTAAATTTTGCATCAGCAACCTTTACTGTATACTCATAACTGTTAGCTGCTTCATTAAACTGTAAGCTGCCATCGGAATATGAATAGTCATAAATTGTGTTATTGCCTTCTGATTCCAAAACCATCCTTACGTCCTGAATACCAGAATCAGAATCATAAGCCTTGATTGTAATTTTAAATGTGTCAGCATCTCCTACATTCTGTCCCTGCTTATCAATCGAAATACTTTCGACTACAGGTGCTGTTGTATCAAACTGTTCTGATGTGACAGCAGCATTGGACTCCTGTGCCTGTGCTGTCCTGATACCTGAATTTACTCCGCCGCTAAACAAGGCAGCTAGCATCGCAGCAGAAACTGTCACTGTAGCCAGCTTCTTTATGAACTTTCTCTTCATACACATTTCCTCCTTCTATAAGTTTCCCACTTATTCTTTCTGTAAATTAGTAGTTCAGATATTCATCATTAGAAATTCCTGTAAATATCCGCTACTATTGTACCCCCCCCCAGAAAAATTTTTCAATAGATGGGTATGTGTAAATTCTTATAGTAACTTCCCATTTAGCGGTTTAATTTTCACTATCCAAGTATGTCTTTATAAATAGCATAATCTTCATCTTTGAATACATTAAACACAACCTTTTCTATATTCGTATCGGTGTTATTCTGCATATATTCTCTAACCGTCCGTACTGCTATCTGTGCGGCTCTCTCCTGTGGAAAGCGGAATACCCCTGTTGACAGACAGCAGAATGCCACTGATGAAGCTCCTGTATCAGAATCCAGCTTAAGACACTCTCTATAACAGCTTGCAAGAAGTTCTTCATCTTCTTTGGTAACCTCCCACTGTATAATAGGTCCTACTGTATGCAGAATATATTTTGCTGGCAGATTATATCCAGATGTAATCTTTGCTTTTCCTGTCTCTTCCTCGTGTCCCTGCTTTTTCATAATTTCATACATCTTAAGACGAAGCTCTATTCCAGCATATGTATGTATAAAATTATCAATACATGCATGCATTGGTGCAAAACAGCCTAACATCTGCGAATTACAGGCATTTACAATTGCATCACACTTTAAAGTGGTAATATCCCCCTGCCATATATACAGCCTTGAATCTGTGGCAACTGGCTTTAAATCCTTAATATCCGTAATGCCTCTTTCCTTATTTCTTTCTGTAAGATACTCATCTTGAATCTTTAGAAATTCTTCACTTACAGGCTTTGGAAGTCTGACATTCATAAGTGAACGAAGCAGCTCCTCCTGTCCCTTTTTATCTGCTGGCATCTTCTGTCTTATAATTTTTCTATCTTCTTTTAATAAATATTGAATTAAATATTCTCTTCTTTCATTCTGTGTCATACTAACTCCATTCCTTAGCGGCATTGTCGCAATGTGCCGTGTTTATCTCAACAGCTCCCATATATCTTTAATTGCTCCCGCCATATCGCCACCAATTCCTATAGCTCTGTCACCAAAGCTTTCTGGTACAACAGCTTCATCTTTATTAAGTCGTATAAGACTATATGACTCGTTCTCACGAACAAGCTTCTCAAATGGAAATCTTATTATAATTGGCGTATTAAATCCAACACCAAGTTCAATTAAAACAACATTTTTTCCTTTATTCTGTTCAAGAAAATCTGCATATCTGTCGGCAGCCTCATGCCACGCTTCATCTTCCACGAAATAATTATCACATCTTAAATGCATAGCCATCTTTCCACCGCATACAGGACATTTTGGCACAAGCTCTGATGGAATAACGCAATCCTTTCTTGCTTTATCCATCTTTCTAAACAATTCTTCTGCATAATAAACCTTCGGATGACACCCTTTCTGACACTGGATTTCTCCATAATCTCCCTGTGTTGCAAATATTCTGTTCTCGTCAAAACCTGCTTTATGAAACTGGTGGTCAACATTCGTTGTAAGCACAAAATATTCCTTTTCCCTTACAATATCATATAATTCCTTATAAAGTGGCAGTGCAGGAGGTGTGAACCTATTAAGCAGCGCATGCTTTGACCAGTATCCCCACCTTGCTTCTTCTGTCGGAAACGGATAAAATCCAGCAGCATACATATCTGTCATATATTGTCCACCATATTTCATTATAAACTCATGAAAATTCTCCCTGAAACGCTTTCCTCCATATTCGATTCCTGCTGCGCTGGAAGCTCCTGCCCCAGCTCCTATTATTATGGCATCTGCTTCTTTTATTAATCTGATGGCATTATTAATCTGATTATTGTAGGAATCCTTCTGAAACACATAATCTTTGGCTGGAACTGAGCATAATAAATCTCTCCAGTCAATATGTCCTTTTTTTATCTTTTTAATAATCATAATTAACCTCTTTTCTTAATGCAGCGTTTTGGACATATCTCTTCACATCTTCCACAATGCAGGCAATGATTCTGATTAATAACAACAGGCTTTACTGATGTATCAATACATTTCTGTGGACAGACGGAATAGCAAAGCTTACAGCCAATACAGCCTTCTGTCGCTATATATCCGCTCCTGACTGCTTTAACACTGCCTATCACAATAGTATCACGGATAACATCTGATGGATTACTTATGTCAAAATACTCTCCCTGCGCCTCATATAACTGAAATACCTCAAGCGCCTCTTTAGTATCACCCGGATATATTTCTTTCATGTAAGGATTCTTTTCAAACATAATATCAAGATTTTTCTTACCTATATTCTTAACATATCCTCTTAATGATACCGCAAGCTTGGCTTTTGTTGCTGATATTGCAACATACTGCTGTTCCATAAGCTGCGCATAGAATTCCTTGCCTTTTGCCGTAAGAAAATACACACCGTCTTTATCATAATACATCATATCAATAACTCTTGTCTGAGGGTGTCCGTCTTTACCAATCGTTGCTATTGTCGCTGAATGAAGTTCTTCTACAAGCATTTTTAAATAATCAGTATTAGTCATATCTGTCTCCTTTCATAACAAGTGTAAGTTTTTTGTATACCAGAACTGTAATCACCCCGATTACTAATCCTTTCAACATATTAAATGGAAACGCATTATATAATACAATGTCCAGTTTGGTATGTATAAATGGAATAAATGTTCCAAATGACGCTATAAGCTGTTCCAGCGGCATAAATGACTCAAATAATGGCAATAATATAAAATAATTAGTTATTGCAGCCACTATTCCCATAATAACACTGGATACTATACAAGCTGTTACAGCCATCTTCTTTGTCTTTTTATATCTATATATTAAACCAGCAGACATCACATAAGATGCACCCATCAGAAAATTAGCAAGCTCACCTACTCCGCCTGTTGAAGTCGAGAATAATTGAAGTACATTTTTAATTAACTCTATCATCACTCCTGTCACAGGGTCAAATGCAAATGCCCCAATCAGTGCCGGCAGATCTGATAAATCCATTCTTGCAAATGATGGACTTAACGGAACTGGGAATTCCAGAAATGCCAGTATATATGCTATCGCTGCCAGTAATGCTGTCATTGTTATTGTTCTTGTTGATATATTTCTTACTTTCTTATTAATCGCTATAGTATTATTACTCATAAATCTCCTTTAGAGATATGCTTATATTTAAAACGGCCTTGCAGAATTGGTGTTCCTGCAAGGCTGCTTTATCATATCTTCTCTCATCCGGACTATCACCGTCGGTTATGGACTCTCACCATATCAGCACACTTTGGCTCGCAGACTTTACTGCCGGTCAGGAATTACACCTTGCCCCGAAGAACATATATTATAATGTTAGTCAATGAGATATTAACTTATTAAAATTCATATGGTGGATTGCCTGAGAAATCAGCGATAACACCATGTGGATTTTCAAGATAGAATACCTCAAATATTGGATTGTCTGCTGTCTGATACTGTCCTTTAACGATAGGATTATTCATGCAACCTTCCTTGACACTCATATCATTCTCAAATACTGCCTTGCCATGAAGACGAATCCATGCATATTCTGGTGAAGAAACTGATACTTCAATCTCTGGATTTGCAAGCATATCCTTGTAAACATCCTTTGTGTTGTTAGTACAGAACCATAACTTTCCGTCCTTCTCAAAACAGAACATAAATGGACGGCATTTTGCCTTTCCATCACGACCTACTGTTGCTAAATACTGAACTGGGTTTGCCTGTAAAAATTCTACTACTTTCTGCATAAAATAGTACCTCCTTAAAATTATTAATTTAATTGTTGTAACATTTGTTGTTACATCTTATGGTTGTACTATATCATTAGTTTGTTGTAATGTCAATAGTTACATCTAATTTTTTATATATAAATCTACATCTTTTTTTACATCAGCAAGTGTCATCTCTGCTAATTTGGCTTCCATAGCCTTCTGAACCTCGCAAAGTCTTTCATCTAACACACGATGAATATTCCTTCCTACAGGACATTTCTGGTTAGGATTTTCGTGAAAATGAAACAACTGCTCATCTGGTGCGCATTCCACTGCCTTATATATATCAAGAAACGTAATTTCATCGAGCGGCTTTGTAATAGTCACTCCCCCTGTTCCCCTCTGAACCTCTATAAGTCCTGCTGCCTTTAACTGCTGCAAAAGCTTTCTTATTATAACCGGGTTAGTACCTATACTTGCTGCCATAAAATCACTTGTCATCTTCTGGTCAGAAAATGTATCTATACAGGCAAACATATGAATTGCCATCGTAAATCTACTTGAAATCTGCATTATTACACCTCTTTTCACTATCATCATATCAAACGCTAGCTGTAATTTCAATGGTTACATTAAAATCCATCGCTATAGCCTGCTGTATTATAAAGAAAAAAGAGATATGCACTTTGATGCCATATCTCTGTAAATATCATTTCCTATTACGCAGGAATTATTTTATTGATTATTGTTTATAACTTTTAAATTTTAAAATACATTTTCAGCAGATTATACATAGGAGTCATATTGTGCTTTCACCTATGCTTACGTCCGCTAATCCTGTAATATTCCTTTTTTTGTTCATACATTCCTTTATCAGCTTCTTTTACAAGCTCTTCAATAGAATATCCTTTATATTCTTTAGCCAGAGCATATCCAACAGACATACTCACTTTATCTACCTTTGTACCCGACCATTGCTCTGTTTCGTGTTCCAACTCAAGCAGCGCAGACTCAACCTGCTTCTTTGTCATATTAGCAAACACGACAAATTCATCACCACCAATTCGGAATGTCTGACCTTTTCTTCCGATAGAGACCTCTATACACTCGGCAGCCCCACATATCAACTCATCTCCTGCCTCGTGGCCAAGCGAATCATTAACAACCTTCAGACCATTGATGTCTATCAGAAATACTGACATATTATCTGGAGGACAGTTCTTATATGTGTTAATCACATCAAGATAAGCAAAACGACTAAGTACGCCTGTTAAAGGGTCATTAGATAATTTCAACTGCTGCTCGGTAAGCTTTTCATCCAGCTTAAGCTGAGAGAACTCTGAATAATGGATATACAGAAATGTGACAACAAATGTAGCAGCAAGATAGGCTACACGGCAGTTCCAGCCTGATAACTCCTGTAGACCAATCCCTACACATAACAGAACTATAATCGCATACAACGAACCTCTGTTCTGTTTCTTAAACGACTTTCCATAGCCGAACATTTTAACCATAAGAATTAAAATCATCACTAAATAAAAAGCCATGTATAAAGGATACAACGGACCATGACTATAATAATGCTGATTATCAATAACAACCATCCAGCCGGTAAATGCAGATATTATCTGAACAACTGCATTAACGATGAATATAACATAGAGATACCTGCTCTTTTTATTATGCTCCTGCATAAGCATTATCAGCACTCCTGCTGTCATAGGTGTAAATGTATAGTCTGCTGCTTTTATAGCGGCTATAACACCTCGCGGAATATTAACATTACCACTAATTCTAATACCTATATATTCAACAACCGCAGCCAATGCAATAAGGATATTGGTTGCAATAAAAATTCGCTTTTTTGTTCCAAACATTCGGTTATTCTCCGAAATCAGAATGGAAAGAACCATAAGTGACAGCAATATAATTATAATTATAGATGTGTAGTAATTCATCATAATGCTTACCTCTTTTACCATTGCATTGATAATTAATAATACACTATTTGCTTTCCGTTTTCAATTTTCTTTTAGTAATTTTAAGTCTGATTTTAAGTCTGATTTTAAATTCATAATTTAAAATTCTGCTATCTCATTTCCCATTCTTCTCTGACAGATAATTAACTGTTGATAGTGCTGCTACTTTTCCCATTCTTCTCTGACAGATAATTAACTGCTGATAATGCCGCCACATTTCCCTCGCCTGCTGCCTTTATATACTGATACGGCGCTCCTGTAATATCTCCACAGGCAAAAAGTCCTGAAATATTAGTCTCCATACTCCTGTTCACAGCTACATGATTCTGTTCCAGCTTCAGCCCCGGAACAAGCTGTGCAGGCGCTACATTATCCCTTAATATAAAAATACCATCTGTAACTATGCTCTGATTATCTGTATGAAGAACAAGCTTATTTTCCTGTTTTTCTATACTTACCGGTATAACATCTTTCACTATCCTGATTTTCTTGTTAAGAGTACCCACTTCTTCATACATTGGAATATAAATAACTTCTGCTGCTAATTCAGATAAGAATTCCGCTTCCTTTTCCTCTGCTTTGGAATATCCTATTACAACAGTTGACCTGCCCTTATATAACATTCCATCACAGGTCGCACAGTAGCTCACTCCTCTTCCAAGGTTATCCAGTTCTCCAGCAAATGGTTTTACTGCTGATAAACCACAGGCAAGAATAACTGTATCTGCCTCATACATTTCTTTATGTCCCTGAATTGCAAAATATTTTCCCATCGCATATATGGTATTTACTTTATCCTCTGTAATAGCAATTTCCATTTGCTCTAAATGCTTTTGGAAAGCCATCTGCATCTGCTCTCCTGACACTTCTGGCAGACCGAGATAATTCTTTATTATATGTGCATTCTCCACCTTTGTGCTTAGAGAACCTCCTCCAATCAGGAGAATTCTTTTATTTCTTATTTTAGCTGTAATTGCAGCTTCTAAGCCTGCTGGTCCTGTTCCTATAATCGCAATATCATATCTTTCCATATTAACCTCCATTCTTACGCCGCTTTTAAGCGCATCTCAAGTTTGTGCGAAGCACAAATCTTGCGTGTGAAAATCTTATTTTTCACACTAACCTCCTCTGCTATATGCTGTCCATTACTAAGACAAGATGGTGATTATTAAATTTCTATATTACATCATTTGCTCTATAAAATAAAATGTCTCCCCATAGTACACATCACATATGTGAGAGGTGCGGGGAGTCCTGTTGCTATTTTCTATAAAAAATCAACCATTTATCAAAAGTTTAATGTCAAAAAATTTCATCATCATTATTGCAAAAAATCAATGTTCCCTGCGGGAATCGAACCCACAACTAGCGCTTAGGAGGCGCTCGTTATCTCCATTTAACTAAGAGAACAAGCTCCGTATCAGGGCTTTTCAGCCTTCTGGCTACGGTAACCATTTTATAAATTATGTGAACTTTACGTCACTCATTTGATTATATCACATATGTCTATTTGGGGCAAATACTTTAATTATTAAACTTAACACTGCCCTGAAGCCATATCTGTCCTTTAAATCTTCTTCCAACTGCCGGCTCGCCAAGCAGATGAGCCTGATTAATCGCAACTGTCATATTAAGGTCGTTACATTCAATAACCATTATGTAGATTTTCTCCTTAGTATAATGGTTAATCTCCTCTGACAATTCAAGTATCTCACCGACAACCTGATACTGGTCACATTCGACACCACAAGGCATAAATGAAGAATCTACTATAGAAAATACATCTTCATTTACAATTCTGTGTGACAATTCATTATAAGTATCTATATCTTCTATTGTAAGACTCTCTATTGCCGACTCATCGCCTTTCTTAGCTGCCTGTATAAGCCTTTGTCTGTCGTCCTGCTCTTTCTTCATTCTGACAGAATCAGCCTTGTTATTTCTTGTTGGAAGCATAATTATTCCGCCAAGTGACAATGCCGTAAGACTTACCATCTTATTCTTTATCGGAATTTTATATACATAACTTCTCGAATCAATATCGTAATCTTTCTGGTTAAGACCTTTTTCATCACAAATATAATCAAGATAATCCATTACATTTTGCAGATAAAATATAAGCGTAACACCTGTCTTTGATTCATCACATACAACTGCATAGGATTCCTTATCCAGATGTCTTTCTATTGTAATCTCATCATTATCACATCTTGTTCTTCCAATAACAAATGGAAAATAATATTCATATATGAATTCTTTATCTTTAAATCTTCCGTATATGTACAGACCTGTGGACTCGCTTATCCTTACTATGACTGCGCCGCGGTTAAGCTCATTATTTCTTATAACAAGCCCCTTCTCCAAGCTATCTAATATACCTGCATGTATCATCTGCTCTTCAAAGTCCGAATCCACCTGTTCAAATCCTATAGCCTTTATATATAAATTCATAACAATCCTTCATTCCTGTATTACTCAGTATCTACAATAAACAATGTAAGATACTCCATAAGATCCTTTTCCACCTCATCTTCATATAAAGATCCGTCTGAATGTTTTAACATCTTAATTACTGGTCTGTCTGTAAACTTCTTATTCTGTCTTACAACAACGCCTGTTTCACCCTCGCTTGTAATAACCTTAATTCCAACAGGATATACCGCCACTGTTTCAAGAAGCTTCTCTGCTATTGTTGCATCATATTTCAATCCCTGATTAGCTTTGATATATTCAATAGCCTCATATATCTTAAGCTTAGGATTGCCAACACCACTTATAAGACTGTCAAAATCATCACACAAAGATACAAGCTTAACTTCCATTTTCAGCTTATCTCCTTTATGAGAAAATGGATATCCCTTGCCGTCAATTCTTTCGTGATGTAAAAGTATTATTTCTTTAGCTATATCTGGTATCCAATCCTCGTCCTGGACAGAACTATACCCAAATATAGTATGCTTCTTATATTCTATTGCATCTTTAGTGTTCATATATGTTTCATTGGTGTTCATATATGGTGTCTTAATATATCTTAAACCGATATCGTGAAGCATTGCTCCCATAGATACATTTTTAACCTGCTTATCACTCATTTTAAGCCTTAACGCCATAATCGTAGATAATGAGCATACGTTAATACAGTGTGTATACATATCTGTTGATAAATTTCTTATCTCTGTTATGTTATTAATAACCTCTGGCTCTGACAGCACAGATTCAATAATTCGTTCAGCCTCTACACCTAATATTTTTAAATCCTGATTATGCTTGTAAATGTGTTTCTCAAGCACATTAGTAACAACTTTTCTTGAATTATTAGCTGTTTCTTCAACTTTGTAAATATGTCTGTTATAACTATTACCACTTTGTGATTCACCTTTATAATTGGCTTTGCCACCATCTATGTCCGATTTATTCAATTTATTACTATGTAAATCTTCTGTATTATAGTTATCATTGTTCAATTCAACGCTGTCATTCTTATGATTGCTGTTATCTTGATAATAATCACTCTTTCCACCATTATCACTGGTGTCACCGTCGCTCTCTTCTTTTAAATTTTCTATCTCTTTATTGTAATCATCATCATTATCTGTCCCTGCACCATTTTCATTATCAGAATAAATGTCTTCATCTTCATTCAACTCATCATCTGCGCCAATAATTATATGGTCATAGTCATCAGGGTTAATTATCTCATCAGGATATTCTTTAATGCTTAGACTTTGTATTCCCAAATTCCTAATTCTGTTAATCAATTCTGAATTCAATACAACATCTGCATGTATAAGTACCGTGCCACTATCTGTCACTATAGGAAGGGCTGTTATCTCATTTCCCTTAAGATTTTTTACCTTAACCTGTTTCATACATACTCCATTTCCAGCATCTAAACTATCATAATAAACATCTATTATTATAAAGATAACACAAATTAATATATATATCAAATATTATATAACAATTGCCTTCTTTCAGCCTGACTTTAATAATACCACACAGCTTGCCCCATATGAATTTATTATGATGAAACATTATCACTTTTCCTTAAAATTAAAAAAAGCCAGAAGTCTTGATTATACTGCTCTTTTCAAGGCTTCTGACTATTTTACTATTTAATAATCACATCTTAATATTTAATTACTTTATCTTAATATTCAATTACTTTATCTTAGTATTTAATTACTTGCTGAGTTCTGTCTTTCCACCCATATATGGCTGAAGTGCCTTAGGAATCTTAACACTTCCATCTGCCTGAAGATTATTCTCAAGAAATGCTATTAACATTCTTGGAGGTGCAACACAAGTATTATTTAATGTATGTGCAAAATACTTGTTCTTGTCTGGTCCCTGTACTCTTATCTTTAATCTTCTTGCCTGAGCATCACCTAAGTTAGAGCATGAACCAACCTCGAAATATTTCTTCTGTCTTGGTGACCAAGCTTCTACGTCGATTGACTTAACCTTAAGATCAGCTAAATCACCTGAACAACATTCAAGTGTTCTAACAGGTATATCAAGAGAACGGAATAAATCTACTGTGTTCTGCCATAATTTATCGAACCACATTTTACTGTCTTCCGGCTTACATACTACAATCATTTCCTGCTTCTCAAACTGGTGAATTCTGTATACACCTCTCTCCTCGATACCATGCGCACCCTTTTCTTTTCTAAAACATGGTGAATAACTTGTAAGTGTCTTTGGAAGCTCTTCTTCTGGTGTAATTGTATCAATAAATTTACCAATCATTGAATGCTCACTTGTACCTATAAGATAAAGATCCTCGCCCTCAATCTTGTACATCATAGCATCCATTTCATCAAAACTCATAACACCTGTAACAACATTACTTCTTATCATATATGGAGGAATACAATATGTGAAACCTCTGTCAATCATAAAATCTCTTGCATATGAAATTACTGCTGAGTGAAGTCTTGCAATATCACCCATAAGATAATAGAAACCATTACCTGCAACCTTTCCTGCCGCATCAAGATCAATACCATTAAACTTCTGCATAATCTCTGTATGATAAGGTATCTCAAAATCTGGGACTACTGGTTCACCGAACTTTTCAATCTCAACATTCTCGCTGTCATCTTTACCAATTGGTACTGATGGGTCAATGATGTTAGGAATTGTCATCATAATCTTAGTAACTTTTTCATTAAGCTCTGCTTCTTTTGCTTCAAGTTCCTTTAATCTGTCAGCATCTGCATTAACCTGAGCCTTAACTGCCTCAGCTTCTTCCTTCTTGCCCTGACCCATTAATGCACCAATCTGCTTAGAAAGCTTATTTCTATTAGCTCTTAACTCATCAGCTTCTGTCTTTGTAGCACGAGCCTGCGCATCAAGTTCAATAACTTCATCAACTAAAGGTAACTTTCTATCCTGAAATTTATTCTTTATATTCTGTTTAACAATATCTGGATTTTCTCTTACAAATTTTAAATCTAACATTTTTTCCTCCATATAACGAATTTGATACTCTTCTAATTATGCACCTTTTTATATATATTTTCCAGCATTTTATATATTTATTTATGTATCTTTTAAGGTACTTTATTATCTTCGTTAATATTCTATTATCACCATTATTTTAATTATTAACTATATCATTGACTTCTTTACTAAGCTCAACATCGCCCATTCTTCCAGCAACTGCCTGCTTTAACGCATTGGCTTCTTCATCACCTAATTCAATAAATGACTCACCATTAATAATCTCTTTAATATAAGCAAAACAACCATTATTACTGTGCATTACATTAACAAGACAGCCATTATCATTTTTGTCAAGCATACATATAGCAAAGCTTAACTTTCCACCCATTTCGTGAAAAGCATCATATTTAACAATTCCAACCTTCTGAAATGTATACTGCATTTTATCATATATATCTTCGATTGATTTTGTATTGTTGTCATATGTTTCCTTTAAAAGTTTCACATCATCTGTATACTCTTTAATTATTTTCTCTATACTTTTTCCTTCTGAGCCTTCCATCATAATGTTGTACTTCTTCTTCATTGACGATGACTTTGCAATGGCTACAATAGAAAGAATAATTGCCACTATCAATAATACGCTTATTCCAATAAGCACATATAATGTTGGTACGCTAAACAAGCCAAATACATCTAACATTGTTTTATTCCTTTCGTTTATTATTTATTATATATTTAATTAATTTTCTGCAACAGTTCGTATATTCTCTCTAACTCAGCTTGAGAGTAATATTCTATTTCTATTTTTCCTTTATTATTGCTTTTATTTTTAATTACAACCTGAGTTCCCATTATTGCTTTCATCTTTTGTTCTAAATCCCTATAGATAAAATCATTCTTAGGAGCTTTCTTCTCTGGCTTTTCTGGAGCATCAAGAGTTTTCATCAGTTTTTCTACATCTCTTACACTTAACTTCTCGTCAAAGATTTTCTGGGCAATCATATACTGCTTATCTTTGTCCTCTATAGTTATTATTGTTCTTGCGTGTCCACTGCTTATTTTTCCTTCAATTACCATATCTTGAACTCTTTCATCAAGCTTTAATAATCTTAATGAATTGGTAATTGCAGCTCTTGACTTAGAGACCTTTTCCGCAACCTCATCTTGTTTAAGTCTGTAATCTTTAATAAGTCTTTGATATGCTTTAGCTTCTTCAATTGGATTAAGGTCTTCTCTTTGAATATTTTCAATAAGAGCAATTTCCATTATTTCCTGTGAAGAATAATCTTTAATAATAACTGGAACTTCCTTAACTCCTGCAAGCTTGGCAGCTCTCCATCTTCTCTCACCTGCTATAATCTCATAATAATTATCTTTCTTCTGAACCAATAATGGCTGTAATACACCATATTGTTTTATTGACTCTGATAATTCAATTAACGCATCTTCATCAAATGCTTTTCTTGGCTGATCTTTATTAGGCTCTATCAAAGATAATTTTACTTTAGTTTCTGATGGTACTTCCTTTACAACTTCTTTGACTACCTCTTTAACAACTACATTTTCTTCTGTAGGTTCTTCAGGTATTAAATTAGAAATTCCTCTTCCCAATCCACTTGTCTTACTTCTTTTAGCAGAACTTTTTGTTCCTGTTGACTTTGTTGGCATATTATTTCTCCTTTATTTCTTTATCTCTTTCCATAACTTCCTGTGCCAATAATCTATAACTTTCTGCACCTGTTGATCTTGTATCATATATATTTATTGGCTGTCCATAACTTGGAGCTTCAGCTAATCTTATATTTCTAGGAATAATTGTCTTGTATATATTCTGTTTAAGATTGTCCTTAACATTTTCAACAACCTGCAATGAAAGATTAGTTCTTGAGTCGTACATTGTAAATACAACACCTTCTAATTCAAGATTCTTATTAAGTTTCTTCTTAGCAAGGTTAATTGTGTAAATCAACTGCGACAAACCTTCAAGTGCATAATATTCACATTGTATTGGAACTAACACTGTATCAGCCGCTGTCATTGCATTTACTGTAAGCATACTTAAAGATGGAGGACAATCCATTATTATGTAATCATAGTTTTTTCTTATCTTTGCCACTTCTTCTTTAAGCACATATTCTCTATCTTCAACATCTATAAGGTCAATCTCTGCTCCAGCTAAATTCATATTTGATGGAAGCAAGTCCATATTGTCATATACATCTTTAACTATTGCCTCGGATATATTACACTCTCTAAGGATAACATCGTATACTGTTTTCTCAGTTTCATTCTTATCCACTCCAACTCCACTTGTTGCATTACCCTGTGGATCAATATCTATAAGCAGAACTTTTTGTCCAGCTTCCGCCAGACAAGCTGTTAAATTGATTGCCGTTGTTGTCTTACCGACACCACCCTTCTGGTTGGCAATTGCTATTACTCTCCCCATAATCAGCCTCCGATTAATAATATAGTGATTGTAATTATATGTATTTTATTATATGTAAAATACAAATTTATTATGTTTCACGTGAAACAATTATCTGTATTAATGTGTTACTTTAGATTTAATCTGTTATTAATTTTTAATCAATTTGTAATTATTTACTACACAATGTTTTTAGCTATAATCTTAAGTTGAAAATGCTTTATATTAATTAATGCTAAAAGTGTCAAATTAATATATTTATTTTTGATAAGCATTAAAGTTATTCAACTTAATAGCAATGTTAATTCTACATCATCATCTACATACATTAAAAACCATTTAGATTACTTAACAAGCCGAATGTTGAATAGTGATTTTAATCTACACACAGTAGAAATTATTTAGACTACTTAACGAAAAATTAGGAAGTAGAAGCAATCTATCTACACATAGTAGAAATTATTTAGGTTACTTAACTTTGGGGGTGTCGAAATTCACTAAACTAATCTACACAGTAGAAATTATTTAAACCACCCGACTCTTCACCTTCGACATATTCGTCACTAATCTACAATTAGTAGAAATTATCCAAGCTATTTATCAACGCATAAACAGGGCATTTCCGAGGTCATCTACACTAGATTTTTTATTATTTTCAACTCATCATTTCTGCATTATCTTGTATCTGCAAAACAATATTTCACTTAAATAAGTAGGCACATATTTTAATAATATTAATAACATTTTATGATGTCATAGGTGAAAATATTTTAATTTTATGACTCTGGCATCATTTTATTAAATTAATATGTTTCACGTGAAACATATCAACAATTTCACATTTAATAATTATTTTTAATTAACAATCACACATTTATAGTTTAATACTCAAGCCTGTTTTTTTCAATAGATTTATCACAATATAGTATGTTAATTTATGTATTTTTAATTATGCAGCTTTATCATTACACCAATAGCTGTAAGCTTCTACCTGTTATGTATATCAGATAACTGATAGTCACTTATAAATAACTGACAATTAATACTTACTTATCAACCTTAAATAATGAATGTTCAATTATTACCAAGCAGCTATTTATAATTATTTATTAACTTTATTCTATAATACAGATTAACAACTCAAGATACAAAAAGCGAGTAATACGTTTCACGTGAAACATATTACCCGCTCATTATCTGATGAATTAATTATTATTCCGTATAAATTAATTATTATTCTATATAAATTGTTTATCATTCCGTATAAACCAATTATTATTCCGTATAAATTAAAGAAAGTATAGTTTTCCCGAACTGTCGTGTGATTGTCATAGCAGACAAAGTTCAAAAGCTGATTTTACAGCTATCCCGTTGTTTTCAACATGCCTAAAGTTTCAAAGAAACTTCTAAGTGACTACAAAGCAGCCATAATCATTTCAGCTTAATAATATCATTCTTAATTGCGAACACCGCCGCCTGTGTTCTATCTGATACATCAATCTTTTTAAATATATTAGATACATGATTTTTAACTGTTCTTTCACTTATGCTTAAGGTACTTGCAATCTCTTTATTTGACGAACCCGAAGCAATCATTTTAAGGACTTCAACTTCTCGTCTGGTAAGTTCCTTTGACTTATCCTTCATCAAATCTCTCTCTGCTAAGCGTACATTTAACAAAGGAACAAGCGTTGGCTCTATATATGTTTCTCCTTCATATACTGTCATAATTGCATTTTTTAGTGTATCGAAATCTGAATCTTTAAGTATGTATCCATCGCAATTAAAATCCATAGCCTTAACTAAATATTCTATTTCATTATGAATTGTGAGTACAATAACCTTGCAATCCATTTTCTGGGTTTTAATTATATTAAGCACCTGAAGTCCGTCGAGGTTAGGCATATTAATATCCAGAAGTATTACATCAGGATGTGTCTTATCGGCAAGATTAAGACATTCAAAGCCATCGCCAGCCTCTCCTACAACTTTAATTTCATCGTCCATCTCGAGAAGCTGTTTCAGACCTTCTCTAATCATCTTATGATCATCTGCAAGTAAAATATTAACAGACATATTATTTTCCTCTCCCAATAAAAATATTATTTCAAAGGTATATTAATAACAAATTCCTTCTCGGCTTTGTTATAGTTAATACTACCTCTTAACAAGTTAATTCTTTCAACAAGCATTCTTATTCCATATCCTGTATTATCAGACTTAACCTTGCCAATCTGTTCAAAATCAAAACCGCAGCCATCATCTTTATAGCTAATAGTAAGTTTATTGTTATCTGTTGCAATATCAATATATATGTTACTACAACCAGCGTATTTAAATGAGTTACTAGATAATTCATTGATTATTCTTAAAGTTGACATACACACAACCTGCGATATATCATCTGTGCAATCAATTGTATAGTGCATAATAATATCTTTATGACTACTATCTAATTTATCCAGAAGATTCATTAATGCCTCATTAAATCCTAAATCATCAAGTTCCATTGGTCTTAATTGATATATAATATTACGCAGCTCATTGATACTGTCTTTAACAATACTCTTTACATTATTCATTTCTATTTTAGCTCTGTTCAGATCCCTATCAGCAATCTGAATAGCAAATTCCTGTTTATGAATAAGTGCTGTCAGGTTCTGTACAACTGTATCGTGAATATCTCTTGATATTCTCTTTCTATCAGCCTCCAGTAACCACAATATATCGGTATTATCATTGTTATTATCCACATTTTCCATGGTTTCAACACGATTATTGTTGATAACACTCTGCATTTCTTCCATCTTTGCGGATAATTGGTTATAATTTTCCTGATATATCTCTTTTCGCTTTAATAAATCATCAATTTTACTCTTCAATAATTCATTCTGATTTTTCTCAAATGCCTCATTGCCAAATGATATAAACATATCTTCTGTCTTATCAGTATTATTATCTATTAATTTTATTTTATTATTAATAGTATCAATTTCAATATCCACACAATGAATATCATCAGATATTTCTTTTAATTTATTATTTATATTTTCAATCTGTTTACTTATGTATTCAACAGCCTTCTCTGACATATGTAACACCCGCCTATCAGTTAAATCGGTTAATTTCGAGCTTTTATACAAATTTTAACTTATTTGTCACTAAAAATAAAGCTTTTTATATAATATTCTAGTCCTAAATGGTCATTAATTTGTCTTAATAGGCATATTGTCACATAATTATATATGGATTATAATTATAAAAAGAGGCAATATTATAGGTGATTGCGAAACTCAGTAAAATTGATTATTATTTGTACTGTGAACACAAGTAACCGCAGGCACGCTTTATGACTTATCGCTGGTAGCGGTACATAAGGCGCTACAACACAGCGCCTAAGTGCCGACCGCTCTAAAGTACCTGCTACGTCACTTGTGTTCACAGTACATTTTAAATTTACTTTTTACGAGTTACGCAATCACCTAGATGCAATATTAATATGAATGGAGATTAACATATGAATAAATGGCAGAAACTGGGGCTTGCTGCTGGTATGGGAACCGCTGTTGCAGCAACCTCACACATTATCAATAAATTTATATTCGAATCAGCAACAATTAATAATTATACTGGAAAGTCTGTTAAGCACACATATAGCTGGAAGTTTGGCAATATAGCATATTCCACATATGGCAGTTACGACAATTCTCCGCTCCTTTTAATACACGATTTGAATGCTTATAGTTCCGGCTATGAATGGGATAATACAGTCCATTATTTATCTAAAAGCCATCATCTATATGTTATTGATTTATTAGGCTGCGGACATTCTGATAAACCACAGATTACATATACAACTTATATGTACACACAGCTATTAAATGATTTTGTAACAAATGTAATTGGCAAAAAGACAGACGTAATAGCAACTGGCGACTCTGCTCCTATGGTCATAAGCTCAGTGTATATCAGGAAAGATTTATACAATAAAATAATTCTTGTAAGCCCAAAGGCAGTATCTAAAGCCAAAGCTACACCTGGCAGACGTGCCAGCATAAGACGCAGGCTTCTTGATATACCTGTAATAGGAACTACTATATACAATATATGTGTCCGCAAAGACCGCCTGAATAATATTCTTTCCAAAAATGTATTTGACAACGGAATAGTACCTGTTGATTACCTTAATGCCTATTATGAAAATGCACATCTTTCCGGTACTTCAAGCAAGTTCTTATTTGCAAGCACAGAATGTAATTTCACTACTGCTTCAATTGCTAAAGCCGTATCTGACATTGATAACTGCATATATATAATAACTGGTGAGAATTGCAAGGAGAATTCAGTATCAGAATATATTTATCTTAACCCTGCAATAGAAGTTGTTGAGATTAAGAATAGCAAGAAGCTTCCACAGATAGAACAGCCTTTAGAATTTGCCAGACAAGCTGATATTTTCTTAGATATATAATTACACACATATTAATATAAAAACACCTGCTAATATAGCCATTTATGTCAGAACTAATATCTGACACATCAGGCTGCATTAGCAGGTATTTTTATATATTATTGAATAAATCGGACATTATACATACCTTATTTTATACAGCTTTATCCGATTACACTATCGGTTCTTTAGAAGGAACTCCCGCTTTTCTAGGAAATTTCTTAGGTGTATTCTTAACTTTCTTTATATATACAAGTGACCTTTCAATGTCCGTTTCTGGCAATTTGAACCTGTCTACTTTCTCAATCTGTCCTCCAAGTATGGATATAGCTTTCTTAGACTTCTCAAGTTCCTCGTCAATCTCTCCTGATTTGTATGCAACAAAATATCCTCCCACCTTGACAAATGGAAGATTATATTCAGAAAGTACAGCTAAATCCGCAACCGCCCTTGATACGCTGACATCGAACTGTTCTCTTAACTCTTTAGACCTTCCGCCGTCCTCAGCTCTTCCGTGAACTGTGCTTATTCCTTTTAAATCTAACTGTGTGATAACTTCATCAAGGAATTTAATTCTTTTATTAAGTGAATCAAATAACACAACCTCAGTATCAGGATAAGCTATTTTTAACGGAAGACCCGGAAATCCTGCTCCAGTTCCCACATCAATAAGCTTAATATGTGAGTTACCACCATCTATTGGCAGCTTTAACACAAGACTATCAAGGTAATGCTTTAACATAACTTCCTCGTATTCTGTAATTCCTGTGAGATTCATAAAACTATTCCACTCAACAAGAATTTCATAATACTTATCAAGCTGTTCAAGCTGTTTATTCGACAGTTCTACATTTATGCTCTCTAAATTTCTTTTAAATATAGCACTTGGCATAATTTCTCCTCTAATACACAAACATTTTTCACTATATAATATATATTAATTATTATTTCTTCTATAACTCTCAAGATACACAAGAAGCACCGATATATCCGCTGGTGATACACCAGATATTCTTGATGCCTGTCCTATTGACCTTGGATTAAACTTATCAAGCTTCTGCATAGCTTCTTTTCTCAATCCATTTATCGCATAATAATCAAGTCCGTCTGGTATTATCTTCTTCTCAAGCTTCTTAAAATGCTCTACCTGACGCATCTGGCGGCTTATATAGCCTTCATACTTAAGATTGATATTAACCTGCTCCTTAACGTCCCAAGGAAGCTCTGGACGGTCTTTATCAATTGGTGCAAGCACTTCATAAGAAAGCTCTGGTCTTTTAATTAATTCTGCAAGAGTAACACCTGTTAAAAGCTCTGTGCTTCCATTTTCTCTTAAAAGCTCCTGAACTTTACTTCCTGTTCCAATATTAACAGCCTTTACTCTCTCAATTTCCTCATCTATAAGCTTAATCTTTAACTGAAGCTTATCATATCTTTCCTTAGATATAAGTCCAACTTCATAACCATATTTGCTAAGTCTTATATCAGCATTGTCCTGTCTTAATATAAGCCTATATTCTGCTCTTGAAGTCATCATTCTGTATGGCTCAAATGATTCCTTAGTTACAAGGTCATCTATAAGCACACCTATATAACTTTCTGAACGGTCAAGTATAAGAGGCTCTTTTCCCTTAACATATAATACGGCATTAATACCAGCTATTATACCCTGTGCCGCAGCTTCCTCATAACCTGAACTTCCATTAAACTGTCCGCCCGCAAATAAACCTTTAATCTTCTTGAATTCAAGTGAAGATTTGAGCTGTATTGCGCTTATACAGTCATATTCAATCGCATAAGCATTACGGACAATTCTTACATTTTCAAGGCCTGGTACAGTTCTATACATAGCATACTGGACGTCCTCAGGCATTGAACTGCTCATTCCACCAAGATACATTTCATTAGTGTATAAGCCTTCTGGCTCAATGAATACCTGATGTCTGTCCTTATCAGCAAATCTTACTACCTTGTCTTCAATTGATGGACAGTATCTAGGTCCTGTTCCCTGTATATCTCCTGAATAGAGAGGGGAACGGTCAATGTTATCCTTTATTATCTTATGAGTCTCCTCATTAGTGTAAGTAAGCCAGCAGCTTACCTGTTCCTTCTGAACTGACTCTGGGTCTGTTTCAAATGAAAATGGAACTACTCTCTTATCGCCAAATTGTTCCGTCATCTTGCTGAAATCGACTGAACGCTTGTCAACTCTTGCTGGTGTACCTGTCTTAAATCTTCTTATCTCAATTCCATTTTTAATAAGTGAGTCTGTTAAATGGTTAGCCGCCTGAAGTCCGTTAGGGCCTGTATGGTAGCTTACATCGCCGTATATACATCTTGCCTTAAGATATACACCTGTACATAATACAACTGATTTAGCCTCATATACAGCCCCAGACACGGTCTTAACGCCCTTTATAACGCCGTCCTCAACTATTATCTCAGACACCTCTGCCTGCTTTATATGAAGATGGTCTGTATTCTCAAGCACACATCTCATTCGTCTGCTATAATCAGCCTTATCTGCCTGCGCTCTTAATGAGTGAACCGCTGGGCCTTTTGAGGCATTAAGCATTTTTGACTGAATAAATGTTGCATCTATATTCTTACCCATCTCACCACCGAGAGCGTCTATCTCCCTTACAAGATGTCCTTTGGAACTTCCTCCAATATTAGGATTACAAGGCATCATTGCAATGCTCTCAACACTGACAGTAAATATAATTGTTTCAAGTCCAAGTCTGGCACTTGCAAGAGCCGCTTCGCAGCCTGCGTGTCCCGCACCGACCACTATTACATCATAAGTTTCTTTAATATTAGGCATAACCTTAACCTTTCTATGTAACTTCTATTACATTATTCATATCTTAATTTATTTACCCATACAGAACTTCTCAAATATCCTGTCAGCAAGGTCGTCCTCGACTTCCTCTCCAATGATAAGTCCAAGCTTCTCATAAGCATTCATCATATCAATAGTAAGAAAATCCTCACTTACCCCTGCTTCTATTCCAGCTTTAACAAGCTTAAGGCTTTCTAATGCCTCTCTTAAAAGATTCTTGTGTCTTAGATTAGTTATGTATATTTCCTCGTTCGTCTCTATTTCGCCGTTAAAGAACATATTTTTAATTTCATTTTCTAAATCATCAATACCTGTCTCTTCTTTAGCTGAAACAGATATTACATTGCACGACAGATGCTTTAATATATCTTCTTTAGTTACCACCGCTTCAATGTCCGATTTATTCAATAATACGAGTACCTTTTTATTCATAATAAGATCCATAATCTCATAATCATTATTATCAAGAGGTCTTGAAGCATCTATAACAAATATAATCAGGTCCGCCTCTGCGGCATATTTCTTAGCTTTATTAACGCCAATATTCTCCACATAATCATCTGTCTTTCTTATTCCCGCTGTATCAATAAGATTAAGCGTAATTCCTGACAGATTAATCTGTTCTTCAAGAACATCTCTTGTTGTTCCCTCTATATCTGTAACTATCGCACGCTCTTCTTTTGCAAGCGCGTTTAACAGGCTTGACTTTCCTGCATTAGTTTTCCCCAATATTACTGTCCTGATTCCATCCCGCATAATACGGCCATTGTCAGAAGTTTTCAACAATTTATCAACCTTATCCACACAGTTATCCACATCTTTTGTCATTTTATCAACATTATCATTAATATCAAAATGTTCCGGATCATCCAGAGCAGACTCAATAAAAGCTACATTATCAAGTATTACTTCCCTGATTGCTGTGATTTTTTCTGATAATCTTCCACCAAGCTGATTAACTGATGACTTAAGTGCATAATCATTTCTTGCATTAATAATATCTATAACAGCTTCCGCCTGTGATAAATCAATTCGTCCATTAAGAAATGCTCTCTTAGTGAACTCCCCCGGCTCAGCAGGTCTTGCACCATTCTTTAGCACTGTATCCAATACTTTTCTTGTGACAAGTATTCCTCCGTGACAGTTAATCTCTATTACATCTTCTCTCGTGTATGTATTAGGAGCTTTCATTACTGATACAAGCACCTCATCAATTACCTCATCACCATCTTTTATAACGCCATAGTGAATTGTGTGGCTGTCTGCTTCTGATAACTTTTTATTATTCTTAGCTTTAAATACTGTATCTGCTACCTTTATTGCATTTTCTCCGCTTATTCTTACTATGCTTATTCCGCCACTAGACATTGTGCTTGTCGATATTGCCGCTATTGTCTGCTCCATAATTACATATTCCCTTCTCCTGTTATTTAAAAATAAAGATTGCTGTTGTAATAATACCACAGCAATCTTTAAAATAAAATATATTATCTTGAATATCTGTTGTTATCTGAGTGTCTGCGCTCTGAATATCTGTTATCAGAGTATCTGTTATTACCAGCCTTTTCTCTGTCAAGATATACAACAACGTGTCTGAATGGTTCTTCACCTTCACTCTTTGTAGATACGAACTTATCACCCTGTAATGCTGAGTGAATTATTCTTCTCTCATATGGGTTCATTGGCTCAAGAGCAACTGAACGTCTGCTTCTCTTAACCTTGTATGCAATATTCTTTGCAAGTGATTCAAGAGTATCTTTTCTTCTCTGTCTGTAATTCTCTGTATCAACCTTGATTCTTACATACTTTTCTTTGCCCTTATTAAGTACAAGGCTTGTAAGATACTGGATTGAGTCAAGTGTCTGTCCTCTCTTACCGATAAGAAGTCCCATATTCTCACCAAGAAGTTCAACATTGACACATTCTTCTTCCGTATCAAATGTTATATTTACTTCAACAGGAATATCCATCGCACTGAACATATCACCAAGGAAAGTTCTTATTCTTGATTCAATTTCTTCGTTGGATAATACTGGTCTTGGTTCATTGTTGTTAGCCTTTACAGCTAAATCATCTTCAACAGCATTAACTGCCTGTGTGGCACTTACCTGTGAAGCCTCAGCCTTAGGAGCTGCCTCTGTCTTAACAGGCTTTGCAGTCTCTTTAACAGCTTCTTTCTTAGGTTCAGCCTTAACTTCACTCTTGATTGTGTCATCAATTGACTTCTTTTGTTTAGCTTCTAACTTGCTGAATTCATCATCAACTGAACTTACACCAGCCTTAACTCTTGCCTTAATCTTAGTTGGCTTTGAATTAAAGATACCAAATAAACCGTTGCTTCCTTTTTCTATAACTTCATATTCAATGTTATCGCTTGTTGTTTCAAGCTTAAGACACGCATTAGTAAGCGCATCATCTATTGTCTTACCTGTAACTTCAATATATTCCATTGTTTTGCCCTCACTGTCTAATTATAAAATATTGTCTGTTACTTCTTTAATCAGCTCTGTATGCACTAATTCTTCTTGCTGCCGCTCTTAGTATTCTTCTCGTTATACTTGGCAACCATTCCCGCCTTTTCTGCAAGGCTTCCTGGCTTAGCTGTCTTATAATACTTAGATGATTCTTTTATTTCCTGAACCTTCTTTTCATTCTCAGCCTTAATCTGCTCTAAAGACTTTACAGCCTTTTCTCTGCTGGCAGACATATTCTTAGTGCTTGTTGTAGCATTTTTAGCTATCTTTTCTGGTGGAAGACCCTTCTTCGCACGCTTCTTATTACGCTTTTCTACATTACGTTTTACAATCTCGTCCGCACCAAGCTTGTCATAGTAACGATTGATGAATACAGTAATAATTGTCTGAACAACTGCTGTAGCTATCCAGTAAAGACCAAGACCTGCTGGTACTGAAATTGCGATAAATGCTGACATCAATGGCATAATGTACATTGTCATCTTCATTGATGCTGCCATTGGGTTATCCTCATCAACTTCTGTATTCTGTCCAGACTGTGCAACCTTTACACTTATGAACTGTGTTACACCTGCAAGGATAGGTATAAGGATTGCAAGTGTGAATCCAAATCCTGGTTCCTGTGACATATTAATACCTAAAAATGTATTCATATGCTCAAGACTTACATGGCTGTTAGCTATTGTATCGCTAAATGCAGGGAAAGCATTTCTTAAAGCTTCCCACTTATCAGCGCTGAACTTATTAATTTCTGTGATTGCTGTATTAACATTAGTCCAGTCTATATTCTCACCGAACTGCTTCATAGTATCTGCATAACCATCAACAGCCATAATTCCACCGTTGTCTGTAAGAAATGCTATGAATAAGTTCTTTAACTGTGAAATATAAAGAGGGATAAATCTGAATACCTGATATAAAGCAAAAAGTATAGGCATCTGTATGAGCATCTGTATACATCCACCCATCTGTGAAACACCATACTTTTCATATACGGCCTTAGTTTCTTCCTGCATCTTAATCATTGCATTCTGATCATCTCTTTTATCCTTATATTTAGCATTAATTGCCTTTAGTTCAGGACTCATTACTGCATTAAGCTTAGTGAGCTTCTGCTGTTTGATACTAAGTGGAAGCATACAAAGCTTAACAATAATTGTAAATAATACGATTGCAACAGCTACATTTCCAATGTGTAAAAAGCTTAAAGCTTCAAACAAAAGGTTAAGTATATAACCTAACACCCTAGCTATTGGCATAATAATTGCATTAAACAAATCAAACCTCCTGGTTATTAATGTAATCTTTTTCTTTTATATTTACCAATAGGTACAGGATCAAATCCTCCCTTATGAAAAGGATTACATCTTAATATTCTTTTAAATGCCAACCATCCACCTAATATTACTCCATACATATCTATAGCTTCTATTGCATACTGGGAACACGAAGGAACATAATTACAGTAACTTCTTCCTTTATAAGGCGACAGCGCCATTTTATAAAATCTAATCAGTTTAATAACTATCTTCTTTCCCATTATAATCTACCTATACATATTATGAAGCTTTAAAAGATGAATCATTGATTTACAAGTTTCTGTATAACCCTTGTCTTTAAGACCAGCCTTGACAACAACTACTACATCTATGCCATCGGGTATATGATTAGTATTAAGCCTGAAAGCTTCTCTTACTAATCTGGCCAGTCTGTGTCGGACAATACTATTCCCGACTTTCTTGCTCACAGATACACCGAGTCTTTTCGTATCCGTTCCGTTCTTACTGATATACATAATTAACTCTCTGTTTGCATAAGAGTTTCTTTTATTGTATACCTTTCTGAAATCTTCATTTTTCTTTAATGTTTCAAAATCTTTGTACTTCATAAACACTCCACCATATAATTATTCGTTTAAATTAAATACTAATTAAATTGTAATAATAAAATGTAATACTAAATATAAATATAGCAAAAATAAATAAGAAAAAAGCAGATGAATACTGACGTACTCATCTGCTGTAAAATCAATTAAGCTGAAAGTCTCTTTCTTCCCTTTGCTCTTCTTGCTGCTAAAACTTTTCTTCCACCTGGAGTACTCATTCTTGATCTAAAACCGTGAACCTTAGATCTCTGTCTTGTCTTAGGCTGAAATGTCATCTTCATAATCTATGCACCTCCTTCACTACCATTATTATATATGGTAAGAATATTCTTCAAGTTTCAATGTGCTTAAGCACTTTTTTTAAAACATCGTTCTAATTATATTCGCAATATATAGCAAAGTCAAGCAAAAGATAACTTTTTTTGACGTTTTTTTAATTATGTGGATTTATGCACAGATATCAACAGCTTATACCGAGTTATCAACACATTGTGCAAAACTTGTGCATAACTTTCATGTATATTGTGGTTAACTCTGTGAAATTCTTGATAAATTGCGTATTTTCGACATTTTTCATCTGCATAAACTTATACACAGCAAGTTTATAATACCTTATTTTTGAAAAGTTATCCACAATTTTGTTGAAAAAAACACTTAAATGCTTTATGATTATAAAGGAATGTTGTAATCATTCTAATACTGCCAGAAAGGCGAATAATATGGACGAAATTATTAAAAACTGGGATTTAATTCTTAACACCTTTAAGAACGAATGTGATATACAGAACCTTTCTTTTACAACATTTATTAAACCACTTCAGGTTATTTCAGTGAACGATAATGAAATAACCCTTCTTTCAGACACCCAGATGTCTGCTAACTATGTTGAAAAAAGATATCTTAAATTTCTCGAAGTAACAATAAGTGAGATTATGAAAAAGGATTACAAATTAAGAATTATTTCAGAAGATACTTTAAATGAAGAAACTGCTAAGAAGACAGCTCAGGAGAGTTCTTCTAATAAGAATATTTCTCTTAATCTTAATCCTAACTACACATTTGAAACATTCGTAGTAGGTAATAACAATAACCTTGCCCATGCGGCATCTTTAGCTGTTGCTGAATCGCCGGGTGAAGTATATAACCCTCTGTTTATATATGGAGGTGTTGGACTTGGTAAGACTCATCTTATGCAGGCAATAGCACATTTTATAATAGAGAACAATCCTTCCAAGAAGGTATTGTATGTAACCAGTGAGACATTTACTAACGAACTTATCGATGCAATCCGTAATAAAGAGAACGCAGAAAAGGGCAACGCTGCATTCAGAAACCGTTACCGTAATATAGATGTTCTTCTTATTGATGATATACAGTTTATTATAGGTAAGGAATCTACTCAGGAGGAGTTCTTCCATACATTCAATTCTCTTTATCAGGACGGCAAGCAGATTGTTATATCTTCTGATAAGCCTCCTAAAGAAATGGAAACTCTCTCTGAAAGATTAAGAACACGATTTGAAATGGGACTTCCTGTAGATATACAGATTCCTACATATGAAACTAAGATGGCTATTATTAATAGGAAAGCAGAGATTTCAGGACTCGATATTCCATATGAAGTTTCTGACTATGTAGCTACCCATATTAAATCCAGTATCAGGGAGCTTGAAGGTGCATTAACTAAGCTTTCAGCCTTTTCTAAGCTTTCGCATACACCTATAACTGTAGAATTTGCAGAACAGACATTAAAAGATCTTATCTCACCAGATGCTAAGAAAGAGATAACCCCTGAGCTTATTATCCAGACGGTTGCAGACCATTTTAATGTCAAGTATGACGACCTTTTATCATCTAAGCGTACGGCTGACATTGTTCACCCACGCCAGATTGCTATGTATCTGTGCCGTCAGATGACTACAGCTCCACTTCAGGCAGTTGGTAAGGCGCTCGGTAACCGTGACCATACAACAGTTATCCACGGAGCTGAAAAGATAGCTCAGGAAGTTGTCAAGAATGATTCAATGCGCAATACCATAGATATTATCATTAAAAAGATAAATCCTTCATGAGTTATTAACAGTTGTACACCTGTATTTACACAGTTATCCACAAAGTTATCAACAGATTGTGGATTTATCCACACATAATTATTAATATGTTGTTTATAGCCTGTGCTTTTTATGTTGATTAAATTTAATAACTTTTTTTCAAGATTTTTGAAATTTTTTTTATCAACATTTTTTGATTGTTTTTAACACACAATACAGTTACTGATAACTGGGTTATCCAATGGTGTAACACTGATATTTACTGGGTTTGTATGACTTTTTAACATATTCACACCCCCTACTATAACTACTACTGAATTATATATATTTATATATGTGCCTGTTATTAACTTTACGGCACCGAAAGGAGTTTTGAACAATTATGAAACTTGTATTTTCTAAGAGTGATTTGAATAAGGCAGTTGGTATTGTAATGAAAGCTGTTCCTACAAGAACAACTATGAACATTCTTGAATGTATTCTTATTGATGCTACTACTAACGTAATTAAATTTACCGGTAATGATATGGAACTTGGCATAGAGACAATCGTTGAAGGTGAGATTATTGAAAAAGGTAAAGTTGCTATTGATGCTAAGCTTTTCTCTGAAATTGTAAGAAAGCTTCCAGACAGCGAAATAACTATTACAACTGATGTTAACTATACTTCTTTAATTACCTGTGAAAAGAGTAAATTTAATATTGCTGGTAAATCAGGAGATGATTTTTCTTATTTACCTATAATAGAGAAAGACAAAATGATAACTATTTCCCAGTTTAATTTAAGAGAAGTAATTAATCAGACTATTTTCTCTACTGCACCTAATGACAATAATAAGATGATGACAGGTGAACTTTTTGAGGTATCGGACAATGTACTTAAGGTTGTTGGTCTTGATGGACATCGTATAGCTATAAGAAATGTTAATCTTGAAGGACGTGCTGATGATGTTAAGGTTGTTGTTCCTGGTAAGACTTTACAGGAAATCAGCAAGATATTATCTACTGATGCAGAAAATATGGTAAATGTATACTTTACTAATAATCACATTCTGTTTGAATTCGATAATACAACTGTTGTTTCACGTCTTATTGAAGGCGAATATTTTAAGATTAACCAGATGCTTTCAAGTGATTATGGTACTAAGGTTGTTATCAATAAGAAAGAATTTATTGATTCAATAGATAGAGCTAATCTGCTTATTAAAGAAGGAGAGAAGAAGCCTATTATCATTAATATCACAGATGGCTCTTTAGAGGTTAATGTTAATTCGGCAATCGGTACTCTTAACGAAGATATTGATATTGAGAAAGAGGGTAAGGATTTAATGATTGGTTTTAATCCTAAGTTCCTCTTAGATGCTTTAAGAGTTATTGATGATGAGACAGTTGATATTTATCTTGTTAATCCTAAAGCACCTTGCTTTATAAGAGATAAAGAACAGTCTTATATATATTTAATACTTCCAGTAAACTTTACAGCTTAATGGTATTATAATAATAGGAATGGAGCGTATTATGGAAGAAATAACAATCAGAAATGGTGATGAATTCATCAAATTAGGACAGGCAATTAAAGCCGCAGGCTTTGTTGAATCTGGTGTTGAAGCCAAGATAGTCATTCAGGACGGACTTGTTAAAGTGAATGGAAAGGTAGAGACACAGAGAGGCAAAAAGCTTGTTGGTGGTGAGATAGTAGAATTTGAGGGCAACGAGCTTCTCATTAAAAATAATTAATAACAGCAGGTGTAATTGTGATAATAGAGTCTCTTGATTTAAAAAATTACCGTAATTATGATATTTTAAATATGAATTTTGATAAAAATGTCAATATTATATATGGCGATAACGCGCAGGGTAAGACTAATATTTTAGAATCTATATATTTCTGTGCTACTTCCAAGTCACACAGGGGAAGCAAAGATAAAGATATAGTTAAATTCGGAGAGTCTGAATCACATATTAAAGCTAATGTAATTAAGAATGATATAAGTTACCGTATTGATATGCACTTAAAGAGCAATAAGCCCAAGGGCATAGCCGTGAATGGAATACCTATAAAGAAGGCTGTTGATTTATTTGGTATAATTAATGTTGTGCTTTTTTCGCCAGAGGATCTTAACATCATTAAAGATGGACCATCTGAAAGAAGACGGTTTATGGATATGGAGTTAAGCCAGCTCAATAAAATATATCTTAGTAATCTGGTCAATTTTAATAAGGTGCTTGGACAGCGCAACAAATTATTAAAAGAGCTGGCATTTAATCCGTCAGAGGAGATAAGAAGCACACTTGATATATGGGATATGCAGTTTGAGCGATACGGTAAATGTATCATAGAAGGCAGAAAAGAGTTCATAAAGGAACTTAATCTGATTATTAGCGAAATACATTCAAAGCTTACAGGTGGAAGTGAAAAGCTTGTTGTGGAGTATGTGCCATTTGTCAATGAAGATGAATTAGGCAGTGTTTTATCAGAGTACCGGGAGAGGGATATTAAGTATAAATGTTCCTGCGCGGGGCCACACAAAGATGACCTTGTATTTAGCATCAACGGAAATGATGTAAGAAAATATGGTTCTCAGGGACAACAGCGTACAGCAGCTTTATCACTTAAGTTATCAGAGATAGAGCTTGTCAAGAAGATTATTAAGGACAAACCTATATTATTGCTTGATGATGTATTGTCTGAGTTAGACAGTAACAGGCAGAATTTTCTGCTTAACAGCATAGGAGATATACAGACGATAGTCACCTGTACAGGATTGGACGAGTTTATTAATAATAGAATTAATATTAATAAAGTATTTAAAGTAACTAATGGAAAAGTAAGTCACATAATGTGCGGCGATGAGGCCGCAGAAATGAGGTAATATGGCAGAGCAGAATTATGGTGGAGATCAGATTCAGATATTAAAGGGTCTTGAAGCTGTTAGAAAAAGACCTGGTATGTACATAGGAAGTACATCTGCAAGAGGATTACACCATCTTGTTTATGAAATAGTAGATAATGCGGTAGATGAGGCACTTGCAGGATACTGTAATGTTATTAAGGTATATATCAATAAAGATAATTCAATAACAGTTACAGATAATGGTAGAGGAGTACCTGTAGATATCAACCACGAAACAGGAAAGCCTGCCATTGAAGTTGTATACACAATGCTTCATGCCGGTGGTAAATTCGGAGGTGGAGGCTACAAGGTATCAGGTGGTCTTCACGGCGTTGGTGCATCAGTAGTAAACGCATTGTCAGAATGGATGGAAGTTGAAGTTAAGAGAAATGGACATATATATGAACAGCGCTATGAAAGAGGCAATGTATGCTTCGATTTAAGAGTTGTTGGTGACTGTCCAGTAGAACAGACAGGAACAAAGGTTACATTTTTACCTGATAAAGAAATCTTTCAGGAAACAACAATATTTGAATATGACGTATTAAAGCACAGATTAAGAGAAATGGCATTCCTCACTAAGGGAATTAAGATTGTTCTTACAGACTTAAGAGAAGGTATTGAACAGGAAGAAACTTTCCATTACGAGGGTGGTATCAAGGAATTTGTTGAGTACATCAATAAGAGCAAAGAACCTCTTTATAGTCAGGTTATATACTGTGAGGGTGTTAAGGATAACGTACAGGTTGAGGTAGCATTCCAGCATAATGATGGCTTTAATGAGGTCGTAGATACATTTGTTAATAATATAAAGACACCTGAGGGCGGTACACATCTTGCTGGTTTCAGAAATGCTATGACTAAGACCTTTAACGATTATGCAAGAAAGAATAAGATATTAAAAGATAGCGACCAGAGCCTTTCTGGTGATGATATAAGAGAAGGACTTACAGCAATTGTAAGTGTAAAGATTGAAGACCCTCAGTTTGAAGGACAGACTAAGCAGAAGCTTGGTAATACTATAGCAAGAAGTGCAGTTGACAGCATTGTTTCAGAGCAGCTTGGCATATTCTTAGAGCAGAATCCATCAGTAGCCAAGTCTATATGTGAGAAGTCACTTCTTGCACAAAGAGCAAGGGAGGCTGCAAGAAAAGCAAGGGATTTAACAAGAAGAAAGACAGCTCTTGAGAGTACCTCACTTCCAGGAAAGCTTGCAGATTGTACAGATAAGAATCCTGAGAACTGTGAGATATACATTGTTGAGGGAGATTCAGCCGGAGGTTCAGCTAAGACAGCAAGAAGCCGTGCAACACAGGCAATCCTTCCACTTAGAGGTAAGATTTTAAATGTTGAGAAGGCAAGACTTGACAGAATATTAGGCAATGAAGAGATAAAGGCTATGATAACAGCCTTTGGTACAGGCATACACGAGGATTTTGATATAAGCAAGTTAAGATATCATAAGATTATTATTATGACAGATGCCGATGTTGATGGCGCTCATATTGCAACACTGCTTCTTACTTTCTTCTACAGATTTATGCCAGAGCTTATAAGACAGGGACATGTATACCTTGCGCAGCCACCACTTTACAAGGTTGAGAAGAACAAGAAGGTATGGTATGCCTACAGTGATGAAGAACTTAATAATATTATGCTTGAAATCGGACGAGACCAGAATAACAAGGTTCAGCGTTATAAAGGATTAGGTGAAATGGATGCAGAACAGCTCTGGGATACAACTATGGACCCTCATAAGCGAATATTATTAAGAGTAGATATGAAAGAGGACGATGAGGCAGACCTTGATGTAACATTCTCTACACTTATGGGTGATAAGGTAGAACCAAGACGAGAATTTATAGAAACTAATGCCAAATACGTTAAGAATCTTGATATATAATAATCAGATAACAGGTACATTAAGAACTTAACATATAATAACAAAATAACAGCTATGTTAAGAACTGAACATATGATAATCGGATAACAGATACTATAAGAATTATGACAATAATAATTAATATATAGTATAACAATTATACTATATGTAAGAGAAAGGAAATATATTAATGGATGAACATATCTTTGATAAAGTCCAAGAAGTAGATATGCAAAAGACTATGAAGGATTATTACATAGACTATGCTATGAGCGTTATTGCTTCCAGAGCATTGCCTGATGTAAGAGATGGTCTTAAGCCAGTTCAAAGAAGAATATTATATTCTATGGTTGAACTTAATAATGGTCCTGATAAGCCACATAGAAAGTGTGCCCGTATCGTAGGTGATACAATGGGTAAATATCACCCACATGGTGATTCATCTATATACGGAGCACTTGTAAAGCTTGCACAGGATTTTAATACAAGATATCCGCTCGTTGATGGACATGGTAACTTTGGTTCTGTCGATGGAGATGGAGCTGCTGCTATGCGATACACAGAAGCCAGACTTAGCAGAATATCCATGGAGATGACAGCAGACCTTAACAAAGACACAGTAGATTTTATACCTAACTTTGATGAGACAGAAAAGGAACCTACAGTTCTTCCATCAAGATATCCTAATCTTCTGGTTAATGGAACATCAGGTATAGCTGTCGGTATGGCTACTAACATTCCACCACATAACTTAAGGGAAGTAATAGGTGCAGTTGTTAAGATAATTGATAACAAGATAGAGAATGACAGAGAAACTTCACTAGAGGAGATATTAGAGATTGTCAAAGGTCCTGATTTCCCAACTGGTGGAACTATTATAGGAAAGACAGCAATAGAGGAAGCTTATAGGACAGGAAGAGCCAAGATTAAGGTAAGAGCTGTTACTAATATTGAGCCTATGGCTAATGGAAAGAACAGAATTGTTGTTACAGAGCTTCCATATATGGTTAATAAGGCAAGACTTATTGAGAAGATTGCTGAGCTTGTAAGAGATAAGAGAATTGACGGAATCACAGATTTAAGAGATGAGTCAGACAGAGAGGGTATGAGAATAGCCATAGAGTTAAGAAGAGATGTTAATCCTAATATAATTCTTAACCAGTTATATAAGCATACCCAGCTTCAGGATACATTTGGTGTTATTATGCTTGCTTTAGTAGATAATCAGCCTAAGGTGCTTAATCTTTACGAAATGCTTAAGTATTACCTTATGCATCAGGAAGATGTTGTTACAAGAAGAACCAAATACGACCTTAACAAAGCTGAGGAAAGAGCTCACATATTAGAGGGCTTAATAATTGCGCTTGATAATATCGACAGAGTAATCTCAATAATCAGAGGTTCGGAAAATGTCCAGACAGCCAAAGAGAGCCTGATGAAAGAGTTTAATCTTACAGAGGCACAGTCACAGGCTATCGTAGATATGAGACTTCGAGCTCTTACAGGTCTGGAAAGAAGCAAGATAGAAGCAGAGCTTGCTGAATTACAGAAGAAGATTGATGAGTATAAGGCAATTCTTGCTGATAAGAATAAGCTTCTTACAGTTATTAAGACAGAAATATCATTAATAGCAGACAAATACGGAGATGACAGAAGAACATCTATAGGATTTGATGAGTATGATATATCTATGGAGGATCTTATTCCAGATGAGCCTTGTGTTATAGCCCGTACTAATATGGGATATGTAAAGAGAATGACACCTGATAATTTCAAGAGCCAGCACAGAGGTGGTAAGGGAATTAAAGGTATGCAGACTCTTGAAGAGGATTACATTGAAGATTTGTTTATGACAACATCGCATCATGTACTCACATTTTTCACTAATACAGGAAGAGCTTATAAGCTGAAGGCTTATGAAATCCCAGAAGCAGGAAGAACCTCAAGAGGAACAGCAATAATCAACCTGTTACAGCTTGCACCACAAGAAACAATAACAGCAGTAGTTCCAGTTAAGGTAGAAGATATTAAAGATGACGATTATCTGTTTATGGCGACTAAAAATGGTATAGTTAAGAAGACACCTTGCAAAGAATTTGCCAACATAAGAAAGAATGGAATTCAGGCAATGACTTTAAGAGATGATGATGAGCTTATTGAAGTTAAACTTACTGATGATACAACAGAAGTTATGATGGTAACTAAACTTGGTATGTGCATAAGATTTAAGGCAACAGACGTAAGACCTACAGGAAGGTCAGCTATGGGTGTCATAGGTATGAATCTTATGGATACAGACGAAGTAGTAGGAGTACAGCTTAATAATCAGGGTAATACTATGCTTATCGTATCTGAGAATGGTATGGGTAAGAAGACTGATATTAATGAGTATGCAGTACAGCATCGTGGCGGCAAGGGTGTTAAATGTTACAAGATAACAGAAAAGACCGGTAATGTTATAGGTGCTAAGGCTGTAGACGATACAAGAGAAGTAATGCTTATTACAACTGAGGGAATTATAATCAGGCTTGCATGCAGGGATATATCTACATTAGGAAGAATAACATCAGGAGTTAAGCTTATTAATCTTGATGAAGGTGTAAAGGTTGCTACAGTTTCCAAAGTAAGAAAGAACCCATCTGACGAGAATGGCAGTGAAGCCAGTGATGATGAAAATGGTTATTCTGAAGAAAATAGTACAACAGATACACAAACAGATGCTGTGGACACACAGGATAAGTCAATTGACAGATTACTAGACACGGCAGAAAAAGACCAGCAGCAATAATATAATTATAAATAATAATTACTATAAAATATAATTTTTACAATAAAGTTATAAATAATATTAATTATAATTAAGAGCCATCAGTTGTATACAATTACAATTGGTGGCTTTTGCCTATTCAGACCAATTATTAAGAGGAGAATGTGGATATGAGAGAGTTAAATGTGGATATAATCACACAGAACATTAAAGAAATGTGTATAGAAGCCAATCATTTTTTGACAGATGATATGAAAAGGGTATTTAAAAATGCAGTTGCCACAGAAGAATCACCATTAGGCAGGAAGGTTCTTAACCAGCTCAATGAGAACCTTGATATAGCAGGCAATGATATGATTCCTATATGTCAGGATACAGGAATGGCAGTTATATTTATAAATGTCGGACAGGAAGTACATTTTACTAATGGCAATATAACAGATGCCATTAACGAGGGAGTGCGTCAGGGTTATGTTGACGGATATTTAAGAAAGTCCGTAGTATCAGACCCTATCATAAGGGAGAATACCAAAGACAACACACCAGCAGTTATTCATTACAATATCGTAGAAGGTGATAAGGTAGATATAACTGTTGCACCTAAAGGCTTTGGAAGCGAGAATATGAGCAGGGTATTTATGTTAAAGCCCGCTGACGGAATAGAAGGCGTTAAGGAAGCTATATTAACAGCAGTAAAAGATGCAGGTCCTAACGCTTGTCCACCTATGGTAGTAGGAGTTGGAATTGGTGGTACATTTGAACAGTGCGCACTCCTTGCAAAGAAAGCACTTACAAGAAATGTAGAAGAACCTTCACCAGTACCATATGTCAATGAACTTGAGAAAGAAATGCTTGAAAAGATTAACAAGTTAGGAATAGGACCAGGTGGACTTGGCGGCACACAGACAGCGCTTGCCATAAATATAGAAACATACCCAACACATATAGCTGGTCTTCCAGTAGCAGTTAATATGTGCTGTCACGTCAACAGACACGCTCATAGGGTAATATAATAGATAATAGAACAAAATAATAGATGTAAGGCGCATATAAAAGGCAGAATAATAGATGTAAGACAAGTTTAAAAGGCAAGATAATAGATATCAGGTACGTCTAAAAGGCGGAATAATAAATGTAAGACAAGTCTAAAAGGCAGAATAATATATGTTAAACAAGTTTAAAATGTAAGATAATAATGTAAGGCACATTTAAAATCAAAAGTATTTATTGTGCAGGCATAGACATACTTTGACATTGTGAGCCTTACATCGTATATAAAGACTAATATAACAGAAATGAGGATTAATATGGATAAATATATTAATGCACCAATAAGTGATGAAGATGCAAGAAGTCTTAAATCGGGAGATTATGTATACATAACAGGAACTATCTATACAGCAAGAGATGCAGCTCATAAGAGAATGGCAGAGGCTCTTGAAAGAAAAGAACAGCTTCCAATAGATATGAAGAATAACATAATATATTATATGGGACCATCACCAGCCAGAGAACAAAGACCAATAGGTTCAGCAGGTCCAACAACTTCAAGCCGTATGGATAAATATGCACCAGACCTTTTAGACCTTGGACTTAAGGGAATGATAGGCAAAGGTAAAAGAAGCAAGGCAGTAATAGATGCAATTGTAAGAAATGGAGCAGTATATTTCGCAGCAGTTGGTGGAGCAGGTGCTATTCTTTCCAAATGTATTAAGAAATCAACAGTTATTGCATATGATGACCTTGGTACAGAAGCAATAAGAGAGCTGGAGGTTGAGAATTTCCCTGTTGTTGTAGTAATAGACAGTGAAGGAAATAACTTATACGAAACAGCAATTAAAGAATATAGAAAAGAATAATAAAAAATGTATTGACAACAATAATATGCTCTGCTATAATCAGCTATGCGATTGACGCGTGAGTACGTCAAAGCATAATTTCATAATCGTTTATATATGGAATCTGGAGAAATACTCAAGAGGCTGAAGAGGCGCCCCTGCTAAGGGTGTAGGTCGGGCAACCGGCGCGAGGGTTCAAATCCCTCTTTCTCCGCTTGGCAGGATCAAGCTCACAACCATATGGTTGCGAGCTTTTTCTATGGGATTTCTTAAGCTGGTTATGAAAGGTTATTTACTTAAAGCTTCACAGGGTTAATATTTAACCAGAAGCGTTAATGCAGTTTACATTATCTTTATTGAATGTTCTTGATGGACTTGATTGTTTGCAATCAGAGCATTGATATGAAGAATGAATGAGTTTTAAATTGTTTTTACAACAATTTAAAATAAAATTCAAAAAAATGTAAAAAAGTGTTGACAAAGTAAATAACAAGTGATATTATAATCAAGTCGCCACGAGAGATGAGCGACGCGAAAGCTTCTTAAACACAGATAAATACTGAGTTTGAAAGCAATGAACTTTGATAACTGAACAGAAAGACAACCTTGAAAATTCTTTTTAGAATTTCGAGATGAGTACAGAATTCATTAGAATTAAGTATACATCTTTTGTGA